>JBMOQP010000001.1:0-1790 GCA_049322715.1 Pseudomonadota bacterium
GGATTGCGCGGATTGCGGCACGGGTTCTGGTGCGGAAGCCGATGGAGTCAGGGATTTTGATGGACATATCGGAACCTCGAATCGAAGAAGCCTTGAACACCGAAAGCCACGAACTCGCGTGACGCCGACGCCGCGGCAAGCCCCAAGGCATGCAGCTCTCCGGATGGCGTGGCGAGCAGGACGCGAGATCTCGCCTGCGCCTCGGGAACGGATGAGACCCGCTGTTCGAGCAACGATTGCACGATCATCGACAAGGCATGTTCGCGGAAGACCGGCAGTTCGCCCGTCGCCCAGGCATCGCCGGCGCGCCTCATCAAGGGAACGACCCGCGACTCGATGAACTCCAGTGCATCCAGCGCCATGGAATCGAGCTCCAGTCGCTGGCGAAGCGCGTCCAGACGGTCCTGCCGCAGAAGACCAAGCAGCTCCCTGATCACCGCGTCCGGCAAGTCATCCGCAGCCGCCTCGGTTCCTTCCACCGAGGCGGACAGGGAGCGGAATACCCGCCCCGGACGCATCCCCTGATCCAGCAGGACCTTGGCGCTGCGCAACAGGCGAAGGTCGCGAGCAGAGTAGAGGCGGAATCCGCCCTCTGTGCGCCCCGGCCTGGGAAAACCGTAGCGTTGATCCCACTTGCGCAGCGTGTCCGCCAGAACGCCAATCTCATCGCTGACCATCTGGATCGTGAACACGATATTCCTTTCCAAAGGCACAACTGTCCAACTTTTGTCCAAGGTCAAACCGAGCCTGTTCAACGCACAAGAGTGCCTCCGTATCCATGGCTCCCCGCCCCGAGCCGATCCGGTGTTCCCTCAACCGGTACGTCGTGGACGAAATCAAGGGACATCCCGACCGCTTTCCCGCTGGACAGGCCGTGTACGAGATGATGAGAAGGAAGGGGTGATGCGGAGCACCCGGGCTCCGAACCCGGGGTGGTCGACGCCAGGAGCGACAGACTTTCCGTGCAGCCGCCGGACACCGAGGTTGTGGCCAGCGGGCTGGATGCCACGAAATTTACGAGTCGCGCGATCCAGCCCCCCATTGCAGGCGGGCGCCGGCGCTCCCGGGGATCCCCATCGGCAAGGCGGACAGTCGTCATACCGCTGGGGCCAGGAAAGCGGAGGTAACGCGCCCTTACAAGGCCCCGCCCCCCAGAACCTTGTACAGCACGACACGGTTGACCGCCTCCGCGAGGCGCACGTCGATCAGCTGCAGCTCGGCGCCATAGAGCGCGCGCTGCGCATCCAGCAGGCCGAGATAGCTGTCCACCCCGGCCGTGTAGCGCGCCTCGGACAGGCGGAAGCCCTCGCCCGCGGACTCGACCAGGCGCCGATTCGCCCCGAGCCGCTCGCCCAGGGTGGCCCGCTCGGCCAGCGTGTCGGCCACTTCGCGGAACGCTGTCTGGACGGCCTTCTGGTAGCGGGCGATGCCGATGTCGCGCTGCAGCTCGGCCACGTCCAGGCTCGCCTGCAGGCGGCCGGCCTCGAAGATCGGCAGGCGGACCTGCGGCATGAAGGTCCATGTTCCCGAACCGCTGGCGAACAAGCCGTCCAGCGAGCTGCTGGCCGTGCCGCCGCCGGCGGTGAGGGCGATGCTCGGGAAGAAGGCGGCGCGGGCGGCGCCGATGCTGGCGTTCGCGGCGCGCAGCTCATGCTCGGCCTGCAGGATGTCCGGACGGCGGGCCAGCACCTCGGAGGGCACCCCCGCCGTCATCTCGGCCACGGCAGCCGTGGGCTCCCCGAGTGTTTCGGGCAGCCATTCGGCCCGCAGGGGTACGCCGGCCAGCAGGG
>JBMOQP010000001.1:1890-34048 GCA_049322715.1 Pseudomonadota bacterium
AGGATGTCCGGACGGCGGGCCAGCACCTCGGAGGGCACCCCCGCCGTCATCTCGGCCACGGCAGCCGTGGGCTCCCCGAGTGTTTCGGGCAGCCATTCGGCCCGCAGGGGTACGCCGGCCAGCAGGGTCTCGGACTGGCGCAGGTCCAGCGCGGATACCGCGCCGAGCTCGAAGCTGCGACGGGTCAGATCGTACGACTTCTCGCGGGTCTCGTAGGTGCTCCGGGCCAGCGCCAGGCGCTCGCGATCGGCGGCCAGGGTCATCCAGGCCTGGGCCACCTCGGCAATCAGGCTGATCCGCAAGCTGCGGCGGGCCTCCTCGGTGGCGAGGTACTGCTCCACGGACTGCTCGCTCAGGTTGCGGATGCGCCCGAAGAAATCCAGCTCCCAGGCCGCGAAGCCGAGCGTCGCGCTGTACTGGCGCTGGGTCATGGTCTCGCCCGTGGTGGTCAGGTCGCCCGGCAGGCGCTGCACCGTCTGGCTGCCATCGGCGCCGACCGCCGGGAACCGGTCGGCGCTCCGGATGCGGTACTGCGCCCTCGCCTTCTCGATGTTGAACGCGGCCACGCGCAGGTCGCGGTTGTTTTCCAGCGCCTGAGCGATCACCTCGCGCAGGCGCGGATCGGTGAAGTAGTCGCGCCACGGGATGGTTGCGGCCGGTTGCCCTTCGGGCAGTGCGCCGGCCTGGGGGAAGGCATCCGGCACCGAGGGCGCCGGGCGCTCATGCTCCGGCGCAAGCGTCGCGCAGCCACCGGCAAGTCCGGCGCCGAGCGCCAGAGAGAGAATCCGCAGCCGCATCATGATTCCACCTCCTGGGTGTTGCGCGGGGCCGCCTGCGCGGGCCGCACCCTGAACAGGCGCACGACCAGCACGTAGAACAGCGGGATGAAGAAGATACCGAGCACCGTCCCCGCGGCAATGCCGCCGAGCAGGCCGGTGCCGATCGCGTGCTGGCCGCCGGAGCCAGCCCCCGTGGCGATCGCGAGCGGCAGGACGCCGAAGCCGAAGGCCAGCGAGGTCATGAGGATCGGCCGCAGGCGCATGCGCACCGCCTCCAGCGTGGCGGCCACCAGGTCCCTGCCCGCCTCCCATTCGGCCTTGGCGAACTCCACGATCAGGATCGCGTTCTTCGCCGACAGGCCAATGGTGGCAAGCAAACCCACCTGGAAGTAGACGTCATTCGCAAGTCCCCGTCCTGTGGTCGCCAGCACCGCGCCGAGCACGCCGAGCGGCACGACCAGCAGCACCGCGAACGGCACCGACCAGCTCTCGTAAAGGGCGGCCAGGCAGAGGAACACGACCAGGAGCGAAAGCGCGTACAACATCGTGGCCTGCGAGCCGCTCTGGCGCTCCTCGTAGGAGGTGCCGCTCCACTCGTGGCCGATCCCCGGCGGAAGCTTCGCGATAAGCTCCTCGGCCGCCGCCATCGCCTCGCCCGAGGACAGCCCCGGCGCGGCCTCGCCCATCAGCTCGACCGCCGGGACGCCGTTGAAGCGCTCCAGGCGCGGGGAACCGTAGACCCATCGCGCGCTGGCGAAAGCCGAGAACGGCACCATCTGCCCCTGGTCATTGCGCACGTACCACTTGCCGAGGTCCTCCGGCGTCATGCGCGCGTCGGCCTCACCCTGGATGTAGACCTTCTTGGTGCGGCCGCGGTCGTTGAAGTCGTCCACGTGGGCCCCGCCCCAGGCCGTGGACAGGGTGTCGTTGATGTCCGCCACGGACAGGCCCAGTGCTCCCGCCCTGGCGTGGTCGATGTCGATGCGGAACTCGGGCATGTCGTCCTGGCCGTTCGGGCGCACCCGGACCAAGCGCGGGTCCTGCGCCGCCATGCCGAGGAACTGGTTGCGCGCGGCCATCAGGGCCTCGTGCCCGAGGCCCGCACGGTCCTGCAGATAGAGGTTGAAGCCCCCGGCCGTGCCGAGCTCGATCACCGCCGGCGGCACGAAGGCGAACACCATGGCCTCGCGGATCTGCGAGAACGCCCCCATCGCGCGGTTGGCGATGGACCTCACGTCCTGCCCGGGCTCGGTGCGCTCGCTCCAGTCATGCAGGTTCACGAAGCCGATGCCCATGTGCTGGCCGCGGCCCGCGAAGCTGAAGCCGGCCACGGTGAAGATCGACTTCACGTTGCCCTCCTCGCCCTCGAGGAAATGCTTCTCCACCTTCTCCAGCACCTCGAGGGTGCGCTCCTGGGACGCGCCCGCCGGCAGCATGATCTGGTTGAACATGAAGCCCTGGTCCTCCTCCGGCAGGAAAGAGGTCGGCATGCGCATGAACAGGAAGCCGAGCACCACCACGAGCGCCGCATAGATGGCGACGAAGCGCAGGCTGCGCCCGAGCATGCCGCCCACGGTGTTCGTGTAGCCGCGCGTGCCCCGCTCGAACAGGCGGTTGAAGCCGCCGAAGAAGCGCCCGAAGAGTCCGCACTCGCCATGGCCGTGCCCCTTCTCCACCGGCCTGAGGATGGTCGCGCACAGGGCCGGGGTGAAGATGATGGCCACCAGCACCGACAGGGCCATCGCGGAGACGATGGTGATGGAGAACTGCTGGTAGATCACCCCGGTGGACCCTCCGAAGAAGGCCATCGGCACGAACACCGCCGACAGCACCAGGCCGATGCCGACCAGCGCGCCGGTGATCTGGCGCATCGACTTGCGGGTCGCCTCCTTGGGCGAGAGCCCCTCCTCCGTCATCAGGCGCTCGACGTTCTCCACCACCACGATCGCGTCGTCCACCAGCAGGCCGATGGCGAGCACGATGCCGAACAGGGTCAGGGTATTGATCGAGAAGCCGAGCGCCGCCATCACCCCGAAGGTGCCGAGCAGCACCACGGGGATGGCGATGGTGGGGATAAGCGTGGCCCGCAGGTTCTGCAGGAACAGGTACATCACCACGAAGACCAGCAGGATCGCCTCGAGCAGGGTCTTGACCACCGACTTGATCGAGAGCTTCACGAACGGCGTGGTCTCGTAGGGCACCACCGACTTCACCCCGGGCGGAAAGAAAGGCTCCAGTTCCTTGAGCCGTGCATGCACGGCCGCCGCAGTCTCCAGCGCGTTCGCGCCCGCTGCGAGCTTGATGCCCATGCCACCCGCCGGCTGGCCGTTGTAGCGGGCCACGGTGCCATAGTTCTCGGCGCCGATCTCGACCCGCGCCACGTCCCCAAGGCGTACCTCGCCGCCCTGCGCGTCGGTGCGCAGCAGGATGGCCTCGAACTCCTCCGGGGTCGTGAGTCGGCTCTGCGCCGTCAGGGTGGCGGCGAAGCCCTGGCCGGACACGGCCGGTGTGCCGCCGAGCTGGCCGCCGGAAATCTCGGCGTTCTGCTCCCGGATGGCCGCCTTGAGGTCGGACGGGGTCAACCCGAAGTTGTTGAGCCTGGCCGGATCCATCCATACTCGCATGGCGTACTGCGCGCCGAAGACCTGCACCTCGCCGACACCGGTCACCCGCGAGAGCGGATCCTGGACGCTGGAGGCCAGGAAATCGGACAGGTCCTTGTTCGTCTTGCTGCCATCCTCTGACACCAGGCCGATGATCATGAGGAAGTTGCGCGCCGACTTGGAGACTGTCACGCCCTGTTGCTGCACGGCCTGCGGCAGGAGCGGCAGCGCATTCTGCAACTTGTTCTGCACCTGGACCTGGGCGATGTCGGGGTCCGTGCCAGTCCTGAAGGTCAGCGTGACCGCGCCGTTACCGTAGGAGTCGCTGGTCGAGCTCATGTAGAGCAGCCCGTCCAGACCGTTCATCTTCTGCTCGATGACCTGGACGACAGCATCCTCCACGGTCTTGGCCGATGCACCCGGGTAGGCGGCGTTGACGACAATGGTCGGCGGGGCGATCGCGGGGTATTGCGAGACCTGCATCTGGGTGATGGACAGGCCGCCCGCGAGCATGATGAGGATCGCGATGACCCAGGCGAAGACCGGGCGGTCGATGAAGATCTGTGCCATGGATCAGGACCTCACTGCGCCTGGGCGACGGGTTCAACCGCCGCCTTCGCTTCCTCGGCCTTCACCGTCGCGCCCGGACGCGCCTTCTGCAGGCCCTCGACGATCACACGCTCCCCCGCGGCCAACCCGTCCGTCACCCGCCAGCGGTTGCCCATGGATTCGGCCGTCCGGATGACGCGCGGCTCGACCTTGCCCTCAGCATTGACCAGCAGCACCTGGGCATTTCCCTTCGGATCGCGCATCACGGCGGCATGTGGCACGAGGATCGCCTGCTCATCCACCCCCTGGACGAGACGCGCGCGCACATACATGCCGGGCAGGAGGTCACCCTCCGGGTTCGGGAACACGGCACGCAAGGTCACGCTGCCCGTGCCCTGATCGACCGTGACCTCGGAGAAGGCGAGCCGTCCTTCCGGGCCGTACTCGCTACCATCCTCGAGCACCAGCCGGACCGGGACCACGCCCTCACTCCCCCGCTGCAGCCTGCCCGCTTCGAACTCGCGCTTCAGGCGCAGCAGATCGGCGCTGGACTGGGTCAGGTCGACGTGGATCGGGTCCAGTTGCTGCACGGTGGCCAACGCCTCGGCCTGATTCGCCGTCACCAGCGCGCCGGGCGTGACCATGGAGCGGCCAATGCGCCCGCCGATCGGCGCGGTCAGGCGCGTGTAGTCGAGGTCGATCCTCGCCTTGTCCAGCACGGCCCTGGCCGAGGCCACGTCGGCCCGGGCTTGCTTCAGCGCCGCCTGGGCGTCGTCGTGCGCTTCCTTGCTCACCGCGTTGATCTTGACCAGCTCGGCCTGCCGCTCCGCCTTGAGACGGGCAGACTGCAGCTGGGCTTCGGCACGCGAAAGGCTCGCCCTGGCGCCATCGTAGGCGGCCTGGTAGCCGGACGGGTCGATCTGGTAGAGCAGCTGTCCGGCCTCGACCTCGCTGCCCTCGATGAACTTGCGCGACTTGATGATGCCCGTGACCTGCGGGCGGATCTCAGCGATCAGGTACGGCACGGTACGCCCCGGTAATTCTGTCGTCCGCGTCACCGGGCCGGGACGCACGGTCATCACGGTGACCACGGGCAACGCCGCCGCCCCGGCCGGCGCACTTCCCTCCTTCCCGCCATCGCAGGCCGTCAGCGCCAGAACACTGATCAGCACGGCGAGGACTGGCCTGAAAAGATGGTTGCGATGGATCGTCATGGAAGACCTCCCGGACAAGGGGGACGCGGCGTCACGAAGCACGCGACAACCCGACAAGATTGAGCGTTCATTCTAGTTTGAACATTCATTCTACAATGGGTCGTTTATACTGCAAGCATTCACCCCAGCCAGATCCAGATCATGCGCGACCTTGAACCCAAGACTGTGCAACAGCGTTCGGACGCCCGCCGGGCGCAGATTCTCGCCGCCGCGACCGACTGCTTCCGCGAGCACGGCTTCCATGGCGCCAGCATCGCCAAGATCTCGCAGGCCTCCGGCATGAGCCCCGGCCACATCTACCACTACTTCGAGAACAAGGAAGCCATCATCGAGGCCATCGTGGCGCAGGATCTCGAGCGCATGCTGACCCTGAACAGCGAGTTGCGTTCGGCGAGCGACGTGAAGGGCGCCCTCATCGAGCGCACCGCCGAGGGAGTGCAGGGCAAGCTCGACCCGCAGGCCGCCGGCTTGCAGCTTGAGATCATCGCCGAGGCCGCCCGCAACCCACGCGTGGCCGGCATCGTGGAGGCGGCCGACCGGAATTGCCGCGCCAGCCTGGCCGAGACGATCCGCAACCTCCGCCGCGCCGCCGGCTTTGAGGACACCGAGACGAGCATCGCGGGCATGGTCGAGGTGCTCGCCGCGATGTTCGAGGGCCTGCAGTTCCGCACCATTCGCAACCCGGACATCGACAAGGACGTTGTGATCGACATGTTCCGGCGCGTGATCCACAACCTGCTCAGCCAGCCGCCGGGCTAGAAGCCTGTCGGACTTGAACGGCTGAAGCGAAAAAGTCGCCGGCCGAGGCCAGATTTTGACGATTTTGCCGGGCGATAATGAGTACTATTGCCCAAGAAAGGGGCGAAATATGGACCGGCCCGAACAACGCCGCCTGGCTCTCGACAGCCGAATCCCAAAGGGATATCGGCCATGGAGGGCCGATAGGCTGGAGAGGAGGGACCAACGGCGTTGGGATGCGAAGCATCACCCGAAGGGCGGATGCCGACCATCCATGGCCGGCCCCCTTCGGGTTCACCTTACGGCGAATCCCGATCCGCTGGTCCCTCCTCTCAGTCCCTTCCGGCATCCATGCCGGAAGCCCCTGCGGGGTACGGCCCTCGAGATCGGCCTTCGAGAGCCCGACGGATCGGTGAATCCAGGGATGGATTCCGCAAGCTTTTGCAGCCAGTTCGGCTCAAGTCCGACAGGCTCCTAGGCCCCCATGCCCCCGGTCCTGGGACCCAAGGCGCGCTAAGGACCTGGATCAGCCTGACCTTGTCCGCCCTGCCGGCATTCCCAGGGCGGCAAGATCCCCCGGCGTATTGAGGTTGCGGGCCAGCGGGCCGGATTCCCCGAAATCCACGAGCCGCACACGATGGGCCGCGAACCAGCGCCAGGCGGCGTGCTCGCCCCGCTGCAGGCTGTCCTGCAAGGAGCTGCGGAAGGATGCGTCGACGAGACAGACGGTGGGGTGAAGGCGTGCCCCCGTCGCGGCCATGACCAGGGGGGCCCCCTGCCCCGTGGATGCCGCCACCAAGCGGCTGACGAGATCCTCCGGAAGTCCGGGCAGGTCGCATGGCACGCACACCACGCGCCCCGTCTCCACCGCCGTCAGCGCGGCATGCACCCCGGCCAGCGGTCCCAGCCCGGCATGGCGCGGATCATCGGCGACCAGCGGCAGGCCGAACGCCGCATAGCGCTCGTGGGCACGGTTGGCATTGATGAGCAGGCGCTCCACCTGCGGCGCCAAGTCCTCGATCAGACGGGCGATCAGCGGCCGCCCCAGCCAGTCCAGCAACCCCTTCTCCACCCCCCCCATGCGCGTGCCGCGGCCGCCGGCGAGGATCACGCCAGTGATTCCGACTCGTTGGGTGTCGGGCATAAAGGGACTGCGCCGGTTCATCGGGCGGCCCACCAGGCGCGGGCCAGCGCGAGGGCCTCGTCCCGGCCGGCGGCCATCCCACGAGCCTGCAGCACACAGCCAACGGTGGCGATGACGGCGGCCTCGCCGTAGACGTCGCGGGCATCGCCCTCCCAGACTGCCCGCAGGTGCGCGGGGTCGAGCCGTTCCGGCTTGAGTTGGCGGCGTTCAAGCAGGGGCGGCAGGTCGAAACCGCCCGTCACCGCCTCCCGGCTGACCAGCACCTCGGCTCCCATTTCGGGATTGATTTCCGCCTCCCCCCCATCGCCCTTGAACACGAGCACGGCTGGCTCGCCGAGAAGACAGGCGGTGCGCTGATGGATGAGCTCATAGCCGCGGTGGAAGATGCCGTGCACCGACAGCGGCGCGCCGAGCGGGTTGAGCATGCGCGCCACGCTGTGCACCGGCGAGCGCAGGCCGAGCAGGTCACGCAGTTGCATCAGCCGTTTCAATCTGGGGGCGAAGGCCTCCAGCGGCAGGAAGGCGAAGCCGCTGGCGGCGAGTCGATCGCCGGCCTCCGCGAACGATGCGGACGCGGGGAGGCCAAGCGCCGCCAGCGCCGCGCGGGTGTAGAGCCGGTCCCCGGACTCTCCTTCGGTGCCGTGCATGAACACCGGCAGGCCGTTTTGCGCCAGCAGCCGCGCGGCAAGCAGGAACCAGGGCAGGTGGCGGCGCTTGCCGGCGTAGCTGCCCCAGTCGATGGCGGGCACGGGCATGCCTTCGGGCACGGCGATCCGGTCACGCACGGCCTCTACGAAGCCGGCCGCCTCCTCCGGGGTCTCCTCGCGCACTCGGATCAGCATCAGGAAGGCCCCCACCTGCTCGGGCGTGGCCGCGCCGTCGAGGATCATGCCGAAGGCCTGTCGCGCCTCGTCCTGCGTCAGGCTGCGCGAGCCGTGGCGGCCCTTGCCGAGGATCTGGATGAAGGGGGCGAAGGGATGCATGGTTCAGGCCGCGAACAGCGCCATGTCGGCGGCGACCGCAGACGGCTCGTCCGCGAACCCCAGCCGCGCGCGCAGCCTCACCACCTCGCCGACCACGATCAGGCTGGGCGAGCGTGGCTGGGCATCGCGCACCACGTCCGGCAGGCTTGCCAGGCTGCCCTCGAACACGCGCTGGTCGGCCAGCGTGCCGCGCTCGACGATGGCGGCCGGCATGCCGGGTCGCATGCCGTGGGCCATCAGCCTCTCGCAGATGCGCTCGACGTTCGCCAGGCCCATGTAGAACACCAGGGTCTGGCCCTCCGCGACCAGCGCGCGCCAATCGAGGCCCATGTCGTCCTTTTTCGTGTGGCCGGTGATGAAACGTACCGACTGCGCGTGGTCGCGGTGGGTGAGCGGAATGCCCGCGTAGGCAGCGCAGCCGGCCGCCGCCGTGATGCCAGGCACTGCGATACAGGGAATGCCGGCCTCGACCACTGTCTCCATTTCCTCCCCGCCCCGGCCGAACACGAAGGGGTCCCCCCCCTTCAGGCGCGCCACGCGCCTTCCCTGCCTTGCCAGGTCGACCAGCAGCCGGTTGATCTCCTCCTGCGGCAGGGTGTGGTTGCTCATGCTCTTGCCCACGTCGATCCGCTCCGCCTCGCGGCGTGCGAGGTTGACGATGGCCTCCGGCACCAGCCGGTCATGGACGACCACGTCGGCCTGCTGCAACAGGCGCAGGGCCTTGAGCGTGAGCAGGTCCGGGTCGCCCGGCCCCGCACCGATCAGCCAGACCTCGCCCGAGGCGGCGGGTTGCGCCGCATCCAGCGCGTCCTCGATCAGCCGTTCGGCCTGGGCGATCTGGCCGGAGGTGGCCAGTTGCACCAGCGGGCCGTCCAGCAAGCGCTCCCAGAAGTACTTGCGCGTATCCTGCTCGGCAAAGCGTTCCTTGACCGCGCTGCGGTAGCGTCCCAGCAGGTCCGTCAGCAGGCCGAATCCCGCCGGGACCAGGGTCTCCAGCCGCGCCTTGAGCAGCCGCGCGAGGATGGGCGAGCGCCCGCCAGTGGAGATGGCGATGGTCAGCGGGCCGCGCTCGACGATCGACGGCAGGATGAAGCTGCACAGGTCCGGCTGGTCGGCCACGTTGACCGGGATGGCGTGGCGTTCGCATTCCTCGAACACCAGGCGATTGACCGCGTCGTTGTCGGTGGCGGCGATGACGATGCGGAATCCCCTGACCAGGCCGGGGCCGAACACCTGTTCCCGCCAGTGCACGCGGCCGGCCTCGATCATGCGCTGCATCTCGTTGCGCACGCGCGGGGCGATGACGGTCACCCGGGCCCCGGCCAGCAGCAGCAGCTCGGCCTTGCGCGCGGCGACCGTGCCGCCGCCGACGACCAATGCCGGACGATCCCGGAGGTTCATGAAGACGGGCAGGTTTTCCATGCTGGACTCCTCAGGCTGCCTTGGAGATGGCATGCGAATGGATCAGGGCCTTCAGCTCCGGGATGCAGGAGCCGCAGTTGGTGCCGCACTTGAGCGAGGCGCCCAGTGCCTCGGCCGTGGTGCAGCCGGCCTCGATGGCCTTGTGGATGGCATGTTCGCCGACGCGGAAGCAGGAACAGACGAGGCGTCCGACGTCATCGCCACCCGCCGGGGCGCGCCCCGCCAGCATGGCGAGGCGTCCGGCGCTGTCCGCGGGCGGCTCTCGGAAGGCGGTCGAGATGGCCTCGCGGTCGATGGCGGGCCGGGCGGACGAGACGTAAAGGGCGGCGACGGGCCGCCCATCGGCCCACATCACGGCGTGATAGGCAGGCCCTTGCGGGTCGCCGGCCTCCAGCCTTACCCCCGCCACTGCCAGGCGATCATCCAGCCAGGCGCGCCAGTCGGCCACGGCCTCGGTGCCCGCAAGCTCATGGCGGATGACGTCCTCGCCCGGAACCTTTACCCAGTAGGGCAGTCCATCCAGATCGAGCTCGCCGCAGGTAAACAACACCGCCTGCCAGGATGGTATCCATGGCTCGACCCGTGCCGGGCCGTGCTTGGATTCGGGCTGGCCCGAGAGCGGATCGGTCACCGCCGCGACCAGCGTTCCCATGCGCGCCTGGGAGGCAAACTGGCCGTTCCAGTGCATGGGCACGAACAGCGAGCCGGGGCGCTGCCCTTGGCTGACCCTGGCGCGCGCCAGCATCCAGCCGGTGGGCGAGACGATGCGCGCCAGGACACCATCCGCGAGCCCGATGCGGCTGGCATCGTCTGGATGGATCTCGCAGTAAGGCTCGTCGATGTGCGCCAGCAGGCGGGCGGCCTTGCCGGTGCGGGTCATGGTGTGCCACTGGTCGCGCACGCGGCCGGTGTTGAGCACGAAGGGGTAGCGCGCATCGGGCGCATGGACCGGGGGACGAGGGGTGATGGGTATGATCCGGGCGCGACCGCCCGGGGTGAAGAATCGACCGTCGGCGAACAGGCGCTGGGTGCCCCGCGGCGCGGCCGCGGTGACCGGCCATTGCACAGGCTGCAGAACGTCGTACTGGTCATCCGTGATGTCGGCCAAGGCGCCGATGTCGAAGGCCCGCCGGCCGCCGTTCTCGAAGGCCGAGAGGGCGGCGTGTTCGCGGAAGATGTCGGCCGGTCGGGTGTAGGGAAAGCCTTGCGCAAAACCCATGCGGCGCGCGACCTCGGTGATGATCCACCAGTCGTGGCGCGCCTCGCCGGGGGGTTGAAGGATGCCGCGCTGGCGCGAGATGCGGCGCTCGGAGTTGGTGACCGTGCCGTCCTTTTCGCCCCAGCCGGTGGCTGGCAGCAGGATGTGGGCGAAGGCCGTGGTGTCGGTCTCTCGCAGGATGTCGGACACCACCACCAGCTCGCAGCCGGCCAGCGCCTGGCGTACGGTGTCGGCGTCCGGCATCGACACCACCGGGTTGGTCGCCATGATCCAGACCGCCTTCACGCGCCCATCGCCGATGGCGCGGAACAGGTCCACCGCCTTCAGGCCGGGGGCACCGGCGATGACCGGGCTGCCCCAGAAGCGCTGCACGCGCTCCACGTCCTCCGGGGAGAAGTCCATGTGCGCGGCTAGCTGGTTGGCGAGGCCGCCGACCTCGCGCCCGCCCATCGCGTTCGGCTGGCCGGTGATCGAGAACGGCCCCATGCCCTCGCGGCCGATGCGCCCGGTGGCGAGGTGGCAGTTGATGATGGCGTTGGACTTGTCCACCCCGCTGGACGACTGGTTCACGCCCTGCGAGTACATCGTCACCACCTTGTCGGTGTCGGCGTACTGGCTGAAGAAGGACAGCACATCCGCGAGCGGCAGCCCGCAGGTCTCGGCCACGCGTCTGGGCGTCCACTCGCGCGCGGCAACCAGCGCCTCGTCGAAGCCCTCGGTGTGGGCGTCGAGATAGCACCGGTCGATGGCGTGGGTGGCCGCGAGCCAGGCCAGCAGGCCGCTGAACAGCACGGCGTCGGTACCCGGCTTGAGCGGCAGGTGCAGGTCGGCGAGGTCGCAGGTGGAGGTACGACGCGGATCGACCACGATCACCCGCATCGATGGCCGGTCCTTCCTGGCCGACTCGATACGCTGGTAGACCACGGGGTGCGCCCAGGCGGTGTTGGAGCCGACCAGCACGATCAGGTCGGCTGCTTCCAGGTCCTCATAGCAACAGGGCACCGCGTCCATGCCGAAGGCGCGCTTGTAGCCGACCACGGCTGAGGCCATGCACAGGCGCGAATTGGTGTCGATGTTGGCTGCGCCGATGTAGCCCTTCATCAGCTTGTTGGCGACGTAGTAATCCTCGGTCAGCAGTTGGCCGGAGACGTAGAAGGCCACCGCCTGCGGTCCGTGTTCGCGCATGATGCGGACGAACCCCTCGGCCACGGCGTCCAGCGCGGTATCCCAGTCCACCGGCTTGCCGCCAATCTCGGGGTCTAGCAGGCGGCCGTCGTGATCGACGGTCTCGTGCAGTGCCGATCCCTTCACGCACAGGCGGCCGAGGTTGGCGGGATGGCTCTTGTCGCCCTTCACGCCGGTCAGGCGGCCGTCCTCGAGGCGGGCCTGGATTCCGCAGCCGACGCCGCAATAGGGGCAGGTGGTCAGGGCCGTGTCCGGTGCTTGAATCGTCGTGCTCATGCTGGTCTCGCAAACGAAAAAGGCGCCCTGCCCCGGCGCTCATCTGACATGCGCTGGGAACAGGACGCCTTTGTCCTCTCATCAATATCTCCCCGCCTTTGGGGAGACAGGGATCGATCAAGCAGGTTTGATGCCAGCCCGATCCACACGGACGGACATGGGCACGGGACACACGGAATGCACGGCCACGCCCCGGAATGGGGCGTCACGCACCATCCCGGATCATCCAACGAGGCGGAGACGGTGCAACGCCCGGGGGGCTTTCGCCCTCGGGGAGAAGGCTACCTCTTGCCGTTCTGCGACATCAGGTACTGGACGATGGTGTCGATGTCGCCATCGGCGATGGGCGCGTTCATCGCCTTCTTCATCTTGGCCACGGTGGCGCGCCATTGCGCCTCCGTGAGCGGAGGCTGCATGTAGACGTAATCGGCCGAATGGCAGGCCGTGCAGTTCTTGCGCACGATCTCCACCCCCGGGCCGGGCTTGTACTGCGCCGTTTCGGGAGGAAGGGTGATGCTCACGGTGCCCAGGGGCTCCGCCACGGCTGCACCGGTGCTCGTGAGGGAGCCAAGCACGAGGGCGAGCATAGGAATCGAACGAGGATGCCAGTTCATCGCATGCCCTCCTCAGATGGCCCTGACCCGCAAGGGCTCGACCACGTTGCGCAGGTAGCCGGCCGGATTCCAGCGCGGGCTGAAGCGCTGGCTTTCACCGTTGTTACTGATGGCCAGGCAGGCCAGCTCGTAGCTGCGCCCTCCCGCGGGCTTGAACGCGATGCTCCACTCGCGGAAGCCGTACTTGCCGTGGTCCTTGCCCAGCACCGTGTCCTGCCAGGTTCTGCCGCCGTCGGAGGAGAACAGCACCTTGGCGATCCCGTAGCCGCCATCGAAAGCGATGCCCTTCACCTCATGCGCGTGCCCACCCTTGATCTTCGCCCCGTCGGCCAGGCTGGTGATGAACGAGCGGACCGTCAGGCGGTTGATGGGCACCGTTTTGACCTGCTCGCCCGGCTGGATGCACCCGCAGGGGTTGTCGGGAATGCGGTAGGCGGGGTTCATCCAGAAGTTCTGGTCCACCGTGCCGATGACCTCGATCTCATTCAGCATCTTGACCCAGTAGGTGGCATACCAGCCGGGAACGACCAGGCGCACCGGGTAGCCGTTGAGGAGGGGCAAGGGTTCGCCGTTCATGGCATAGGCGAGCAGGACGTCCTCGCCCATGGCCACACCCATGTCCAGCGCCTTGATGAAGTCGGGCATGCCCGGGAGGGGTCCGCCGTCGGCGCCGTTGAACCGCACCTGCACGGCATCGGATTCCAGGCCGGCCTTGTTCAGCACGTCGCGCAGGCGCGCACCCGTCCACTTCGCGTTGCCCATGGCCCCGTTGCCCCATTGCCCGCCGGGAACACGCGGATTGAAGAACCCCCGGCTGTTGCCGGAGCACTGGCACACTGCGGTGATCTCCACCGGCTCGAAGTCGCTTTGCAGCTCCTGCATGCCTAGGTCGAGCGGCTGCTTCACCCGGCCATGGAGCCTGATCCGGAACGATGCCCCGTCGATGATGGTGGGGACATCCGACAAATGCCAGCGCACGAAGAAAGCATCGTTGGGGGTCAGGACACCCTCGTTGAAGACGTGCATGGGGGTCTCGAGCTGGACCGGGCGCGCCGTCATGAGGATCAGTTCGCGCTTCTGCGGATAGGTCGCCAGCTCGCGCGTGCCATTGACCATAGGCAACTCGACCGTTTTCGTCGCCGCGCCGGCCTGGCCCAGGAGGCCCATCCCGCCCAGGGCGAGTCCCGCGCGCAGGAATCCCCGGCGGGATGAATCGGGCTGGTGGTGTTCTGGAAGGGGTTCGTCGTTCATGCCATCCGTCTCCTTGATCATGCGTGTGCAACACGCGGTTCGGGAGGAGGGTCCGACTCCGTCGAGGTCGCGGGCCATGTCCCGGCCGGCGAACGAAGGTCAGGACCTGATGGCGCTGAGCACCCGGGCGTGACCGACGTACTGGCTTGTATAGACCATTTCCGCGACGTCGGTCGCGCGGACAGCATGTGCGGCAGGAGGCGGCTGGCTGATCAAGATGCGATCTGCGCCAGGACACGCCCTCCTTCGACCTTCACCTGCCAGGTCGGCACCCGCACCCCTTCGTCCTCCAGGCACTGCCCGTCGCGCAGGCGGTAGTGGTGCTTGTAGAGCGGCGATGCGACCACCAGCTCGCCGCCGATGTCGCCCAGCAGGCCACGCGACAGGACGCTGGCCCCGCCCTTGGGATCGTGGTTGGCAAGGGCGAAGACCTTCTGCTCGGTCTTGGGCAGGTGGAACAGGGCGAGTTGCCGGCCACCCACGCGGGCGGCAAGCCCGGCGTTGGCCGGCAGTTCGTTCAGGGCGCAGATATCGATCCAGTCGTTCATGGTTCTCTCGCTTGGGCGGTGAAGGCATCGAGCAGGTTGAACAAGGCCGCCCCCATCGGGCCATAGGCATCCTGTTCGGCGAGCATCCGGGCGGCGTCCTGCATCCAGCGGCCCTGGCCGGGCGGCGGAATCAGGTAGCCGGCGTCCTCGCGGCAGAAGGACTCGACCATCCCGGGCGTGGCCTCGAGATGGCACTGCAGGCCGAGGGCCCGGCCATCGGCGGCGAGGAAGACCTGGTGGCGACAGGCCGCGCTGGTGGCAAGCAGGGAGGCGCCGGCGGGCAGCTCAAAGGTGTCGCCGTGCCAGTGCAGGACGGTCAACTCGTCAGGCAGCGGCTGTCCCTCGGCGAGCTTGCGCACGGGCCAGAAGCCCACCTCGCGCTCGCCATTCGGCTGGACCTTCGCGCCCAGCGCGTGGGCGATCTGCTGGGCGCCAAGGCAGATGCCGACGACCTGCCTTCCGGCGGACAGCGCATCCCCGATCAGTGCGCGCTCGTCGGCCAGCCAAGGGTAGTCGGCCACGTCATGCACGCTCATGCCGCCTCCCAGCACGACCAGCAGGTCGAAGGCATCCGGCTCCGGCAACGATTCGCCGCGATGGAGCTGGTGCGTCGTGGTGGCGTGTCCACGGTCCCGGGCCCAGTCGGCGATGCGTCCCGGGCCCTCGTGGGCCATGTGCTGGAGAATGGCGATGTTCATGCTGTCTATGTTCCCAAATGAGGCATGGCGAGGGCGGGATCGCCCTTGATGATCGGCCAAGCAATTTCGCGGCCAGCCCCGCGCAGCCCCGGAGTCACGCGCCGGACCGCAGGGCCTTTTCCTCCTCGGTGGCAGGGCGGATCTGGCCGCGTTCTTCGACGAACACGATGTTCTCGTCAGGCGCGTCGCTGTTGACGAAGGCGCGGAACAGCTTCAACCGTTCCTGGTTCTCGATGGTGGTCCTCCATTCGCACTGGAAGGTGTCGACCACGTGTCGCATCCGGGCCTCCAGCTCCTCGCCCAAGCCCAGCGAGTCGTGGATGACCACGCCGCGCAGGTAGTCGATGCCGCCTTCGAGGTTGTCCATCCAGGTGCTGGTGCGCTGGAGGCGGTCGGCGGTCTGGACGTAGAACATCAGGAAGCGGTCGATGTAACGAATAAGGGTGTCCTTGTCGAGATCAGCGGCGAACAGGTCGGCATGGCGCGGTTTCATGCCTCCATTGCCGCAGACGTAGAGGTTCCAGCCCTTGTCGGTGGCGATCACGCCCACATCCTTGCCCTGCGCCTCGGCGCACTCGCGGGTGCAGCCGGAGACGGCGAACTTGATCTTGTGCGGGGCGCGCAGGCCCTTGTAGCGGTTTTCCAGCTCGATCGCGAGGCCGGTCGAATCCTGCACGCCGTAGCGGCACCAGGTGGAGCCGACACAGGACTTCACCGTGCGCAGCGACTTGCCGTAGGCCTGGCCAGTCTCGAAGCCGGCGTCGATCAGTTCCCTCCAGATCAGCGGCAGCTGCTCCAGCCGCGCGCCGAACAGGTCGATGCGCTGGCCGCCGGTGATCTTGGTGTAGAGGCCGTATTTCTTGGCCACGCCGCCAATGGCGAGCAGACCGTCCGGAGTGATCTCGCCGCCCGGAATGCGCGGCACGATGGAGTAGCTGCCGTCCTTCTGCATGTTGGCGAGGTAGCGGTCGTTGGTGTCCTGCAGGCCGAAGTGCTCGTCCTTGAGCACATACTCGTTCCACACCGAGGCCAGGATGGAGGCGGCAGCGGGCTTGCAGATGTCGCAGCCGTGGCCCTTGCCGTGGCGGGCGATCAGCTCGTCGAAGGTCTTGATGCCGCCGACCTTGACCAGGTGGTAGAGCTCCTGGCGCGAGTGGGCGAAGTGCTCGCAGAGGTCCTTCCTCACCTCGACGCCACGCTGCGCAAGCTCGAAGTCCAGCACCTGCTTGACCAGCGCCGCGCAGCCTCCGCAGCCGGTGGCCACGCGGGTAGCGGCCTTCAGTTCGGCGACGCTGGTGCAGCCGCCCTCGACCGCGGCGGTGATGTCGCCCTTGCTGACGTTGTGGCAGGAGCAGATCTGCGCGGTGGCGGGCAGCGCAGCCACGCCCAGGGCCTTCGGCATGCTTCCCTCGCGGGCCGGCAGGATCAGGCTGTCCGGGTGTTCGGGCAGTGGAATGCCGTTGAGTGCCATCTGCAGCAGGGTGCCGTATTCATTGGCATCGCCCACCAACACCGCGCCGAGCAGGGTCTTGGCCTCGCCGCAGACCACGATCTTCTTGTAGACCGCGTTCGGCCCGTCGACATAGGTGTAGGCCAGGCTGCCGGGCGTGGCGCCGTGCGCGTCACCGATGGAGGCGACGTCCACGCCGAGCAGCTTGAGCTTGGTGCTCATATCCGCGCCCGTGAAGGCGCCCTCCTTGCCCGCCAGCTCGTCCGCCACCACGCGCGCCATCTGGTAGCCGGGGGCGACCAGGCCGAAGATCTGCCCATTCCACAGCGCGCACTCGCCGATGGCGAAGATGGACGGGTCCGAGGTGCGGCACTGGTTGTCGATCACGATGCCGCCGCGCGGGCCGACGTCCAGGCCGCAGTCGCGCGCCAGTTGGTCGCGCGGGCGGATGCCGGCGGAGAACAGGATCAGGTCGGTTTCAAGAAACTCGCCGTCGGCGAACTCCATGCGGTGGCGGGCATGCTCCCCGGCCACGATCCGCTGGGTGTTCTTGCCGGTGTGCACGCGCACGCCCAGGTCCTCGATCTTGCGCCGCAGCATGGCGCCGCCGCCCTCGTCGAGCTGGACCGGCATCAGGCGCGGGGCGAACTCGACCACGTGGGTCTCAAGGCCTAGCTGCCTGAGCGCGTTGGCCGCTTCCAGCCCGAGCAGCCCGCCGCCGACCACCACACCGGTCTTCGACTGCGCGGCCCAGTGGGTGATGGACTCGAGATCCTCAATGGTGCGGTAGACCAGGCAGGCCTCGCGCCCCCGGCCCTCCAGCGGCGGCACGAAGGGGTAGGAGCCGGTGGCGAGCACCAGCGTGTCATATGGGGTTTCGTGGCCCGCGCCATCGGTCACGCACTTGCGCACGCGGTCGATGGCGGTGACGGGCGTGCCCAGGCGCAGCTCGATGCCGTGCTGTTCGAAGAAGCCCTCGGGCACCATCGACAGGTCTTCCGCCGTGCGCCCGCCGAAGTATTCGGACAAGTGCACGCGGTCGTAGGCGGGGCGCGGCTCCTCGCCGAACACGATGACGCGGTGCGTGTGGCGCAGGCCGCGTTCGACCAGCTTTTCGAGCAGGCTGTGTCCGACCATGCCGTGGCCGGCGACGATCAAGGTAGGCTTGTTCATGACTGGACTCCTCGCCGCGCATTGGGCGGCCGGTTCGGGTTCGTCGAGGCGGCAAAGGGCCTCGCCGAAGATGAGTTGTTGACGCAGGTATGACAGGTCGTGTCCGGACTGCATCAGGTCGAAGTACCAGCCGCCGTCGCTGGCATCGCCGTACAGCACCGCGCCGGCCAGGTGGCCGTCGCGCAGCGCGAGGCGGCGGTAGTGGCCGGCGACGGGGTCGTGCAGGGTGAGCACCTCGCAACCTTCGCCGCCGTGGAAATCACCGGCGGAGAAGACCTCGATGCCGGTGACCTTGAGCCGGGTCTGGGTGACCGTCCCTTCATAGCGGGCCGAGGCATCCCCGGCCAGGCGGCGGGCCAGTACCTCGGCCTGTTCCCACAGCGGAGCAACCAGGCCGAAGGTCTCGCCGCGGTGCTCGATGCACTCACCCACCGCGAGGATGGCCGGGTCGGAGGTGGCGAGATGGTCGTCCACGATCACGCCCCGCCCGCAGTCCAGCCCCGCCGCTCGGGCCAATTCGATGCGCGGACGCACACCGGCGGTGACCACCACCAGGTCGGCGGGAAGCACCTCGCCTGTCTCCAGTCGCACGCCGGTCACACGGGCATGTCCTTCCAGCGCCGCCGTGCGTCCGTTGAGCGCGAAGCGGATGCCTCGCGCTTCCAGCGCGTCCTGCAGCATGCGGGCGGCGGTCTCGTCGAGTTGCCGGTCCATCAGCCAGCCATTGCGGTGCACCACGATGACCTGCATGCCACGCCGGGTCAGGGCATCCGCCGCTTCCAGGCCGAGAATGCCACCGCCGATCACCACGGCATGTCGATGCTGGCGGGCCGCGTCCAGCATGGCCTGCACGTCGTCCAGGTCGCGGAATCCGAGCACGCCGGGCAACTCGATGCCGGGCAGCGGCGGCATGAACGGTTCCGAGCCGGTGGCAAGCAGCAGCCGGTCGTATCGGATGGACTGGCCCTTGTCGGTCAATGCGCAACGCCGTTCGCGGTCGATGGCAGTGACGGTCGCTCCCGCGATCAGCTCGATACCCTGTTCGGCATACCAGGGCAGGTCGTGCAGCAGGGCGTCGGCGAACGCCTTCTCGCCCGCCAGCACCGGCGAGAGCAGGATGCGGTTGTAGTTTCCGCGCGGCTCGCTGCCGATCACGGTGATGGCGTACCTGCCCGGGGCCAGGCGCAGCAGGTGCTCCACTGTGCGCATCCCGGCCATCCCGTTGCCGATCACCACCAGACGCTGCCTGTCCATGACTCGACCTCAGGCCGCCTTGCTCTTGGCCGAGGCCTTGCGCGCCTCGCCGATGTCCTCGACCTTGCGCTGCTTCTCGTAGAGGAACTTGAGCACGGCGTGGCGGCAGTGGTTGTAGGTCGGATCGTCGGCCAGGGCCAGGCGATCGCGCGGGCGCGGCAGGTCGACGGTGAGGATCTCGCCGACGGTGGCCGCCGGACCGTTGGTCATCATCACGATGCGATCGGACAGCAGCACGGCCTCGTCCACGTCGTGCGTGACCATGATCACGGTGCTCTGGGTCTCGGCGCAGATGCGCATCAGCTCGTCCTGCAGGTGGGCGCGGGTCAGCGCGTCGAGCGCGCCGAACGGCTCGTCCATCAGCAGGGCCTTGGGCTCCATGGCCAGCGCGCGGGCAATGCCGACGCGCTGTTTCATGCCGCCGGAGATCTCGTGCGGGTACTTGTCCCGCGCATGGCCCAGGTGCACCAGGTCGAGCGCACGGTGGGCACGTTCGAGCAGCCGGGCCTTGCTCTCCTTCTGGCCGAACACTTGTTCGACGGCCAGCAGCACGTTCTGAGTGCAGGTCAGCCAGGGCAGCAGGGAGTGGTTCTGGAACACCACCGCGCGGTCCGGACCCGGGCCCTTGATCTCGCGCCCGGCGCACAGAAGGTTGCCGGAGCTGGCGTCCAGCAGGCCGGCAACGAGGTTGAGCACGGTCGACTTGCCGCAGCCGGAGTGGCCGATGATGGAGATGAACTCGCCCTTCTGGATGTCCAGGTTGACCTCGCGCAGGGCAACGAACGGCCCGCGCTTGGTCTGGAACTGCATCCCGACGTCTTCGAGCTGGATGTAGGCATTCATGATCTTGGACTCCTTTAGCGGGCGGCGTAGTCGAAGCGCTTGGCGAGCATGGTCAGTCCGGCCTCCAGCAGGAGTCCGACGATGCCGACCACGAAGATGGCGATGATGATGTGCTCCACCACCAGGTTGTTCCATTCGTCCCACACCCAGAAGCCGATGCCGATGCCGCCGGTCAGCATTTCCGCGGCGACGATCACCAGCCAGGCCACGCCGATGGAGAGGCGCACGCCGGTCAGCACGTAAGGCAGGGTGGCGGGGAACAGGATGCGGGTGACGATCTTCCATTCGGACAGGTTGAGCACGCGGGCCACGTTCATGTAGTCCTGCGGCACGCGGGTCACGCCGACGGCGGTGTTGATGATCATCGGCCAGATGCTGGAGATGAAGATCACCCAGATGGCGGCGGGCTCGGCCTTCTGGAACACCAGCAGGCCGATCGGCAGCCAGGCCAGCGGCGAGACCGGGCGCAGCAGGCTGATGATGGGGGCGAGCATGTCGTTGAAGAAGCTGAAACGACCGATGATGAAACCGAGCGGGATGCCGATCAGCGCGGCCAGGCCGAAGCCGATGCCGACCCGCTCCAGCGAATGGAGGATGTTCCAGCCGATGCCCTGGTCGTTCGGGCCGTTGTTGTAGAACGGGTCGGAGAACAGTTCCACCGCCGCGGCGAAGGTCTTGCCCGGCCCCGGCAGGGTGGGCGTGCTGGCGGACACCAGGGCCCACAGCAGGATGAACAGGGCCAGCCCGATCACAGGCGGCAGGGTGGCGCGGATGATGGCCTTGAGGCGCTCCGAGCCGGGGGCATGGGTCATGAAGGTGCTCATGATGATTCACTCCTGGGGGAGCCAGACTCCCCCGCGTTGGTGCGGTGACCGTCAGGCCTTGATCTTGAAGCTGTCCGCGTAGGCCTTCGGGTCGCTGCCGTCCCATTTGACGCCGTCGAACAGGGTGGCGCTGCGCATGGGGCTGGACGGCACGCTGATGCCAAGCTGGCTTGCGGCCTGCTTGTACAGGTCGACCTGGTTGATCTGCCTGGCGACCGCCAGGTAGTCCGGGTGGTCCTTGAGCAGGCCCCAGCGCTTGTGCTGGGTGAGGAACCACATGCCATCGGACAGGTAGGGGAAGTTGACCGCGCCGTCGTTGAAGAACTTCATGTAGTCGGCGTCCTTCCAGGACTTGCCGAGGCCGTTGTCGTACTCGCCCTTCATGCGGCCCTCGATGACATCGACGGCGGTGTTGACGTAGGACTTGTCGGCGATGACCTTGGCGACTTCCGGGCGGTTGCCCATGGCGTCGATGTAGCGCGAGGCCTCCAGCACGGCCATGGTCAGGGCACGCGCCGCATTCGGGTTCTGCTTGACGAAGTCGGCGGTGGTGCCGAGAACCTTTTCCGGATGGTCCTTCCAGATGCCCTGGGTGGTCTCGGCGGTGAAGCCGATCTTGTCCATGATGGCGCGCGCGTTCCAGGGCTCGCCCACGCAGAAGCCGTCCATGTTGCCGATGCGCATGTTGGCGACCATCTGCGGGGGCGGCACGGTGATGTTCTTCACGTCCTTGAACGGGTCGATGCCGTAGTTCGCCAGCCAGTAGTACAGCCACATGGCGTGGGTGCCGGTCGGGAAGGTCTGGGCGAAGGTGAATTCGCGCTTCTCGCTTGCGACCAGCCTGGCGAGGCTGGCACCGTCGGTCACGCCCTTGTCCTTGAGCTGGTTGGAAAGGGAGATGGCCTGGCCGTTGTTGTTGAGGGTCATCAGCACCGCCATGTCCTTCTTCGGGCCGCCGATGCCGAGGTTGACGCCGTAGACTAGGCCGTACAGCACGTGCGCCGCGTCCAGCTCGCCGTTGACCAGCTTGTCGCGCACCGCGGCCCACGAGGCTTCCTTGGACGGGATGATCTTGATGCCGTACTTCTTGTCGAACTCCTTGACCGAGGCCATGACCACGCTGGCGCAGTCGGTCAGCGGGATGAAGCCGACCTTCAGCTCGGTCCTCTCCGGCGCATCCGATCCCGCCGCCCAGGCCCCGGCGCGGATGCCGGTCGGCAGCATGCCGTAAAGCGCCGCGCCGCCGACCGCCGCCACCGTGTTCTTGAGAAAGCCGCGCCTGCTGCTTGCGTGCTTGCCGTCAGTGCTCATGCTGGTGTCCCCTTGTATCGCCCAAATAAAAAGGCGCCCACACCACGGGATGGTTATTCCCGTGACATGAGCGCCATTGCCCTTCAACCGTGACGACCGACGTTGGCCGCTAGTTATCTCAAAGCAAACACTGTGCCAATGACATGGAGGTCGTTTTCATGAGGTTCCATGGCCGGAGGCAGCCGCACCCGCCCCGAATCTGTGCGCCGCGCTGCACCGTGATGCAGCACGTTGCCGGAAAAAGGGTCAGAACTTCGACCCCAGCACTTCGGCCATGGCTATGGCTGCGCGGGCGACTTCGATCAGCCGCTTGCCCTGATCCATGGCAGCCTTGCGCAGCACCCGGTAGGCCTCGTCCTCCGTCATGCCCCGATGCTTGATGAGCAGGGCCTTGGCCTGCTCGATCAGCTTGCGCTCGTCCAGTGCCTCGCGCGCGGCCTGCAGCTCGTCTTCCATGGTCTGCAGGCGGCGCGACTGCATCTGCACCAGCTCGATGAGGGATTGCCCGATCGCGCTCGTTCCCCCTGTCACATGCCGCCGCTCCACATCCAGCAACAAGCCGGGATCGGCGGAATCGACGGGACGGCCCAAAATGACCCCAACGGGCAGGGAGGCGCTGCACTGGCGGGCGAGCTCGGCAATCCTCGCCTCATCATCGATCAACTCGGCATGCGCCTTGGCCAGCCGCGTTTCGCACAGGTCATGCAAAGCCCGCTCAAGGTCATCCTCGATCGACTTCATCGCATCGATGCGACGTGTCGTCTGATCGAACCAGATCTGGGCCAGTTCAAAGCCGGAATCACCATCCACCGTCCTGGTACAGGCAATGCGGCGCAGGCGCTCGACCTCGGCGGTCAGGGGGGACGCCGAGAGCTGCTGCCAGCGCACCAGGGCTGCGGCATCGGCAAATTCGGAGAAGATCTGGAAACACCGTTCCTGCGCATCGATCCGATGCATCAGGGCCTGACGCACTCCCTCCTCACGCCACCCCAGCCCGAAGCCGGCCACCCCCACCGCCCTCTCCTGCCCCGCCAGTTCCTTGCCCTGCATGAAATTCAACAGCGCCACCAGGGCGCTCGAAATGGCCGGATCGGAGACCGGATCCGCGGCCTCGAACACCACGGCCAGCAGGTGGCGCACGAGGTCGTTGAAACTCTCCATGGCCTCGGGCGCGGAGATCTCGAACCGATCGACTTTCTCGCGGAGACGGGGCAATTCCCCCAGCCCATGCAAAACCAGGGCGACATGCGCGTAGAAGCGGCTCGCGGCCGTGTGGCAACGCGGACGCCCCAGCCAGCCGACGAGATGCACGCGAACACCCCTCTCGGCAACGCAGGCCTCGCTCCGGTACTCGACCATCCGTTCGGCATAACACCGCCCCCTGGATCCCAGAAACAGGTTCGTGGCACCGCGCTCACGCTGTAGGCCGTGGATCAGCGAGCGGATACGACCGACCATGATGCTCGTGGTCAGCAGGTGCTCCAGGCCCTCGATCTCGCACTGTCGGGAGCGCACCAGAAAGTCAGCGATGTCTTGATTGAGCATGTTGGGAAAAGCCGATTTTTCCCAAGATTCAAGCAAGTATCGGTCCAGCCCGATCCGGCCTGGCAGGAGCGCCCCCTTCGGCATACCCCCATCAGGCGGAAATTCCACCCAGAAAAAAGAAAAACCCCGCCGGATCAGGGATCCGGCGGGGTTTTAGGTGTTTGGCGGAGAGAGAGGGATTCGAACCCTCGATGCAGCTTTTGACCGCATACTCCCTTAGCAGGGGAGCGCCTTCGGCCTCTCGGCCATCTCTCCAATGAGGGAGGCCATTCTATCCGCTGTGGCGCCCCTCAGGCAAGGGTTGCGCAACGAAAAGCCTTACTCCTCGTCGCTCGGAGCCACGGCCTGACCTTCCTCGCGCTTGATGCGCTGGTAGATCTCTTCACGATGGACGGCGACATCCTTGGGGGCATCGATGCCGATGCGTACCTGATTGCCCTTGACGCCCAGGATGGTGATCGATACGTCGTCACCGATGCGCAATACTTCGCCGATGCGGCGGGTCAGAATCAACATGTTGGCTCTCCTTGAACCGTCTTGCACCCATCCGAAGATAGCAGAGCGCAAAAAAGTCGACGGTTATTTTTGTTCAGTGATCGGAAAAGGGGCTGCTCAGGCAGCCTTGTCCAGGCCGAAGGCGTCGTGCAGGGTGCGCACGGCCAGTTCCAGGTACTTCTCGTCCACCACCACGGAAATCTTGATCTCGGAGGTTGAAATCATGTGGATGTTGATGCCCTCGCGAGCCAGCGCGGCGAACATGGTGCTGGCGATGCCGGCATGCGAGCGCATGCCCACCCCGACGACCGAGACCTTGACGATCTTCGCGTTACCCGAAACCTCGCGCGCCCCGACCTCGTCGGCGACCTTGCGCAGGATGCCCATGGCCTTGTCGTAGTCGTTGCGATGCACGGTGAAGGTCACGTCGGTGGTACCGTCGGCGCCGACGTTCTGCACGATCATGTCGACCTCGACGTTGGCATCCGCCACTGGGCCAAGGATGCGGTAGGCCACGCCCGGCGCATCAGGCACGCCCTTGATGGTCAGTTGTGCTTCGTCGCGGTTGAAGGCGATCCCGGAGATGAGGGGCTCTTCCATACCGTTTTCCTCGTAAGTGATCAGTGTGCCAGGGTGTTCCTCGAACGGACCTTCGTCGAAGCTCGACAGAACACGCAGCGGGACGTTGTACTTGCCGGCAAACTCGACCGAGCGAATCTGCAGCACCTTGGAGCCGAGGCTGGCCATTTCCAGCATCTCTTCAAAGGTGATCCGGTCAAGGCGGCGGGCATTCGGTTCGACACGCGGGTCGGTGGTGTAGACCCCGTCCACGTCGGTATAGATCTGGCATTCGTCCGCCTTCAGCGCCGCTGCCAGGGCCACGCCGCTGGTGTCGGAGCCGCCGCGGCCAAGGGTGGTGATGTTGCCGCCCTCGTCCACCCCCTGGAAACCGGCGACCACCACCACGCGGCCTTCGCGCAGGTCATCGCGGATGCGCTGGGTGTCGATCTCGCGGATGCGCGCCTTGGTGAAGGCCGCGTCGGTCAGGATGCGCACCTGCGCGCCGGTGTAGGAGCGGGCCGGCTGGCCGAGCTTCTGCAGGGCGATGGCGAGCAGGGCGATGGTGACCTGCTCGCCGGTGGCAGCCAGCATGTCCAGCTCGCGCGGATCGGCCTTGGGATCGATCTCCCTGGCCAGGCCCAGCAGGCGGTTGGTCTCGCCGCTCATGGCGGACACCACGACCACGATGTCGTGGCCGGCCTGACGCCAACGGATGACGCGCTCGGCGACCTTCTGGATGCGTTCGACGGTCCCCACCGAGGTGCCGCCGTATTTCTGAACAATCAATGCCATGGACGGAATGCCATAAAAGCGTCACGAACGGACGCAAATCAAAAAAGAACCCGCCATAAAGCGGGCCCTTCGCATTTTAATCAATAGCTGGATAAAAATCAGCCAGTTGCCTAATCGAGCTGAGCACGGACCCAATCGGCCACGCCGGCGAGGGCCTGCGGCAGGGCTTCGGGCTGGGTGCCCCCGGCCTGCGCCATGTCCGGACGCCCGCCGCCCTTGCCACCCACCTGCTGGGCGACGAAGTTGACCAGTTCGCCCGCCTTGAGCCTGCTGGTCAGGTCGCTCGTGACCCCCGCGATCAGGCTGACCTTGCCGTCGTTGACGGCGGAAAGCACGATGGCGGCGGACTTGAGCTTGTCCTTGAGCTTGTCCATCGTCTCGCGCAGCGCGGTCACGTCCGCCCCCTCCAGCGTGGCGGCGAGCACCTTGGCGCCGTGGATTTCGACCGCCTGGTTCACCAGTTCATCGCCCTGCGATGCCGCCAGCTTGGACTTGAGCCTCGCCAGTTCCTTCTCAAGTTGACGCATGCCTTCCAGCATCTGGGCGATCTTGCCCGGGGCCTCGCCGGCGGAGGACTTGAGCGCCGCCGCGACGTCGTCCAGCACGGCCTGCTGACGCTGCACATGGGCCAGCGCGTTGTCGCCGGTGACAGCCTCGACACGCCGGACCCCGGCCGCCACCCCGGATTCAGCCACGATCTTGAACAGGCCGATGTCGCCGGTGCGCTCGACGTGAGTGCCGCCGCACAGCTCGCGCGAGCTGCCGATGTCCAGCACGCGCACCTCGTCGCCGTATTTCTCGCCGAACAGCATCATGGCGCCGAGGCTGCGCGCCTCGTCGATCGGCACCACGCGGGTCAGGGTGGCCTCGTTGGCGAGGATTTCCGCGTTGACGATGACCTCGACGCGGCGGATCTCCTCGTCGCTCATCGGCTGGTTGTGGACGAAGTCGAAGCGGGTCTTGTCCGGATCGACCTGCGAGCCCTTCTGCTGCACATGCTCGCCCAGCACCTCGCGCAGGGCCTTGTGCAGCAGGTGGGTGGCGGAGTGGTTGCGCATGGTGCGCTGGCGGGCCTGCACGTCGACCCTGGCGGTGACGCCGTTGCCGACGCGAAGAACGCCGGTCTTGACCACGCCGTGGTGGCCGAACACGGTCGTCTGGATCTTCTGCGTGTCCTCGACCTCGAAGATGCCGTGCACGGAGCGCAGCTCGCC
Organism: Pseudomonadota bacterium; assembly: GCA_049322715.1. GTDB lineage: Bacteria > Pseudomonadota > Gammaproteobacteria > Halothiobacillales > Halothiobacillaceae > Thiofaba. The sequence goes on from JBMOQP010000001.1 coordinate 28,576, forward strand.
CCGGTCGCCCACCTGGCCGCCGGACTCGGCGTAGAACGGGGTGTCGTCGAGCACGACCACACCCATCTCGCCCTCGTTGAGCTGGTTGACCGCCACGCCGTCCTTGTACAGGGCGAGGATGTTGCCCTGGGTCGTAAGCCGTTCATAGCCGTGGAAGACGGTGGCCGGGCCGTCGTATTCGAGGTTGGCGGCCATCTTGAACTTGCCGGCGGCGCGAGCCTGCTCCTTCTGGCGCGCCATCGCGGCATCGAAGGCGGCGACGTCGACGGTGATGCCATGCTCGCGGCAGATGTCCTGGGTCAGGTCGAGCGGGAAGCCGTAGGTGTCGTGCAGCTTGAACGCAGTCTCGCCGTTGAATACGCCGCCCTCGCCGAGGGTCTTCAGCTCACCCTCGAGGATGGCCATGCCGTGCTCGATGGTCTCGAAGAAGCGGTCCTCCTCCTGCTTGAGGGTCGCCATCACGCGGGTCTGGTTGTGCACCAGCTCCGGGTAGGCCTCGCCCATCTCGGCCACGAGGTCGGGCACCATCTTGTGGAAGAAGGCGGCGCGCGCGCCCAGCTTCCAGCCGTGGCGAATGGCGCGACGGATGATGCGGCGCAGCACGTAGCCACGCCCCTCGTTGCCGGGGATCACTCCGTCGGCGATCAGGAAGGAGCAGGCGCGGATGTGGTCGGCCAGCACCTTGAGCGAAGGGGTGTCCAGATCGGTCTGCGCGGTTTCGCGGGCAGCCGCCTTGATCAGCGCCTGAAACAGGTCGATCTCGTAGTTCGAATGCACGCCCTGCAGCACGGCGGCGATGCGCTCGATGCCCATGCCCGTGTCCACCGACGGCTTGGGCAGCGGGTGCATCACGCCCTGCTCGTCGCGGTTGAACTGCATGAACACGTTGTTCCAGATCTCGATGTAGCGGTCGCCGTCCTCCTCCGGCGATCCCGGCGGGCCGCCCCAGATGTGCTCGCCGTGATCGTAGAAGACCTCGGTGCAGGGACCGCAGGGGCCGGTGTCGCCCATCGACCAGAAGTTGTCGGAGGCGTAGCGCGCGCCCTTGTTGTCGCCAATGCGGATGCAGCGCGCCTCGGGGACGCCGATCTCCTTGGTCCAGATGTCGTAGGCCTCGTCGTCCTCGGCGTAGACGGTGACCCAGAGCCTGTCCTTGGGCAGCTTGTAGACCTCGGTCAGCAACTCCCAGGCGTACCTGATCGCGTCGTGCTTGAAGTAGTCGCCGAAACTGAAGTTACCCAGCATCTCGAAGAAGGTGTGGTGGCGCGCGGTATAGCCCACATTCTCCAGGTCGTTGTGCTTGCCGCCTGCGCGCACGCACTTCTGGCTGCTGGCGGCTCGGGTGTAGGGGCGATGGTCGAAGCCGAGGAACACGTCCTTGAACTGGTTCATGCCCGCGTTGGTGAACAGTAGGGTCGGGTCGCCAGCCGGCACCAGGCTGCTGGAGGGAACGACGGTGTGCCCCTTGGACTGGAAGAACTCAAGGAAGCTTTTGCGGATTTCGGCGGTCTTCATGCCAGTTCAGTCTTCTTGGAAATCGGTGGAACGCACGGCCTGGCGTGCGACGGAGGAGGAAAACCCCCGCGTCAGCAAAAAACGTATCTGGCGGGCCTGGTCGGCCGGAGCGGAAGGCAGAGTCGCGCCGAAGCGCTTGGCCCGCGCCTGGCGGGCCCGAGCGAGCCAGTCGACCTCGAGGCCCGCGAGCGCCTCTTCGACCTCGCCGTCCCGCACCCCCCGCGCCTGCAGGGCCGCACGGATCTTCAGCGGGCCGTCGCCGCGCGCGGCATGCGCGGAGGCGAACTCGGAGGCATAGCGCGCATCGCTCTGCCAGCCGGCCTCGCGCATCTCGGCCACCGCCTCGCGCGCCTCGTCGCGCGCGATGCCTCGCTGCTCGAGCTTGCGCACCAGTTCGGCCGCCGCGTGCTCGCGCCGGGTCAGCAGGCGCAGCGCGGCTTCGCGGGCATCCGGCCCGCCGTCGTTTGAATCAGAACTCTTCGACAAGGGCCTCGTCGCTCACCGCCGCGCGGCCGCCAGCACCCGCCGGCATCGCCTTGGCGCGGATCTGTTGCTCGATCTCCTGCGCCTTCTCCGGGTGTTCACGCAGCCATTGACGCACATTGTCCTTGCCCTGGCCGATCTTGTCGCCGTTGTAGCTGTACCAGGCTCCGGACTTGTCAATCAGACCGTTGGCCACGCCCAGCTCGATGATCTCGCCCTCGCGCGAGATGCCCTCGCCGTAGAGGATCTCGAACTCGACCTGCTTGAACGGAGGCGCCAGCTTGTTCTTGACCACCTTGACGCGGGTCTCGTTGCCGATGATCTCGTCGCCCTTCTTCACCGAACCGATGCGGCGGATGTCCATGCGCACGGAGGCATAGAATTTCAGCGCGTTACCGCCGGTGGTGGTCTCCGGGCTGCCAAACATCACCCCGATCTTCATGCGGATCTGGTTGATGAAGATGACCAGGCAGTTGGAGCGCTTGATGTTGGCGGTCAGCTTGCGCAGCGCCTGGCTCATCAGACGGGCCTGCAGGCCGACATGGGAATCGCCCATCTCGCCCTCGATCTCGGCCTTCGGCACAAGCGCGGCGACGGAGTCGATCACCACCACGTCGATGGCGTTGGAGCGCACCAGCATGTCGGCGATCTCGAGCGCCTGCTCGCCGGTGTCCGGCTGGGAGACGAGCAGGTCGTCAACGTTCACGCCCAGCTTGGCGGCATAGGTCGGGTCGAGCGCGTGCTCGGCGTCAACGAAGGCGCACACGCCTCCCTTCTTCTGCGCCTCGGCAATGACCTGCAGGGTCAGGGTGGTCTTGCCCGAGGATTCCGGACCGTAGATTTCGATCACACGGCCACGCGGCAGGCCGCCAATGCCGAGGGCAAGGTCCAGGCCCAGCGAGCCGGTGGAGATGACGTCCACCTCGCGCGAGGCGGTGGAATCGCCCATGCGCATCACGGAACCCTTGCCGAACTGGCGTTCGATCTGGGTCAGGGCGGCGGCTAGCGCCTTCTTGCGGTTCTCGTCCATTGGCTGGTCGCACCTAGTAAAGCTTTGTCAAAGCGGCATTATTCCACAGAAGAATGGGGCTGCCCAACGGGGCTCACACCGGCCATCGCCCCAGCGTTACCCGCCCGTGGCCGAGCAGGTCCCTGAGCGATTCGACTTCGGCGAACCCCGCATCCCGCATCAGCCCGGCCACCGCTTCCGCCTGGTCGTAGCCATGCTCGAACAGAAGCCAGCCGCCTGGACTCAGGTGCGCGGGCGCGCAGGCGACGATGGCACGGATAGCGTCCAGGCCGTCCGGCCCAGATGCCAGCGCCATGGCCGGCTCGAAGCGCACGTCGCCCTGCGCAAGGTGCGGGTCGTCCTCGCGGATGTAGGGAGGATTGCTGACGATCATGTCGAAACGCTCCTCGCCCAGCCCCTGGCACCAGCTGCCCTGCCGCAGGCTGACGTGCGCGAGCCCCAGCCGCTCCGCATTGGCGCGCGCCACCTCGAGTGCCTGCGGCGAGGCATCCACAGCCACCACCCGCGCGTCCGGCCGAGCCTGGGCGATGGCCAGCGCGATCGCCCCGCTGCCGGTGCCGAGATCCGCCACGGCGCAGGGCCCGGCGGGCAACCGCTCGAGCGCGGCCTCCACCAGCAGCTCGGTCTCCGGACGGGGGATCAGCACGGCGTTCGAGACCGCAAGATCCAGCCCGAAGAACCCGCGCGAACCGGTCAGGTAGGCCACCGGCTCGCCACGTGCGCGGCGCTCCACCAGCGCCTGGAAAGCCGTCCACTGCCCGGGCGACAGCTCCCGCTCGGGCCAGGCAAGCAAGTAGCTGCGGGGGCGATCGAGGACGTGGGCGAGCAGGATGTCGGCATCCGAGCGCGGGCTGTCACCGCCGGCCAGGCGTTCACGGGCAAAGTCCAGGGCTTCCGAGATCGAGACTGAATCCATAAACACCTTGTGTGCAGGCCGCTACCCCGGACTGTACGGGATGAATCGCAGCGCGACGCCGTTGTTGCACCAGCGCTCGCCGGTCGGCGGCGGGCCGTCGTCGAACACGTGGCCCTGATGCCCGCCGCAGCGGATGCAGTGGTATTCCGTGCGCGGGATGAACAGGAGGAAATAGTCCTTCTTGGTGCCGAGATGACCGGGAATGTGCGTGAAGAAGCTCGGCCAGCCGGTGCCGCTATCGTACTTCATGCGCGAGGTGAACAGCGGCAGCGAACACCCGGCGCAGACATACACCCCCGGCCGGACCTCCTTGTCGAGCGGGCTGGTGAAGGCGCGCTCCGTGTCCTCTTCGCGCAGTACGCGGTACTGGATGTCGCTGAGGATCTTCTTCCAGTCCGCATTCGAGCGGACGAGCGGCGCGGTGGACAGCTCCACGTCCGCGCCGGGCGCGAGCAGCGCCTTCCAGTTGTTGCGGATGTCATCCAGGGACGCATCGCCCGCCCCCCCTTGGGCCCGTGCCGCTGCGCCCCATGCAAAGGGCGCCGCCATGATACCTGCAAGAAAGGTTCGCCGTTTCATGATGGCCTCCTCGGTGTTGCCGATCCGGTCACCTGAGCGTAGACCAGCCACAAGCGCATGCACTGGGCTATAGACATAGATCCCGCAAGGCGTTCCGACGCAATGGAGCCCCCATGAACATCACCGCCATCCTCGTCCTGCTGGTCGCGATCGTCACGACGGGAAGCCCCCGTGCGGCCGACACGCCCCCAGCGCCATCCGCCAGCCCCGCTCCGCTGGCCAGGGCCACCTTCGCGGGCGGCTGCTTCTGGTGCATGGAGCCGCCGTTCGACAAGCTCGACGGCGTCGTCTCCACCACCTCCGGCTACACCGGCGGCCACAAGCCGAACCCGACCTACGAGGAGGTCTCCGCCGGGGGGACGGGCCACGCGGAGGCCGTCGAGATCGTCTATGACCCGACCAAGATCGGCTACGCCAAGCTGCTCGACGTGTTCTGGCACAACATCGATCCAACCACCCCGGACCGCCAGTTCTGCGACGTCGGCCGCCAGTACCGCACCGCCATCTTCTACCACGACGAGGAGCAGAAGCGCCTCGCCGAGGAGTCGCGAACGGCACTCGAGAGGACCAAGCCCTTCCCGCAGCCGATCGTGACCGAGATCGTGCCGGCGGGTACGTTCACCCCAGCCGAGGATTACCACCAGGACTACTACCTGAAGAATCCCGTCCGCTATCGCTTCTACCGCTTCACCTGCGGGCGGGACCAGCGGCTGGAGGAGTTGTGGGGCAAGGCGCCGGACTGATGCCCGCCGCCGCGGGCCGCAGCGCGAGGAAAGCCCGAACCGCGCCCCGGCGCGAAACAGCCGGCTCCTAGGGAAATGCTTATGTGTCGTGTCCCGGCTGATTGGTTACGCGTCTGTTGAACAGCTCAGGGCGTGATTGCTGCCATTGTTTCATAGCCTGGATGGGGGTGACATGCCCCAAGGCCTTCTGTGGCAGATGATGATTGT
>JBMOQP010000002.1:0-33432 GCA_049322715.1 Pseudomonadota bacterium
GGCCTGCCTCCGCTCGGCCTCCTCGGTCCTGCGCTGAGCCTCCTGCTGCTTGCGCTCGAGATCGGCCTGGCGCTGCTGCTGGGCCCTCTCGCGCTGCTCCTCGGCCTGCTTGAGCTTGTTCATCTCGGCCTCGATGGTCGAGGCATCGACCATCGTCGCTTGGATCGGCTCGGGCTCGCCCGGGGCGGCCGGCAGGCTTTCGGCGGTGTGCGTCCAGTTGAAGGAGACCAGCACCACGGCCAGAATCGCCAGGTGCAGCAGGATGGAGACGAGCAGGGCGCGCGGCATGCGCTTGATGGCGGCGAACATGGATTATTTACCCTTGGCAGGCGACTCGGTCACCAGCCCGACCTTGTCGATTCCTGCGCCCTTGACCAAGGCCATGGCCTCGATGACCTTCTGGTAGGGAACGCTGGCATCCCCCTTCACCAGCACCGGCACCTCCGGCTTGAGCTGATGCCAGGCCGCGACGCGGGCCTGGATCTGCTCAGGCGCGAGCGCGGCATTAGGATTGTCGGCGATATTCAGGTAGAAGGCCCCATCCTTGTCCACGCTCACCACAACAGGGGGTTCCTTGTCGCTCGCCATGGTCTCGGAGGCGGCCTTGGGCGTCTCGACCTCGATCCCCTGCTGCAACATCGGCGCCGTCACCATGAAGATGATGAGCAACACCAGCATGACGTCGATGTAGGGAACGACGTTGATCTCGGCGACCGAGCGGCGGCCGCGGCGGCCGCGCCCCGGGCTGACGGAGGCGCCCATGTCAGGCCGCCGGGCGCGCGGCGCCCTGACGGTGGAGGAGGCTCAGGAACTCCTCCTGGAAGCCGTCCAGCCGGTTGAACAGGCGGTCCGCGTCGTTGCTGTAGCGGTTGTAGGCCACCACAGCCGGGATGGCAGCGAACAGGCCCATGGCGGTGGCGACCAGCGCCTCAGCGATGCCCGGCGCGACCGCCTGCAGTGTGGTGTTGCCCGCGTTGGCCAGCCCCATGAAGGAGCTCATGATGCCCCACACGGTGCCGAACAGGCCGACATAGGGACTGATCGAGCCGATGGTGGCGAGCACCGGAAGGTGCTCCTCGAGACGATCCATCTCGCGAGTCATCGCGACCTTCATGCCACGCTGCGCACCCTCGAGCAGCAGGGCCGGGTCATGGCCGGCATCCTGGCGGCGCAGTCGGGCGAACTCGCGGAACCCCGCCTCGAACATGGCCGCCATGCCGGTGCGCGGGCGGTCGTCGCGAGTCAGGGCGTTGTAGAACTCGGACAGGTTCACGCCGGACCAGAAGCGTTCCTCGAATGCATCGATCTCGGCACGGGCGCGCTTCATCTGGCCGTGCTTGTGGACGATGATCATCCACGACACGATGGAGGCCATCAGAAGAAGAAGCATGACGCCCTGCACCAGCGGGCTCGCCCCGCCGATCAGGCCGATGATGGACATGTCAGGCGCCGTATTCACGACGGTAGTATCTCCAGGATGATGGGGGGCATGGGCTGCGGCCGGAAGCCGCCGGCGGTCACGCAGACGATCTCGGCCTCGCAGCGGCACAGGACTTTCCGGTCGGACGCGCGACGGGCTTCCTGTTCGAACACCAGGCGCGCCCGGCCCTCGAGCCTCGGGCGCGCGCTGATCTCGAGCAGGTCGTCCAGCCGCGCGGACTGGCGATATTCTACATGCACGCGGCGGACCACGAACACAAGACCTTCATTTTCAAGCAGTTCCTGCTGGTGAATGCCGCGGGCACGCAGCATTTCGGTGCGCGCCCGCTCGAAGAACTTCAGGTAGTTGGCGTAGAACACCACGCCACCGGCATCGGTGTCCTCGTAGTAGACCCGCACCAGCCAGACAAATTCATTCATCCGCGTCGAAATCCATGAACTCGGCCTGCATGACCTCCGTACGACTCGGCGGCTTGAGACCGAAGTGACGGTAGGCCAGCGGCGTCGCCATGCGCCCGCGCGGGGTGCGGAGGATGAACCCCTGCTGCATCAGGTAAGGCTCCAGCACGTCCTCGATAGTGTCGCGCGCCTCGCCGATGGCGGCAGCGAGGTTGTCGAGCCCCGCCGGCCCGCCGTCGAACTTCTCCATCAGGGTGCGCAGCAGGCGGTGGTCCTGGTGATCGAGTCCCAGGGTATCGACCTTGAGCATGTTCAGGGCGGCATCCGCCACCTCCGCGGTGATCACGCCTCCCGCCCTCACCTCGGCGTAATCGCGCACCCGGCGCAGCAGGCGGTTGGCGATGCGCGGGGTGCCTCGCGCGCGGCGGGCGATCTCGACCGCGCCCGCATCGTCCATCGACACACCGAGCAGGCGCGCGGAGCGGCGCACGATGGTGGCAAGGTCGTCCACGCCGTAGAACTCGAGCCTCTGGATGATGCCGAAGCGGTCGCGTAGCGGGTTGGTCAGCATGCCCGCGCGGGTGGTGGCACCGACCAGGGTGAAGGGCGGCAGATCGAGCTTGATCGAGCGCGCGGCCGGGCCCTCGCCGATCATGATGTCGATCTGATAGTCCTCCATCGCGGGATAGAGGATCTCCTCCACCACCGGCGAGAGGCGATGGATCTCGTCGATGAACAGCACGTCGCCCCGCTCGAGGTTGGTGAGCAGGGCTGCGAGGTCGCCGGGGCGTTCGAGCACCGGGCCCGAGGTCTGGCGCAGGGCGACGCCCATCTCGTTGGCGATGATGTGCGCCAGCGTGGTCTTGCCCAGGCCCGGCGGGCCGAAGATCAGCAGGTGGTCGAGCGCCTCGCCGCGCGCGCGGGCAGCGGGGATGAAGATCTCGAGCTGCTCGCGCACGGCCGGCTGGCCGATGTAGTCCGCCAGCGTGCGCGGGCGGATGGCACGGTCGATGGCGTCCTCGCCGCGTTCGGCGGAGGCGGTGACGAGGCGGTCTTCGCTCATGTCACTTCACCGCCTGGCGGAGCGCCGCACGGATGATCTCCCCCGCCTCCAGCCCGGCCGCATCCGGCACCGCGCGCGCCATGCGGGCGGCCTCGGCGGGCTTGTAGCCCAGGGCCTCGAGGGCGGTGACGGCCTCCTCAAGCGCGCCGCGTCCGGCGCCCGTCGCCCCGGGCAGCGTCGCGCCTTCCTGGTCTTCGCCCAGCCGGTCCCGCATCTCGATAATCAGGCGCTCAGCGGTCTTGCGTCCGATGCCGGGCAGGCGGACGAGGGTGGAGACATCGTTGCGGCGCACCGCGTCGGCGAATTCCTGCGCGTTCATGCCGGACAGAATGGCAAGCGCGAGCTTGGCCCCCACCCCGCTGACCTTGAGCAGGTGGCGGAACAGGCTGCGCTCGGCCTCGCGCAGGAAACCGTACAGCAGGAAGGCGTCCTCGCGCACCACGGTGTGGATCAGCAGGATGACGTCCTTGCCTGTGGCGGGCAGGTCGTAGAGGGTGGACATCGGCACCTCGACCTCGTAGCCGACGCCGTTCACGTCGACCAGAAGCCAGGGCGGCTGCCTGGACACGAGCTGGCCCTTGAGCCTTCCGATCATTGAGTGCCTCTCCTGTTCACTTGCTACGCCGGCGGAAGCGCGACTGCGCCAGCAGGCGCATGTTCTCGCGCTGCTGCTCGCTCATCTGTCCGCTCCCGACCACCCCCATCAGCGAGGTGCGGCGAAAGGCATGGCAGAGGGCGATGGCGGCGGCGTCCGCCCCGTCTGCCGGGGGATCGCCCGCCAGGTTGAGCAGGCGCTTGACCATGTGCTGGACCTGCACCTTGTCCGCCCGCCCGGTGCCGACCACGGACTGCTTCACCTCGGCGGGCATGTATTCCGCCACCGGCAGCCCCTTGACCACCGCCGCCGCGATGGCGGCGCCGCGCGCCTGGCCGAGCTTGAGCGAGGATTCGGGGCTGCGGAACATGAACACCTGCTCGATGGCGAACTCGGCCGGCTGGAAGGCCTCGATCAGGCCGGTGATCCGGGTGAACACCTCGCCGAGGCGCTCTGGAAAACCGGCCTTGCCGGAGAGCCTGAGGCTCTCCAGGTGCAGACAGGTCGGTTCCCGGCGCGACAGTTCGATCACGGCCACGCCGGTGGTGACGGAGCCGGGATCGACGCCGAGGATGCGCAGGCGGGAAGGCGCGTTCAAGCCGCCCCCTCACCCCTACCCCTCTCCCGATGGGAGAGGGGTATCAAGCCAGCGCCTCTTCGGGCAGATCGGCGTTGTGGTACACGGCCTGCACGTCGTCCAGGTCCTCGAGCATGTCGATCATCTTGACCAGTTTCTCGGCGACCTCGCCTTCGACCGGGGCAGAGGTGCTCGCGCGCATGGTGATCTCGGCATCTTCCGGCACCAGGCCCTTGGCCTTCATGCCATCGAGCACGGACTGGAAGGCCTCCGGCGCGGTCAGCACCTCGATCGAACCATCCTCATCCACCACCACGTCGTCCGCGCCGAGTTCCAGTGCAGCCTCCATGATGGTGTCCTCGTTGCTGCCCGGCGCGTACAGCAGGGTGCCGGTCTTGCTGAACAGGTAGGCCACGGAGCCGTCGGTGCCCAGATTGCCGCCGTTCTTGCTGAAGGCGTGGCGCACCTCGGCCACTGTGCGCACCTTGTTATCGGTCATGCACTCGACGAACACGGCCACGCCGCCGGGGCCGTAGCCCTCGTAGGTAAGCTCCTCATAGCTCTCGCCGCCGTCCGCGCCAACGCCACGCTTGGCGGCGCGCTCCATGGTGTCCTTGGTCATGTTGGCGGCCAGCGCCTTGTCCCATGCCAGGCGCAGGCGCGGGTTATCCGCCGGGTTGGCGCTCTGGCCCTGGCGTGCGGCGACGGTGATCTCGCGGATGATCTTGGTCCAGATCTTGGCGCGCTTCTTGTCCTGCCTGTCCTTGCGGTGCTTGATGTTGGCCCATTTGCTGTGACCGGCCATGACAACCTCTACGAATCAATTCACGAAAACGGCGAAAGTTTAACCTGTATTTGCGGGCATGCCCCGAGGGCGCTCCCACAGACCGATCAATCCTTCGTGGCGCGGGCGACGAGCCCCTGGCCGCGCGAGAACTCGAGCATGCGCTCGATGGGCAGGCGGGCGCGATCGATGATGGCCGGGTCGACCTCGACCTCGTGCCCCTCCGGATGCTGCAGCGCCTCCAGCAGGTTCTGCAGACCATTCATCGCCATCCACGGACAGTGGGCGCAGACACTGCAGCTGCCGCCGCGGCCGAGGGTCGGCGCGGCAATCAAGGTCTTGCCGGGGGCCGCTTTCTGCATCTTGTAGAAGATGCCGCGGTCAGTGGCGACGATGAGGGTCGCGGCCGTGGACTCGCGCGCGGCCTTGATCAGCTGGGAGGTGGAGCCGACATGATGCGCCAGTTCGACCACGGCCTTGGGCGACTCGGGATGCACCAGCACCTCGGCCTCCGGGTGCTTGAGCATCAGCTCGCGCAGGCCCTCGGCGCTGAACTCGTCGTGTACCACGCACTCGCCCTGCCACATGAGCATGTCGGCGCCGGTCTGCTCCTGGATGTAGCGCCCGAGATGTCGATCGGGGGCCCACAGGATCTTCTCGCCGCGCGCCATCAGGTGCCTGACGATGGCGAGTGCGTTGCTCGATGTGACCACCCAGTCGGCGCGCGCCTTCACCGCCGCCGAGGTGTTGGCGTAGACCACCACGGTGCGGTCGGGGTGCTGGTCGCAGAAGGCCGCGAACTCCTCTGCCGGGCAGCCGACGTCAAGCGAGCACTCGGCCTGCAGGGTCGGCATCAGCACGCGCTTCTCCGGATTGAGGATCTTGGCCGTCTCGCCCATGAAACGCACGCCGACCACGACAAGGGTCCTCGCCGGATGGCGGCTGCCGAAATCGGCCATGTCGAGCGAGTCCGACACGTGCCCGCCAGTCTCCTCGGCCAGCTTCTGCAGTTCCTCATCGACGTAAAAGTGCACCACCAGCACCGCGTCGCGGGCCGCAAGCAGGGCCTTGATGCGCTCGCGCAGGGCCTTGCGCTCCTCGGGCGCGAGCGGGGCGGGAGGCGGGGCCTGCTCGATCAGGCGCTGGATGACGGCCTCGCGCAGGCGGGGGATGTCGGTGGCAAGATCGCTCATGCGAAACCTCGCAGTACGATTCAGACGCAACAGGCGGAATGACTCCGCCTGCATGAAAGTTCCGGCACCGCCCGGCAGGCCGGGCAGCGCCACGTCAACGATACCAGCTTAGCCTTCGGCGGCTGGCTTGAACAACGCCGCATGGAACGGCGTTGGGAGGCGCAAGCCTCACTCCGCGGGAGCGGAGTCCATGGAAGGACTCCGCCGCACGCGGATGCCGAGCTCGCGAAGCTGGCGCTCGTCCACGCCGCCCGGGGCCTGGGTGAGCGGGCAGGCGGCGGTCTGGGTCTTCGGGAAGGCGATGACCTCGCGGATCGAGTTCGCGCCGCTCATCAGCATCACCAGGCGGTCGAGGCCAAAGGCCAGGCCACCGTGCGGCGGGGCACCGAACTTGAGCGCGTTGAGCAGGAAGCCGAACTTCTCCTGCGCCTCCTCGTCGCCAATGCCGAGCAGCTTGAATACCTTGCTCTGCACCTCCTCCTGGTAGATACGCATGGAGCCGCCGCCGACCTCGACGCCGTTGAGCACGAAGTCGTAGGCGCGCGACAGGCACGCACCGGGGTTGGTCTCCAGCAGGCCAATCTGCTCCAGCTTGGGCGAGGTGAACGGGTGGTGCAGGGCGACCCAGCGGTTGTCCTTGTCGTCCCACTCGAACATCGGGAAGTCGACCACCCACAGCGGGCGCCAGCCGGCCTCGACCAGGCCGAGGGCATGGCCCAGCTTGACGCGCAGGTTGCCGAGCGCGTCGTTGACCACCTTGGCCTTGTCGGCGCCGAAGAAGATCAAGTCGCCATCCTGCGCGCCGGTGCGCTCGAGGATGCCGTTGACTGCCTCGTCCGGCAGGAACTTGAGGATCGGCGACTGCAGGCCGTCGCGGCCGGCGGACAGATCGTTGACCTTGATGTAGGCCAGGCCCTTGGCGCCGAAGATGGCGACGTACTTGGTGTAGTCGTCGATCTGCGAGCGGGACAGCTCGCCGCCTTTCGGCACGCGCAGCGCGGCGACGCGACCCTGCGGGTCGGTTGCCGGGCCGGAGAAGACCTTGAACTCGACGCCGGCCATCAGGTCGGCCACGTCGACGAGCTCCAGCGGGATACGCAGGTCAGGCTTGTCGGAGGCATAGCGACGCATCGCCTCGTGCCAGCTCATGCGCGGCAGCGGGTCGGGGAAGGCCACGCCCAGCACCTCGCGGAACAGGTCGCGCATCATGCCCTCGATCAGGGTCATGAAGTCCTCTTCCTCCATGAAGCTGGTCTCGATGTCCACCTGGGTGAACTCGGGCTGGCGATCGGCGCGCAGGTCCTCGTCGCGGAAGCACTTGGTGATCTGGTAGTAGCGGTCGAAGCCGGACACCATCAAGAGCTGCTTGAACAGCTGCGGCGACTGCGGCAGGGCGAAGAACTCGCCCTGGTGGGTGCGGCTCGGGACCAGGTAATCGCGCGCGCCTTCCGGGGTGGCGCGGGTCAGCACCGGGGTTTCCATGTCGAGGAAGCCATGCTGCTCGAGGTGCTGGCGCAGGAAGTGGGAGACCTTGGCGCGCAGGCGCAGGCGCTGCTGCATCTCCGGGCGGCGCAGGTCGATGTAGCGGTAGCGCAGGCGGGTGTCCTCGCCCACGCTGTCGTCGTCGAGCTGGAACGGCAGCGGCTCGGATCGGTTGAGGATCTCGAGCTCGAGGCCCAGCACCTCGATCTTGCCGCTGATCAGGTTCGGGTTCTCGGTGCCCGCCGGACGCGGGCGCACGCGGCCGGTCACGCGCAGGACGAACTCGTTGCGCACCTGCTCGGCCAGGGCAAACATCTCGGCGCGATCCGGATCGAACACCACCTGCACGATGCCCTCGCGGTCGCGCAGATCGACGAAGATGACCCCACCGTGGTCGCGGCGGCGGTTGGCCCAGCCGGTCAGGGTGACGGTCTGGCCATCGAGTTGCTCGTTGAGCAGTCCACAGTAATGCGTGCGCATGGGGAGATCCGGAACGAAAAACGTGTGATGTTAAGGCCTGGCCTCGGGGGCGGCAACAACCGGCGCACCGGCCGGCCGGCCATTGCCGCGCGCGCCGGGCACCACCATGCCGAGCGAGATGATCATGCGCATGGCATCCTCGACACCCATGTCGAGCTCGACCACCTCATCGCTGGCCACGAAGATGACGTAGCCGGAGGTCGGGTTCGGCGCGGTGGGCACGTAGACCGTCAGCATGTCCTTGGCCGTCTTGTCCTGCACCTCGCCGACCGGGTCCCCCGCGAGGAAGGCCAGGGTCCACAGGCCCTTGCTCGGATACTCCACCAGCAGGACCTTGCGGAAGGACTTGGAATCGGTGGACAGAAAGGTATGCATCAGCTGCTTGACCGCTGAGTAGACCGAACTCACCAGCGGGATGCGCTCGAGCATCGCCTCCCACAGGCCGACGAGGCGCCGGCCGAGAAAGTTGGCCGCGACCAGGCCGGTGACCAGCAGCACCGCCAGGGCGAGGATCACCCCGAGGCCCGGGATGTGGAAGCCCAGCAACTCGTCGGGACGGTACTGGGGCGGCAGAAGGACGAGCGTGCGGTCCATCAGGTCGACCAGGCTGATCACCACCCACCAGGTGATGACCAGCGGCACCCATACCAGCAACCCGGCGACGAGGTAGCGGCGCAGGGTGGCCAGCGGGCCACGCGCATGGCCCGTCGGCTGTTCGGTTTCAGGGGCTGGGGGGACGTAATCGCTCATGGCATGAACCGTCGCTTGGAAGGCTGTTCATCATCTTAACCCATCGGGAGTTCCCCTCCCCCGGTTTCGCCTTGCCCGCCCGACTTGGCAGAATGCCGCCCCAGGGAAGCGCCGAAAAACTCAGCGCTTCTTGCTTGGGGCATGGATGCCCCAACGCAAGCAACGACGCAAGTCGTTGCTTTGCGGAGACTGCCGCGAATTCACTTCGCGGCAAGTCGAGCTGAAAAAATCCATGGATGGATTTTTTTCAGCATTACCCTAGGAAACGCTGAATGGTTCAGCGCCGCCCTTGTCTAATCAGGAACCCTCCTCCATGCCCCCCTCCCGCACCATCCTGATCACCGGCTGCTCGTCCGGCATCGGCGAGAGCGCCGCCCGCATCCTGCGCGAGCGCGGCTGGCGCGTGTTCGCCAGCGCGCGCACGTCCGAGGACGTCGAGCGCCTGCACGGTGAGGGATTCGAGGCGCTGCGGCTCGACCTGGACGACTCCGCCTCGATCCTGGCCGCGGTGGACGAGCTGCTGCGCCGCACCGGCGGCACCCTGGACGCGCTGTTCAACAATGGCGCCTACGGTCTGCCCGGCGCGGTGGAGGACCTCACCCGCGACGCCCTGCGCGCCCAGTTCGAGACCAACCTCTTCGGCTGGCTGGAGCTGACCAACCGCCTGATCCCCGTCATGCGCCGACAGGGACACGGGCGCATCGTTCAGTGCAGCTCGGTGCTCGGCTTCGCCGCCTTCCCCTACCGCGGCGCCTACAACGCGACCAAGTTCGCGCTCGAGGGACTGACCGACACCCTTCGCATGGAGCTGCGCGACACCGGCATCCTGGTGAGCCTGATCGAGCCCGGCCCGATTTCCACCCGCTTCCGCGCCAACGCACTGAAGGCGTTCCAGCGCTGGATCACCATCGAGGGCAGCGCGCACGAGGAGCAGTACCGTCGCCAGCTGGAACGCCTGCAGAAGGAGGGCCCGGCCGCACCCTTCACCCTGCCGCCCGAGGCGGTTGCAGGGGCGCTCGTCCATGCACTGGAAAGCCCCCGCCCGCGCCTGCGCTACCGCGTGACCGTGCCGACCATCGTCTTCGCCTGGCTCAAGCGCATCCTGCCGGGGCGCTGGATGGACGCGATGCTGCTGCGCGCTTCCGGCGGCGGCAAGCGCTGATGGCCGAGTGGCCCCCGCCGCACGCGGTGCGGATCTCCGGCCGCGTCCGCCGCGTGCTGCTGCGCATGCATCCCGAGCGCGGTCTGGAGGTTGTCACCCCCAGGCGCCTGAGCGAGCGCAAGGTCGCCGAACTGCTCGACCTGCACCGCGATTGGATCGAGCGCCACCTGCCCCTCCTGCGCACCTGGCCCCTCGAGCAGATCCCGTCCTCCATCCACCTGCCGGCGCTCGACCAGCAGTGGACGATCGAGCATGTAGCCAGCGCGGAACACCCCCGCCTGCACATCCACCCGGAAGCCCGCCGGCTCGTTCTGCGGGGCGCCCCCGCCAGCCTCTGGCCCCTGCTCGGCCGCTGGCTCACCGCGCAGGCCAAGGCCCACCTGCTGCCCCGGCTGGACGACCTCGCCACCCAGCACGGCTTCCGCCTGACAGGATCATCCATCCGCTGGTCCCGCACCCGCTGGGGCAGCTGCTCCCGGCGCGGCAGCATCAGCCTCAGCGCCCGGCTGCTCTGGCTGCAGCCCGCCGCAGTGCACTACGTGCTGCTGCATGAGCTCACCCATCTGGAGCACTTCCACCACGGCCCGGCCTTCTGGCAGGCCCTCGAGGCCAGGCTGCCCGGCGCGCGGCTGCTGGACAGGCAGTTGCGCCAGGCGGGCCGGGACCTGCCCGGCTGGCTGCCCCTGCTGAAATGAGCCCGCCCGCCGCGGCGGGGGTCATCGCAAAAGCGGCCCCGGTTGATGCCGACCATCCATGGTCGGCCCCCTGCGGGTGGGCTTCACCAGCTTAACGCGAAGCTGGCCCCTCCTCTCCGTCCCTTCGGCCATCCATGGCCGAAGCCCCTGCGGGGTACGGCCCTCGAGATGGCGCAAGCCCGCGTAGCGCCTGACGGCGACTCCCGATTTGTTGATCCCTCCCCTCCGACCCTTCCGGCATCCATGCCGGAAGCCCCTTCGGGGTATGGCCGTCGGGAGCCCGACAAATCGGTCAGGCCGGCTTATCCTTCTCGAACAGGTCCAGCGCCTTCTTCACCTCGGCGATGTAGGTCATGGCCGGACCACCGCCCATCAGGATCGCCACCTTGCACACCTCGATGATCTCGGCATGGGTCACCCCGGCGCGCAGCGCCTTGTTGACGTGGATGCCGATGCAGTAGCTGCAGCGCGCGGTGATCGCCATGCCGAGGGCGATCAGTTCCTTGGTGCGCGTATCCAGCACGCCGTCGCACAGCACCTGGTTCATGAAGCCGTTGAAGGCCTGCATGACCTCCGCGGCCTCGCCGGTCATCATGCCCATGCCCATCTTGAAGTCGTGCATCGTCTGGCCCATGTCGCTCATGGTGCACTCCTGGCTGGTTGAAGGACGGGATTCATGCTGGACGCCCTGGATGATGCCCGCGTGACAGGCATGTCAGCCAAGGCTGCAGGCACCCCCCGCACAGCCGCCGCCGGACATGCAGGGCGGGAGCGAGGGATTCTTCAGCGCCGCGCTTCCCACCAGCGCGCCGCCGGAGATCAGGCGCTCGACCGGGGCGCCAGGGGGGGTGTCGCCCGGGTCGATGCCCGCGCGAGCGCAGAGTTCGCCCCAGTTCGAGAGGGACTCGTTCATGCCGTGGCGCACCTCCACCACGCGCGCATTGGCAGGACAGCGATAATCGTAGCTTGGCATGCAGAACCTCCTCATCAGCTCACCGATCCAATATGCGCGCCCGCCCGGCGGACATCAACACGGCGACACGAGGCTGTCACCTCCGGCAGTGAGCATGGATACACCCTTACCATCATGCCGCCATCATGCCCGTCCCGTCCCATGCCGCCGGACTGCTCGAACAGGTCAGCGCCCTGCGCGACGAGGGCCTGCAGCTCGAGCGGGAGCTCGCCACGACGCTGGAAGGCATCCAGCCCGCCCTCCGCCCGAGCGCCCGCAACCTTCTGCATTACCTCGCCCTGCGCCGTCACGACATCCGACCGCTGCAGCGCGAGCTCGCCATGCTAGGCCTGTCCTCGTTCGGGTTGCTTGAATCGCACGCCCTCGCCAGCCTGAACGCCGTCGCGGCACGGCTGGAAGAAATGGACGGCAGCCCCGCGAGCCCGCCGCCCGAGCCGCCCGTCGATTTCATCATCGGTCCCCGCCACCTGCGCGAGAACACGCGCAACCTGCTAGGCGAGGCCCGCGACGGGCGTGAGGTACGGATCATGGTGACCCTGCCGAGCGAGGCAGCGACCGACCCCGACCTGATTCCCGCGCTGATCGAGACCGGCATGGAGATCGCGCGCATCAACTGCGCCCATGACGATGCCAAAACCTGGCTCGCCATGGTCCAGCGGGTGCGCGCCGCCGCCCTCGCCCAGGGGCGCGAGTGCCGCATCCAGGCCGACCTTGCCGGCCCCAAGTCCCGCACCGGCGGCATCCGCCCGCTCGGCTGCGTGCTGAAGATCCGTCCGGAGCGCGACTTCCGCGGCCGCCTCATCCGCGAGGCGCTACTGTGGCTCACCTCGCAAGCCAGCCCGCCCCAGCCCCGGGCACCGGGCGTCCCCGCCCTGCTGTTCCAGGGCAAGGGGCTGGAGCGCCTCAAGGCGGGCGACCGGCTGCAGCTGACCGACGCGCGCGGCCGGCTGCGCGTCGCCCGCGTCATCCAGGCTGGACCGGACGGCTCCTTGCTCGCCTTCGACCACACCGCCTACATCGAGGACGGCACGATCATCAACGCCACGCGCGGCCGCCGCCATCTACTGCGCGGCCTGCTCGGCGGCGCCCCCGCCATCCCGGAGGAGATCCGCCTCAAGGTCGGAGACCCCCTGCTCCTCACCCGCGCGGACCTGCCCGGATACGCCGGGGTGCGCAACGAGGCCGGCGAGATGAGCGAGCCAGCCCGCATCCATTGCACCCTCGAGGCCGCCTTCGAGCAGGCCCGCCCGGAGCAGCGCGTGTGGCTGGACGACGGGCGCATCGGCGGCATCATCGTCTCCAACGACGGCCAGGTCATGCGCATCGCCATCACCCACGCCGCCCCCAATGGCAGCCGACTGAAGGAGGAGAAGGGGATCAACTTCCCCGACACCGACTTCCACACCCCCTCCCTCACCGCCAAGGACCTGGCCGACCTCGGGACCCTCGCCCCGCACGTCGACCTGGTCGCCCTCTCCTTCCTGCGCACCCCGGACGACGTCGTCCGGCTGCAGGGGCATCTCGAGCGGCTGGACGCGACCAGCCTCGGCATTGTGCTCAAGATCGAGAACCGCCAGGCGTTCGAGAACCTGCCGAGCATCCTTCTGGCCGGCCTGCGCAGCCCCCGGCTCGGCGTCATGGTCGCGCGCGGCGACCTCGCGGTTGAGATGGGGTTCGAGCGCCTGTCCGAGGTGCAGGAGGAGATACTCTGGCTGTGCGAGGCCGCACACGTACCGGTCATCTGGGCCACCCAGATCCTCGAGAGCCTGGCCAAGAGCGGCGCACCTTCCCGCCCCGAGGTAACCGACGCGGCGATGAGCATCCGCGCCGAATGCGCCATGCTCAACAAGGGCCCCCACATCATCGAGGCCATGCGCTTCCTGTCCGGCGTGCTGTCGCGCATGGAAGGGCATTACAGCAAGCGCATGGCGATGCGACGCAGGCTTGCCATCGCGGACCACGTGCGGAGGGAGGATTGAACCCGGATTGTCCATTGGAGCACGGGCGCATCCTGGCCTAACGCGAAGCTGGCGTAAGCCCGCACCCTTCCGGCATCCATGCCGGAAGCCCCTTCGGGGTACGACCGTCGGGAGCCCGACAAATCGGTTAGGCCGGGCGCCAGCCCATCCGCCCGGCGCAAAGGGTGTAGGCCGGTCCAATGGACAATCCGGGTTGCGGACTGGATGCCTTCCCGCGTACTACACTTCCGGTAACCTCGAAAAACTCCTTCCATGGAGTTTTTCGTTGGGCGACACCCCATCCATGGGGTGCGCGGGCACCTCGGAAGATTTTTCGAGGTGCCCTTCCAAGGATCTTCTTCCTCATCCCGGAGGCCCTCCATGATCAAGCACCTCGCCCGCTCCGCCCTCGCCATCTCCACCCTCCTGCTCGCCGCCTGCGGCGGAGGCGGCGGCTCCAGCACCGGCACGGTCAGCATCGCGGTGCAGGACGCCCCGGTCGATGGCGCCGACGCGGTCTACATCACCTTCTCCCGCATCGACCTGCACGGCCCGGACGGCATCGAGAGCTTCGTCCTCGACAGCGACCCGGCGACCGAGGGCAACCAGCCCTACACCGTCAACCTGATGGACTACCAGGGCACCGACCGGCTGCAGCTGCTGGACGGCGTGACCGTCCCCGCCGGCAGCTACCAGTGGATCCGGCTGTATGTCGATGCCGCCGAGATCGTCTTCAACGAAGGACTGCCGAACGAAATCGTCGAACCGCTCGACATCCCGAGCAACGAGAACAGCGGCCTCAAGCTGATCTCGGGCTTCACCGTCGCCGCCGGGGGGGCCAGCGACTTCACCGTCGAGTTCGACCTGCGCAAGTCGGTCCACGAGGACGCCAACGGCTACAAGCTGCGCCCCACCCTGCGCCTGGTCGACAACCTCCAGGCCGGCCACTTCGCCGGCACGGTGGGCAGCGCCGCGGCGGGGGACGACTGCGCGGTGTACGTCTACGCCGGCGCAAGTGTCACGCCGGACGACGTCTGCTACGTCGACAACGGCGGCGTCCTTTCCGACTGTGCCGACCCGCACGGCGTGAACCCGCTGACCAGCGCGGAGGTCAGCTGCGACACCTCGACGACTCCGGCCACATGCCACTACGCCACCGCCCCGCTGGTCGCAGGCGACTACACCCTGGCCCTGACCTGCGATGCCGAGGCGGACAACCCGGCCGCGGACGACAACATCGCCTTCCTGGAAACGCATTCGGCCACGGTGAACGCAGGCACAGGCGCAACACCCCTGCACTTCACCCTGCCCTGAGCCCTTGCGGCCCCGGCAAAAAGAAGGCCTCGCGGGTTACCCCGCGAGGCCTTCTGTCTTCCAGGCAGGCCGAATCAGCCTTTCGCCAGCACCAGCTCCTCGCCCGCCACGTCCACGCGGATGGAGTCCCCCGGCCCGAACTCGCCCTTGAGGATGGCCTGCGCCAGCGCATTCTCCAGCTTCTGCTGGATGGCACGCTTGAGCGGACGGGCACCGTAGACCGGGTCGAAACCGGCCTCGCCGAGCAAGTCGAGCGCGGCATCAGACAGCGCCAGCTGCATGTCACGGCTCTCCAACCGCTTGCGCAGGTTGGCGGTCTGGATCTCGACGATGCTGCGGATCTGCTCCCGTCCGAGCGGGTGGAACACCACCGCCTCATCGATGCGGTTGATGAACTCGGGGCGGAAGTGGCCGCCGACGATCTCCATCACCTCGGACTTCATCTGCTCGTAGTTCGCCTCGCCTGCGAGCTCCTGGATGCGGTGGCTGCCCAAGTTGGAGGTCATCACGATCACGGTGTTGCGGAAATCCACCGTGCGGCCCTGGCCGTCGGTCAGGCGGCCGTCATCCAACACCTGCAGCAGCACGTTGAACACGTCCGGATGGGCCTTCTCCACCTCGTCCATCAGCACCACGGAATACGGCTTGCGGCGCACGGCCTCGGTCAGGTAGCCGCCCTCCTCGTAGCCGACATAGCCCGGAGGCGCGCCGATCAGCCGCGCCACGGAATGCTTCTCCATGAACTCGGACATGTCGATGCGCACCATCGCCTCCTCGGTGTCGAACAGGAAGGCGGCGAGGGCCTTGGTCAGCTCGGTCTTGCCCACGCCCGTGGGGCCGAGGAACAGGAAGGAGCCGTTCGGGCGGTTGGGATCGGACAGCCCGGCGCGCGCGCGGCGGATGGCGTCGGACACGGCCTTGACCGCCTCGCGCTGGCCGATCACGCGCTTGCCGAGCTCATCCTCCATGCGCAGCAACTTCTCGCGCTCGCCCTCGAGCATCTTGCTGACCGGGATGCCGGTCCAGCGGCTGACGATCTCGGCGATCTCCTCGTCGGTAACCTTGTTGCGCAGCAGCTTGAATTCGACCTGCTCGACCTCCTGTGCCTCGGCCAGCTTCTTCTCCAGTTCCGGGATGCGGCCGTATTGCAGCTCGGACATGCGGGCGAGATCGTTGGCGCGGCGCGCGGCCTCGAACTCGATGCGCAGGCGATCGAGCTCCTCCTTGATCTTGGAGGCGCCCTCGAGCGAGAGCTTCTCGCGCTTCCACTCCTCTTCCAGCGCGCCGTACTCGGCCTGCAGACGAGCAATCTCTTCCTCCAGCGCGGCCAGGCGCTTCTTGCTCGCCTCGTCGGTTTCCTTCTTGAGCGCCTCCTGCTCCATGCGCAGCTGGATCAGGCGGCGCTCCAGGCGGTCCATCTCCTCCGGCTTGGAGTCGATCTCCATACGGATGCGGCTGGCAGCCTCGTCGACCAGGTCGATGGCCTTGTCCGGCAGCTGACGGCTGGTGATGTAGCGGTGCGAGAGGGTTGCCGCGGCGACGATGGCCGGGTCGGTGATCTCGACCCCGTGGTGAACCTCGTAGCGCTCCTTCAGGCCGCGCAGGATGGCGATGGTGTCCTCGACCGATGGCTCGTCCACCAGCACCTGCTGGAAGCGGCGCTCCAGCGCGGCGTCCTTCTCGATGTACTGGCGGTACTCGTCCAGCGTGGTGGCGCCGATGCAGTGCAGCTCGCCGCGCGCCAGGGCCGGCTTGAGCATGTTGCCCGCGTCCATCGCGCCCTCGGCCTTGCCGGCACCGACCATGGTGTGGATCTCGTCGATGAACAGGATGATCTGGCCCTCGGCCTTGGCCACGTCGTTCAACACGGCCTTGAGGCGCTCCTCGAACTCACCGCGGAACTTGGCGCCGGCCAGCAGCGCGCCCATGTCGAGCGAGAGCACGCGCTTGTTCTTCAGGCCCTCCGGCACCTCGCCGTTGACCACGCGCTGGGCCAGACCCTCGACGATGGCGGTCTTGCCGACGCCCGGCTCGCCGATCAGCACCGGGTTGTTCTTGGTGCGGCGCTGGAGGATCTGGATGCAGCGGCGGATCTCCTCGTCGCGGCCGATGACCGGGTCGAGCTTGCCGCTCTCCGCGCGCGCGGTCAGGTCGAGGGTGTACTTCTCCAGCGCCTGGCGGGACTCCTCGGCGTTCGGGTCGTCCACCTTCTGGCCGCCGCGCAGCTTGTCGATGGCCTGCTCGATCATGCCCTTGGTGGCGCCGGCCTTGCGCAGCAGCTCGCCGGTCGCGCCCTTGTCGTCCACCGCAGCGAGCAGGAACAGCTCGCTGGAGATGTAGGCGTCCTTGCGCTGCTGGGCCAGCTTGTCGGTCACGTTGAGCAGGCGGCCGAGGTCGTTGGAGACGTGCACCTCGCCCGCCGCGCCGCTGACGGTCGGCAGGCGATCCAGCGCCTCGTTGATCTGCGAGCGCAGCTGGTTGACGTTGACCTCGGCGAACTGCAGCAGGGCGCGCACCGAGCCGCCGTCCTGATCGAGCAGGGCGGCGAGCAGGTGGATCGGCTCGATCATCTGATGGTCGCGGCCGATGGCGAGCGACTGGGCCTCGGCCAGGGCCTGCTGGAATTTGGCGGTGAGTTTGTCCATGCGCATCGGTGCGGAACTCCTGGGGCAATGAAAACCGGTCCGGATTCATTATGGGGTGGTCGGCGCGCTTTCAAGGGTGGCGCACCGCCTGATCGGCTATAGTCAGCCTAGCGCAAACCAAGGGAGACGACGATGGAATTCAGAACGGTCGAGGCAGGACGCGGAGCGGGCTGGTATGCCGACGCGTGGAACATCTTCAAGGGCCAGATCGGCATGTGGCTGCTGCTGGTGCTCATCTACCTTGGGCTGGCCATCGTGCTCGGCTTCATCCCCTTCATCGGCCAGCTGGCCTTCGCGCTGATCTCCCCGGCACTCGCGGGCGGCCTGTACCTGGCCGCCCGCGAGGCGGAGGCCGGCCGGCCGCTGGATGCGAAGATGCTGTTCCAGCCGCTCACCGACGAGCATTCGCGCGGACCGATGCTGACCCTCGGGGCGATCAGCATCGCCTTCAGTCTGGCGCTGATGCTGACCCTGGCCACGATCATGGGCGGCTCGGCAGGCACCTCGGCCCTGCTCGGCCACGACCCGGACGCCATGCGCGCGCAGATGATGGGCGCGGGCCTCGCCGGCCTGCTCACCGTGCTGCTGCTGTCGCTGGTGTTCCTGATGGCGATGCTGTACGCCGCGCCCTTGGTGCTGTTCGCGGGCGTGCCGCCGGTGCAGTCGCTCAAGCTGAGCCTGAAGGCCTGCATGGGCAACTGGCTGCCGCTCCTGATCTTCGGCCTGATCCTCATCCCGCTGGCGGTCCTCGCCTCCCTGCCGCTGATGCTCGGCTGGCTGTTCCTCATGCCGATCATCATGATCGCGATCTATGCCAGCTATCGGGATATCTTCGGCGGCGTGCAGGCGACCCCGGCACAACAACCGCCCGGAACGGCCACCTTCTGAGGCAGGGCTCAGCCGAGGCCGACGGGCGCCACGCCACGGGCGGCACAGACCACCCAGCGCCCCTTGCCGCCGGCCTTGGCCTGATACATGGCCTGGTCGGCCAGGCGCATCAGACCGCCTTCCTCGCAGACATGCTCCGGACAGGCGGCGATGCCAATCGACGCGCTCAGGCGAGCCTCCCGACCATCCAGCCACATCGGCTGCCCGATGGCGGCCAGCACCTTTTCCGCCACGCTCTCGGCCATGGGGATGGCGCTCGGCTCGGCGCCCTGCACCAGGATGGCGAACTCGTCGCCTCCCAGCCTTGAGACCACGTCATCGAGACGGAGCACGTCGAGCAGGCGCAAGGCGATGATGCGCAGGGCCTCGTCGCCGGCGGCATGGCCCAGTTGGTCGTTGATCGGCTTGAAGCCATCCAGGTCGAAATGCAGCACGGCGAAGCTACCGCCATGGCGCAGCTGGCGCGCCACAGCCTCCTCCAGTCGGCTGTCGAAGGCGCGCCGGTTGAGCAGCTCGGTGAGCGGGTCATGCATGGCCAGGTGGCTGATGGCGCGCTGCTTGCGCAGCAGCAGATGGACCAGCGTGGCGATCAGGAGCGTCAGCAGGATGCCGATCCAGAAGGCCTCGGTCTGTTCGCCGGAGCGGTCGTTCCAGCCCGCCTTGGGCCGCAGCCCCAGGGACCAGGAGCAGCCGGGCAGGCGCACGCTCAGGGCCACGTGCGGACCTTCGAAGAGGCCGGGCTCCCCCCAGTAGAACGCCCCGTCCGCCCCGCGCGCATGCTGCGCCTGCAGGGCAAACACATACGGCCCGCCATCGTCGGCCAAGCCGGCGGTCTCGAGCAAGGCATCGAAGTCGATGACGCTGCTCACCATGCCCCAGTAAGCCCCCTCCTCCGGACCGCTGCGGAGGAATACGGGCGTACGGTTGATGATGCCGATCCCGCCCTGGACCAACCGGATCGGCCCCGCGATCACCGACCGCCGCGCCTCGATCGCACGCTGCACGGCCGGCCACTGATCGGGATGGTCGGGATAGTGCAGGCCCAGGGCACGCTCGTTCCCCGCCAGCGGATAGACCATGCGGATAGTGTTGCCCGGCGCCAGGCCGATATTGCGGATGTAGGGATTGATGCCGATGAGATCCTCGGCCAGGAGGGCGAACCGATGCTCGCTGATGCCGCCGTCCACCGCGATCTGGCTGGCCAGCCCTCCCGTCAGGTAGAGCGTGGAATTGAGCGCCCCCTCCAGCCCCGCACGATGGATCGCCAGGACATTGAGGGCCTCGGCGCGCTGCTGGGCCACCTCCCGCTCGGCCTGCAAGTGGCCGGCCTCGTGCGCAAAAAAGAATCCGATCAGGAGGATCAGAACAACCCAGATGCCGTGACGGATGGTGGAGGTCATGCCTGCTTCATCGGCCTATTGATCCGGCAAGCATGCCATCCGGCCAGCCCCTCCGCCAGTTCCGGACTCAGCTGCCCTTACGACGGAAGAGGTCGGCGCTGCGGCTGACCAGGCGGTCGAGGAACAGCACGCCGTCGAGGTGGTCCAGCTCGTGCTGGGCGATGCGCGCCTCGTAGCCTTCCATCTCGAACTCGAGCGGCTTGCCGTCGAGGTCGAAGGCCTTGAGCCGGATCTTCTCGGCGCGGATGACGTTGCCGGTGTAGTCCGGCACCGACAGGCAGCCCTCGCGGCCGACCGCGAAGCCGTCCCAGGCGATGATCTCGGGGTTCACCAGCACCAGCCGGCCGTGGTTGGGCACCGGCCGGCGAGCGCGGGTGGCGTCGACGATGCACACGCGCTTGAGCAGGCCGACCTGCGGGGCGGCGATGCCGACCGCGCCGGGGCCCACGGCGCAGGTGTCGAGCAGGTCCTCGACGAAGTCGCGCAGCTCGGCATCGAAGGCATCGACCGGCTCGCAGGGGGTCTTGAGGCGCTCGTCGGGGTAGAGAACGATATCGCGGACGGTCATCTCAGCCCCTGACGATGTCGACCGGGCTCAATGTGACGCGGATGTCCTTCGACAGGCCAGCCAGGGCGCTCTCCACTGCATCAATGCCCTGCTGCGCCACGCCCTCGATGGTCATGATGTAGATTGGCGCAGCCGTGCTGCCGGCCACGTCCGAGCGCAGGTCGAGGATGTTCAGCCCGGCCTGCGCCAGGGCGCCGGTCACCTCGGCGACAATGCCGGCACGGTCCGCGCCGTGCACGGTGATGCGCACATCCGGATCGACATGACGGTGCAGCCCGGCACCGACCTCGTCCACGTGCACACGCAGCTTGAACTCGTTGCGCACGGATTCCAGCAGGCCCTTGAGATCCGCGACGTTCTCCGGCAGGCGCACCATCAGCATGATGGTGAACACCCCTCCCAGGCGCATCATCGAGGCCTCGCCCAGCTCCGCCCCGGCGCCGTACAGCACGCGGGACACCTCGGCGACGATGCCGGCACGGTCGGGGCCGACCAGGGTCAGCAGTTTCCAGCCGTTTTGCGTGTTCTCAGTCATCGTCAATCTTTCCCGTCAGAAACCTTCAAACAACCCGATCATACACAAACGGGTTTCACGAACATGAATCGCGCCAGATCAGGCTGGCCATGCGGCCGGTGACCCCGTCGCGGCGATAGGAGTAGAAGCGCGCGGGGTCGCTGGCCGTGCACAGCTCGCCGCCCCATACGGCATGGATGCCCCGCGCCGCCAGCCGCTGGCGCGTCAGCAGGTAGAGATCGGCGAGCCAGTGGCCGGAACGCGTCGGCACGAAGGCCCGCGCCGCCTCGGGCGCGTGGGCGAGGAAGGCGGCGCGCACCTCGTCCCCCACCTCGAAGGCCGTCGGGCCGATGGCGGGGCCGAGCCAGGCACGGATCTCGCCGGGCGGAGCGGCGAAGCGGTCCAGCAGCGCCTCCAGCACCCCCGCTTCCAGCCCGCGCCAGCCTGCATGGGCAACGCCGATCTCGCGCCCGTCCAGGCTTGCGAGCAGCACCGGCAGGCAGTCGGCGGTCAGCACCGCCAGCACCACGCCGGGCCGGTCGACATAGGCGGCGTCGGCCCGACAGGCCGAGGCCGGACGGGACGCATCGCAAACATCGATACCATGGACCTGATCCAGCCACAGGGGTTCCGCCGGCAGGCGCAGCGCCTCGCGCAGCAGGCGGCGGTTCTCCGCCACGGCAAACGGGTCGTCGCCGACATGGGTAGCGAGGTTGAGGCTGTCGTACGGCGCCTTGCTGACCCCACCGACGCGGGTGGTGACCACCGCACGCACTCCGGGTGGCACGGTCCAGTCGGGGACGATGAGGGGGAGGGTCATCCGCGCACCTCGCTCAGGAGCCGCCGCATGATGCGGCTCGCCTGCTCGGCGTAGCCGCCCCCGAACAGGTTGAAGTGGTTGAGCACGTGGTAGAGGTTGTAGAGCTGGCGACGCACGCCGTAGCCCGAATCGAGCGGCCAGATCGCCTCGTAGGCATGGCGGAAGCGCAGTGGGAAGCCGCCGAACAGCTCGGTCATGGCGATGTCCGCCTCGCGGTCGCCGTAGTACACGGCCGGATCGAAGACCACCGGCTCGCCCGTGCCGGCGTCGCCGCCCGGCACGTAGCCGTAATTGCCCCCCCACAGGTCGCCGTGCAGCAGGCTGGGCACGGGGCGGTAGTCGGTGAAGAAGGCCGGAAGCCAAGTCATCAGCGCCTCGCCGAGATCCAGCAGGTCGCAGCCCGCCCCGTTGCGTGCAACCATCTCCAGCTGCGGTTCGAGCCGACAGCGGCTCCAGAAGCCTGGCCAGTCGCCCGAGGGGGCATTGTGCTGGATGCTGGTGCCGATGAAGTTGTCGCGCGCAAGGCCGTACTTCCCGGCGGCATGGCTGTGCAGGGCCGCCAGCCCCTCACCCAGCCGGTCCGGGCTATCCGGCCCCTCCAGGTTCAGGTACTCGAGCACCAGGAAAGACTGCCCGCCGGCCTCGCCGTGAACGATGGGCTCGGGCACGCGCAGGGCGCGGGCAGAGGCCAGTTCGCGCAGGCCATCCGCCTCGGCCGCGAACATCGGCAGGCGGCCGGCGGCATTGAGCTTGACGAAGTAACGCCGCGCACCTTCTTCCAGCACGACCCCCTCGCTGATGCAGCCGCCGCCCCGGCTGAACGAATGGCGCGGTCGGAACGGCTGGCCGGTCACCTCGCCGATCCGCTCGCCGATCTGCTCGTACAGGTGGATGCCGACCATCCCTGGTCGGCCCCCTGCGGGTTCGCCTGACGGCGACCCCCGATGTGTTCCCGACAAATCGGTCATGACTCCCCCTCCGACAGATGTCCCTTCCGAAGGCGTGTCAGCCGACCCCATCCGGACAGGGCATGGTCGCCAACTGGGCCCGCACCCACGCCTCGACCTCGGCGTTGACCTCGCCCGCCCCCCGCCCCTCGGTCTCGATCAGAGGGCCGATGCGGAAGGTGATGGTGCACGGCCGCTTGATGAACCCCTTGCGCGGCCAGGCGCAGCCGGCGTTGTGCGCAACCGGCAGCACGCGTGCCGCGTTCTGGGTGGCGAGCATGGCCCCGCCTGGCTTGAACTTGTCCATCTCGCCCGGCGCGGTGCGCGTCCCCTCCGGAAAGATGACGACCCAGCGCCCCTCGGTCAGGCGCTGGCGACCTTGCGACAGGATCTGCTTGAGCGCATCGCGGCCAGCCGCACGGTCGATGGCGATCGGTCGGGCCAGCGCCAGCCCCCAGCCGAAGATCGGCACGCGCAGCAGTTCGCGCTTGAGCACGAATACCGGTCCGCGCACCACCAGCGGCAGGAAAAGGGTCTCCCAGGTGGACTGATGGTTGGCGATGATCACCCCGCCCCCTTCCGGCACCGTGCCCTCGACCTTCCAGCGCACACCGCAGGTGAGACGCAGCCAATGCACCGCCATCCAGTTCCAGCCGCGCAGGATGAGGAAACGCTGGCGCATGGGCAGGAACTGCACCACGGGCAGGATCGGCAGGTAGATCAGCAGGCTGATCCAGAAACCGACGGCGAAAAGGGCGGAACGAAGGGCGAGGACGATGGTGGACACGGCGGGCCGGCAGGGTGAGATAAGTATTCTGGAAGCATGGCACCTCGCGCCCCGACTTGCCAAGGAACCGAGGGCCCCGGCTTGACGGCATTCATGGCGCGGGTGAATGCTGTCGGCATCTCTTTCCGGCCACCTCACGTCGTGTCTCACCGACTCCTTCCCGCCTTTCTGCTCGCGTGCCTCCTGCCCATGCTGCTGGCAGGCTGCGGTGCGCGCGAGGCAGAACAGACAACCCTCGACTTCTGGGCCATGGGCAGCGAGGGCGAGCGGGTCCAGGCCCTGCTGCCCGAGTTCGAGCGCCGCCACCCCGGCATCCACGTGCGGGTACAGCAGATACCCTGGAGCGCGGCGCACGAGAAGCTGCTCACCGCCCATGTCGGCGGCACCCTGCCGGACGTGTTCCAGCTCGGCAACACCTGGCTGTCGGAGTTCGCCGCGCTGCGGGCCCTCGCCCCGCTCGACGACGTGCTCCCCGCCGCCGACCAGACCGACATCTTCCCCGGCGTGCTCACCGCGAACATGATCGACGGCCGCCTGTATGGCCTGCCCTGGTACGTCGACACCCGCCTGCTGTTCTACCGCACCGACCTGCTGCAGCGGGCGGGCATCGCCCCCGCCCCGCGCACCTGGGGCGAGTGGCTGGCAGCCCTGCACAAGATGAAGGCCCTGACCGGCCGCCCTCCCCTGCTGCTGCCGTTCGCCGAGTGGCAGACGCTGGTCGCGCTCGGCCTGCAGCAGCAGGCCGCCCTGCTCAGGGACGAGGGACGCTTCGGCGACTTCCGCGCCCCCGCCTTCCGCGCGGCCTTCGCCTTCTACCTGCGCCTGTTCCGCGAGGGGCTGGCCGAGGTGGCGGGCGAGGCCGCGGCCGGCAATGTATACCAGGCCTTCGCCCGCGGCCGCATCGCCTTCCTTGTCAGCGGTCCGTGGAACCTCGGCGAGTTCGAGCGCCGCCTGCCAAACGACCTGCAGGGCGCCTGGGCCACAGCGCCGCTGCCGGTGCCTGACGGCACGCCCTACCCCGGGGCCTCCATCGCCGGCGGCGCCAGCCTCGCCATCCGCGCGGACAGCCGACACATGGACGCGGCGCGTGCGCTGGTCGCCTTCCTGCTCGAGCCCGGGCAGCAGATCGCCTTCTACCGCGAGACCGGCGACCTGCCGGTGCGCATGAGCGCCTGGACGATGGCAGGACTGCACGAGGCCCCGCGCGTCGCCGCTTTCTGGCAGCAGCTGCAGGACGTGCGCGGCGTGCCCGCCATTCCCGAGTGGGAACGCATTGCCACCCTGGTCATGCGCCATGCGGAGCGCGCCGCGCGCGGGCTGGAGGGCGCGGACGAGGCGCTGGCCGCCATCGACGCGGAGACCGATGCGCTGCTGGAAAAGCGCCGCTGGTTGATGGATCGTAGCCGCCCATGACTCGCCTGCACACATCCATCCCGTGGGCCTTCTGGTTCCTCGCCCCCGCGCTCGGCCTGATCGCGGTGTTCTTCGCCCTGCCCATCCTCGCCGCGCTGCTGCTCTCCTTCACCGACTTCGACATCTATGCCATCGGCGACCCGAGCGCTCTGCGCTGGATCGGACTGGACAACTACCACCAGCTGCTCGACCACCCGCTGTTCTGGACCGCGCTCGGCAACACGCTCTACTTCGTCCTGCTCGGTGGACCGCTGTCGGTCGCCCTCAGCCTCGGCGCGGCGCTGCTGGTCAACGCCCGGCTGACCTGCTGCCGCACGCTGTTCCGCACCCTCTACTTCCTGCCGGTGGTGAGCACGCTGGTGGCGGTGGCGGTGGTGTGGCGCGCGCTCTACCACCCGGAGGCCGGTCTCTTGAACCAGTTCCTCGGGCTGTTCGGGATCAACCCGATCGACTGGCTGGGCGACCCGGACTGGGCGATGCCCGCCATCATCCTGATGGCGGCGTGGAAGAACTTCGGCTTCAACATGATCATCTTCATCGCCGGCCTGCAGGCCATCCCGGACCGCCTGTACGAGGCCGCGCGGCTGGACGGGGCGGACGGCTGGGCACAGTTCCGCCATGTCACCCTGCCGCTCTTGGCTCCGACCTTCCTGTTCGTCGCCCTGATGACCATGATCGGCTACCTGCAGCTGTTCGCCGAGCCGTACGTGATGACCCAGGGCGGCCCGGCCAACGCGACGCTTTCGGTGGTGCTGCTGATGTACCAGGAGGGCTTCCGCTGGTGGAACATGGGCTTCGCCGCCGCCATCGCCTTCGTCCTGTTCGCCATCATCCTGGCGGGCACGCTGGTGCAGCTGCGATTGCAGAGGAGGGCGATGTGAGCCATCCATGCCGGAGCCCGGATGCAGCAAAGCGGAATCCGGGAACGCCCTCGCCCCTGCCCGACACCCGCCCCGGATTGCACTGCGCTTCATCCGGGCAACCCGATGCGTGTCACGGAGCGAAACGATGAAGCGCCTTCTGCTCCACCTCCTCCTCATTGCGCTCGCCCTGCTCACCCTAGCCCCCTTCCTGTGGATGCTGGCGGCCTCCTTCATGCCGACCGGGGAGGCGGGCGCCATCCCGCCGCGCCTGTGGCCGAGCTCGCCGACCCTGGAACACTACCGCGACCTGTTCATCCGCCTGGACATGGGCCGCTATGCGCTCAACAGCGCGCTGATCGCGCTGCTAGCCACGGCCATCGCCACCCTGCTCAACGCCATGGCGGGCTATGCCTTCGCCAAGCTGCGCTTCGCCGGGCGCGAGAGGCTGTTCCGCGGCCTGCTCGCGGCCATGGTCATTCCTGCCCAGGTCGCCATGCTGCCGCTGTTCCTGATGCTCAAGCAGATGGGCCTGATCAACACCTACGCCGGGGTGCTGGTGCCGATGCTCGCCAGCATCTTCGGCATCTTCCTCGTGCGCCAGTACGCGCAGAACATCCCCGACGCGATGCTGGACGCCGCCCGGCTGGACGGCGCCACCGAGTTCCGCCTGTTCTGGTCGGTGGTGCTTCCGCTGCTGCGCCCCATCCTCGCCACCCTCGCCCTGTTCACCTTCATGGGCAGCTGGAACGACTTCATGTGGCCGCTGATCGTGCTCTCCGACGGAAGCCTGCACACCCTGCCGGTCGCTCTGGCCAACCTCGCCGGCGAGCATGTGCAGGACACCGAGCTGATGATGGCCGCATCCACCCTCACCGTACTGCCGGTGCTGGCCGTGTTCCTGCTCCTGCAGCGGCAGTACATCGCCGGCCTCACCCAGGGCAGCCTGAAGGGCTGACGCCCTGACAGGCCGTCCATGGAGGGCCATACTCGGGACATGGACCGATCCCCGCACACGGCATCGCGGATGCTGGCCGCCGCCCTCCTCGCCCTTGGCCTCCTGGGGGCTTCCATGCACCCTGTCCTCGCGCAATCGCCCGACCAGCCCGCCCTGACCCAGATCCTGCTGGAGCAGGCCGCGAGCACGCCGCGCGGCACCTTCCCCCGCGCCTTCCAC
The DNA here is from genome assembly GCA_049322715.1 of Pseudomonadota bacterium. GTDB lineage: Bacteria > Pseudomonadota > Gammaproteobacteria > Halothiobacillales > Halothiobacillaceae > Thiofaba. The sequence goes on from JBMOQP010000002.1 coordinate 26,885, forward strand.
GGTGAACAGGCCTACTGGACGGTCATCGGCGAGCCGGATTCCCCCCACGCCGCCCTGCTGAGCGAGGACGGCCTGCTGGAACCCTGGCCAGGCGGCCCGTCGATCGAGCCCTTCCTCCACCTCGATGGCCGGCGGATCGGTTGGGCGGGTGTGCGCACCGCGCAGCAACTCCTCGACGGCGACCTGCCCATCCCGACCGCCACCTGGCGGATCGATGGCCTGCAGCTCGACATCGTCGCCGTGGCGGGCGAGGTCGGGGGCTGCCCCCTGCTGCTCGCGCGCTACCGCCTGCGCAACCTGGGGAACGACCCCCGCGAAGTCGCCCTGGAGCTCGCCCTGCGCCCGCTGCAGGTCTATCCACCCTGGCTGCGGCTGGCCGTGGACGGCGGGGCCTCCCCCATCCGCAGCCTCGTCCACGAGGATGACGCCCTCCTCGTCAACGACGAGCAGCGCATCATCGCCCTCACCCCGCCGGGGGAGTTCGCCACGGAAGCGGAGCCGGGCGTCGCTGGCGCCTGGATCATCCCCCTCACCCTCGCCCCGGGCGAGATGCGCGAGATCATCCTCGCCCTCCCCTTCGAGGGGGCGCCGGATCCCGGCACCCTGCGCATCCATCCCTCCGCCCTGTTCGAGCGCCTGCTCCTTGAGCAGCGCGGGCGCTGGCGCCAACAGCTCGACCGCGTGGCCCTGCGCCTGCCGACCAAGGAAGGCAAGGATCTCGCCGACGCCCTGCGCACCAGCCTCGCTTACCTGCTGATCCACTCGCCCCGCCCCCTGATCCGCCCCGGCTCGCGCGGCTATGCCCGCGCCTGGATCCGCGACGGGGCGCTAATGGCCCATGCCCTGCTGCAACTCGGCCATGCGGAACGGGCCCGCGACTTCGTGCGCTGGTACGCAGGATTCCAGCAGGAGGACGGCGGCATCCCCTGCTGCATCGACGCCCTCGGCCCCGACCCCACGGTCGAGCACGACAGCCACGGCGAGTTCATCTACCTGCTGGCCGAGACCGTACGCCACACCGGAGACATCACCCTCGCGCGCGAGCTGTGGCCCGCCGCGCGGCGCGCCGCCGAGCACATTCTGGCCCTGCGCGCCGAGCGCCTCGGCCCCGGGTATGACACCCACGCGCTCCGGCGCTTCCGCGGCCTGCTGCCCGAATCCGCCAGCCACGAGGGCTACCTGCAGAACCCGGTGCACTCCTACTGGGACGACTTCTTCGCCCTGCGCGGCCTGAAGGACGCCGCCTGGCTGGCGGAGCGCCTGGGCGATGACGAAGCGGCCGACCGCTACCGGCGCGAGCACGCGGCCATGCGCCAGGACGTGGCCGACTCCATCCGCCAGACCATGCAGGACAAGAGCCTGGCGACCATCCCCGCCTCGGCCGACCTGGGCGACTTCGACCCGACATCCACCGCCATCGCCCTCAGCCCCACTCAGGAGGACGACCTGCTGCCGCAGGAGGCCCTGCGCCTTACCTTCGACGAGTACCTCGCCATGGTGCGCGAGCGCGCCGCGGGCTCACCCCGGATGCGGTCCATCCATGGACCGCATCCTTCGGGCTCGCCTTCCGGCGATCCCCCGCCCGCTCCCGGCGCGCGGGTCTGGCCTGGCTACACGCCCTACGAGTGGCGCAACGTCGAGGCCCTGGCCCGCATGGGCCGATGGGATGAAGCCTGGTCGCTGCTGCGATGGCTCCTTGCCGACCGCCGCCCCCTCGGCTGGAACGCCTGGCCGGAGGTGGTCTGGGCCGATCCACGCCGGCCCGACTACATCGGCGACATGCCACACGGCTGGGTGGCGGGCGAGTTCATCCGCGCCGCACTGAGCCTGATCGCCCATGACCGCGAGGCCGACCAGTCCCTCGTCATCGGTGCCGGCCTGCCCGCCGAATGGCTCGAAGCCCCCGAGGGCCTGCGCGTCCATGGCCTGTCGACACCCTTCGGCCGGCTCGACCTCGATCTCGACCATCCGTCCGTCGGCACCTTGCGCATCCGCCTCGGCGGCACGCTGCGCACGCCGCCCGGCGGCGTGGTGCTGGAACTGCCCTCGCTGGCCGGACAGCCCGTCAGCGTGGACGGCCTGCCATTCCGAGCTGCGGACCAAGCGATTAAGCTAACCTCCGTTCCAACCGTCGTGCTCATCCGGCACACGCCCCCATCCCAGTCCGCCCCGAGGTCCCCATGATGCCTGCCCCCCACATCCTTGCCAGCGACACCTACCGCCTGATGCTGACGCCCTCGGGCGCGGGCGAGGCAAGGCGCGGCGAGCTGCAGCTCAACCGCTGGCACGGCGACATGATCGAGGACGACCTCGGCTTCTTCGTCTACCTGCGTGACGCGGACACAACTGCCTTCTGGTCGATCGGCAGCCAGCCGGTGCCGGACAAGGACGGCACGGAATGCGGCCATGCCTTCGGCGAGGGCTTCGCCTGCTTCGTCAAGCGCAGCCACGGCGTCGAGGCGCGCATGACGGTGTGGGTGGACGGCGACCGGGAATTGCGCCGGATCAGCCTGAGGAACCTCGGCGAGACGGCGCGCCGGATCGAAGTGACGTCCTACCTCGAGCCGGTGCTGCACCATGCCGCCGCCGATGCCGGCCACCCGGCCTTCGCCAAGCTGTTCGTGCAGACCGAGGCGGTCGTGGACCAGGGCGCCCTCCTTGCCCGCCGCCGCCCGCGTGGCGCGGACGAGCGATTCCCCACGCTTGTGCACGGCCTGCTCGGCGCCCCCGCCATCGGTTTCGAGACCAATCGCATGCGCTTCGTCGGCCGCGGCCGTTCGCTTGCCGCCCCGCAGGCCATGCTGGATGCAGCGCTCTCGGGCACGGCAGGCAACGTGCTCGACCCCTGCCTGAGCCTGCGCACCCTGATCGAGCTCGCTCCGGGGCAGGAGGGACATGCCCTGTTCGTGCTCGGCGTGGCAGAGGATCGAGAGGCCGCCCTCGCCCTCCTGGACCAGCCGGTCGGGGCAAGCCTGCTCGCCGATGTCGGGCTGGCCCGCATCCACTCCCCCTCCCCGTTGGCCCGCCCAGCCACGCATGAGACCGCCTGCGCCCTGCCCCCGCACCACAGCGCCGAGTTGCTGCAGTTCGAGAACGGCTACGGCGGCTTCAACGCGGACGGTTCCGAGTACGTCATCCGCCTGCCTCGCGAGGCCGACGGTACGCTCAAGCTCCCGCCGCTGCCCTGGTCCAACGTGCTCGCCAACGCCCACAACGCTGGCTGCATCGTCACCGAGAGCGGCGCCATCCACAGCTTCGCCCAGAACAGCCGCGAGCACCGCCTGACCCCCTGGTTCAACGACCCGGTCATCGACCCGCACGGGGAGGCCTTCTACATCCGCGACGAGGCCCACGGCCTGTACTGGTCGCCCACCCCGGGCCCGGTGGCGGGCGCGGGGGACTACGAGGTGCGCCACGGCCTCGGCCAAACCCGCTTCCGTCACGTCAGCAACGACCTCGAGCAGTACACCACCGTGTTCGTGCCCATGGACGGAACCTGCAGGATCGTGCGCATCGAGCTGCGCAACCTCTCCGGCCGGACGCGCCACCTGTCGGTATTCAACTACAACCGGCTGGTGCTCGGCGTCGACCCGAAGGGTACCGCCCAGCACCTCGAAACCGCCTGGGACATCGACGCGCACGCCCTGATCGCCCGCAACCCGAGCGCCGGGGCCTTCGCCGAAGGCACGGCCTATGCCGCGCTGCTCTCCCCCGCCGCCGCCGTGCACCACAGCGCCGACCGAGCGGCCTTCATCGGCCAGGGCCGCAGCCCTGCCCGCCCGCTCGCCCTCGAGCAGACCGAGACCCTCGACGGACGCACCGGCAAGGGACTGGATTGCGCCGCCCTGCAGGCGCAGGTCACCCTCGACCCCGGCGACGACCGCACCCTGACCTTCGTCCTCGGCGAGACCAACGATGCCGCAGGCCTCGCCGACCTGCTGCGCAAGCTGCGCCAGCCTGGGGCCGTCGATGCCCTGCTCGCGCAGGTCCAGACCTTCTGGAAGGACTTCACCAGCAAGGCCCGTGTTCATACCGGCAAGCCGGACGTGGACATCCTGGTCAACCACTGGCTGCCGTATCAAACATTGGTGTGCAGGATCTGGGCGCGCACCGCCTACTACCAGTCCGGCGGCGCGTTCGGCTTCCGCGACCAGCTGCAGGACGCGCTCAATCTGATCCGCCACGACGCCAGGATCCCCCGCCGCCAGATCCTGCTCAACGCCGCCAACCAGTTCGTCGAGGGCGACGTGCTGCACTGGTGGCATCCGTTCCCGGACGGCACCAGCCGGGGCATCCGCACCCGTTTCTCCGACGACCTGCTGTGGATGCCCTTCGCCACCGCCAAGTACATCCAGCACACCGGGGAGATCGCCATCCTCGACGAGCAGGTGCGCTACCTCACCGGCCCGCTGCTGGAAGATGGCGAGGACGAACGCTTCATGGTGCCGGAGGATTCAGGCACGAAGGGCGACCTGTACGAGCACTGCTGCCGCGCGCTCGACCGCTCGCTGAAGGTCGGCAGGCACGGCCTGCCGCTGATGGGCACCGGCGACTGGAACGACGGCATGAACCGCGTCGGCCGGTTGGGCGTCGGCGAGAGCGTGTGGGTGGGCATGTTCCTGTACGCCATCCTCGGCGACTTCATCCCCCTGTGCGAGGCGCGCCGTGACCTCGCCCGCGCCGAGAAATACCGCGCCCATCGCGCCAGGCTGTTCGAGGCGCTGAACCTTGATGGCTGGGACGGCGACTGGTACCGCCGCGCCTGGTACGACAACGGCGCGGTGCTCGGCTCGAAGGACTCCGACGAATGCCAGATCGATACCCTCGCCCAGGCTTGGGCCGTGCTCACCGGCACCGCCACGGGCGAGCGCATCGACCAGGTGCTCGGCGCCATGGAGCAACGCCTGATCGACAAAAACGTCGGCATCATCCGCCTGCTCACCCCCGCGTTCGACAAGACCCCGCACGACCCCGGCTACATCAAGGGCTACGTCGCGGGCGTGCGCGAGAACGGCGGCCAATACACCCACGCCGCCCTCTGGTCAGTCATGGCCTACGCCCAGGCCGGCCACAAGGACAAGGCGCTGGACCTGCTGGAGATGATCAGCCCCATCCGCCACACCGCCACCCAGCAGGGCGCGGAGCGCTACATGACCGAGCCGTACGTGATCGCGGCGGACGTGTACGGCGTGGAGCCCCACAACGGACGGGGCGGATGGACCTGGTACACCGGCTCGGCGGGGTGGATGATGACGGCGGCCGACCTCGTCAGCGGATGACGACCATCCATGGCCGAAGCCCCTGCGGGGTACGGCCCTCGAGATGGCGCAAGCCCGCGTAGCGCCTATCGGCGAATCCCGATGTGTTCCAGACACATCGGTCCTGACGACCGCTCCATAGCGCCAAGGAAACACGGCATGAACGAGACACCTTCACTTGCCGCATCGGCACTGGATGGCCCCGGCTGGATGCCCTGGCTGGCCTTTGCCCTGATCGTCCTGGGGGTGTTCTTCGCCGTCGGCGAGCACCTGCTTCCGGCCCTACTCGCGGGCCTGCTCATGCACCAGATGGTTCACGCCATCGCGAAACGCCTGATCAGCCCCTCGCTCTCGTCGCACACCGCCCGGGTTGCCGCCATCCTCATGGTGTCGACGCTGGTGCTGTCCGTCCTGACCCTCGGCGGACTGGCCATCCTCAATCTTCTGCACGGAACGGGGCAGGAGGGCGTGGAGGGCCTGATGAAGCAGATGGCCCGCATTCTCGATGACACCAAGGCCGCCCTGCCCTACTGGGCGGAGAGCTGGCTGCCGCCGGACGCCGAAACCCTCAAGAACAAGGCGGTGGAGTGGCTGCGGGCACATGCCGCCGAAGTCGGCACGGCGGGCGGCGCCATCGGCTTCGGGCTCGTCCATGTCGTGATCGGGCTTGTGATCGGGGCCATGATCTCGCTGCACACCGAGGCGCACGACCCGCAGCAGGCCCGCCCGCTGGCCCGCGCCCTGCTCGACGAGATCCGTGCCTTCAGCCAGGCCTTCAGCCGCATCGTCACGGCCCAGGCATGGATCTCCACCGTCAATACCGCCCTCACCAGCCTGTACCTGCTGGTGATCCTCCCCCTTGCCGGCATTCAACTGCCCCTGGTCAAGACCATGGTGCTCGTGACCTTCGTGATGGGATTCATCCCCATCGTCGGCAACCTGATCAGCAATACCGTCATCACCGTGATCAGCCTTTCGCACTCCTTCGGCGTGGCCGTGGCCTCGCTGAGCTTCCTCGTGATCATGCATAAGATCGAGTATTTCCTGAACGCCCGGATCGTCGGCAGCCATATCCGCGCCAAGGCCTGGGAAATCCTGATCGCCATGCTGGCCATGGAGCGCATCGCAGGCATCCCGGGCATGGTAGTGAGCCCGATCCTGTATGCCTACATCAAGGATGGGCTGAAGAAGCGGGGGTTGGTGTGAGCAGTCCCATCCGCCCCCTCCAGAAGGGCGCGGATCGCTACATGACCGAGCCGAACGTGATCGCGGCGGAGGTGTACGGCGTGG
>JBMOQP010000003.1:0-32093 GCA_049322715.1 Pseudomonadota bacterium
AGGACGGGCGGATCACGCGCGTGCAGAGCCCGCGCTACCTGCCGCTGGACGCCGGTCCGGTGCAGCACAGCCTGGCCGCGCTGTACACCCACGCGTGGATGAAGTCCTTCACCGACGATTGCTTTGCATGAGGCCCATGATGCGCAAGACCTTTCCGATCCTGGGCGGCATGCTGGCCGCCTCCCTCGGCCTCGCCGCCATGGCGTCCGAGCCTGCAGCCCCGGCGGCTCCTGCCTGGACCCCGGCGACCCTGACGCAGGCCCTGCAGGCCATGCCCAAGGGAGATGCCTCGCGCGGCAAGCAGTTACATGGCGACATGTTCTGCGCCTCCTGCCACGGCGTGGCGGGCGAGTCCACCACCATGAACTGGCCTTCGCTGGTCGGTCAGCGCGCCGAGTACACCTACAAGATGTTGCTCGACTACAAGACCAAGCTCCGGGTGGAGGATCAGCGTGGCCACCTGATGGTGACCGCGGTGCAGACCCTGAAGGAGCAGGACATGGCCGACCTGGCCGCCTTCTACGCCGCCCAGCCGCTGCCCGCCATGCAGGGTGGCAACGAGGTGGCCGAGAAGCTGGTTCGCCAGGGCGATCCCACCCGCCTGGTCACCCCCTGTGCCGCCTGCCACGGCCTGCACGGCCAGGGCGGCGTGAACGAGACCCCGGCCCTGGCCGGCATGACGCCCGAGTACTTCGTGCGCACCATGAAGCACTACCGCGACGGCAAGCGGAACAGCGATGCCATGCAGGCGATGCGCGCCTTCGCCAAGCCGCTGACCGACGCGGAGATCGAGGCCCTGGCCGCCTATTACGCCCGGGTTGTTCAGTAAAACTGATTTGGCATAAGTTAAATTTATGCCATGATGGCAAGGCCCCTTCCGGGGCCTTGCTTGTTTCTGGAGCCCCTGGGCGGCCTACGTTCTTGCAGGAGGCCATCTCGCGTCGCGTGCCTTGCTGCCAGGATGGAAGATCATCGTTCAGTCCAGTCACTCGAGGAGGATAAAATCATGCTCAAGTATCTCGACATCACCGTGCTGGTTGAGAACCAGCCTGTCGGGCGTGGCCTGCTGGGCGAGCACGGTATCGCCTTCCACCTGCGCGCCGACGGGAACAACGTCCTGTTCGACACCGGCCAGGGCCTGACCCTGCTACACAATGCCGACAGGCTGGGCATCGACCTGTCCGCGCTGGCGGCCATCGTCCTCAGTCATGGCCATTACGACCACACCGGCGGCCTGCCCGGCGTGCTGGAGCGCTGTGGCGCGGTGGATATCTTCCTGCATCCCGAGACACTGCGTCCCAAGTTCAACCGCGAGGGCAAGGACATCGGTGCCCCGGCGTCCTCGCTTGCCGCGCTGGGACGGGCGCGCTGCGTGCATTCCACCGAGCGGCCGACCGAGATCGTCCCCGGCCTGTTCGTGACCGGCCCCATTCCTCGCCGCAACGAGATCGAGAACACCGGTGGGCCGTTCTACCGCGATGCGGGACGACACGCGGAAGACCCCCTGACTGACGACCAGGCACTCTACGCCCTGCTTCCGGAGGGCGTGGTCGTCATCCTCGGCTGCTGCCACGCCGGGGTCCTCAACACGCTCGAGTACATCAGCGAGTTGACCGGGGGCCGGCCCGTGCACGCGGTACTCGGCGGCACCCACCTGCTGCGCGCTGGCGAGGAGCGCCTTGCGCATACGGCCGGCCTGCTCGAGACCCTGGACGTCAAGGTCCTGGCCCCCAACCACTGCACCGGGCTGAATGCCCAGTGCTACCTGCGCTCGCGCTTCCCCGACCGTTTCGTCGAGGCGCCTGCGGGCACGCGCTTCCACTTCGGAGAGCCCTCATGAATGCGAACTCCCAGCAGCTGATTGCTGTCACCAGCCAGAATCGCCGCACCGTCACCGGCCACGCCGGGCGCTGCCGCAAGTTCTGGCTCTATCCCGTCTCGGCCGGTGTCCCCGGCGAGCGTCGGCTGGTCGAACTGACCATGGAGGAGAGCTTCCACGCCACGCCGGGCGGGCTGCCTCGGGCGCTGGAGGGCATCACCGCCCTGATCAGCCAGGGCATGGGGCAGGGCATGGTTGTTCGCCTGCAGCGCCTGGGGGTGGCCGGGTGGATCACCGCCGAGAGCGATCCTGATGCCGCCGTGCAGGCCTTCCTGCGCGGCGAGGCCAGCGGCGCCCCCGAGGACCATGCGCATGGGCATGCCCACGACCATGATCACGACGTTGAGGACGGTTGTGGCTGCGGCCATTGATCCCGCCCTTCCCGTCCGAAAAATAAAGGCCCCGCATCATGCGGGGCCTTGTCGTTTGCGTTGCCGCGTCCGTGCGGCAGGGGAATGTATCAGAACTTCGTGTCCAGGCGCGCCCAGAAGGTGCGGCCGGGCTCGTAGATGCGGTCGCTGGGGTTGCCGAAGACGCCCGCATAGGCGCGGTTCACATGTTCCGCGTACAGGCGGTCGAACAGGTTGTCGATGCCCAGCTTCAGGCTGGTGCTGCGGGTGAACTGATAGCCGCCGTAGATGTCGAGCACGGCGTATTCCGGGGTCTCGACGGTGTCGAGGCCGCTGGCGGTGTCGATCTCGTGTTGCTGGGCGGTGAAGCGCACACGCCCGCCCGCATGCCAGTTGGAGGCGGAGTAGTCCAGACCGATGCGCCCGTTGAGCGGCGGGATCTGGGCGATGTTGCGCCCGTCGTTATCGTTCTGCGCGTTGACGTAGGCGAGGGCGCCGTGGGCATGCCAGTCCGGGGCGAACATCCACTGGCCGGAGAGTTCGGCGCCGAACAGGGTGGCGTCCACGTTGCGGTAGATGGTCGCGGTGTTGCTCACGCCCGCGACGCGGCCGTTGTTGATGTCGCGCAGGACGAAGTCGCTCACGTCGTCGTAGAACAGCACGGCCTCCCACTTCACGCCCTTGGCCTTGCCGTTCACGCCGATGTCGAGCTGGTGGTGGACCTCGGGGGCCAATGAGGGGTTGCCCAGCCAGGAGATGCCGCTGGGGCTGGCCTTGAGCACGTAGCGTTCGGTGGCATCCGGCTGGCGCACGCTGCGGGAGAGCCCGGCGAAGGCGGTCAGGTTCTTGTTGAGGTCGTGCTCGTAGCGCAGCAAGCCGCCGACCGAGGTGTTGTCCTGGTCCTCTCTGGCCTCTGCGCGAATATTCGCCGGCACCATCATGTGGGTGGCGATGGTGTTGGCCAGTCCCTCGTTGAGGCTGGAACTCGCGCCGTCCACACGCAGGCCGGCCTTGAGGCGCTGTTGACTGGAAAGCGCATACTGTCCTTCGACAAAGCCGCCCAGGCTGCGCAGTTCGGCGTCCGGCCACAGCCAGAACAGCTTGTTGGCGGGATTGGCGGGGTTCATCACCCAGCCTTCTCGGTTGACATCCTGCATGTCCAGGCCGTAGTCGAGCTTGAGCTCGCTGGCCGGCCTGGAGGTGAGGGTGAGGCGCGCGCCCTGGGTGGTCACCTCGGAGGGGGCCGCGCGGTACATGGCCGGGTTGCTGTTGGCGCGCAGCGAGTAGTTGTCCATCAGGTGCTCGACGTCGCTGCGCCAGGCCTCGACCTTCACGCCGTCGATGGCGCCGCCCAGGTTCTGGTTCCAGTACTTCAAGCGGTAGGCGTTCATGTCGTCCTTCGGCGCGTCCATGTCGGCGCCGGCATACAGGGTGTCATCCGCGCGCGAGGCCTCGATGGTGCCTTCGATGCCCGCATGCTCGCCGATGCGGTAGCCCGCGATCACGCCGCCGGCGTTCTTTTCAGTCGCGGAGGGCACCTCGCGGCCTTCACCGTCCTCGTAGTCGCTCGCTTCCTTGCGCTCGGCAAAGGCGCGCAGGTAGGCCTTGCCGTTGCTGTACAGCACGTCGCCGTGCACGCCGTAGTCGAGGCCGTTGCTGCTGCCGGCGATGCCGGCGCTGCCCGAGACCCCCGGGGTGGCGGCCTTGGCGGCGGTGTCGCGCTCGAACAGGATGGTGCCGCCGCTGCCGCCCATGCCGTGCTGTACGCTCTGCATGCCCTTCTCCACGACCACGCGGTCGTAGGTGTCCATGCTGGCGAAGCTGGTCGGCGGGTCCATGCGGTTCGGGCAGCCGCCGTGCACGTAGCCGCCGTCCAGCAGAACGTTCAGCTGGGTGGCGCTCTGGCCGCGGATGATCGGGTCCACGCCGTGCTGGCTCATGCGGCTGGCGGACACGCCGTTGACCTCGCGCAGGGCCTCGCCGGCGTCAAGGGGGATGCGGGTGTCGATGTCGGCGGGTGTGATGACCTCGACATTCGGGGTGTCGCCGAGGGCGCTGGCCTGGATCTGGAGGGGGGCCAGTTCATCGGCCTGGGCTGCGCCGATGACGGCGGAGGCAAGGATGCCGAGGGCGATCGGGTGCGGACGGAAACGGGCGAGATGCACGGGCGTGACTCCTTGATGATCCATGTTATGCAGCGGGCATATTATCCATAGAAAAGATAAGTCTTATATTCATTGTTTTAATGGTCTGGCGGGCAGCCTCATGGGGTGTGTGAATTCACGCACAGGGCCCGGGGCAAAGGCCGCGAAATCGTCCCGGGTCTTTTTTGCCGGCGTGATGCCTTGAAACATTTGTGTGGCATGATTCCGCCCAACCTCAAACGCTGGAGAGACTGATGAGCGACCTGCCCGAGAACCTGCTCTACACCGAAGGTCATTCCTGGCTGCGCCAGGACGACGACGGCCTGCTGACCGTGGGGATCACCGAGCACGGCCAGTCGCTGCTGGGAGACCTGGTCTATGCCCAGTTGCCCGAGGTCGGTGCGCAGGTCGAGGAGGGTGGGGTGCTGGCTACGGTCGAGTCGGTGAAGTCCGCCTGGGACGTGCAGGCACCGGTCGGGCTGGAGGTGGTCGAGGTCAACGGCGAACTCGCCACCAGCCCGGAGCGCATCAACGAGGAACCTTATGGCGAGGGCTGGATCGTGCGCTGTCGTGCCCTGGGCACCCTGCCTCCGCTGATGGATGCGGACGCCTATCAAGGCTTCATCGGCGAATGATCCGTGGCTTCTGAAAACACGGGGTTGAGACGCGTCCTGCTCGCGGCGCGCTATTCCTGGCAGGGACTGACGACCTGCTACCGCAAGGAGGCGGCTTTTCGCCAGGAGCTGTGGCTGGTCCTGCTGCTCGCCCCGCTCGCCCTGTGGCTGGGCGAGGATGGCGTGGAGCGCGCGCTGCTGATCGGCAGCCTGATGTTGGTGCTGGTGGTCGAGCTACTCAACACTGGCATCGAGAACGTCGTCGATCGCGTCGGATTGGCGCCGCACAAACTCTCCGGCCGGGCCAAGGACATGGGGTCGGCGGCGGTGTTCGTGAGCCTGGTGACGACGGCCCTGGTGTGGGCGCTGGTGCTGACGGGCTAGCCGGCGTCAGGCAAATCGCCGTCCCTGGCGGAACAGCAGCACCTTGATCAGCGGCCAGGCGAACAGGGCGCTGATCACCGGCAGGAAATCATCCGCAGTGATGCGGCCGGCGGTCAGTCGGTCGCCCAGCCACAACTCCCCCAGCTTGTACAGGAACACCAGGCCGGCGATCCACAGCGCCTGCTGGGCGACCGGCAGGGTCCGGAGCAGGCGCTGCAGCGCCAGGACAGGTGTGACCGCCAGCGTGAACAGGGCCGCGTGGGTGCCGAGGGGGGAGGGCTGGATGGTGTCCAGCAAGAGTCCCATTAGCCATGCCCCCGCCATGCCCAGGGTCGCAGGCTGCAGGATGCTCCAGTAAAGCACGACCAGCAGCAGCCATGGCGGCTGTAGCTGGGCGATGTACTGCGGGAAAGGAAGGAGTTCCACCACCAGCGCCAGAAGCAGGCTGAAAAGGACCGCCAGCCAAGTCCAGGGATCAGGGCGCATGGGCGGGGATGTCGGTGGAGGACGCGTCGCGCATCCAGACGAGGATGACCTCGCGGACATCGTCGACCGGTGCGAGCGGACGGGCGCTGATGCTGGCGAAGGCGCCGCTCTGCGCCTGCGCGATGACGCTCACGCTCGCCACCGGATAGCCCGCCGGAAAGGTGCCGCCGAGGCCTGAGGTGACCAGCAGGTCCCCCTCCCGCACGTCGGCATTGTTGGGCAGGTGGAGGATATCCATGCGATCGCCCTGCCCGGTGCCGCGGGCGATGGCGCGCTGGCCGGTGCGGGCGATGCGTACCGGGATGGCATGCGTGTCGTCGGTCAGCAGCAGGATCTCGGCGGTGCGCGGGCCGACATGCACGACCTGGCCGAGCAGGCCCTCGGCCGCGAGCACCGCCTGGCCGACGAAGATGCCGTCGCGGCTGCCGCGGTTGATGAGCATCATTTGCCGGCGCGCATCGCCCTTGACCGGGATGCTTTCGGCCAGCAACAGGTCCTGTTCCAGCGGCTGGGCGGCGTGGAGGACGTCGCGCAGGCGACGGTTCTCCTCCTGCAGGGCCCAGAAGGTCTGCATTTGCGCCTTGAGCAGCAGGTTCTCCTGGCCGAGCCGGGCGAGCTCGTCCTGCATCTCGGCGCGGCCGCGCGTGGCCTCGGCCGCGCCGCGCCAGAGCTGGGCGGGCAGGGCGGCCAGGCGCTGTACCGGTTCCGCGCCGGCCATCAGCCAGCCACGCACGTGGTCGAGCAGGTGCAGCCGGGCATCGGCGAGGTAGAGCCCGAGGGAGGCGAGCAGGAGCACCGCCAGCCAGACCGGGCCGGGGCGCCCCGAGCGGAAGAGATGGGCCACGCGGCGGCCGTTGGATTATTCGGTCGAGAACAGGGTGCTGTGGCGTTCGTCGATCAGCTCCAGCACCTTGCCGCCCCCGCGTGCCACGCAGGTGAGCGGGTCGTCGGCCACCACCACCGGCAGGCCGGTCTCCTCCATCAGCAGGCGGTCGAGGTCGCGCAGCAGGGCGCTGCCGCCGGTCAGCACGATGCCACGCTCGGCGATGTCTGCGCCGAGCTCGGGCGGGGTCTCCTCCAGAGCAGTGCGCACGGCCTGGACGATGCCGTAAAGCGGCTCGTTGAGCGCCTCGAGGATCTCGTTGCTGTTGAGGGTGAAGCTGCGGGGCACGCCCTCGGCCAGGTTGCGGCCCTTGACCTCGATCTCGAGCAGCTCCTTGCCGGGGTAGGCGCAGCCGATGTCCTTCTTGATCCGCTCGGCGGTGGTCTCGCCGATCAGCATGCCGTAGTTGCGGCGCACGTAGCTGATGATGGCCTCGTCGAACTTGTCGCCGCCGATGCGCACCGATGCGGAGTAGACGATGCCGTCCAGCGAGATCACCGCCACCTCGGAGGTGCCGCCGCCGATGTCGACCACCATGCAGCCGCGCGGCTCGTCGACGTCGATGCCGGCACCGATGGCGGCGGCCATCGGCTCGTCGATCAGGTAGGCCTTGCGCGCTCCGGCGCCGAGCACGGATTCGCGGATGGCGCGGCGCTCGACCTGGGTGGCCCCCACCGGCACGCAAACCAGCACGCGCGGGCTCGGACGCAGCATGCTGTTGCTGTGCACCTTGCGGATGAAGTGCTGCAGCATCTTCTCGGTGACGTGGAAGTCCGCGATCACCCCGTCGCGCAGCGGACGCACGGCGGTAATGTTCTGCGGGGTGCGGCCGAGCATCTTCTTGGCCTCGATGCCGAAGGCCTGGATCGAGCGCTGGCCGCCGTCCTGCCGGATGGCGACCACCGAGGGTTCGTTCAGGACGATTTCCTTGCCCCGCACGTAGATCAGCGTGTTGGCGGTGCCAAGGTCGATGGAGAGGTCGGTGGAGAAGAGACCGCGGAGATTACGGAACATGGCGAGATATATTGACTTGATGGGTATTGAATGGAAGGCATTGCGCGTGGGACTAACCCAAGCATGGAACTCTATCAACCCCCTTCGCCTTGGGCAAGGTTCCGGGCCTGTGCTAAATTCTCGGGCCACTCCGCTCGTCCTTCCCGCCGGGGGCAGGGATGCCCCGACGCAAGCCGCGGTGCGAGCCGCCGGTTTGCGGAGTCGGGGGATGGGCGAGCACCGGATCCAAGCGAACCGAAAATTCCCGGGACGGGATTTTTCGGTGTTTCCCCAAGAGCAGAGCCACCGATGACGATCGCGCCTTCAGAGGTGAAGAAGATCGCCCGCCTTGCCCGTCTGGCCATCGACGAGGCCGAGGTGGAGCGTTATGCCCATGACCTGTCCGGCATCCTCGACCTGGTCGAGCGCATGAACCAGGCCGAGACGCAGGGGGTGGAGCCCATGGCCCACCCCCTCGACATGGCCCAGCGCCTCCGCCCGGACGCGGTGACCGAGACCAACCAGCGCGAGCTGTTCCAGCTCAACGCCCCGGCGGTCGAGAACGGCCTGTTCCTGGTGCCGAAGGTGATCGAATAATGAGCCTGCATCAGAAATCACTCGCCGAGTTGCGCGGCATGCTCGACCGCAAGGACGTGTCCGCGATCGAACTGGCCCGGCACTTCCTCGCCCGCGTCAAGGCGCACGACGGCGCGCTGAACAGCTTCATCACGGTGACCGAGGCCGAGGCCCTCGAGGCGGCGCGCGCCGCCGACCACCGCATCGCCGCCGGCCAGGCCGGCGCGCTCACCGGCATCCCGCTGGCGCACAAGGACATCTTCTGCACCCTGGGCGTGAAGACCTCCTGCGGCTCGCGCATGCTCGACAACTTCGTCGCGCCCTACAACGCCACCGTGGTCGAGCGCCTGAGCCAGGCCGGCTCGGTCATGCTCGGCAAGCTGAACATGGACGAATTCGCCATGGGTTCGACCAGCGAGTCCAGCCACTACGGCGCCACTAGGAACCCGTGGGACACCAGCGCGGTGCCGGGCGGCTCATCCGGCGGCTCGGCCGCTGCCGTCGCGGCCGGGCTCGTGCCCGTGGCGACCGGTACCGACACTGGCGGCTCGATCCGCCAGCCCGCCGCCTACTGCGGCGTGACCGGCCTCAAGCCGACCTACGGTCGCGTCTCCCGCTACGGCATGATCGCCTACGCCTCCTCGCTCGACCAGGGCGGCCCGATGGCGCGCTCGGCGGAGGACTGCGCCCTGCTGCTGAATGCCATGGCCGGCTTCGATGCGCTCGACTCCACCTGCAGCGAGCAGCCGGTCGAGGACTACACCGCGCAACTCGGCAATGACCTGAGCGGGTTGAAGATCGGCCTGCCGCGCGAATACTTTGGCGAAGGCCTGGATGCCGGCGTGGCCCGAGCCATCGACGAGGCCGTTGCGGAGTTCCGCAAGCTGGGCGCCGAGGTCCGCGAGGTCAGCCTGCCGAACAGCGAGCTCGCCATCCCGGCCTACTACGTCATCGCCCCGGCGGAGGCGTCCTCCAACCTTTCCCGCTACGATGGCGTGCGCTTCGGCCATCGCTGCGAGGCGCCGAAGGACCTCGCCGACCTGTACGAGCGCTCGCGCGCCGAGGGCTTCGGCAGCGAGGTCAAGCGCCGCATCATGATCGGTGCCTATGCACTGTCCTCCGGTTACTACGACGCCTACTACCTCAAGGCCCAGCGCATCCGCCGCCTGATCGCGGACGACTTCCGCCGCGTGCTGAACGAGGTGGACGTGATCATGGGTCCGGTTGCGCCCAATGTGGCACCGGACCTCGGTACTTCGCTGAAGGACCCGGTCGCCATGTACCTGTCCGACATCTACACCGTGCCGGTCAACCTGGCCGGCCTGCCGGCGATGTCGATCCCGGCGGGCTTCGCACACGGCCGCCCGGTCGGCCTGCAGATGATCGGCCGCGCCTTCGACGAGGCCCGCCTGCTGAACATTGCCCACCGCTTCCAGCAGGCCACCGACTGGCACCGCCAGATCCCCGCCGCCTTCGCCTGAGGACCAGGACCAATGCAATGGGAAACCGTCATCGGGCTTGAGATTCACGCCCAGCTCGCCACCAAGAGCAAGATCTTCTCCGGTGCCTCGACCGCCTTCGGCGCCGAGCCCAACACCCAGGCCTGCGCGGTCGATCTCGGCCTGCCCGGCGTGCTGCCGGTGCTGAACGCCGAGGCCGTGCGTTGCGCCGTGACCTTCGGCCTCGCCATCGGCGCCGAGGTCAATCGCCGTTCCATCTTCGCGCGCAAGAACTACTTCTACCCGGACCTGCCGAAGGGCTACCAGATCAGCCAGTACGAGTTGCCCATCGTCGCCCGCGGGCAGATGGAGATCGAGCTGGAGGACGGCAGCAGCAAGGTGGTCGGCATCACCCGCGCCCACCTTGAGGAGGACGCCGGCAAGTCGCTGCACGAGGATTTCCACGGCATGACCGGCATCGACCTGAACCGCGCCGGCACCCCGCTGCTCGAGATCGTCTCCGAGCCGGACATGCGCTCGGCCAAGGAGGCGGTGGCCTATGCCAAGGCGATCCACGGCCTGGTGCGCCACCTCGGCATCTGCGACGGCAACATGCAGGAAGGCTCCTTCCGTGTGGACGCCAACGTCTCCGTGCGCCCGAAGGGGCAGCACGAGTTCGGCACCCGCGCCGAGATCAAGAACGTCAACTCCTTCCGTTTCCTCGAGCGCGCGATCAACTTCGAGGTCGAGCGCCAGATCGACGTGATCGAGGGCGGCGGCAGCGTGGTGCAGGAGACCCGCCTGTACGATCCGGACCGCGACGAGACCCGCTCCATGCGCGGCAAGGAAGAGGCGCACGACTACCGCTACTTCCCGGACCCGGACCTGCTGCCGGTGGTGCTGGACGAGGGCTTCATCGAGTCCGTGCGCGCCACCCTGCCGGAGCTGCCGCAGGAGAAGAAGCAGCGCTTCGTCACCCACTACGGCCTGTCGACCTATGACGCGGGCTTCCTGACCGCCGACCGCGCGCTTGCCGACTACTTCGAGCAGGCGCTCAAGGTCGCGGGCTGCGAGCCCAAGCTCGCCGCCAACTGGGTGATGGGCGACGTCTCCGCCGCGCTCAACAAGGCGGGCCTCGAGATCGGCGCCAGCCCGGTCGGTGCCGACATGCTCGGCGGCCTGCTCAAGCGCATCGCCGACAACACCCTCTCCGGCAAGCTCGCCAAGGAGGTGTTCGAAGCCATGTGGGCGGGCGAGGGCGACGCTGATGTCATCATCGAGAAGAAGGGCCTCAAGCAGATCACCGACGAGTCCGCCATCGAGGCGATGGTCGATGGCGTGCTGGCGCAGTTCCCGGCCCAGGTCGAGGAATTTCGTTCCGGCAAGGACAAGGTGTTCGGCTTCCTCGTCGGCCAGGTCATGAAGGCCGCCAAGGGCAAGGCCAACCCGGCCCAGCTCAACGTGGTGCTGAAGAAGCGGCTGGAAGGCTGAGATGGCTGATCGCGATCTCCTCCACCGGTTCATCTTCACCCATGCCGAGGACGAATACGCCCCCGGTACCCCGCCGGCCTCCTATGCCGGCGGGGCGCGCGGCGAGCTGGTTCAGCTGGATGCAGCCTGGCAGTCCATCCTCTCGCGCAGCGACTATCCGCCCGCCGTGGCCCGTCTGCTGGGCGAGACGGCGGTGGCTGCCGTGCTGCTCGCCGCGACGCTCAAGATCGACGGCAAGCTGACCCTTCAGGTACAAGGCGAAGGCACCGTACACCTGCTGGTCATGCAGGTCACCTCCGAGCGCGAGCTGCGCGGCCTGGCCCGCTGGCACGGCGAGGTGGAAGGCGAGGGGCTCGGCCTGATGGGCGACGGTCGCCTGGTGATGACTGTCGAGACCGCCCGCGGCGAGCGCTACCAGGGCATCGTGCCGCTGGAGGGCGAGAACCTCGCTCAGGCGCTGGAGGGCTACTTCGAGCGCTCCGAGCAGCTGCCGACCCGCCTGTGGCTGGAAGCCTGCCCCACACGCGCCGCCGGTCTGCTGGTGCAGAAGATGCCAGGGCATGACAGCCAGCAGGACGACGAGGACTGGCGCCGCATCGTCGCCCTGTCGGAGACCGTCACCCGCGACGAGCTGCTGGAGCTCCCGGCCGAGACCCTGCTGCACCGCCTCTACCACGAGGAAGACCGGCGCGTGTTCGAGCCGGAGACGGTGCGGTTCGCCTGTTCCTGCTCGCGCGAGCGGGTGGCGGAGATGCTGCGCAGCCTGGGCAAGGACGAGGTCGAGGACATCCTCGCCGAGCAGGGCAAGATCGAGGTCCATTGCGAATTCTGCAACGCAGGGTATACCTTTGATTCCGTGGACGCGGCGGCGCTGTTCGTCGAATCACCGCATCCGGGGGCACAAGGCATTCACTGAACAGGGGCGGCGACATGGCCAGCGACTCCTCCTCTCCCGAGGCAAAGCCGGGCCAGGGCCCCTGGATGGGGCATCCGCATGATACGGAGGAGCGGGGGCCGACCATTCCTGGTCGGCCCCCTGCGGGATCGCCTTGCGGCGATTCCCAATCCGTTCCTGACGGATCGGTGGGGCCGACCATCCATGGTCAGCCCCCTTCGGGCGGGCTTACGCCAGCTTCGCGTTCGCCCAAGGGCGATCCCCGATGTGTTCCCGACCCATCGGTCCTGCGCCGTCTGCGCCAGTATGACGCGGAGATCGAACGGATCATCCTCGCCCGCCAACACCCGGTGACCGGGCTGCTACCGGCCAGCACCGCCGTCACCGCCCATGGGGACTACACCGACGCCTGGGTGCGCGACAACGTCTACAGCATCCTCGCCGCCTGGGGCCAGGCGCTCGCCTACCGTCGCGCCGACGTGGAGCCCGCCCGGACCTACACGCTCGAGCAGAGCGTGGTGAAGCTGATGCGCGGCCTGCTGTTCGCCATGATGCGCCAGGCGCACAAGGTCGAACGCTTCAAGCACAGTCAGGACCCGCTCGACGCCCTGCACGCCAAGTACGACACCCGCACCGGCGGGGAGGTGGTCGGAGACGAGGCCTGGGGCCACCTGCAGCTCGACGCCACCTCGATCTTCCTGCTGATGCTGGCGCAGATGACGGCCTCCGGCCTGCGCATCGTCTTCAACCAGGATGAGGTCGACTTCGTCCAGAACCTCGTCTACTACATCGGTCGCGCCTACAGCACGCCCGACTACGGCATCTGGGAACGCGGCAACAAGATCAACTGCGGCATCCGCGAGCTGAACGCGAGTTCGATCGGCATGGCGCTGGCGGCGCTCGAGGCGATGAACGGCTTCGATCTGTACGGTGGAGAGGGTGACGAGCGCTCCACCATCCACGTCCTTCCGGACGAGATCGCGCGCACCGAGATCACCCTCAAGTCCCTGCTGCCACGCGAGTCCAATTCCAAGGAGGTGGATGCCGCGCTGCTCTCGGTGGTCGGCTTCCCGGCCTTCGCCGTGCGCAACCTGACCCTGCTCGACGAGACCCAGCAGGCCATCATCGACAAGCTGCAGGGCCCCTATGGCTGCAAGCGCTTCCTGCTCGACGGCCACCAGACGGTGCTGGAAGATCCGAGCCGGCTGCACTACGAACCGCACGAACTCAAGCGCTTCGAGCACATCGAGTCCGAGTGGCCGCTGTTCTTCACCTACCTGCTGCTCAACCACCTGTTCCTCGGCCGTCAGGAGCAGGCCCGCTTCTATCGCGAGTCTCTCGACCGTCTTGCCATCGAGCAGGACGGCCTGCGCCTGCTGCCGGAACTGTATTTCGTGCCGGCCGAGCGCATCGAGGCTGAACGCCAGCATCCCGGCAGCCAGCCGCGCCAGGCGAACGAGAACCTGCCGCTGGTGTGGGCGCAGAGCCTGTTCATCCTCGGAAAGCTGATCCAGGACGGCCTGCTGCACCCCGCGGACATCGATCCCCTCGGCCGCCGCCTGCGTCTCGGTCGCCACTACCATCGCCCGGTCCAGGTGGCGGTGCTGGCCGAGAATGCCGAGGTGCAGGAGCGGCTCGAGTGGAGCGGCATCCGCGCCGAGATTCTGGAGCAGGTGAGTCCCCTGCGCGTGGCCCATTCGAGCAAGCTCGTCGACCTGTTCGGCATGCTTGGCTGCAACCCCAAGCTCACCCTGAGCGGCCGCCCCCCGCGGCGCATGCGCATCCTCACCACCTCGCGCCCCTATGCCCTGGACGGCCAGCAGGTGCTGTTCGTGCCGCAGCAGCTCGACCGGCAGGATTTCTATCTTGGCCGCGACAACGTCTATCTTGCCGGCAAGCTGCGCTCGGAGATCGGTTTCGTGCACCGCTACTGGCGCCAGCCCGGCATGCCCCTGGTGGTGCTGTGGATCACCCGCGACATGCTCGAGGCGGCCAACAGCGAGGTGCTGCTGGACCTGTTGCGCGACGTGCATGCCGGCGAGGTCGATGGCTACCCGGTGCGCAGCGGGCGGCTTCTTCAGCTCATGCAGAACACCGGCCCTGAACGCATCTCCACCAGGCATGATTTCAGCCTGGCCGAGGATGGGCTGCCGCGGGTCGTCGAGCGCGTCCCCCTGCTGCCGACCGAGGGCCGCGAGCCCCACCCGCTCAGCGACGCCGAGTACCAGGCCCTCACCCTCGAGGCGCCCAGCGAGCGGCTGTTCGCGATACTGGCGAACTGCAGCAATCCTTATGCCCAGATCGAGCTGCTGGTCACCCTCCATGCCCGTCATGGTGGCGATCAAGTAACCCCCTTGCGCCATCCGGAACTCGGCTACGAACTGACCCTGCGCGAGATCACCGAGTGCGTGTTCGAGCGGGCAGGGCGTCTGCCGCTGTGGGGCGTGCTGAGGCGTGCCGCCGACCTGCTCGACAAGGTCGATGCCCAGCTCGAGGTCGCGGTCATGGACATCCTGGTGCGGCAGAAGCAGCTTGCCGTCGGGCGCTCCTACAGCCGGCGCGCGATCATCCGCGAGCCGCTCGGCAATACCGAGACCCTCGCCATGATCCGCGCCTTCTGCGGGCAGGACGAGCGCGAGCGCATCCTGACCCAGGAACTCATCATCCATCTCGGCCACATCGCCAAGAACGAGTCGCAGCTGATCCGCGACATCCTCACCCTGCGCGTGGGCCACCTGCTGCAGCTGCTGATCGCGCGCCTGGCGCGCGAGCGGGGCCTCTCGCTCGACGCCGCCTTCGACGTGCTGCTGGAGAAGCCGCCGCACCGGCTGTTCGCCCGCCTGCGCGACACTCTGCTGCACTTCGGCGACGAACAGCGCAGTCTCGGCCGCACCGAATCGCTGCACATCGTCGGCACGCCGGCGGAGGTGGTGCCCGTGCACTTCGATGCCGGCCTGGATGTCGCGCAGGCCGTCGAGGACTGGCTTCACTGGCGCCAAGTGCAGGGTGCGATCGGCCGCCTTCCGGACCGCTTCTATCCGCAGGTGTGGGGCCTGCTGCGTCATTGCCGGGGGCTGGTCATCGGCGACCGCTACAACCGCAAGAACCGGCTGGACAGCGAGCAGTTGCTGTCGGAGAGCACGGCGTGGGAGATGAACTTCGCCCTGCGCGTCGACCACCTGCTCAACAAGATCGCCGCCCCCGAGTATCGCCAGCTGGCCATCGAGGGACTCGGGGCCCTGATCGCGATCATGCAGGCCAACCCGAACCTCCGCTTCGAGGATGACCTTGTCATGGACGTGCTGATCGGCCACGCCGTGCGCCTCGCCTGGCTGGAGGGGCATCCCGGCGATGCGGGGCGCTACGGGGAGGTGCGCGACCTGGCCTGGGAGGCGTTCTATCGCCGTCCACCCAGCGATGTCTCGGTGTTCGTGACCCATGCGCTTGAATTCCTGGTCGCCGAGGGCTCGGCGGCCAGCCTGGTATTGACGGAATAAGGTGAGCGGGATGTTTCTTGCCGGCGACATCGGCGGCACCAAGACGGTGCTGGCCCTCTATACCCAGCGTGCCGGAGAACTGGAACTCGAGCGCGAGGCCAGCGTGCCCAGCCGCGACCATGCCCTGTTCGAGGATATCCTCGACGCTTTCCTCGGCATCGACCGCCCCGTCCTGCGCGCGGCGGCCTTCGGCGTTGCCGGCCCGGTGGTGGATGGGCGCTGCCGCACCACCAACCTGCCTTGGGTGCTGGACGAGGCCGATCTTGCCGCGCGCCTCGGCTGTCCCGTGCGCCTGCTCAACGACCTGGAGGCGGCGGCGCTCGGCATGTTGCACCTTCCGCCCGAGCAGCGCGCTCCCCTTTCCGTGTCCCGGCGTGGCCGGGATGGCATGACCGCCGTCATCGCAGCCGGCACCGGCCTTGGTCAGGCGCTGCTGTTCTGGGACGGCCTGCGCTACCACGTGCAGCCGACCGAGGGTGGGCACTGCGACTTCGCGCCCAACCATGCCGAGGAGGATGCGCTGCTGGCCTGGCTGCGCGAGAAGTTCGGTGGCCACGTCAGCGTGGAGCGCGTCCTGTCCGGCCCGGGTCTGTTCAACATCTGGAATTTTCTCCGCGACACTCGCCGCGTGCCGATAGAGGATGAGGCAGCCCAGGCCATCGTGGCTTCCCCTGACCCGAGCGCGGCCATCGCCCGCCTCGCCCTGGATGGCGCGGATGCGGCCTGCGTGCACGCGCTGACCCTGTTCAGCCGCATTTATGGCGCGGAGGCCGGCAACCTCGCCCTCAAGTGCCTCTCGAGTGCCGGCGTGCTCGTGGGGGGGGGCATCGCACCCAAGATCCTGCCCTTCCTCAAGCAAGGGGCCTTCATGGAGGGCTTCCTCGACAAGGGGCGGTTCCGCAACCTGCTGGCGGCGATGCCGGTCGAGGTGGTGCTGGAGCCGCGCGCCCCCCTGATCGGCGCCGCGCACGCCGCGAGGTCGCTGGCATGACGCACAAGAGGGAGGCGCTGCGAGGCCTCTACGTCATCACCGACACTGCCCTGATCCCCGACGACCGGTTCGCCGAGCGGGTCGAGGCCGCCCTCCGCAGCGGCGCGCGTATCGTCCAGTACCGCGACAAGCGGCATGATGCCGAATTGCGTCTGGGCCTTGCGACCGAGATGGTCAGGCTGTGCCGTGCCCATGGTGCCCTCAGCATCATCAACGACGACGTCGAGCTGGCGGCCCTGGTCGGCGCGGACGGGGTGCACGTCGGCAGGGAGGACGCAGCCCTGGCGCATGCACGGAACAGGCTGGGGCAGGGCGCCGTCATCGGCGTGTCCTGCTACAACCGGCTGGAACTCGCGCTGGAGGCGGCGGCACATGGCGCCGACTATGTCGCCTTCGGCAGCTTCTTCCCCTCCCGCGTCAAGCCCGAGGCCGTGCCGGCGAGCATGGACCTGCTGCGCGAGGCGCGCAAAAAATTGAGCCTGCCCCTCTGTGCCATCGGTGGCATTACCGCCGATAATGCCGCTCCGCTGGTCGAGGCGGGGGCGGACATGCTGGCCGTGATCTCGGATGTCTTCGCGGCGGCCGACGTGGAGGCGGCGGCCCGTCGTTACGCACCGCTGTTTAACTCGTCATTGCGAGCGTAGCGAAGCAATCCATGTGCCGGCCGTGGAGCCAACGCTCCATGGATCGCCGCGTTGCTCCGCTTCTCGTGATGATGCCCATAGACGCCCGTAAGGGCCTGCTTTTGAAAGTCATCGGCCTGTCCCGATGCAATGCGCCTTAAGGAGAGAACGAACCATGTCCCGCTCCCACGAGCTGTTCATCGAAGCCCAGAAACACATCCCCGGCGGAGTGAACTCCCCCGTGCGCGCCTTCCGCGGCGTGGGCGGCGACCCCATCTTCTTCGAGCGCGCCCAGGGCGCCGCACTGTTCGACGTGGATGGCAATCGCTACATCGACTACGTCGGCTCCTGGGGCCCGATGATCGCCGGTCACACCCATCCGAAGGTGATCGAGGCGGTCAAGACCGCCGCCGAGCGCGGCTTGTCCTTCGGCGCCCCGACCGCGATCGAGACCCGCATGGCCGACCTCCTGTGCGAAATCGTTCCCTCGCTGGAGATGGTGCGCATGACCAGCTCAGGCACCGAGGCCACCATGAGCGCCATCCGCCTGGCACGGGGCTACACCGGGCGCGACACCATCATCAAGTTCGAGGGCTGCTACCACGGCCACGGCGACTCGCTGCTGGTGAAGGCCGGATCCGGCATGCTGACCCTCGGCGTGCCGAGCTCTCCGGGCGTGCCGGCCGCTCTGGCGCAGCACACCCTCACCCTCGAATACAACAACCTGGCCCAGGTCGAGCAGGTGTTCGCCGAAAAGGGAGGCGAAGTCGCCTGCGTGATCGTCGAGCCGGTCGCAGGCAACATGAACTGCATTCCGCCGAAACCCGGCTTCCTCGAAGGCCTGCGGGCGGTCTGCACCAAGTATGGCGCGGTGCTGATCTTCGACGAGGTGATGACCGGCTTCCGCGTCGCCCTCGGCGGAGCGCAGGAGTACTATGGCGTGATGCCGGATCTCACCACCCTCGGCAAGGTGGTCGGCGGCGGCATGCCGGTCGGCGCCTTTGGCGGCCGGCGCGAGATCATGGAGTACATCGCCCCCCTCGGCCCCGTCTACCAGGCCGGCACCCTGTCTGGCAACCCGGTCGCCATGTCGGCGGGCCTCGCCACCATGGAGCTGGTGATGGAGCCAGGCTTCTACGAGACCCTCGCCGCGCGCACTCAGAACCTGTGCGACGGCATGCGCGACGCAGCCAAGGATGCCGGCATCCCGTTCACCACCAACAACGTCGGCGGGATGTTCGGCTTCTTCTTTACCGCACAGGACAAGGTCGAGACCTTCGCCGACGTCGGACAGTGCGACATCGAGCGCTTCAAGAGATTCTTCCACGCCATGCTGGACGAGGGGATCTACCTCGCGCCGAGCGCCTACGAGGCCGGCTTCGTTTCCGGCGCGCATAGCTGCCAGGACATCGACAGCACGGTCGAGACTGCACGCCGCGTGTTCAAGACGCTCTGATCCTCGCCCGCTCGGAGACTTAACCCCGCCTTGGCGGGGTTTTTTATTTTTGTAAATAGGCATATAAGAATTACTTCTTGATCTGTCTGGAGACGAAGATGCGATCCCTGCTTGCCGCCCTGATCCTGCTGCCCGCCCTGGCCGGTGCCGAAACCGCCGCGCTGCAGCCGGGCGAAACCTTGCCGGCGCTCAAGCTCAACGACCAGCATGAGCAGCCGTACGCCATTCCTGTGAACACGCGCGTCCTGCTTGTGACCGCGGACAAGGCCTCCGGGGGGCTGGCGCACGGGGTGCTCAAGGACATCCCGAAGGCGGAACAGGATAGGCGCGGCATCGTCTATGTGGCGGACGTCAGCGGCATGCCGTCCCTGGTCACCAGCATGTTTGCCCTGCCGAAGATGCGCGATTATGGCTATCGCATCATGATCGGCATGGAGCCCGGGCAGACGGCCATGCTGTCGCGCGCGGCTGATGCAGTGACCCTGGTCGAGCTGGAATCGGGGCGAATCAAGTCGGTGGAGGAGGTGCGCGACATCCCGGCCCTCAAGGCGAGGCTCGACGTCATCGCGCCTTGATCCCGCCTTGACAAGGGGGCGGTCGTCTCCAATCTTCAGTGCATGAGCCATGAACATCCTGGAGATGCCGCGATGAAACCCATCATGCAAGTCTCGGTGGCCGTGACGGTGGCCATGCTGGTCCTGGCAGGATGCTCCAACATGACCCAGCGCCAGCAATCCACCCTCAGCGGTGGTGCCATCGGCGCGGCAGCGGGGGCGGGCGTGAGCGTCCTTTCCGGAGGCGATCCCGTCACCGGCGCGGTGGTCGGTGGAGCGGCTGGCGCCGTGATCGGCAACATCAAGGACCAGAAAAAATAGGCCGCCTGAACAGGCGCCGCAAAGAAAAAAGCCCCGCATAAGCGGGGCTTCGTCTTTCGGAGCGATACGGAATCAGGCCTTGGCCACGCCCGGGTTGCCTTCCATGCCGATCAGCTTCGGATCGTTCACATCGACCTTGGTGATGTGCTTCTTGGCAACGAAGTACTCTTCCAGCACGTCCCAGATCATCTTGCCGGTGTCGCCCGGGATCTCGCCCGGCTTGGCGACGGAGGCCCAGCCCGCAACCTTGTAGGTCTTCTTCGGATCGAGCGGCTTGCCGTTCAGGGTCAGCTGGCTGATGCGCTTGCCGGAATCGCCGTTCGGCGCCACGGCGTACTTCAGGCCGCCGACGCGAACCATGTCGCCGCCCTGCTGGTAGTACGGATCCGGGTTGAAGATGTTGTCGCACACATCTTCCAGGATTTCCTTGATGCGCTCGCCGGTGAACTCGTTCACGGTGACGTTCGGGTAGGTCAGGGCGCACTGGGTCATCATGTCTTCATAGGTGACGTCCGCGCCCGGGATCAGGGAGGTGCCCCAACGTACGCCCGGAGAGAAGGAGATTTCCGCACCCTGGGTCTCGATCAGCGCATCGCAGATCAGCTGGTCCCAGGTGCCGGAGAAGTTGCCGCGACGGTACAGGGCCACGTCGTTCTTGGCGAGGACCTTGTTCAGGCGCTCTTCGGCGACGAACTCCTTGCCCTGGAACTTGATGGTCTGCTTGTGCATCTTGTCGACCAGCTCCTGCATCTCCTTGTCGGCCTCGATGAAGTTCGAGAAGACCGGCAGCAGGCGGTACTGGAAGCCAGCGACCTTGTTGCCCTTGACGTCCATGTCCAGCACGCCGAGGAACTTGCTGTTGGAGCCAGCGTTGCAGACCAGGGTCTGGCCGCCGCCGTTCTTGACCAGGGTCGGGTACGGAACGGCGTCGTGGGTGTGGCCGCCCATGATGGCGTCGATGCCGCGCACCTTGCTGGCCATCTTCAGGTCCACGTCCATGCCGTTGTGGGACAGCACGATCACGGCCTGGGCGCCTTCGGCGCGGGCCTTGTCGACGGTCTCCTGCATCTCCGCGTCCTTGATGCCGAAGGACCAGCCCTCGGTCATCCAGGCCGGGTTGGCGATCGGGGTGTACGGGAAGGCCTGGCCGATGAAGGCGACCTTGACACCGTTCATCTCGCGGATGACGTACGGTTTGAACACGCGCTCGTTGAACTCGGTCTCGAACACGTTCTGGGCGACGAAGTCCATGCCGCTGGCTTCGAGCTGCTTGATGCCCTCGACCATGCGATCCTTGCCGTAGGTGGCTTCCCAGTGGGAGGTCATGATGTCGACGCCGAGCTTCTTGGAGGCGTCGATCATGCACTGGGCGTTGGTCCACAGGGCCAGGCCGGTGCCTTGCCAGTTGTCGCCGCCGTCCAGCAGCAGGGCACCCGGACGGGAGGCCTTCAGCTTCTTGACCAGGGTGGCCAGGTGGGCGAAGCCGCCGACCTTGCCATACTTCTCGGCCGCTTCGGCGAAGTTCAGGTAGGTGAAGGCGTGTGCTTCCGGAGTGTTCGCCTTCAGGCCGAAGTGCTTGAGGAACTTCTCGCCCACGAGGTGCGGAACATTGCCCTTCATGTCGCGTACGCCGAGGTTCACGGACGGCTCGCGGAAGTAGACCGGGCGCAGCTGAGCGTGGCAGTCGGTCATGTGCAGGATGTGCACGTTGCCGAACTTAGGCACTTCATACATGTCGGCGGAAGCCATGTTGGACTTCACGCTGGAGGCGACTTTCTGGGTACCGGTCTCGGCCTGCGCGGTGCCGAGGTTGATGCCGGCGGCGCTAGCCACGGCGAGCATTTGCATGAACTCGCGGCGGGAAAGGTTCATCGTGGATGTCTCCGTATGTTCACTGCTCAAGTGAGCGGTTCAAAACTGGATGCCTGCCAGACCGGGGTCAGGGCGGACATTAACCGTCGATCATATAAGAGCGGGCCTCTCCGCGCCTCTAAAAAAAATCCTGTGCGGATAAGAGGTCGTAATGGCAGGCGAAAAAAAACCGGCCGCGGAGGCCGGTTCTTGTCAGCAGGCGGGGCGATTACTTGCGGACCGCCGGGCCGGTGATTTCCAGGCCGTTGTCGATGTAGGACAGGAAGTACTCCATGGTGCGGTACTCGTCGCCATGCAGCTTGTAGGGCTTGGCGCGGGTATCCTTCACGCAGCCGAACAGGCGGTCGTTCAGGGTCACCAGGCCGTCGGCCTTCAGGCGCCAGACCGGGAAGTGCGCGGTCTTGCCGATGCCCGGGCTGAGGGTCTCGGAGCGGGCGCGCTGGCCGGAGTGGTACTGGTGGCAGTCGGCGCAGGAGAGGTTGAGCTGGCCGGTCTTCTGGAACCAGCGGCGCTTGCCTTCCTCGAAGGCGGCCAGGGCCTTGTCGTTCGGGATGGTGACGTTCACCTTCATGCCACGGGATTCGCTGGCCAGGTAAGCGGAAACGGCCTTCAGATCCTTGCTCTTCTCGTCGAACTTGGCCTCGCCGTAGGCCTGGGCGCACTGGACCAGGTCGGCCTCGAGGATGCGCACCTTGTTGGTCTCGGTGTCGAAGAACGGATACTTGGCGCGCAGGCCCTTGGCGTCACCCAGGCAGTCCTTGAGGGACTTGCCGTTGGCCAGCGGCTTGCTGTAGAGGGCCTTGCCCTTGGCAATGGCCTCGTCGTACGGCGGGAACTCGTTCATGGCGTCGAACTGGGCACGCGCGTCCTCGTTCAGCGCATACACGCCGTAGATGTAGTCGGCGGGCTTGATGTCCGGGAAGCGCTTGAAGAAGAAGTCGCGGAACTCCTGGGCCTGGGCCTCGGCGGAGGCGGCCGCGTCGGCGGCGTGCAGCGCGGGGGCGGCCAGGCCGACGGCGAGGGCGGCGGCAGTGATCTTGAGCAGGGTTTTCATCGTCTTGGTCCTCCGCGTCTCTTACAGGCTGTGGATGAAGTCCACGACCTTCTCCAGCTCATCCTTGCTCAGGATGCCGTGGGCACCGATCGGCGGCATGATGGTGTGCGGGCCAAACTTGGTACGCGGGTCGTAGATGACGTCGTACAGGGCCTTGCGGTCCGGATAACGCTGCTTCATGGCGATCAGCGGGGGGCCGATGGTGCCAGGCTGGTCGCCGCCGGCAATCATGTGGCACGCCAGGCAGTTGCCTTTGGAGTTGTTGAACGCCAGCTCCTTGCCGGTCATTTCCTTTTTTTCTTCGCCGTTTTCTTGGGCCATGGCCGGGGTGGCAACGGCAAGGGCGCCCATCAGCGCGGCGGCGGATACGCTGGCCGCCAGGATGCGGTCGATTTTCCGCATGGCTTCCTCCTTTGGGGATGGTGGGGTGGCGCCTTCTCCCGTTCCACGCATCGGTCGGGCCGTGGAGGGCGCTCTTTAAACTGCTTTCATCAAGCAGCTGCAGGATAAACCGACCCCATGGTGAGGCAAGGAAAAATATTTTATCCCCGTATGGTCAGGCGCGATGCGCCCCGGCGCGGTGTCACGAGTGCTGATCCTTGCGGCGGCGTGCCTCGATGATTTCGGTTTCCACCCGCTCGATCAGGGCATCCAGCCGCTGGCGCGAGATGGCATCCCCCGCGCTGAGGGCGCGTGCCGTTTCCAACTCCGCGCGGGCCTCGGGCAGGCGCCGCTCCTGGATGAAGAACAGGCCCATGGCCTCATGGTGCTCGGAGCGACGGCCTGCGCGTAAGGCTGCGTCGGCGAAGGCCTGCAGCAGGCCGGCATGGCTGGGGTTGTCGCGCAGGGCCTGGCGCAGCAGGCCGTAGGCGCGCTCCGGATCCTTCGCCATCCACAGCTGGCCCAGTTGCATGGTCAGCATGGGGTGGCCGGGAAACAGATCAAGCTGCGCACGGAGCACCTCGATGGCCTGGTCATCCTGGTTCAGCTGGCGGCGGGTTTCTGCGAGCAGGGTTCCGATCCATAGGTTGTCCGCCGCCTTGCCATGCAGGTCGAGCAGGATCGGCAGGGCCTCTTGCTGGCGCCCGGCCCGGTTCAGGAGCAGGGCGCGCTGGTAGCGGGCAACGCCGTCTCCCGCCGCCTTTTCCAGCCGCCCGGCTGAGGCCAGCGGCCGGGGGTCGAGCAGGGCGGCCAGGGTGGCCTTGGCATAGGCATAGTCCGGCTGGTTGAAGACCTTGCTGGGACGGGCGGCGTGGGCGCGATTGGCGGCCTCGGCGATGCGGTTGGTGGTGACGGGGTGGGTGCGCAACAGCTCGTTATGCACGTAGAATCCGTCGCCCTCCTGGCGGGCGAGCTTCTCAAAGAAGCTGACCATGCCCTGCGGGTCGAAGCCCGCGCCGGCCAGGATCTGGATGCCGATGCGGTCGGCCTCGTACTCGTGGTCGCGGGTGAAGTTGATCTGCTGCTGGATCGCGCCGGCCATGCCGAGGTTGACCGCCGCGGCGGCGGCATCCGGGTTCGAGCCGCCTACCAGGATGGCCGCCGCGAGTGCCGCGAGGACGGTCAGGTTCACGCTGGCCCCACCTGCGATCATGCGCGCCACGTGGCGCTGGGTGACGTGGGCCATCTCGTGCGCCATGACCCCGGCCAGCTCGTTCTCGTTGTCGGTGCGCAGGATCAGGCCGCTGAACAGGCTGATGTGCCCTCCGGGAGCGGCGAAGGCGTTGATCGTGTCATCCTGGATGACGGTGAAATGAAACGGGTAGGCATTCCAGCCTGTAGCGCCGGCCAGCCGCTCGCCGAGCGACTGGACGTAGTGGTTGAGCAGCGGGTGGGTGACGAAGGTCGCCTTGCGCTTGAGGGCTTGCATGAAGCCGTCGCCCATGGCTAGCTCTTCCGCCAGGCTGATATCGCGGTCGATGGCCTCGCCCATGTCGGGCAGGTTGTCGTACGGGCCGGCGAGGGCCGGCTGGGCGGCCATGATCAGCGCCCCGGCCAGCGCGCCGGCAAGGCTGCCCGCGAGCGGGCGATGCAAAGAATTCTTCAATCGAGGCACTTTCAAGATGTTTTCCATCGAGCATGTGGATGCGCGTGAGCTTTCGACCTGGCTGCAGGGCGAAAAATTCCTGCTGGTTGATGTTCGCACCCCCGGCGAGACCGCTTACGGCATCATCCCCGGCGCCAAGCTGCTTCCCCTCCACCTTCTGCCACTGAACGTCGACAAGCTCAAGGGGCAGGACAAGATCGTCGTCTATTGCCAGAGCGGCGCGCGTTCCGCCCAGGCCTGCGCCTTCCTCGCGCGGCAGGGCATCGAGAATACCTACAACCTGGCCGGCGGCATCATGGCGTGGGCGGGCGAGCGCCTGCCCATCGTCGCTCCCGAGGCTGACAGCGCGCTGCTGTGATGGACCGCCCCTTTGATGCCGAGCTGGATGCGCTCGGCTTGCCGTGCCCCATGCCCCTCCTCAAGGCCAAGCAGGCCCTGGCGGGGCTGGCTGGTGGACAGGTCCTTCTCGTGCTCGCCACGGACGAGGCTGCGCCGCGCGATTTCGCTGCCTATGCCGAGGCCACGGGGCACCGGCTCGATCACGTGGAATATTTTGGCGACGTGATCCGTCTCTACCTGCGCAAGCGGGAGGGCTGAACGCTCCCCGCCCGTCCGCGGCCGCTTTCAGAAACCTCCAATCTCCGCCAGGCTCATTGAGGAAAGCCACATCTCCAAGGTGTTTCCATGTCCCGCAAACGTCTAGCCCTGCTCATCACTCGCGCCACGCCGGAGTCCGCCTATGTGCCGCTGATGATGGCGGCGACCGCCGCTGCCATGGACTACGAGTGCAAGCTGTTTTTCGCCTTCGGCGGGCTGGAGTTGTTGCGCCCGGCGCCGGTTCTCGAGGTGCCGGCGTCACCCGAAGGGCGGAATCCAGGGATGGATTCCGCAACAGCGCCGTCGGGAGCGGCGCTGGGACGCCCGGCGTCACCCGAAGGGCGGAATCCAGGGATGGATTCCGCCGCATTGCCCGATCTGGCGGAGTTGCGCGCGGCCTGCCTTGAGCAGGGGGTGGAGATGATCGCCTGTTCCGCCTCGCTCTCCATGTGCTCGCTCACCCGCGAGCAGCTCGTTCCCGAAGCCACCGTGGCTGGCATGGCCACCTGGCTTGTCTTCGCCTCGGGCGCCGAAATCCAGCTCAACTTCGGCTGATTCGGGGCCTGATACAGTCATTCAAAAATTTGAAAGGTGCGTGTGAGTGCGCGTCTTTCCCGAGTCTTTTGCTCAATCGCTCAGGATCGGTCCCGTTTTCTCTTTAATAACCTTTGATGATGTGGCATGTAATTGCCTGATGGTCTGGTTAATCCATTGACAATCAAATGGTTGTGTCTTTTTGTGTTGTGCTTGGCGGCGGTCCTTGTCTGGCTAAGACGTCTTCTCGATGAATATCAATAAATTCTGATGTTCTTGGTGTTTGTTTTGCGGTTTTGACAAGCCTCCGTGTCACCTGCGAAGGTTCCGCGCAGCCTCGAACGGAGGCCGTCAACTGTGCATCTGCTACAAACCAAGCAAACAACAAGGAGCAAGGCATGACATCCGCGCTGAAGCGTTCCGTCCTCGCCACCGCAGTCGCCACCCTCGTGGCCGCCCCCGCCTACGCCACCAACGGCATGAACATGGATTCCTTCGGCGCCAAGGCCGGCGGCATGGGCGGCGCATCGTTCGCCTATGATTCCGGCAACTCGGCCGTGATGAACAACCCGGCGACCCTGGCCCTGCGTAAGGAGGGCAACAACTTCGGCCTTGGCCTGACCGTGCTGATGCCGGACGTCAACGCCAATAACTTCATGGGTGACCCGAGCGCAGACTACTCCTCGGGCGGTGATTCCTACCTGATGCCCTCGGTTTCCTTCATCCGCAAGCAAGGCCAGTTTGCCTACGGCTTTGGTGTCGTGGCCCAAGGTGGCATGGGTACCGAATATGGTGTTGGCGACCTCATGGCGCCGGTGGAGCAGCGTTCCGAACTCGGCTTCATGCGCGTGATGTTCCCCCTTGCCTATCAGGTCAATGACGCACTGAGTGTTGCCGGTCAGATCGATTATGTGCGCGGCACGCTGGACATCCAGCAGGTCGCCGACATGAGCGGCGATGGTATGCCGGACGCTTATATCGATGTTTCCGATGACAGCGATTTCAATGGCGAGATGTCGGGGGACGGTTGGGCCTTCAAGTTGGGTGCGCACTACAAGATCAACAATGCGTGGTCCATTGGTGCGACCTATCACAGCAAGACCAACATCGATGATATGACCGGTAGCGGGACCATCAGCGACTTCATGGGCAACACCGCTTATGCCGGTGAGTTCAGGGTCAAGGACTTCCAGTGGCCGGAGACCTATGGCGTGGGCGTGGCCTGGAATGTCAGCGACAAGCTCATGCTTGCGGCCGACATCAAGCGCCTGAAGTGGTCCGAGTCCATGAAGGACTTCACCTTCGGCCCGAAGGGCATGGAGATGACGGCGCCCCAGGACTGGGATGACCAGACCGTCTACATGATCGGTGCCCAGTACATGATCACCCCGACGGTTGCCCTGCGCGCCGGCTTCAACTATGCCGAGAATCCGGTGCCGGACAGCACCCTCAACTATCTCTTCCCGGCGATCGTTGAGCAGCATTACACCCTTGGCGTGGGCTGGAACATCGGTGGTGGTCACACCCTCGCAGCCTCGGTGGCTTACGCTCCCGAGGTTGAGCAGGACTCCACCTTGATGCCGGTAACCATGACCCACAGCCAGACCACTTGGCGCGTCAACTACAACTACAACTTCTAATGCTTGACGCAGTGGTTCTGATCGCGTGATCAACCAAAAGAAAGGGCGACGCAAGTCGCCCTTTTTGTTTGCTTGGAGAAAATCGATGAAATTGATGCCTGCATTGAAAGCCAGTTTTTCCGTCTGTGCTCTGGGAATGGCGCTGGCCACCAGTGTTCAAGCCGAAGAATTGCTCAAGCCTTTCCTGGCCGCGCCGGACCAGCAGGGGGATATCCGCGCGGTGGGCGACCAGCTCAAGAAAAAGCTCAAGGAGTCCGGTTTCACGGTGGTGGGGGACTACGCCCCGTATGACAAGACGCGCGTGCTCGCGCTGACCAGCGACGCATTGAAAAAGACCGCCTCGAAAACCGACCGCGGGGCCTATGGCGCCGTCATGCGCGTGTCGCTGGCTGATGCGGGCGGGGCGGTGCAGGTGGCCTGCACCCATCCGGGCTACCTTGCGGCGGCCTATCACCTGCAGGATTCGCTCGACAAGGTGGCCGATGCCCTGAACAAGGCGGTGGGTTGCCGGGAGCCCTATGGCGCCGAGGGCATGAGTGCCAGCGACGTGGCCGGCTACAACTACGCCGTGGGCATGGAGTACTTCGAGGATGCCTACGATCTCGGCAAGTTCGGCAGCTTCGAGGAGGCGGTGAAGTCGATCGAAACCAACCTGGCCGACAAGAAGGGGGGGTGGAGAAGGTGTACCGGGTGGATATCCCCGGCAAGCAGCAGGTGCTGTTCGGCGTGGCCATGCGCACGGAGGCGGCGGGGGGCGACAAGTACGGAGATGATGCCTTCCAGATGGGGATGGTCGATGTCGATGCGCGCAAGCGGGCGGCCTACCTGCCCTACGAGATCCTGGTCAGCGGCAACAAGGCCGAGGCCCTGCACATGCGTTACCGCATGGCACTGTACTTTCCTGACCTGTCGATGATGGGCTCGGGGCCGAGCTTCTTCAAACTCAAGTCATCCCCGGACGCCGTGTTGCAGGCCCTGCGCAAGGCCTCGGGCGGCAAGGTGGAGGAGCCGACTCAGGCTGCGGGCTGGGGCACGCAGGGGTCCTGATCGAGGGATGGGCGACAGCTCCCGGGCCCGTCCCTGAAAGACCATCCAGCCCCAAGGCTGGCGGATCAAGGCAGGATGCGTACAATACGACCTCTTTCGCATCCGAATTGTGCGCGGGTCCTCCCGCGGCGGGATCCGTCCCTGGATTTCGCCCTGCGGGGGATGCTGTGCGTCCCAACGCTGCTCCTGGCGGCGTTGTTCGAGTCCGCGTTTACTTGGGGAGTCACCATTCGTGGAGTTGTTGTCCGGCGCAGAGATCTTTGTCCGCTGCCTGCAGGAAGAGGGCGTTGACGTCGTCTTCGGTTATCCTGGCGGCGCGGTATTGCACATCTATGACGCCCTGTTCCAGCAGGAGCAGGTCAAGCATGTGCTGGTGCGCCACGAGCAGGGTGCCACCCACATGGCCGATGGCTACGCGCGTGCCACCGGCCGTCCGGGCGTGGTGCTGGTCACCTCCGGTCCGGGGGCGACCAATGCGGTCACCGGCATCGCGACCGCGAACATGGATTCCATCCCGCTGGTGGTCTTTACCGGCCAGGTGCCGACCAGCCTGATCGGCAACGACGCCTTCCAGGAAGTCGACAACGTCGGCATCACCCGTCCGTGCGTGAAGCACAATTTCCTGGTGAAGGACGTGCGCGACCTCGCCGCGACCATCAAGAAGGCCTTCTACATCGCCACCACCGGCCGCCCCGGCGTGGTGCTGGTCGACATCCCCAAGGACATCACCGATCCCAAGCTCAAGGTGCCCTTCGAATATCCGAAGGAAGTCTCCCTGCGCTCCTACAGCCCGACGGTGAAGGGGCATGGCGGCCAGATCAAGAAGGCGGTGGACCTGATCCTGTCCGCCAGGCGGCCGATGATCTACACCGGTGGCGGCGTGGTGCTGGGCCATGCCTCCGGGCAGCTCACCCAGTTCACCCGCAAGCTCAACTACCCCATCACGAACACCCTGATGGGCCTGGGTGCGTATCCAGCCAGCGATCGCCAGTTCGTCGGCATGCTCGGCATGCACGGCACCTACGAGGCGAACATGGGCATGCATCACTGCGACGTCCTGATCGCCATCGGTGCGCGCTTCGATGACCGCGTGACCGGCAACCTGGCCAAATTCTGCCCGACCGCGAAGATCGTCCACGTGGACGTCGATCCGGCGTCCATCTCCAAGAACGTCAAGGTGGACGTGCCCATCGTCGGCCAGGTCGGCGACGTGCTGAACGAGATGATGCGCCTCATGGAGCACGAGGGCCGCAAACCGGATGCCGAGTCGATCGCGGCCTGGTGGGCGCAGATCGAGGAATGGCGCGGCCTGCAGTGCATGAAGTACCAGTGGAGCGACGAGGTCATCAAGCCGCAGTACGTGGTCGAGAAGCTGTGGGAGGTCACCGGCGGCGACGCCTACGTGACTTCCGACGTGGGCCAGCACCAGATGTGGGCCGCGCAGTATTACAAGTTCGACAAGCCGAACCGCTGGATCAACTCCGGCGGCCTCGGCACCATGGGCTTTGGCCTGCCCGCCGCGCTGGGCGTGAAGATGGCGTATCCCGAGGCCGAGGTCGCCTGCGTGACCGGCGAGGGCAGCATCCAGATGAACATCCAGGAGCTGTCCACCGCCCTGCAGTACCATCTGCCGGTCAAGGTCATCAGCCTCAACAACCGCTACCTCGGCATGGTCCGTCAGTGGCAGGAGTTCTTCTACTCTGGCCGCTACGCGATGAGCTACATGGAGGCCCTGCCGGACTTCGTCAAGCTGGCGGAGTCCTATGGCCACGTCGGCATGCTGATCGACAAGCCGGCGGACGTCGAGGGCGCCCTGCGCGAGGCCTTCAAGCTGAAGGACCGCCTGGTGTTCATGGACTTCCGCACCGATCCGACGGAGAACGTCTACCCGATGGTTCCGGCCGGCGCCGGCCTCAACGAAATGATCCTGGTGTAAGCCATGCGTCACATCATCTCGCTACTGATGGAAAACGAGGCCGGGGCGCTTTCGCGCGTGGCTGGCCTGTTCTCCGCGCGCGGTTACAACATCGAGTCGCTGACCGTCGCGCCGACCAACGACCCGACCCTCTCGCGCATGACCATCGTCACCCGTGGCGACGACCAGATCATCGAGCAGATCGTCAAGCAGCTGAATAAGCTGGTCGACGTGGTCAAGGTGCAGGACATCCAGGAGACCCCGCACATCGAGCGCGAGCTCATGCTGATCAAGCTGCAGGCCGTTGGCGCTCAGCGCGACGAGGTGTTCCGCCTTGCCGAGATCTTCCGCGGCCAGATCGTCGACGTCACCGAGTCCACCTACGTGGTGCAGCTGACCGGCCCGGGCCAGCGCCTGGACGCCTTCGTCGAGGCTGTGGGCGGCATCCCGGTGATCGAGATGGCCCGCTCGGGCGCGCTGGGCCTGTCCCGCGGCGCGCGCGGCATGCACGTTTGATTTCTTACCTCTTTCGAAGCTTTATCTGACGGAGTTCCGCCATGCAGGTTTATTACGACAAAGACTGTGACCTTTCCATCATCCAGGGGATGAAGGTCGCCATCATCGGTTATGGCTCCCAGGGCCACGCCCACGCGCTCAACCTGCGCGATTCCGGCGTTAACGTCACCATCGGCCTGCGTCCGGGCTCCGCCTCCGCCATCAAGGCGCAGAACGAGGGCCTGCGCGTTGCGGGCGTTCCGGAGGCCGTCGCCGCCGCCGATCTGGTCATGATTCTGGCTCCGGACGAGCACCAGGCCGCCATCTACGCCAACGACGTCGAGCCGAACCTGAAGCAGGGCGCCACCCTGGCCTTCGCCCACGGCTTCAACATCCTCTACAACCAGATCGTCCCGCGTAAGGACCTGGACGTGATCATGGTCGCGCCTAAGGCCCCGGGCCACACCGTGCGCTCCGAGTTCGTCAAGGGCGGTGGCATCCCCGACCTGATCGCCATTCACCAGGACGCCTCCGGTCGCGCCAAGGCCACCGCGCTGTCCTACGCCTCCGGCGTGGGCGGCGGCCGCACCGGCATCATCGAGACCACCTTCAAGGACGAGACCGAGACCGACCTGTTCGGCGAGCAGGCCGTGCTCTGTGGCGGTGCGGTCGAGCTGGTCAAGATGGGCTTCGAGACCCTGACCGAGGCCGGCTACCCGGCCGAGATGGCCTACTTCGAGTGCCTGCACGAGCTGAAGCTGATCGTCGACCTGATGTACGAGGGCGGCATTGCCAACATGAACTACTCCATCTCCAACAATGCGGAGTATGGCGAGTACGTGACCGGCCCCGAGGTCATCAACGAGCAGTCCCGCGCGGCCATGCGCAACGCCCTCAAGCGCATCCAGAACGGTGAATACGCCAAGATGTTCATCCAGGAAGGCCGCCTGAACTACCCGTCCATGACCGCCCGCCGTCGCCAGAACGCCGAACACGCCATCGAGCAGACCGGCGCCAAGCTGCGCGCGATGATGCCGTGGATCCAGAAGAACAAGATCGTCGACCAGACCAAGAACTGATCGATCTCCTGTCCGGTAAAGAAGGCCGCCTCGCGCGGCCTTTTTTGTGGTCGCCCATCAAGCCAGGGCTTAAACCCGGATTGTCCATTGGACCGGCCTGCCACCCTTTGCGCCAACGGAAAGACTGGCGTCTGGCCTACGCGGGGTCTGGCGGCCTGCAGCTGGACACCTCCCTGTGTCCAGCCCTTCGGGGAACGCATGGCGTTCCATCGTTGCTCCTTGCAACGATGTTGACGG
>JBMOQP010000004.1:0-24224 GCA_049322715.1 Pseudomonadota bacterium
CAGGCTCACGTAGCTGAACAGGTCGGATTGGGGATCGGAGATGCCACGCATCGCTCAGGGATGGATCAGGGATGGATCAGGGGGATCATGCCATGGAAGCGCCGGAGTTTTTCAACGGCCTGCTAACCCGTCCTACATTTTGAACCGCGATTACTTGGCCGGCCCAAACGCCGCCGCCACGATTGCCTGCGCTTCGTCCTGAATCTGCTTCAAATGCTCTTCACCCTTGAAGCTTTCGGCGTAGATCTTGTAGACGTCTTCGGTGCCGGACGGGCGGGCGGCGAACCAGCCGTTTTCGGTGACGACCTTGAGGCCGCCGATTTCGGCGTTGTTGCCGGGGGCGCGGGTGAGTTTGGCGGTGATTTTGTCGCCCGCCAGGGTTTCGGCTTTGACCTGCTCGGGGCTGAGCTTGGAGAGGATCTGCTTCTGCTCGCGGTTGGCGGCGGCGTCAATGCGGGCGTAGACGGGGTTGCCGTGACGCTCGGTGAGTTTCTTGTAGTACAGGCCGGGGTCTTCGCCGGTCTTGGCGGTGATTTCGGCGGCGAGCAGGTTCATGATCAGGCCGTCCTTGTCGGTGCTCCAGGGGGAGCCGTCCATGCGCAGGAAGGAGGCGCCGGCGGATTCTTCGCCGCCGAAGCCGCAGTGGCCGTTGACCAGGCCATCGACAAACCACTTGAAGCCGACCGGCACTTCGCGCAGGCCGCGCTTCAGGTCGTTCGCCACGCAATCGATCATGGAGCTGGAGACCAGGGTCTTGCCGATGTAGGCGTTGCCGGGCCAGCGCGGGCGGTTGCGGAACAGGTAGTCGATGGCGACGGCGAGGTAGTGGTTGGGGTTCATCAGGCCGACGCTTGGGGTGACGATGCCGTGGCGGTCGGCGTCCGGGTCGTTGCCGAAGGCGATGTCGTACTTGTCCTTGAGGCCGATCAGGCCGGCCATGGCGTAGGGCGATGAGCAGTCCATGCGGATCTTGCCGTCGTGGTCCACGCTCATGAAGGCGAAGCGCGGATCGACAGCCTTGTTCACCACGTCGATGTTCAGGCCGTAGGTCTCGGCGATCGGCTCCCAGTACGGCAGCCCTGCCCCGCCCATCGGGTCGACGCCGATGCGCAGGCCGGCGGCCTTGATGGCGTCCATGTCGACGACGTTGCGCAGGTCGTCCACGAACGGGCGGATGAAGTCGTGCTTCACCGTGGTGCTGAGGCGCAGGGCGGATTCGAGCGGCATGCGCTTGACGCCCTTGAGGTCGGCGTTCAGCAGTTCGTTGGCGCGCGCCTGGATCAGGCGGGTGACGTCGGTGTCGGCCGGGCCGCCGTTGGGCGGGTTGTACTTGAAGCCGCCATCCGCCGGAGGGTTGTGGGACGGGGTGATGACGACGCCGTCGGCCAGGTGCGCCTTGCGGCCCCTGTTGTGGGTGAGGATGGCGTGCGAGACCACCGGGGTGGGCACCAGCGGCTCGCCCGCCGGGATGCGCAGTTCGATGCCGTTGGCGGCGAAGACCTCGATGGCGGTGTAGTAGGCCGGGGTGGACAGGGCATGCGAATCCAGGCCGATGAACAGCGGGCCGGTGATGTCGTTGTCCCGGCGGTATTCGGCGATGGCCTGGCAGGTGGCGAGGATGTGGTCCTCGTTGAAGGTCTGCTTGCTGCTGCTGCCGCGATGGCCGGAGGTGCCGAAGGCGACCCACTGGGCGAGGTCATCGGGGTTCGGGTGGCGGGTGTAGTAGGAGGAAACCAGATCGGGGATGTTGATCAGCAGTTCACGCGGGGCCGGCTGGCCGGCCAGGGGGTGCAGCGCCATGTCGTTATTCCTTGTTCAAGCCGTGGATGCGCAGGGTATGCGATGAAGATTACCGTTCCTTGGTCGGGATGCACATGGGGATGCTTACAAGGACTGTTTGTCCTGCGTTCCCTGCCCGGTCGCCTCGGGCTCCGGAAAAACCCGTCGGGCCAGTTCGTCCATGCTGGAGAGATTGAAGTCGTCTAGGAACTGGCGGGTGGTGCCAAGCAGGTCCGGGCGGCCGGGGGACTCCTTCTTGCCGACCACTGTGACCCAGCCGCGCTCCTGCAGGGTGCGGATGATGTTCGGGTTGACCGACACCCCGCGTACGGCCTCGATCTCCGCGCGGGTGACCGGCTGCTTCCAGGCGATGAGGGCGAGGGTCTCGAGCACGGCGCGGGAGTAGCGCGCGGGCCGCTCGGGGGTGAGGCGGGCGATCCAAGGGGCGAAGCGCTCGCGGGCCTGCAGGCGCAGGCCGCTGGCGACCTCGACCAGTTCGAAGCCGCGCTCGGCGTAGCTCGCGGCGAGGCCCCGGAGCGCCTCGTCGAGGGTCGCGGCGTCTACGTCCTCGCCCATGATCTCTTCCAGCCGGGCACGGCTCAGCGGCTCGCCGGCGGCGAGCAGGACGGCTTCGAGGATTTGTTGGAGGGGGGTCAGCATGTGGTGCGGCTCGTCATCGCAAGGTTCATGAGGACGCGGCGATCCATGGACTGTCGATGCTGCAAGCGATGATGGATGCCCTCTCCGCGCTCGCAATAAGGATGGTGCAACTCATTTATCGGAATACGCCCTCCTTGCGCTGACCACGAACAAGCCTGCCTCGTCCCGCTCGATCTCGATCTGCCCGCCCTTGAGCAGTTCCAGCATGGCGAGGAAGCTCACGACCACCCCGCGCCGGCCCTCTTCCGGCGCCAGCAGGTCCAGAAGAAGCACCGTGCCCTCGGCCACCCGCAGCAGGATCAGGCTCATGCGCTCGCGCACGCTGATGGCCTCGCGCTGGATGTGGTGGTGCTCGACCAGCGCGGCGCGCTGCAATGCGGCGCGCAGGGCCTCCAGCAGCTCGTCCAGGCCGACCTGCGGCGGCTCTGGCCTGCGTTCGATGACGGGCATCTGCACCGAGACCGGAAACACGTCGCGCTCCACGCGCGGCAGGGCATCCAGACGCTCGGCGGCCTGGCGCAGCAGCTCATACTCCTGCAGACGGCGGACCAGGGCCAGGCGCGGGTCCTCGTCGTCTTCGCCCTCCGCCTGCGGCGGGCGCGGCAGAAGCATGCGCGACTTGATCTCCGCGAGCCACGCGGCCATGACCAGGTAGTCGGCGGCGAGCTCGAGCTGCATGCCCTGCATCAGTTCGATGTAGCCCATGTACTGGCGCGTGACCTCGGCGATGGGGATGTCGAGGATGTCGATATTCTGCTTGCGGATCAGGTAAAGCAGCAGGTCGAGCGGCCCTTCGAAGGATTCGAGGATGACCGCGAGGGCATCCGGCGGGATGTAGAGATCCTGCGGGAATTCGAGGACCAGCTGCTCGCCGACCCGGGCGACGAATTCGGGCTGGGCCGCGACCTCTTCCATCACGGCAGGAAAAGCCCGGTGATGAATCCGTTCATGGCGTTGAACAGCGGGCCGAGGAACGCCCACAGCACGCCCGTCACCAGCAGCAGGATCAGGATCAGCAGGCCGAAGGGCTCGATGCGCGCGACCTGAGCGCCGAGCGGCGGCGGCAGCAGGCTGACCAGGATGCGGCCGCCGTCCAGCGGCGGGATCGGCACCAGGTTGAGCAGCATCAGCAGCAGGTTGATGAACACCCCCGCCTGTCCCATCAGCGCCAGCGGCACGGCCACCGCGCCGAGGCCCGTGTCGGCAAGGAATTGGGCGAGGGCCATCATCAGCCCCCAGAAGATGGCCATGGCGAGATTCGATCCCGGCCCGGCCAGCGACACCCAGGCCATGTCGCGGCGCGGGTTGCGCAGGTTGCGGGCATCCACCGGCACCGGCTTGGCCCAGCCGAAGATGAAGCCGGAGAGGAAGAAGGTGGCGATCGGCAGAAGTACCGTGCCGATCGGGTCGATGTGGCGCAGGGGGTTGAGCGACAGCCGTCCGAGGCGCGCGGCGGTGTCGTCGCCGAAATAACGTGCGGCGTAGCCGTGCG
Organism: Pseudomonadota bacterium; assembly: GCA_049322715.1. GTDB lineage: Bacteria > Pseudomonadota > Gammaproteobacteria > Halothiobacillales > Halothiobacillaceae > Thiofaba. The sequence continues at coordinate 3,932 of JBMOQP010000004.1, forward strand.
CGGCCTCGTGCACGGTGATGGCGAAGAGAGCCGGCAGGATCCAGATGGTGAATTTCTGGATGAGGTTCAGATCCATCACTCGGCCTCTTCCACGCCCGCCGGAACCTCGCCGCGCCCGCGCCGGACCAGCACGGGCGCGCCGTTCGCCATGTCGATGACGGTGGTCGGATGATCGGCGCAGAAGCCGACGTCCAGGATCAGCTCCACCCGGTTGCCGATGCGATCATCGATATCGTAGGGATCGCACAGCGGCTCCGATTCGTCCGGCAGGATCAGGCTGGTGCTCAGGATGGGCTCGCCCAGGGCCTCCAGCAGGGCCTGGGTCAGCGGGTGCTCGGGCACGCGCAGGCCGACCGTCTTGCGCTTGGGATGCTGCAGCCGGCGCGGCACCTCGTGGGTCGCCTGCAGGATGAAGGTATAGGGGCCGGGGGTGTACTGGCGCAGGAAGCGGTATTCGACGTTGCCGACGCGCGCATAAGTGGAGATTTCCGACAGGTCGCGGCACATCAGGGTGAAGTGGTGCTTCTCGCCCAGCCCGCGGATCGCGCGCATCCGCTCGATCGCCGCCTTGTCCCCCAGGCCGCAGCCTAGGGCATAGCCGGAGTCGGTCGGAAAGGCGATCACTCCCCCGCCGCGCAGGGCCTCGACGGCCTGGTCGAGCAGACGAGCCTGAGGATTTTGCGGGTGCAGGGCGAGGATGCGCGCCATCAATACGGTCCTTTTCTGTGGGAATTCGCGCGATCCATGACCGCGGGAATTTAAACGGTTAACATACCCGAGCTTAACAACCGATGCATTGATGAAACTACTTTTCGATTTCCTGCCGATCCTGCTGTTCTTCGTGGCCTACAAGACGGCGGGCATCTTTGTTGCCACCGCCGTGGCCATCGTCGCCACCCTCCTGCAGGTGGGCTTCACCTGGTATCGCAGCCGCCGCCTCGAGACCATGCACCTCGTCTCCCTCGGCCTGATCGTGGTGTTCGGCGGGGCGACGCTGTGGCTGCAGAATCCACTGTTCATCATGTGGAAGCCCACCATCCTCTACCTGCTGTTCGCGGCCGTCTTTCTCGGCAGCCAGTTCGTCGGCCAGAAGCCGCTGGTCGAGCGCATGATGGGCGGAATGCTGGCTGCGCCGGACAAGGTCTGGCGGCGGGTCAACGCGGCGTGGGCGATCTTCTTCCTGTGCCTCGCCGTGCTGAACCTGTACGTGGCCTATAACTTCTCCGAAGAAGACTGGGTCAACTTCAAGCTGTTCGGCCTGCTGGGACTGACCCTCGTGTTCATGATCGGCCAGGGGCTGTGGCTGGCGAAACACGCCGAGGCCCTGCCCGAGACGCCAGCCGAGACACCGATCCGTCAGGCTCCCGACGGCCACACCCCGCAGGGGCTTCCGGCATGGATGCCGGAAGGGTCTTCGGTACGGGATCAGCGGATCGGGAGTTGCCGTACGGAAAACCCGAAGGGGGCCGACCAGGGATGGTCGGCATCCGCGGCGACCGAGCCGGGCGAGAAAGGATAAGGACACCACCATGTGGTACATGATCTACGGCATCGATGCCGAGGACAGCCTGGACAAGCGCAAGGCAACCCGTCCGGCCCATCTCGAACGCCTGCAGGCGCTGCAGGATGCGGGCCGGCTGATGCTCGCCGGCCCTCTCCCCGCGCTGGACACCCGCGAGCCGGGGCCGGCCGGTTTTGCCGGCAGCCTGGTCATCGCCGAATTCGATTCGCTCCAGGCCGCCAGGGCCTGGGCCGATGCCGACCCCTACGTGCATGCCGGGGTGTACCGCGAGGTACGCGTGCATCCCTGGCTGCAGGTCTTTCCATCCTCATTCTGAAAATAAGGAATGTTACCCATGTCGTTGATCAAGAAGCCTCTTTTTGTCGCCATGGCTGCCGCGCTCATGCTCGCGGGTTGCGGTGAGGACACATCCGCGCCGGACGCGAAGGCCCCCGTCAGCCAGGAGACCCTGGCCGTGGTCAACGGCGACGCGATCACCCGCCAGGACCTCGAGGGCGTGAAGGCCCAGATGCCGGGGCGTGGCAACGACGAGCAGATCCTCGATCAGCTGGTCGAACTGAAGCTGCTGGCACAGAAGGCCCGCAAGGAAGGCCTGGACAAGGACGCCGAGGTCAAGGCCGAGCTGGCCCGAGCCAGCGAGAGCATCCTCGCCAATCATCTGGTGCGGAACATGCTCGAGGCCAAGACATTCACCGACGCCGAACTGAAGGCCGAATACGACGAAGTCGTCGCCAAGATGCCGAAGAAGGACGAGTACAAGGCCGCCCACATCCTCGTCGAGGACGAGGCGCAGGCCAAGGACCTGCTGGCCAAGCTGGCCAATGGTGCGGATTTCGCCGCGCTGGCGAAGGAGCACTCCACCGACCCGGGCTCCAAGGACCAGGGTGGAGACCTCGGCTGGTTCGAGGCCAGCATGATGGTGCCGGAATTCGCCCAGGCCGTGACCGAGCTCGAGCCGGGCAAGACCAGCAGCGCGCCGGTCAAGACCCAGTTCGGCTGGCACATCATCAAGCTTGAGGAAAAGCGCCAGGTTCCGCCGCCCGCCTTCGATGCCGTCAAGCCCCAGCTGGGCAACATGCTGCGCCAGAAGGCGGTTGAGCAGTTCGTCAAGGATGCCCGCGCGCAGGCCAAGGTGGAGATCAAGCTTGCCCCGGCCGCCAAGCCCGAGGACAAGCCTGCCGAGACTCCGGCCAAGTAAGGCCGTGTTTGCCGCGCAGGATCAGCATCTGCAACAATCGGCAAGGACGCCGAACAGGACAATACGAGGCTCAGCCCATGCAGCTCCCCATCACCGGCAACGACATCCGCAAGACGCTTCTTGGCGCGGAACTGACCGACATGGAGTGCGAGACCCTCGCGCAGGTGTGCGAGGTGCGCCATGTCGCCAGCGGCGAGACGCTGTTCCGTGAAGGCGAATCCCATCACGAGCTGTTCGTCGTGATCGACGGCCGCCTGTCGGTCAACAAGGACACGGGGCGCGGCTATGCCGACACCCTGCACATCCTCGGCCCGGGCGACCTTGCCGGGGAATCCGGCTTCCTCGATGGCAAGCCGCACAGCGCCACCCTGCGCGCCGTGGGCGATGCCACTGTGCTCAGCCTGCACCGCGAGAACCTCGAGCGTCTGATCAAGGACCATCCGTTCATGGTCTACCACGTGATGCGCGCCATCGTCCGCAGCATCCGCGAGATCATCCGCCGCATGAATGCGCAGTGCTCGCAGATGACCAGCTATATCCAGCAAACCGGCGGCCGGTTCTGATTTCGAAGCCGGTATGCAACCTTATTCGTGCGATACGGTCGAATTTATTTCCGGCCGTATCGGCTCGCACGCTTACCAACCATAGGAAAAACCCATGACGATGAAGAAGATCCTCCCCTTCCTCACCGCCCTGATCATTGGCCTCGGCCTGTCCCTGCAGCCGGTCGAAGCCAAGCGCCTCGGCGCAGGCCAAAGCATGGGCCAGCAGAAGCAAAGCTTCGCCCGTGAGGCCACCCCGCCGAGCGCGCCGACCAGCGCCACTACCGGCACTGCGGCAACTGGCGCAGCCGCCGCGGGCGCGACCACCACAGCCAGTGGCGCCAGCAAGTGGATGGGCCCGCTCGCCGGCCTCGCTGCCGGCGGCCTGCTCGCCGCCCTGTTCTTCGGCGGCGCCTTCGAAGGCATCCAGGTCATGGACATCCTGCTGATCGCCCTGCTCGCCTTCGGCATCTTCATGGTCATCCGCATGATGCGCGCCAAGGCCGCCCAGGCCCAGCAGCCAGCGGGCTACCAATACGCTGCCGCGGGTGGTGCGCCGTATGGCACGGCCCAGCAGCCGGTGCAGACTGCCCCGGTAGCCAGCACCGGCTTCGACCGCAGCCGCACCGCGCTGAGCGACACCCCGGCCTGGTTCGATGAGCACGGCTTCCTGCAGGGCGCCCGCAACCATTTCCTGACCCTGCAGATGGCCTGGGATGCGAACGACATGGAGAAGGTGCGCGAGTACTTCACTCCGGACATGTTCGAGCAGCTCCGCGCCCAGCGCGCCGAGATCGGCGATGCGAACAACACCACCGACGTGCAGAGCCTGGACGCCCAGCTGCTCGACCTGGTGCGAGAAGGCGACGTGATCGTCGCCTCCGTCCTGTTCCAGGGCCGCGTGCGCGAGGACGGCAACATGCCGGAAGACATCGCCGAGATCTGGCATGTCCAGCACGCTGCCGATAGCGCCCAGGGCGACTGGCTGATCAGCGGCATCCAGCAGGCCGACCAGCGCACCCTGCACTGATCCCCCGTAGGAGCGGCGTGCCGCCGCGATCGCCGCCACAGGTGGCCCCCACAGCAACCACAGAAAGGCCCGGGACATCCTCCCGGGCCTTTTTCTTCCCCCCCCGATCCCCTACAATCCGCGCCTCGTTCGCGTACTGACGCGGGCGAATGCATGTTTCGGGTGCCCCGCGCCATTCAGGCCAGGGGTTAAACGGGAAACAGGTGCGGTCGACATGACACGACCCAAGCCTGTGCTGCCCCCGCAACGGTAAGCGTTCGATCGGCGCGTCCTCACGGCCACTGTCCCCGCAAGGCGGGATGGGAAGGCGACGCGGCCTCATGCGCAAGCCCGGAGACCGGCCCGGAACTCCGCTTCACCAGGCGTGCGGGTGTGCTCGCCTCTTGAGACCCGACCATGAAACAACTCGCCCTTTCCACGGCCGTCGCGGCCGTGCTCGCCCCTTCGTTCTCCTTCGCCGCCGACTCGCTCGACGACGTGATCGTCACCGCCACTCGCAGCGCGCAGACCGCGGACGAAACGCTGGTGCCCGTCACCATCATCACCCGCGAGGACGTGGAGCAGTGTGCCCAGCAGGACGCACTGGATGCGCTCGAGGCCCTGGTCCCGTCCCTCCAGATCACGCGCCAGGGCGGCCATGGCAAGTCCAGCGGCTTCTTCCTGCGCGGCTCGAACAGCCAGAACGTCCTGGTCCTCATCGACGGGCAGCGCGTCGGCTCCGCCACCTTAGGCACCACCGCTCTCGAGCAGGTTCCCGCCGACATGATCGAGCGCATCGAGATCGTGCGCGGACCGCGCGCCTCACTCTACGGCTCCGAAGCGGTGGGCGGCGTCATCCACATCTTCACCCGCATGGGCAAGCCCGGTTCCGCTCATGCCAAGATCGGCGTGGGCAGCCACGACACCCGCCAGGCCAGTGCGGGAAGCACCCTGGGCAATGCGGCCACCCGCCTTTCCCTGAATGCGACCCACATCCACTCGGACGGCATCGACGCCAGGCCAGAAACCCAGCCTGATCGCGACGGTTTCGAGCAGACTTCCGGCAAGATAGCGCTCGATCATCGCTTCAGCAAGGATGTGGATGCCGGCATCAGTGCCTACCGCGCCGAGGGGCGCTCGGATTACGACGATCGCTTCTCCCTCCCGACCGACCGCTTCCTCGTCGACCAGGCTCAACAGGCCCTCAAGGCGCATGTCGATGCCCGCATCCTGCCAAAGTGGCGTTCCCTGCTGCAACTCGGTCAAACCCAGGATAGCGCCGATTCCCGCGGCAACCCGGCCGCCTCCTCCGACCGCGACCTGTTCAAGACCACCCGCGACCAGGCCCTGTGGCAGAACGACGTCGCCATCGGCAGTCACAGCCTGCTGACCGTCGGCGTCGAGTGGCTGCGAGACAAGATCGACAGTTCGGAAGACTTCGTTTCGACCAGCCGGATCAACAAGGCCGCATTCACCTCACTGCAAACGGGTATCGGCGCCGCCGACCTCGGCTTCGCGCTGCGCCACGATGACAACGAAGCCTTTGGCGGGCACACCACGGGCAGCATCGACCTGGGCTATGCATTCAACAAGCAGCTGAAGATCGTCGCGGGCTATGGCGAGAGCTTCCGCGCCCCGACCTTCAACGACCTTTTCTTCCCTGCCACCGACTTTGGGGCAGGGAATCCCGACCTGCAGCCGGAAACCAACCGGACGGTCGAGATCGGGCTCAAGGGCCACCATGGCGTACTGAACTGGGAAACCCGCGTCTTCCGCACCGAATCCGAGAACAAGATCGTCTGGAAGGAAGTCCGCCAGTGGTTCTACACCCCCGTCAACGTCGACGCGGCCACCATCACCGGCGCCGAACTCGAAGGACGCGTGCGGATCGCCCGCTGGTCCGTGGGGCTGAGCTATACCCACCTCGACCATGAGGACCAGGCCGGCAACCCCCTTCCCAACGTGGCCAGCAACCTCTTCAAGCTGGATGCCCGGACCCGCACCGGGGCCTGGAGCTACGGAGGCAGCGTGCTCGCCCGGGACGGCGCGGACAAATGCACGCCGGGCGTCGGGTTCTGTTCCGGCGACATCCGCGTCCCCGGCCATACCCTGCTGAACCTCTATGCGGACTACCGCATCAGCAAGCAGTGGACAGCCGGCGCGGAGCTGTACAACGCCATCGACCGCGACTACGGCACTGTCGTCGACTACAACATGCCCGGCCGCACCTTCATGCTGACCCTGCGGGCGGAACTCTGATCCGGCGCGCCATGGAACGACGCACGGCCCCGCAAGGGGCTTTTTGCGCCAGGGAACCCTTCATGAGCCGCTTCCTGCTCGGACTGCTCCTGCTGACGCCCGTGGCCTGGGCCGACTGCCCGCGCCGGTGCTGCTCGAAGCGCTGGAGGAACTGCCCTTGAAACAGCATCATTGGATCCGCCGCACCGAGGAGCCCCGCCATGACTGATAACGACCGCGACGCCCGCCACAAGGCGCGCATGGAGCGCAAGAAGGCCATCATCGATGCCGCCATCGCGCGGGCCGATCAGGAAAAGGGCCTGCTGCTGGTCCTCACCGGCAACGGCAAGGGCAAGTCCAGCTCGGCCTTCGGCATGGTGGCGCGCGCGCTGGGGCACGGCATGAAGGTCGGCGTGTGCCAGTTCATCAAGAGCCGCACCGACACCGGCGAGGAGGCCTTCCTCGGCCGGCAGCCGGACTGCGAATGGCATGTCCTCGGCGAGGGCTTCACCTGGGACATCCAGGACCGCAGCCGCGACATCGCCACGGCGGAACGCGGCTGGGCCATCGCCGAGCGGATGCTGGCCGACCCCTCCTACCAGCTCGTCGTCCTCGACGAGCTGACCTACCTCCTGAGCTACGGCTATCTCGACAGCGACAGGGTGCTGGATGCCCTGGCCCATCGCCCCGAGATGCAGCACGTGGTCGTCACGGGGCGCGGTGCGTCCGAGGCATTGATGGAGCTCGCGGATACCGTCACCGAAATGAGGGACGTGAAGCATGCCTATCGTGCCGGCATCAAGGCCCAGGCGGGCATCGACCTCTGAATCATGCCACGGCACGCCTTCAGCGCGGATGAGCGCCGCGCGATCTACCGGGCCATGGCCGAGCGGCGCGACATGCGCCACTTCCGACCGGAGCCGGTCGAGCCGGACTGCCTCGCTCGACTGCTGAATGCGGCGCACCGGGCGCCGAGCGTGGGCCTGATGCAACCCTGGCGCTTCCTGCGCATCACCGATGCCGTGCTTCGCGGGCGCATCCACGCCCTGGTCGAGGAGGAGCGACTGCGCACCGCCGAGGCGCTGGGCGAGCGATCGGACGAGTTCATGCGCCTCAAGGTCGAAGGCATCCTCGAGTGCGGCGAACTGCTGGTCGCCAGCCTCGCGGACGGACGCGAACGCCATGTCTTCGGCCGCCGCACCCTGCCGGAGATGGACCTCGCCTCGGTCGCCTGCGCCATCCAGAACCTGTGGCTCGCGGCCCGTGCCGAGGGGCTGGGCATGGGCTGGGTGTCGCTGTTCGATCCCGAGGCCCTCGCCGCCCTGCTCGGGCTGCCGGAGGGGGCCAGGCCAGTCGCCATCCTCTGCCTCGGCCACGTCGAGGCCTTCTATCCCGAGCCCATGCTGGTGCAGGAGGGCTGGTGCAGCGCCAGGCCTCTGGAGGAGCTGGTGTTCGAAAACGCCTGGGGCCGGCCGGGGGGCGTATGGTAACGATGACGCTGACCCTGCTCGCCGCCGTGCTGCTGGACTGGCGGCTCGGCGAACCGCGCCGGTTCCATCCGCTGGTCGGCTTCGGGCGGCTGGCGTCATGGCTGGAGGCACGGCTGAACCTCGCTTCCCTCTCCCGCGGATGCCGCCCATCCATGGGCGGCACCCTTCGGGTTCGCCTTGCGGCGATTCCCGATTTGTTGATCCCTCCCCTCCGACCCTTCCGGCATCCGTGCCGGAAGCCCCTTCGGGGTACGGCCGTCGGGAGCCAGACAAATCGGTCCGGAAGAGGAGACGTGACAAGGATTCGCCTCATGGGAGTGCTCGCCGTGCTCGTGCTGCTGGTCCCTGTCACCGCCCTGGCCGGGTGGCTGTCCACCCTGCCCGTCCTCGGCACGCTGTGGGGCGTGCTCGCCCTTTATTTCGCCCTCGGCCATCGCAGCCTGCACGACCACGCGCGGCCGGTGGCCGAAGCCCTGGAGCGGGGCGACATGGCGGCCGCGCGCGAGGCGGCCAGCCTGCTCGTCAGCCGCGACAAGGATGCCCTCGATCCCGCTTCCGCGACCTGCGAATCGGTGCTGGAGAACGGCAGCGACGGGGTGTTCGGCGCGCTGTTCTGGTTCGTCATCGCAGGTCCGGCCGGGGCGGTGCTCTATCGCCTCGCCAACACCCTCGACGCCATGTGGGGCTACAAGACCGAGCGCTTCCTGCACTTCGGTTGGGCGGCGGCGCGGCTGGACGACGTGCTGGGCTACCTCCCGGCGCGGCTGACGGCGCTCACCTATGCCCTGCTCGGCAAGACCCGGCAGGCGCTGACCTGCTGGCGCGCGCAGGCCCCGGCCTGGAAGAGTCCGAACGCGGGGCCGGTGATGGCGGCGGGCGCCGGCGCCCTCGGCATCCGCCTCGGCGGTCCGGCACGCTATCACGGCGAGTGGCAGGATCGTCCGCCGCTCGGCGCGGGACAACCCGCCGAGGCGCGGGACATCGGGCGCGCCCTGGCCCTGGTGAGCCGGGGCATGGTCCTGTGGCTGATCCTGATCCTGCTGGGAGCCACCATCCACGAAGGCATCCGCCATGCTTGAGCACGGTGGCCGCCTGCACGAGGCCGCGCGCCGGCACGGCATCCCTCCGGGAGACTGGCTGGACCTCTCCACCGGCATCAATCCGCACGGCTGGCCGGTCCCCGGGCTGCCGCCCGAGGCCTGGCTGCGCCTGCCAGAGGAGGACGACGGCCTCGAGCAAGCCGCGCGCGACTACTACGGCTGCGCCAGCCTGCTGCCCGTGGCCGGTTCGCAGGCCGCCATCCAGGCCCTGCCCCCGATGCGCCTCCCCTGCCGGGTGGGCATCATCTCGCCCGGCTACGCCGAACACGCCCGGGCCTGGCGCCGGGCAGGCCATGAGGTGGTTCCGCTCGCCCCCGATGACATCCCCTTCAAGCTGGATGACCTCGACGTGCTGCTCATCATCAACCCCAACAACCCCACCGGCCATGCCTTCGACCCGGCCCGCCTGCTGGACTGGCACGCCCGCCTCGCGGCCCGGGGGGGCTGGCTGGTGGTCGACGAGGCCTTCGTCGACGTCACGCCCGGCCTGAGCCTAGCGCGCAACGTCCCGACCGATTTGTCTGGAACAAATCGGGGATCGCCGCAAAGCGAGCCCGAAGGGGGCCGCCCATGGATGGGCGGCATTCGCCCGGGACTGGTGGTGCTGCGCTCGCTCGGCAAGTTCTTCGGCCTGGCGGGCGCGCGGGTCGGCTTCGTGCTCGCCGAGCCGGCCCTGCTGGAGGCGCTGCGCGAGCGCCTCGGCCCGTGGTCCATCGCCCACCCGTCGCGCCATGTCGCCCGTCGCGCCCTTCAAGATGCAGCGTGGCAAGCCGCGACCCGCAACCGCCTGGTGCTGGATTCCACGCGCCTCGCCGGGCTGCTGGCCGCGCGCGGCCTCGCCCCGCACGGCGGCTGCGCCCTGTTCCAGTGGGTCAAGACCCCGGAGGCTGACCGCATCCATGATGAACTGGCGCGTCGCGGCATCCTCGTCCGCCGGTTCGACAACCCCGCGAGCCTGCGTTTCGGCCTTCCGGAGAATGAAGCCGAATGGCAGCGCCTCGAAACGGCGCTGGACGAGGTGATGACATGAACGCGAGGACCCTCATGGTGCAAGGCACCACGTCGGATGCAGGCAAGAGCACGCTCGTGACCGCCCTCTGCCGCGCCCTGCTGCGACGCGGGATCAGGGTGGCGCCGTTCAAGCCTCAGAACATGGCCCTCAACTCGGCCGTCACCCAGGATGACGGCGAGATCGGCCGCGCCCAGGCGGTGCAGGCACAAGCCTGCGGACTTGAGCCGCACACGGACATGAACCCGGTGTTGCTCAAGCCCACCACCGACCGGGAAGCCCAAGTCATCCTCCAGGGGCGCGCCGTCGGCACCCTGGGCGCGACTGATTACCACGCCTACAAGGGCACCGCCCGGGCGGCCGTGCTGGAGTCCTACGCGCGACTGGCCGACCGCTACGAGGCAGTCATCATCGAGGGCGCGGGATCGCCCGCCGAGATCAACCTGCGCGAGGGCGACATCGCCAACATGGGCTTCGCCGAGGCGGTGGACTGCCCGGTGATCCTGGTCGCGGACATCGACCGCGGCGGCGTGTTCGCCCACCTGGTCGGCACTCTCGCCCTACTCTCGCCCTCCGAACAGGCGCGGGTGAGGGGATTCGTCATCAACCGCTTCCGCGGCGACCTGGCCCTGCTTCAGCCTGGCCTCGACTGGCTTGAGAGCGAGACCGGCAAGCCGGTGCTCGGCGTGCTGCCCTACCTGCACGGACTGCACATCGATGCCGAGGATGCCGTGCCCTGCCCAGTCCCCACGGCCGGGGCGAGATTCAGGGTGATCGTCCCCGTCCTCCCCCGCATCAGCAACCACACCGACCTCGACCCGCTGCGCCATCATCCCGGAGTGGACCTGCGCCTCATCGGTCCGGGCGAGCCCATCCCTCCCGCCGAGCTGATCGTCCTTCCCGGCTCCAAGAGTGTGCGCGCGGACCTCGACTTCCTGCGTGCGCAGGGCTGGGAAGGCGCCATCCGGCGCCACCTGCGCTACGGTGGCAAGGTCGTCGGCCTGTGCGGCGGCTACCAGATGCTCGGCCGGAGCGTGGCCGACCCGCACGGCATCGAGGGCGAGCCGGGCACCTCAGCCGGCCTGGGATGGCTTGAGATCGACACGGTGCTGGAGCCGGAGAAGCAGCTGCGGCGGGTCGCGGGCCGCCTGTGCATTGACGATGCCCCGGCCGAGGGCTACGAGATCCATGCCGGAGTAACGCGCGGGGCAGGGCTCGGGCGACCCGCCTTGCTGCTCGAGCAGGGCCCCGACGGAGCCATCTCGTCGGATGGGCAGGTCCTCGGCAGCTACGTCCACGGCCTGTTCGACCGTCCCGAAGCCTGCGCCGCCCTGCTGGCCTGGGCCGGACTGGAAACCGCCGGCACGCCGCCCGACATGTGCCAGCTGCGCGAGCAGGGCATCGAGCGTCTGGCCGACTGCGTGGAGGAACATCTCGATATGGAGCGCATCATCGGCATCCTGGAGGGGCTGCCATGCCATCCCTGATCCTCGGTGGCGCCCGCAGCGGCAAGAGCGCGCTGGCCGAACGGCTGGCCATGGAGAGCGGGCTGGCCGTGACCTACATCGCCACGGCCATGGCGATGGACGAGGAAATGGCCGAGCGTATCGCCCGCCACCGCGCCGACCGCCCTGCGGACTGGAAGACGCTGGAGGCCCCGCGCGCCCTCGCCTCCACGCTGCTGGCCGAGGCCGCTCCCGGGCGTTGCCTGATCGTCGACTGCCTGACCCTGTGGCTGACCAACCTGATGCTGGACGAGGACGCCAGCCTGCTGGAACGCGAGCGCGCCGCCCTGCTGGAGAGCCTGCCGCGCCTTGCCGGGCCCGTCGTGTTCGTGAGCAACGAGGTCGGCCTCGGCATCGTGCCTGACAACGCCCTCGCCCGCCGCTTTCGCGACGAAGCCGGACGCCTCAACCAGGCCATCGCGACCTTGTGCGATCATGTCGTTTTCGTGGCCGCGGGCCTGCCCCTCACTCTCAAGGACGAACGATGAACCTCATCCACCCCAAGCCGCTGGACGACGCCGCGCGCGAGGCCGCTATCCAGCGCCAGGCGCGCCTGACCAAGCCCGCCGGGGCGCTGGCGCGGCTGGAAGACATCGCCATCCGCCTCGCCGCGATGCAGGGCCGCGAGCGCCCGCGCATCGAGCGCCCCTGGATCAGCGTGTTCGCCGCCGACCACGGGGTTGCGGCGGAGGGCGTGTCCGCCTACCCGCGCGAGGTCACCGGCCAGATGATCGTCAACTTCGCCCGCGGCGGTGCCGCGATCAGCGTGCTGGCGCGCGAACTCGGCGCCCGGCTCGAGGTGGTGGACGTGGGCAGCCTTCTCGCCCCATGCGAACTTCCAGGGGTACTGTGGCGCAAGGCCGGCCCTGGCACCGCCAACCTGCTGCACGGCCCGGCCATGAGCGAGGACGAACTCGAACAGGCCATGGCCGAGGGACGGGGGGCGGTGATGCGGTCGCTCGCCGCGGGCAGCGACCTGTTCATCGCCGGCGAGATGGGCATCGGCAACACCACGTCGAGCAGCGCGCTGGCCTGCATGCTGCTTGACCAGCCTCCCGAGGCCGTCACCGGACGGGGGACGGGGGTCAGCGATGCAACCCTGTTGCACAAGCAGGACGTGATCCGGAAGGCCCTTGAGCGCCACGGACAGCCCCGGGGCCTGACCGGCGCGGCCCATGCACGCGAAGCCCTGCGCCGCGTCGGCGGCTTCGAGATCGCCGCCATGAGCGGCGCCTACCTCGCCTGCGCCGAGCATGGCCTGCCGGCGGTCGTTGACGGCGTGATCAGTACCGTGGCGGCGCTAGCCGCCGAGCGCATCGCCCCGGGAGCGAGGACCTGGTGGCTGTTCGGCCACCGCTCCCCGGAACCGGCCCACGCCCTGCTGCTGGAGGCCCTCGAGGGCGAGCCCGTGCTTGATCTCGGCCTGCGCCTGGGCGAAGGTTCCGGTGCGGCGGCGGCCGTCGCCCTGCTCAAGATCGCCTGCACCCTGCACGGCGACATGGCAACCTTCGATGAGGCGGGGGTAAGCAACCAGACATGAACCGCAGCCAGGCCACATTCACCTCCCATGCTCCCGATGCCGGGCCACGCCGCGTCACACTGATCCGCCATGGCGCGACGACCCAGCCCGGGCACTATCATGGGCGCTCGGATATCCCCCTGTCGGACCACGGCATGCGGGCCATGCACCGGGCCATGGGTGAAGAACGCTTCGATCATGTCGTCAGCTCGCCGCTGCGCCGCTGCGCGACCTTCGCCCAGGACTTCGCCGCCCTGCACGACGTGCCCTTCGCGCTCGACGCCGACTGGATGGAGATCGGCTTCGGCACATGGGAAGGCAAGACGGCCGCCGAGATCATGGCGGACAGCCCCAAGGCCCTGAAGTCCTTCTGGCGCGACCCGATCGGCCATCCGCCGCCGGGCGGGGAGCCGCTGGAGAGCGCCGCCGATCGCGTCCTGCACGCCTGGAAACGCCTGCCCCAGGCGCCCAGCGTGCTGGTCGTCACCCATGGAGGGGCCATGCGCCTGCTGTTCTGCCGCCTGATGGGGCTCCCCCTCTCCGCCCTCTGGCGGCTCGAGCTCAACCATGTGGCCCGGCTCGAGTTCCTCGTCGACGAGGCGGGTGTACGCCTGCACTTCTTCCATGCCGGGGGGCAATGAGTGCGTGGCCTCATCCTCGCCATCCAGTTCCTCACCCGCCTGCCCACGCCCGCGGTCGCCGATCCACGCCCGGACGATTCGGATGAACTGGCCCGCAGCGCCCGCTGGTTCCCGCTCATCGGCCTGGCGGTGGGGGGCATCGTCCTTGGTGCAATCTGGCTGGGCACGCGGCTCGACCCCTGGATGGGCGCCCTGTCGGGCTTGCTGGCCTGGGCCTGGGTGACAGGCGGACTGCATCTGGACGGGTTGTCCGACCTGTTCGACGGCCTGGGCGCGGCCCACCGGGATCGCAGCCGCCTGCTCGAGGTGATGCGCGACCCGCACATCGGCGGCCTGGGTGCACTGGCAATGATCCTGCAGCTGGCCGCCAAGCTGGTGCTGCTCATGCTCGCGGCCCGCGAAGGGCTGTGGCTCGCCCTTCTCCTCATACCCGCCTGGGCACGGCTGGGACCGCTGTTCTGGGCCCATGTCCTGCCTCCGCTCGATCCCGGATTCGGCGAGCGTTTTTCACGGGGGCTGCGCCCCCTGCACGCCGCGTTGTGGACGGTCGCCCTGATGGCGGCTTCGTTCGCCCTGGCCCCCGTCCTGGTGCTCGCGCCCCTGGCCCTCGCCGGCTGGGTGCTCTTCCTACGGCGCAAGGTCGGCGGCATGAGCGGCGATACCCTGGGCGCGGGGATCGAGGTCAGCGAATCCGTCATGCTGCTGATGCTGGTCGGGATCGCCCTGGGCATGAGGCTGGCATGATGCCCCGGGCGCCGCACCCGGAAGGGGGTGAGAACAGGATGAAGCCGGTCCCGTCCCTGCTGCTGGCCCTGTCCCTCATGCTCCCTTCGGCGAGCCCCGCTGGGGAACTTTGCGTGCAGCATGTCGACGGGAAGCCGTTCTGCATCGAGCGCCCGGCCCAGCGCATCGTCAGCCTCGCTCCGCACCTCACCGAGATGCTGTTCGCCATCGGCGCACCGGTCGTGGGCGTGGTGGATCGCAGCGACTATCCGCCCGAGGCGCGCGCCCTGCCGGGCATCGGCCCCTACCATAGCCCGGATCTCGAGCGGCTTATGCAGCTGCGTCCCGACCTGGTCGTGGCCTGGCAGAGCGGCACCCCCGCCGCACAGGTGGAGCGCCTGCGCGGCCTGGGCCTTGCGGTCTGGATCACGCGGGGGACACAGCTCGAGGACGTTCCGAACGAGATGCGCGACCTCGGTCGGCTGACCGGCCGGCAGTCGGCGGCCGAACCGGCTGCCGCGGCCTTCGAGCGGGAACTGGGCGAGCTCACCGCGCGGCACGCGCACGTCCGCAAGGTCAGCGGTTTCTACGAGATCTGGCCGCAGCCGCTGGTCACCGTCAGCGACCGGCATTTCATCGGCCAGGCGATGGCCCGCTGCGGCATCCGCAACATCGTCGGCGACACGCTTGGCGACACGCCGACCTGGAGCGAGGAGGCTGTGGTGCGTGCCCGCCCCGAGATGCTTCTGACCTCGCCGCCCGCGCGCGATTTCGAACGCTGGCGGCGATGGTCCGATCTGCCGGCGGTCAGGAATGACGCCCTGATCGTGCTGCCCGCCGACGTGCTGATGCGTCCCGGCCCTCGCCTGATCGAGGGCATCCGCGCCCTGTGCGAGGCGGCCGACCGTCAACGGAAAGACCGCCCATGAACCGCCCGCTCTGGCGCCCCCTCGTGCTGCCCCTGCTGGCGTTGGCCGCGGGCCTGATCCTGCTCGCCAACCTGCTGCTCGGCAGCGCGGGGCTGGTCTGGCCCGACTCGCCGCACTGGGCCCTTGATCGGGCCATCCTGCTCGAGTTGCGCCTGCCGCGCGTGCTGGCGGCCTTGGCCGTGGGTGGGCTGCTCGGCCTTGCCGGCGCACTGATCCAGGTCCTCACCCGCAACCCGCTGGCCGACCCCTACATCCTCGGCATCTCGGGCGGGGCCGCGACCGGTGCCCTGCTGGCCATCCTGTTCGGCCTGCCGCTCCTGCTACAGCACCTGTCCTCCTCGCTCGGAGCCCTGGCCGCCCTGCTGCTGGTCATCGCCCTGGCCCACGGCGAGGGGGCGTGGACACGTCATCGCCTTCTGCTGACCGGCGTGGTGCTGGCCGCCGCGCTCGGCGCCCTGATCACCCTGCTGCTCGCCTTGGCTCCGGAGACCGCCCTGCGCGGCATGCTGTTCTGGCTGATGGGCGACCTCGCCAGCGCCCCCGCCCCCTGGTTCGCACTGATCGGCCTCGGCGGGCTGGCCCTGCTCACCCTGCCGTGGGCGCGCGACCTCAACATCCTCGCCCGCGGCGAGGCCAGTGCCCTCGCGCTCGGCGTGGCCGTGCGAGAGCTGCGCTGGGGCGCCTACCTGATCGCCGCCGCGGCGACCGCGCTCGCCGTCATCACCGCCGGAAGCATCGGCTTCGTCGGCCTGCTCGCCCCTCATCTCGCTCGCCTGCTGGTGGGCGCGGACCACCGCCTCGCCCTGCCCGGCGCCATCCTGCTCGGCGGCAGCCTGGTCATGCTGGCCGACCTGCTGGCGCGTACCCTCATCGCCCCGCAACAACTTCCCGCCGGGGCCCTGCTCGCTCTGATCGGCGCGCCACTGTTCCTCGTCCTGCTCTACCGCGAGGCCCGCCGGTGACTCGAGCGCCTTGCCCGGACAGGCTTCCGCCATGGATGGAGGAAGGGGCCGAGAGGGGGGACCAAGGGTGCGAGAACAGGATGCTTCGAGCGCCGCACCCGGACGGGCTTCCGGCATGGATGCCGGAAGGGTGCGAGAACAGGATGAACGTCCCCCTGCTTGCGGTCGATGGACTCGGCTTGTCGCAGGGCCGTCGTCGGCTGCTCGACGGGCTGGACATGGAGGTGAAGGCGGGCGAGTGCTGGGCCCTGCTCGGCCGCAACGGCGCGGGCAAGACCACCCTTTTGCATACCCTCGCCGGGATTCGCTCCATCGAAGCCGGACGGATCGATCTACTCGGCCGATCGATCGGAGATTGGCGCGCACGCCCGCGGGCACAACTCCTCGGCCTGCTTACCCAGGACGCGAGCGAAGGATTCGAGGAAACCGTGCTCGAGGCCGCCCTCGCCGGTCGCCACCCGCATATCGGGCGGTGGTCGAACGAGGGGGATGAGGACGAGCGCATCGCGCGCAAGGCCCTGCATGACTGCGGACTTGCGGACTTCGAGACGCGTGCGGTGCAGGGTCTCTCTGGCGGCGAGCGTCGCCGCCTCGCCCTCGCGACCCTGCTCACCCAGGATCCGCGCCTGCTGCTGCTGGACGAGCCTCTCAACCACCTGGACCTGCAGTGGCAGTGGTGCATCCTGCACCAGCTGCGCCAACTGGCCGACTCGGGCCGCGGCCTCCTGATGAGCCTGCACGACCCGAATTTTGCCCTGCGTTTCTGCACCCATGCCCTGCTGATGGACGGCGAAGGTGGATGGCTATCTGGATCGGTGGCTGAAGTGATCACGCCCAGTGCCCTGCAACGGGCCTACGGCATGGCCATGCGGCTGATCGAGGACCCCGAGGGGGCCTGGGTGGTGCCTGATGCCGGGGCCATGCGCGCACACGGCATGGGCGCCGAAGATCCCGTTCGCTAGCGCCCCGCCCCGCGCTCACTTTTCCAGTAGATCGGCTCGTTTCTGCAGGTATTCATCACGGCTGATCTCGCCGCGAGCATACGCTTCATTGAGGATATCCAGCGCCGTCCGTCCTTCCGGTCTGTGCTCCGGAACACCAGGTTCCTTCGGCTTTATGAAAAGGTATTTGACCAGGCCGAAGATAAGGAGCAACAGGATCACCCAGACCAGGATCATCAAGAAGCCACCGAACATCATCATTCCCATGCCTCCACCATGCATCCAGCCGTAATCGTACGGACCATACATGACGTCACCTCTGGCTAGCTATGAAGTCAGAGTGTAGAAGCCCATGCGGAAAATGGCCCTGCTGCTCGGATGGTGGGGATCAAGGACAAGCGAAGAAGAACGCGCATCGCGGCATGAGCTCCCGCTGATGGTCGATTTGGCCACCGCCGCGGCTCGCAGCGGCGCTCTTCGGCGCTCTCAACTTGATCGCCATCATCCTGTGGAGGATGCATGGCCGGGGCGAGGCCGTGCGGCTGCTCGAATACAACGATGGCTATCTGCGCCCCCCTCATTGAGCGGAGCTCATGAATCCAGCAGACCGGCCGATAGAGGACGGATGCCTGCTGCCTGGAGCGCTATTCCCGGAAATAACCGCAAAGGTCTGCATCCTGCAGCCATCATTCGAGCTCATGCTTCGAACCTGACCATCCTCCACGTCATATCCCAACCCTTGCCATGTCATTGCACACACCGACCCGAAAGTCCCTCCGGCTACACATCCTCGCCTGTGCACTCTCCGGCGGCATGGGGGCCACCGTGCCCGCTCATGCCACCAACGGCTTCAACCTGATCGGCTTCGGCGCCGAATCCACCCTCATGGCGGGCGCCGATGTGGCCGTTGCGAGGGATACAAGCGCGCTCAATACGAACCCGGCCGGGTTGGTCCAGATCGATGGCCAGACGTTCGACGGCTTTGCCTCCGCGCTGCGGACCACCGATCTCGTCCACAAGGACAGCCTGGGCAATGAAGAGCATGCATCGAACCGCTATTCCCTGCTCGGGGGCGGCGGCTACGCAGCCTCCCTGTCGGGCATCCCCTGCACGGCAGGCGTGGGCCTGTTCGCCCAGGGCGGTGCCGGCGGGGTGTTCGAGCACCTGAGCACGGCCTTCGGCACGCGAGACGAGCTATCCTCGCTGTTCGGCATCGCCAAGGTGATTCCGGGCGTCGGCTGCCAGGTCGATGAGAGGCTCTCCCTGGGAGCGAGTGTCAGCCTGATCTACGCCAGCATCGAACAGAAGGTCTTCGCCGACACATCCAGCACCGCCCCCTTCGCGGGCTATCACATCCAATCCGCCGACGCGCTGAAGCCCGGTTTCAGGGTGGGCATGCGGTACATCCTCACCCCCGCACTGACCTTCGGCGCCAGCTATACCTCCAAGACAGAACTGCCGCTGGAGGGCAATTCACTGGTCGCCGATTTCAGCGCCATGGACCTCGGCAAGGTGAATTACGGGGGCGTCCGCATGACAGGCTTTGCCTTGCCGCAGGAAATCGCGCTTGGCTTCGCCCTCAAGCCCACCGACAAATGGCTGGTTTCCTTCAAGCTCAACTGGATCAACTGGTCCGACGCCATCAACAGCGTCACGCTACGTGCCACGACCCCGAACAACACAGCGGCTCCGGCCAGTTATGAACTGGTCACGGCAGGGGACTGGAAGGATCAATGGGTGATCGCCTCGGCGCTGGCCTACGACTGGGATGAACGCACCACCCTCTATCTCGGCCACAACTACGGCAAGAACCCGATTCCGACGCAGAACACCAGCCCATTGCTGGCGGGCATCCTGGAGCACCATGTCACCCTTGGCATGGCTCGATGGATCACACGGGAATGGAAAATGACCGGCGGCCTGGAATACATGCTGCCGGTCAAGGTCGATTACAGCCATCCGCTGTTCGGCAACGCGCAGGTCCGCAACGAGGCGATCACCCTGCACCTGATGCTCAGCCGCCGCTGGTAATCTTCGTCTCGCCCTTGAGGAGGGCCGTGTCGAAATTGAAGACCCGGCCCGCCCAGATGAACATCACCCAGGCCAGAAGTCCGAATGGCAGGTAACCGAAATACCCCAGCAGGGGCATTTCGGCAAAAATGTGAATGACATTCACGTAGGGCACATCATAGACCCAGTAATTCGGGTTCGTGACCGGCAGTTCGGGATGGGCGCTGCCCCAGTTCCACACCTCCCAGAAGAACCCATTGAACAGGGCCGACAGGGCCATCAGCACCATCGGGCTCCAGTTGCCCTGTGCCATCGCGCTGAACGGCGTCGGGATGCCGAGCCGGATCAGGACGCCGGCGAACACCGCCAGTACGCCCACCCACATCGCCCAGAACAACGGATACGGGAAGAACACCATGCCCGTCACCAGCGCCAGCCCTCCCCAAGTCAACAGGTTGCCCGGCAGGTCCAGCCTGGGGCCGTTGGCATAGCGCGCAACGAATTTCGGGAAGGTGTTGAGCAGGGTGTACCACTCGAAGATCGCGGGCCAGACCGTGGTGTAGGCCACCAGGAACAGGATCACCACCGTGGTGTGGATCAACTCGGTCAGGGTGCTGTTGGGGTAGTACCAGTTGCCAAGCGCGAAATAGTCGAAGTACTCGAAGAAGAACCAGCCGACCACCGATACCGCCACGCTGATCAGGAAGGTCGCGGGCCGCGAGGCCAGCAGTGAGTAGCCCCCGCTGCGACGGTAAACGATTCCATCCAGGGTCAATATGAATCCCCACCACAGTGGCGTGAAGGCGTAATAGACCAGCTCGCCAAACAGCGTCACCCTCGCCCACATCAACCACCAGAAAAAACCGGTCATCACCGTGCCGATCCAGAACCAGAACGGCAGACGCGCGGGCGTCGGCTGGGGTGCCGGAGCCGCCCCCTTGAAACCGAACAACCT
>JBMOQP010000004.1:24324-30635 GCA_049322715.1 Pseudomonadota bacterium
GCGTCACCCTCGCCCACATCAACCACCAGAAAAAACCGGTCATCACCGTGCCGATCCAGAACCAGAACGGCAGACGCGCGGGCGTCGGCTGGGGTGCCGGAGCCGCCCCCTTGAAACCGAACAACCTGGGGAACAGCAAAAACAGGGCGATGGCTGCTTCGATCAGAAGAAGGATGACAAAGATCGCTTGGTTGAATCCTGGCGGCTGTTCGACGTAACGCGGAGGGAATACGCCGAAGCCCGGCGGGATGTGCGTTTCGGGATAGGCAAGCCAGGATGTCGCCAGCGGCAGCAGGGCAAGCAGGAGGACAGGCCAGATCAGGTGCGGCTTCATGACAGCTTCCCTAGTGTTTGACCGGCTGCGGAAAGTGGCACCTGCGTGGACGGATCGCTCTGCTTGCGAGCCCGCTTGACGTCATACATCCTTGAATCGGCCAGGTGCAGGAGCTCGCTCAGACTCCCGCACTCCTGAACCAACGCCGTGCCGGCACTCGCTCCGGCGCGTTCGAAGCCGGACGCCTGGATGTGGGCGGAGGCCTGCGACACTGCACGCTCTACGAATGAGACGTTTCCCTGGGGCGAGGTGATGGCGAATTCGTCACCGCCCACACGATACAAATTTGCCTTGCCCTCGAGCAGAGTCACCATGCGCTCAGCAAATATTCGCAGGAGCTGATCTCCCCGGTCGTGGCCGAGATGATCGTTGTAATACTTCAGGTTATCCAGATCCACGAAGGTCAGGCTTCCGCTCCTGGGAAGCACGGGCAGGTCGATTCCCAATGCGAGACGATTGGCCAAACCGGTCAGACTGTCGGTGCGCGCCAGATTTTGACTGTATTCCAGCTTTTTCAACGCGGTTTCCCGTTCCTGGTGAACCAGGCCAAATTGATAGGCCAGAACCAGTGCGAGCAGGATCGCCTCGACCGCTACCGCCAGAAGTCCGACGTGCTCGACATAAAAAGTGTACTGACCGGCCACCTGGCTCAAGGTGATCGTGGTCGTACCCAGGACAAAAAAGACGGCAATGGCCACAAGATAGAACCGGGCGGAGACGTTGCCTCGCCGGGCCCGAATGATGCCCGCGGTCAAGCCATAGAGAAGGAACACACTCACGCCATGGCGCGCCAACTCGAGGGACCAATGCGGCACGAGGGCCGAGAGCAGCAGAAAAATCCCGAGCAAAACCAGTGCGGCCATGCCAGCACGGTGAAGATAGGGATGATCCTCCCGGCGAATGTCCAGCAGTGCCATGACAAAGGCTATGTAAGCCATGTTGCTCAACAAAATCGGCACACTGGCAAAATAGATCCAATGTATGCCGAGAATGTCTGGGAGCACTTGCAGGGCAGCACCAAAGAAGATGAGGTTGCCCAGGATGAACAAGGCATACATGCCCTCCGCCATGCGCCTGCGTGCCGCGGCCAAAGCCGCGTAATAGACCCCGAGCCCGATAAATATGCCGAGTCCGATCAAGGTCAGCACATTGCCGGCCTTCATGGCCTGACGATAGTGGCCTAGCTCATCCAGATAAGGTTCGGCGGCGGCAAGAAAGAAGGGTGAAGACAACTCGCTGATCAACCGGTACCGTCCAGCGGCAAGTTCGATCTCCCTTGCATGACGCAAGGAAAAGGGGTAGCCACCCTGGCCCTCGATGCCCCCCTCGAGAGTTTCCACGAGGCGTTGATCCTCATCGAAAACGTGATGACGGAAGTGGCCGATGATGCTGGTGTTCTTGAAGTCCAGAACATAGCGACCGGCCTTGGCGATGACGAAATCGGCCTCGAACAGGAAATGACCGCCGGTCAGCGCAACGCCCGGAACCTTCTGAAGCCTGACATCGGGCAGGGAGGCTTGTGCTCCATAGGGGTGCCCATTCCCGGCGCTATACCACTGCCCCGCCAAATCGATGGGCTCCGCCCGGCAAACGGCGGCGAAGGACAGCAACAGGGTGAAGAGCAACAGCCGTGTATTCACGAAGCTGATCTGCATTTCCGTGGAAACACGATCATATCGCGACTTTCGAATATGACGATCAGATCTGTGATCCGGTCGTGATCGACCGGCTCGTCGGGCAGTGCCGAAGGATGATGGCGGAAGGGGTGGGATTTGAACCCACGGAGGGGATAAACCCTCGGCGGTTTTCAAGACCGCTGCATTAAGCCACTCTGCCACCCTTCCGGAAGCCGCGAATGATCTTTCCCGGGCAAGGCAAAGTCAAGTCAAGGGCCTCCGCATGGGATAGAATCGGCCCTTCAGTCATCGAGAGCCCCCTGGGGGCACGCAAGCAAGAACATCGCATGAGCATCATCATCAAGACCCCGGAAGACATCGAGAAAATGCGCGTCGCCGGCCGCCTGGCGGCGGAGGTGCTGGACTATCTTGCGCCGCATGTCGTGCCGGGCGTCACCACCGGCGAACTGGACCGCCTGGCGCATGACTACATGGTCAACGTGCAGGGCACCGTCCCCGCCACGCTCGGCTACCACGGCTTTCCCAAATCGATCTGCACCTCGATCAACCACCAGGTCTGCCACGGCATCCCGGGCGACAAGGTCCTGAAGAAGGGCGACATCGTCAACATCGACGTGACCGTTATCAAGGATGGCTATTTCGGCGACACCAGCCGCATGTACGAGATCGGCGAGGTCTCCGTGCTGGCCAGGCGCCTGATCCGCATCACGCAGGAATGCCTGGACATCGGCATCCAGGCGGTGAAGCCCGGCGTGGACCTCGGTACCATCGGCCACCTGATCCAGCAGCACGCCGAGAAGAACGGCTTCTCCGTGGTGCGCGAGTACTGCGGTCATGGCATCGGCAAGGCCTTCCACGAGGACCCGCAGGTGCTGCACTACGGCACGCCAGGCGACGGCGCGATACTTCAGCCCGGCATGACCTTCACCATCGAGCCGATGATCAACGCAGGCAAGCGCCAGGTGAAGCTGCTCAACGACGGCTGGACCGTGGTCACCAAGGACCACTCCCTGTCCGCCCAGTGGGAGCACACCGTGCTGGTGACCGACACGGGTGTGGAGATCCTAACCCTCTCTCCCAATGTTCCCGCCTGACGCGCTGCCATGAAATATCCCCCCCTCGAGCAGGCCTGTATCGCCCTCGCCCAGCTTAACGCCGAGGATCAGGCCCGCCTGCGCGGGGGGGAGCCCATGGACACGTTGTTCGCCCGCCGCGTGGCTCATGTCGATGCCGTGCTGGCGGCCGCCTGGCAGGATGCCGGACTTGCCGAGGCCCCTGCGACCCTGCTGGCGGTCGGCGGCTACGGGCGCGGCGAACTGTTCCCGCATTCGGACATCGATGTGCTGGTGCTGCTCGAAAACGGGCAGGAGGACGAACTGCACCCGCAGGTAGAGCGCTTCATCAGCGCCCTGTGGGACATCGGCTTCGACCTCGGCCACAGTACCCGCCCGCTGGATGCCTGCCTCACGCTCGCCGCGGAGGACATCTCCGTCGCCACCAACCTGTTCGAGTCGCGCCTGTTGACCGGCGAGACCGCTCTGTGGGAGCGGCTGCGCCATGCCATGCAGGCCCCGTCCTTCTGGCCCCCGCGCGAATTCTTTCTAGCCAAGAAGGCGGAACAGGCCGCGCGCCACCAGAAATACGACCACTCCGGCTACAAGATCGAGCCGAACGTGAAGGAAAGCCCCGGCGGCCTGCGCGACTGGCACATGCTGCGCTGGCTGGCCTGCCGTGTCCTCGGGCAGGCCGACATCGCGACCCTGGTCGAGCACGGCCAGTTGACCAGCGGCGAGGCCGCCGACCTTGCCCACGACATCGACTTCCTTTCCCGCGTGCGCTACACCCTGCACCAGCTCACCGGGCGGCACGAGGACCGCCTGCTGCTGATCCACCAGAAGGCCCTGGCCGCCGAATTCGGTCATGAAACCGCGGACGGCAACACGGGCGTCGAGGCCTTCATGCAGCGCTACTTCCGCGCCGTGATGAGCATCGAACGCCTCAACGACCTGGTCGTGCAGCAATTCGAGGAGCGCCTGTTCCCCCCCTCCGGCGAGGCGCGCGCGCTGAACCCGCGCTTCAACGTGCGCGAGGACCTGATCGAGACCCGGCACGAACAGATCTTCCTGCTTGCCCCCTGGGCCATGCTCGAGATCTTCCTGCTCATGCAGCAGCACCCGGAGATCCACGGCATTCGTGCCAGCACCCTGCGCCAGCTGCGCAGCCACGTGCCGCTGATGCGCAACGAGATGCGCACCAACCCGCATGCCCGCGAGCTGTTCATCGCCATCCTGCGCCAGCCCCAAGGGGTCTTTGATGCGCTGCGCAGGATGAACCGGCTCGGCCTACTGGCTGCCTATCTGCCAGCCTTCGAGCAGATCGTCGGGCGGATGCAGTTTGACCTGTTCCACCTCTACACGGTGGACGAGCACACCCTGTTCGTCATTCGCAACCTGCGCCGCTTCGCGGTGCCGGTCTCCAGGACGGAAAGTCCGCTGGCCCACGAGCTCTTTCTCACCTTCGACAAGCCCGAGCTGCTGATCCTGGCAGCGCTGTTCCACGACATCGCCAAGGGCCGCGGCGGTGACCACGAGGTCCTCGGGGCCGAGGATGCTCGCGAGTTCTGCACCCTGCACGGTCTGCCGCAAGAGGACACCGAACTGGTCGCCTGGCTGGTGCGCGAGCATCTGGCCCTTTCCTTCACCGCCCAGCGACGCGACATCGAGGATCCCGACGTGGTGAGCGAGTTTGCCGCGCGGGTAGGCGACCGCCGCCGCCTGGATGCGCTGTACATGCTCACCGTGGCCGACATCCGCGCCACCAACCCCACCCTGTGGACCGAATGGCGGGCATCCCTGCTTCGAGCTCTCCATCGCAAGACCCGCTCCTTTCTCGAGGCCGAGCAGGCGGCGCTAGACCTGGCCGAACTGCGTTCACGGACCTTCGACCTGCTCGCCGCCATCGATCCGGTGGACATGGCAGAGGCAACCCGCCTGTGGGAAACCCTGCCGATGCACCACGTTACCCGCTTCGATGCCCAAAGCCTCGCCTGGCAGATGGCCTCCATCCTCCGGGCCGACAGCCTGCCGGTGGTCGTCCTGCGTCAGGACCCCGAACGCCAGGCCACCGAGCTGTTTGTCTACACATTGGACGCGGCCAACATCTTCGCCCGCATCGCCGCCACGCTCGACCGCATGGGGCTCGACATCCAGGCGGCCCACATCACCAGCAGCACGGACGGAAAGGCACTGGAGGACATCCTGTTCCTCGACGGGCAGGGCCAGCCCCTGACGGACGAGTGGACGCAGCTCGACCTGGTGCGCCAGATCGAGGACTACCTGTCCATGCCCGAGGATACCCCGCTGCGCCTCGGCAGCCGTCGCCCCTCGCCCCACCTGCGCCACTTCGACGTACCCACCGTGATCGTCATGGACCCGGCCTGCGGCGGAGGCTGCACCCGCGTGCAGCTCGAAACCGCCGACCGGCCCGGTCTGCTGGCGCGCGTCGGCCTGGCGCTGGCGGAATCCGACCTGCGCCTGCGTGGCGCGGTCATCAACACCCTCGGCGAACGGGCGCTGGACACCCTGTTCGTCAGCACCCGAGACCATCAGCCGCTGGACGGCATCCAGCGGGACGGGCTCGATCGCCGCCTGCGCGCGGCCCTGAGCGAAGAGGTCCTGGCGTGATCATTACCGACCCCGCCATCCCTCACCCCGGCTACGGCGTCCTGTACGAAGACGAGGACCTGCTGGTGGTCGACAAGCCCACCCGCATGCTCACCCAGCCGGGCGTCGGGCCGGGCAAGGACGACAGCCTGATCACCCGCATCCAGCGCGAGCTGCCACAGGCGCGCGTCGTCCACCGGCTGGACTGGGACACATCCGGCCTGATGCTGATCGCTCTCAACGCCGCCACCCACCGCGCCCTGTCGATCCAGTTCCAGGAGCGTGAGACGGAAAAGACCTACATCGCCGTGGTGCATGGCCACCTCGCCGAACCCACCGGCACGGTCGACGCCCCGCTCGGCCCCGACCGCGCCCGCGCCCCGCGCCACCTCGTCACCCCCGAGGGCCGGCCGTCCATCACCCACTGGGAGGTGATTGGCCCGGAAGGTACCCACACCCGTGTCGCGCTCCATCCAATCACCGGCCGCTCGCACCAGCTGCGCGTTCACATGCTGCACATCGGCCACCCCATCCTGGGCGACACACTCTACGCCCCGCCCGAGATCCAGGCCGAGGCCCCGCGCCTGCTCCTGCACGCCGCCCGCCTGGGCTTCACCCACCCGCGCAGCGGCGAGGCCATGCTCGTCGAGAGTCCGGCGCCGTTCTAAGGAAAAATCT
>JBMOQP010000005.1:0-30398 GCA_049322715.1 Pseudomonadota bacterium
GGCTCCATCCGGACTATGGTGATGAATCATGCAGCGTCTCCCACACCTAACCCTCGAACGAACGCCCCTCTCCCGCTTCCTCGTAGGTCCTGCCATCGCGGATATGGTAGATGCGCTTGAAGGTGGGGATGATCTTCTCGTCATGGGTGACGACGATGATCGCCGCCTGGTACTGGCGGGCCATCTGGTTGAGGATGCGCACCACGGCCAGCGCGCGTTCGCTGTCGAGCGGCGCGGTAGGCTCGTCGGCAAGGATCACCGGCGGGCGGTTGGCCAGCGCCCGCGCAATGGCCACGCGCTGCTGTTCGCCGCCGGAGAGCTGGGCGGGCTGGGCGGTGGCCCGGTGCTGCACGTCGAGGGCGGTCAGCAGTTCGAGTGCCCGCTGGCGGGCCTTTGCATTGGGCATGCCGGCCAGCATCGGCAGCAGGGCCACGTTGTCGGTCACGTCGAGGAAGGGAATCAGGTAGGGGGCCTGGAACACGAAGCCGATCTTGTCCCGCCGCAGGGCCCGCAGGTCGCGGATCGTCCAGCCCTCGTCAAAGATGGTCTGGCCGCCCAGGGCCATGCGGCCGGCGGTGGGGTCGGTCACCGCGCCCAGGCACTTGAGCAAGGTACTCTTGCCCGAACCGCTGGGACCGATGAGGCCGACCACCTCGCCCGGCCAGACCACCATGTCCACGCCCTTGAGCGCGTCCACTGCGGTCGCGCCCTCGCCGTAGCGCTTGCGCAGGCCGTTCACCTCGATCGCCGGTTGCAACTCCATGGCGCTAACCTCCGATGGCGGTGGCCGGATCCACCTTGAGGGCCACCCGGATGGCGAGCAGGCTGGCCAGGGTGCAGATCACCATGATCGCTGCCAGACCACGGAGGGCGTCTTCCGGCAGGAGCAGCACGTACTTGGGGAAATGCGGCGCCCACAGGGTGGCCGCCATGCGGCCTATGACGAAGCCGATCAGGCCGAGGCCGAGAGCCTGCTGCAGGATCATGCCGGCGATGGTGCGGTTGCGCGTGCCGATAAGCTTCAGCACGGCCAGCTCGCGGATCTTGCCGAGGGTCATGGTGTAGATGATGAACGATACGATCGCCGCCGAGACGACGGACAGGATGACGAGGAACAACCCGATCTGCTTCGAGGAAGTGGCGATCATCTTGGCGACGACGATCTCCTCCATCTGCTCCACCGTATAGGCCTGCAGATGCTTCCAGCGCCGGATCGGCTCGGCCACCTGCTCCGCCGTCCAGCCCGGCTGCAGCCGCACCAGCACCGCGTTGACACTGTGGCTGCTGGTCTGCGCGGCCTGCACCGCCTCGAGCAGGCCGGGCACGCCGGGACGGTTGAGGGCAGGATTGGCGGCGGTGCGCGCCCGCTCGTTGAGGATGGCCTCATTGTCCTTGAGGAACTGGGCCTCCTGGGCATCTTTCAGTGGAATGAACAACATGGGATCGCCTCCGGAAGAGACCATGCGCCGGGTCAATCCGACCACGGTGTAGTCATGCCTGCGGATGCGCACGGCATCCCCCACCCTGAAGCCGGTGCGCACGTCGGCGATCGCCTCGTAGTGGCTGCGGGTGACCTGTCTTCCCTCGACCAGATAGGGCGGCTCCCCCGGCTGGCCGGGCTCGAAGCCGACCACCATCACGCGCACGTCCCTACCCGCCCGCTGCACCTGCATGGTCAGGTAGGTGACATTGGCCGCCGCCATCACCCCGGGCAGGCCGAGGATGCCGCGATAGACGTCATCGCGCAGGCTGGAGGGTTCGGCATAGGGGCCGAGCGTGTCCTGCTGCACCACCCAGAGGTCCGCGCCGCTGTTGCGCAGCAGGGCCTTGCCGTCGTCCACCATGCCGCGGTAGATGCCGGCCATCGAGAAGGTCACGCCGATCAGCAGGCCGAGCCCCACGCCGGTCAGCACGAACTTCGACCAGGAATGCAGGATATCGCGCGCGGCCAGGTTGATCATGCTCAGCGCCCCTGGATCGCATCCACCACGCGAACCCGGGACGCCGTCGTCAGCTCGCGCTCGCTGTGGATGACGACCCGATCGCCCCGCTCCAGCCCCCGGGTGATCTGCACCCGGCCGTCCAGGTCACGCAGTCCGGTCTCGACCGGCTGGTAGACCACCCGCCCCTCTCCCGGGCGCCAGACCCCAGTCCGACCGCCTTCGCTCTTCAGCGCGGCATTGGGGACGACCAGAGCTTCGTCGAGGGCGGCGGTGAGGATGGTGACCTCGGCCAGCTCGCCGATCGACACCTGTTCGGGCATGGCCTCCAGGCCTACCCGGACGAGCCGCTCCTCGGTCACGCTGTCGGCCAGCCACTCCACCCGCTCCACACGTCCGGCCAGCAGCTGTCCGGGACGACCGCGCAGGACAACCCTTGCCCCCTGTCCGACCATCACCCGGCCGGCCCGCGCCTGGTCGATACGCGTCTGCAGCCACAGGCTGGCCGGATCGACCAGGCGCACCACGCTCTGGCCCGCCACCAGCGTGCTGCCCGGCTCGG
Organism: Pseudomonadota bacterium; assembly: GCA_049322715.1. Classification (GTDB taxonomy): domain Bacteria; phylum Pseudomonadota; class Gammaproteobacteria; order Halothiobacillales; family Halothiobacillaceae; genus Thiofaba. The sequence goes on from JBMOQP010000005.1 coordinate 2,503, forward strand.
CGTCGCGGGCGGTGATGACGCCGTCCACCGGCGCCCGCAGCACGAGGTTGCCGCGTTGCTGCTCCAGCGCCTCGTGCTCGGCACGGCTGCGTGCCAGATCGCTCTGCGCCGCATCCCGCGCGGCACGTGCCGCCGCGAAGCCCGCCTGGGCGGCCTCGTGCTCCTGGCGGCGCGCATCGCCATCCGCCGGGCTGACCAGGCGCTGGGTGAGCAACTGCTCGTAGCGTGCAAGATTGCTTGCCGCCAGCCGCACCCGCGCCTCGGCGTCACGGATCTGGGCACTGGCGGCATCGAGCGCATGCCGTGCACGCTCGATACCCGCCTTCGCCGAGGCCTGCCGCGCATCGAGATCGACCGGATCCATCTCCGCCAGCACCTCGCCGGCACGCACCCGGTCGCCGACATCGACATGCACACGCAGGACCCGCCCGGGCACGGTCGGGCCGACAGCATACGCGCGCCTTGCCTCGACCGTGCCGAGGCCGAAGACCTCCTCCTGGATCGGCTCGGCCCGCACCTCCGCCAGCACCACGCGTGTCGGCGCCATCGGCCCGTTGCGCAGGACGACCAGCACGAAACCCGCCACCACCGCGATGGCGGCAGCCCCCATGCCGATCCTTCCGATCCAACCCCTGCCTGACATGCCCACCTCTCACCTCCCCCCGGCGGCGACACCCTGGCGCCACGCATCGAACACACCAGCCGCCAGCAGCTTCATGGCCCCCACGTTGCCCAGCGTCATCGCCTGCATGACCAACCCCTGGACGGCCCCGACGAACAGGGCCACGGCCGCGGCCCGGTCGAGAGTATCGCGCAACGCCCCTTCCGCGCCCGCGGCATCCAGCTGACGCGCGATGAGGGTGCGGTAGCGTCCCATCAGCTGACCGACGGCCTGCTTGATCGGCGAATCGGCCGGCTGCTGCAGCTCGTAGAAGATGATCCTCGGCACCCCGGGATGACGAGCGACGAAATCGACGTGGGCGTGAAAGATCGCCTCCAGGGCGGCCATGGGCGCACCGGCCTCATCGGCCACTCGCTCGAGGTTCGACAGCAACTCGGACATCACCCAGCGGATCACGGCGACGCCGATCGCTTCCTTGTTCTCGAAATGGCGGAAGATGGCCCCCGAACTCAGGCCCACGGCAGCGGCCAGGTCATTCACGCTGATCTCGGCCGGACTGCGTCGGGCGGCCAGGCTGACCATGGCCGCCACGATCTGCCCCTGGCGCGCTTCAGTCGATTGTCGAACAGGCTTCATGCTTCTTGTAAGTAAGCGATTTCTTACAAGATAGCCTGGAATCATGAATCGTCAATGGAGCAATCCATGACCGACATCCATGCCCCCCGGCTGAAGGCAAGACCGCCCCGCCTACGACATGAAGGGAAGCGCTGAAAAATTCAGCGTTTCCCGTTTGAGGCAGGATGCCTCAACGTGAACAACGACGTAAGTCGTTGACTCACGGAGCCCGTCGCGGGCATGTACCGCGACGAGGCGAGCTGAATAAAGCCAAGGATGGCTTTATTCAGCTCTTCCGAAGGGCGCCTCGAAAAACCTTTCGAGGCGCCCGTGCGCCACAGGGATGTGGCGCCGCGCAATCGCGCAAGCGATTGAAATAGCGTGAGTTCGGCGCGGCTGGATACATCCATGTATCCAGCCCTTCGGGGAACGCTACGCGTTCCATCGTTGCTCCCTGCAACGATGTTGGTTTCCCGCGACGAACGTCCCCGTGAAGATTCGCCATGGTCATCATTCTGCCCGCTTGGTGCGCCGCGTAGGTGTGGCGGTGAGCGGATCCTCCGGCCAGGGGTGCTTGGGGTAACGCCCGCGCAGATCCTTGCGCACGTCCTGATAGGGACCGCGCCAGAAGCTCGCGAGGTCCTGGGTGACCGCCACCGGCCGCTGCGCGGGCGAGAGCATGTGGATCATCACTGGCACCCGCCCCTGGGCGATACGCGGCGTTTCCAGCAGGCCGAACAGCTCCTGCAGCTTGACCGCCAGCACCGGCACGCCGTCGCCCTCGAGCACCGGCCCGTAGTCCAGCGCAATGCGCGAACCGCTCGGCACCTCGAGGTGGGTGGGCGCGAGCCGGTCGAGTTCCTGCTGCAGGCTCCAGTCGAGCCGCGCGCGCAAGGCGGCATCGAGGTCGAGCCGGTCGAGGTGGGCCAGCCGGGTCATGCCATCGAGCCAGGGAGCCACCCACTCCTCGAGGGAAGCCATGAGACCCGCGTCGGAAACGTCCGGCCAGGCCTCGCCGAGCTCGCGGCGCAGCAGGGCAACCCGCCCGCGCCACTGGTGGTGACGCTCATGCCAGGGCAGGCAGGCCAGGCCGGTTTGGCGAATGCCCTCGAGCAGGGCCTCGCGCACTCGCTCGGGATCGGGCCTGGCGAGCGGGCGATCCTCCAGGACCAGCACCCCGAGGCGGCGCTGGCGGCGGGCCATGACGGCCTGCTCGCGGCCATCCCAGGCCACCTCCTCCACATCCTCGATCCGGGCGGCAAAGGCCTCCTCGATGTCGGTCAGCGCGAGGCCTGCGGCGAGGAACACGCGAGACTCCCGCCGCACGCCATCTGTATGGCCATCGAGGTGGGCGATGGCGAGCCAGGGCTCGTGCGCCAGGGCATCGGCCGTATCCAGCAGCGCACCGCGTCCGTTGACGAGCAGGAAGCGCCCGGGCTGGCCCTGCCGTCCCTGCGCCACGCGCTCGGGATAGGCCAGGGCGACCAGCAGGCCGATGGACTGCGTATCCTGTCCCTGCGTCCAAGCTCGTGCGTCGGCGCCCTCTCGGTTATGTTGGGGCGAGGCCACTTCCCGGTCCGGTCGCCGACGGCCCAAGGCCTGTTCGGGGGTGGCGCTCGGCCCATCGCCCCCGCCGCGGGCAAGGTCGATCCGCATGCGTCGGGCAAGATCGCGGGCAGACTGGCGGACGCGGGCGCGCGCTCCTTCATCGAGCCGGAGACCGGGCGGCAGGGCTGCGCTGCCCCGCTGCAAGGCATCGATGCGCAGGGCGAGGTCGGTGGCCGGGCGCTCGCGCCCCTCGCCCCGCAGCAGGTCGCGCTCCCCGAGCAGGGCTGCCAGCTCGCAGGCCAGCGCGCCGTGTCCCAATCGCCCCCCCTCCATCAGCATGTGCCCGAGACGCGGATGCAGGGGCATGCGCGCGAGTTCCCGGCCGTGGGGCGTGATGTGCCCCTCGGGGTCCAGTGCGCCGAGTCCGTGCAGTACATCAAAGGCTTGGTCGAGCAGGGTCACGGGCGGAGGGTCGAGCCAGAACAGCTCCTCCGGACGGGCACCCCACTGGGCCAGCTCGAGCGCGAGCGGCAGCAGGTCGGCGCGCTGGATCTCGGGCTCGGCCTGCGCCGGCAGGCTGGCCTGCTCACCCTCCCCCCACAGGCGGATGCACACCCCGGGCCCGAGGCGTCCCGCCCGTCCGCGGCGCTGCTCGGCGTTGGCGCGGGACACGCGCTGGGTGACGAGGCGGGTCATGCCGCTCGCGGGGTCGAAGCGCGACACGCGCATCAGGCCGGCGTCCACCACCACCCGCACCCCCTCGATGGTCAGGCTGGTCTCGGCGATGTTGGTGGCGAGGATGACCCGGCGGCGCTCATGGCGGGGACCCAGCACGGCGTGCTGCTCGGTGAGGCTCATGTCGCCGTGCAGGGGGAGGACATCCACCCCGGAAAGCTCACCCAGCCCGGTAGCCACCCGCTGGATCTCCCGTTTGCCCGGCAGGAAGACCAGGATGTCGCCCGCATCCGTAGCCAGGGCGCGCCGCACCACGGCGGCGCAATGGCCCTCCAGGGGTTGGTCGCGCATGGGGGGCTGATGGCGCACCTCGACCGGATGCATGCGGCCCGCACTGCGCACTACACGGGCCTGCAGGCGATCCTCCAGCGGCAGGCCCTCGAGGGTGGCCGACATGATCAGGACGCGCAGGTCCTCGCGCAGCATCTGCCGCGCCTGCAGGGTGAAGGCGAGCCCGAGGTCGGCCTGCAGGCTGCGTTCGTGGAATTCGTCGAAGATGACCAGCCCCACCCCGTCGAGCGCAGCATCGTCCTGCAGCATGCGCGTGAGCACGCCCTCGGTGACCACCTCGATGCGCGTCTCCGAGCCCACCCGGCTCTCCATGCGCATGCGATAGCCGACCGCCCCGCCCACAGGTTCGCCCAGCAGCGCGGCCATGCGCTCGGCGGCGGCACGCGCGGCGATGCGGCGAGGCTCGAGCATGATGATCCGCTGCCCGCCCAGCCAGCCTTCATCCCGCAGCGCCAAGGGCACGAGGGTGCTCTTGCCCGCGCCGGGCGCGGCCTCCAGCACGACCACGCCGGAAGCGACGAGGGCATCGCGCAGCTCGGGCAAGACATCGATGATGGGCAGGTCGATCCGGGCGGGGTCAAACCCTCCGGCATGGTTTTGGACATGCATTGCGGACATGAAAATTCATCACCTGACCGTGGGCGGAATTGCTCCACATGGGCCGTGGATGAAGCTGTGGATAAAGGGGTGGAAAGCGGCGCAAGCACGCATCCGGCCAAGGTTTTCAAACGGCTGGTCATATTTTGACCAGACCGGATTCGACTTCAAACAATCAATGACTTAGCGCATTTCGCCATCAATAAGGCATATCCACGCATGACTTTTCAAGGGCTTGACAAGGCTTGTGGAAAAGAAATCGCGACCGGGGCCTTGAACTCATCCACAAAGACTGTGGAAAAGCCTGTGCAGGAGACGGGCATGATGCGCCAAAGCCCTTGTCGTCCATGGCATTTTCCGGCCTGCCTTGCCTGCGTGCAGCAGATGAGCGGAACGGCACCCGTCAGTGTTTGGGGCCGAGCAGCTCGATCGGATAGCCATCCGGATCCTCGACGAAGGCAATGATCGTACTGCCAGCGTTCATCGGCCCCGGCTCACGGATGATCTTGCCGCCGCGCGCGCGGATAGCCTCGGCCGCCTTGTACACGTCCTCCACCTCCAGCGCGATATGGCCGTAGGCATTGCCCATCGCGTAACTGTCCACGCCCCAGTTGTAGGTCAGCTCCAGCACCGCCCCCTCGGACTCGTCCTGGTAGCCGACGAAGGCCAGGGTGAACTTGCCGGCCGGATAGTCCTGGCGGCGCAGCAGGCGCATGCCGAGCACCTCGGTGTAGAAGCGGATGGAGCGATCGAGATCGCCGACGCGAAGCATGGTGTGCAGGATGCGCATGGAAGCCTCCGGACAAGGTCATGGATATGAAGAAAGGGGGAGGATAACCATCCTGCCGACCCGAGGCCATGTCCGCGGGCAGCGGCTAGGCTCAGGTTGGCGCGAGCAGGTTGCCGCCCGCCCGCTGCGATGCATGGGACAGGGCATCCATGAGCGGCGCCGGACGATGCAGGACGTACCCCTGCAGGTAATCCACGCCCAGCTGCGTCAGCAGCTCCCGGCTCTCGCCGTCCTCCACCCACTCGGCGATGGTCTGCATGTCCAGCAGGCGACCGAGCTCCAGGATGGAACCGAGCATGACCTCGGCCACGGCATCCTGGCGGAATTCGCGCACCAGCTTGCCGTCGATCTTCAGGTAATCGACCGGCAGACTGCGCAGCATGCCGAAGGAAAACAGGCCGCTGCCGAAGTCGTCGAGGGCGAAGCGGCAACCCAGCGCCTGCAGCCGCCGCATCAGGCTCGTCGCTTGCTCAAGGTTGTCCAGCGCAGTGGTCTCGGTGATCTCGAAGCACACCCGGTCGGGGCGCACGCCGGTCGCCTCGAACCAGCGTACCAGGTCGTCCCCGAGACGCGGATCCTGCACCGACTGGGCGGACAGGTTGACCGCAAGCACCGCGACGTCCTGGCATGGCGCGAAGGCCCTCAAGGCCTGACGCACCACCCAGCGATCAAGCCGCGGCATCATGCGCTGCCGCTCGGCGGCCGGGATGAAACTGCCCGGCGCGGCAAGCCCCTGGCCGTCAGGAAGCCGCAGGAGTACCTCGCAATGCGGCTCGCCGGAGAGCGTCGTCGGCTGGATGAGCTGGCCGTACAGGATGAAGGCGTCCGTGTTCAGAGCCTCGCGCAGTCGGGTCACCCAGGCAAGGTCGGCGTGATGGCGTTCGATGCCGGCATCGCCCGGGCTGTGCAGCTGGACGCGATCCCCGCCCTGCTCCTTGGCCTGCATGCAGGCCGCGTCGGCCTCAATCAGGTGGTATTCGAGGCTGGCCTGGGGATCAATGGTGACGACACCAATGCTGGCGCCCACCTGGAAATCACGCTCGCCGTAATGCAGACGGAAATCGGAGACCCGCTCCACAAGCCCCTGGAGCTCACGGACGGCGTCGTCCACCGAACTCGCGCGCAGCAGGATGATGAACTCGTCCCCGGCCAGCCGCGCGATCAGGCTGCCCTCGGGAGACCAGAGGTTCAGGACCTCGGCCATCTGGCGCAACAGCTCGTCCCCCGCCGCATGTCCTGCCTGATCGTTGACCGCCTTGAAGTCGTCGAGATCGAGCAGGGCCAGCATGGCTCCCGGCCCATCCGTGCGCTCCTTCACCATCTCGACGAAGGCCCGCTCCAGGGCGCGCTGATTGTACAGGGCCGTCAGGGGGTCATGATTCGCCTGCCAGCGGAGCTCCTCGTTCAGGCTGGTGATCGCGGTGATGTCATGCAGGGCGAGCACCAGGCCATCCCCCTCGCCAAGAAGCCGGGCACGCAGGCTGAGGACATGGCGGATGTGGTTCTGGATCTCGACGCGCTGGGGCAGTTCGTCGACCCGGCCGGTGCGTGCGGCATCGACCAGGGCGCTTCCGAGAGGGGCACCGCTATCAGGGTCGATCAGATAGAGGACCGCACTCGCGGGACGGCCCCGCACCTGCTCCAGGCCCTGCTGCCACAGGTTCTCCGCCACCGGGTTCATGTAGTCCAGCCGGCCCTGCGCATCGAGGCGCACCACGGCATCGCCGAGCCCGTCCAGGGTGCCATCCAGGCGCTCGGCCAGCTGCTGCAGGCGCCGGTTGCTGCGCACGCTGAGCACGAGCATGACGAACAGGATGCCGGCCAGCATCAGGCCGAGCAGCGGCCAGTGCTCCCTGACGACCTGCCGCAGGGTCGGCGTGGACGGGCGGGCAAAAGGCCCCTGCCCGAGCTCATGCATGAGGGCGCTCACCCCGCTGTACTCCAGCGGCGGCGCAAAGCCATCGATGTCGGCGGCGACCGCCACCGGCGCCTGCGGCTCGATTTCGAGCAGGGCATGCAGGATCCTGCGCGCGAGGCCGGGCTCGACCCCGGGCGCGATGGCCATCGGCCACTCGGGGTAGAGCCGCGTGCTCACCGGTTTGCTGAACGCGACCGGGAAGAGCGCGGGCACGATCCGGTAGGCATCCGCCGGTATGCGCCCCTGCGCGACCAGTTCCTCGAGCAAGCCGCTGCGCACGATGCCCGCGTCAGCCTGACCCGCGAGCACGCGCTCGACGACGTTCACGTGAGGCAGGCCGGTGTAGTCGACGGGACCGAAAAAGCCCTGCGGCTCATGCCCAAGCGCCTGAATCTCGCGCTGGACCATCAGTGTGGGGAAGGCATCCGGGGCGATGGCGGCGACGCGCTTGCCGCGCAGCGCCTCGAGCCCCTCCAGCGGCGGGGCGTCCGCACGCTGGAACACCACCGCCCCGAACATGGGCGGGGTATCGCCGGAGCCCCGCAGACGCAGGGTGGCGATGCGCGTCACGCCATGGCTCGCCTCGAGCCAGGCGTAATCGTAGGGATTGATCAGCAGGAGCTGCAACTCGCCACGCGCGAGCCCCGGCTCGGCATCATGGCGCATCAGCGGCCGGACACGCACTCGAATGCCCGGCACCCTCTCGCTCAGGTAGTCTGCCAGCGGCTGCCAGCGCAGGCGTACGTCCCCGGGCTCCTGGTAGGACAACACGCCCAGGGTCAGCTCGCGCACCTCCCCGTTTCCCCAGGCCGTCGGCCCCAGAACAAAAAGGGCGATGGCGAGAATCACCCTCGCCATCGCCCCTTGCCGTGGAACCAACCTCCTGTCGATCATGCCCCCTCCCTGTGGCGCGCCGGGCGAGCGCCTCAGCCCTGCCCCGAGCCGCGCTGCGCCGCGATGCGCATGCGCAGGGCGTTGAGCTTGATGAAGCCCTCGGCGTCCTTCTGGTTGTAGGCGCCCTGATCGTCCTCGAAGGTGGCGATGGAGGCGCTGAACAGGCTGTCGCGCTCGGAACGGCGGCCGGTGACGGTGACATTGCCCTTGTACAGGCGCACGCGCACCTCGCCGTTCACGCGCTCCTGGCTCGCATCGATCATGGTCTGCATCATGCGGCGCTCCGGGCTCCACCAGTAGCCGTTGTAGATCAGGCTGGCGTAGCGCGGCATCAGCTCGTCCTTCAGGTGCGCCACCTCGCGGTCCAGAGTGATGGACTCGATCGCGCGGTGGGCGCGCAGCAGGATGGTGCCACCCGGGGTCTCGTAGCAGCCACGCGACTTCATGCCGACGTAGCGGTTCTCGACCAGGTCCAGGCGACCGATGCCGTGCTTGCCGCCGAGCTGGTTGAGCTTGAGCAGCAGGGCCGCCGGGGACAGGCGCTCGCCGTCGATGGCGACGGGATCACCCTTTTCGAAGGTGATGACGATGTCCTCTGCCACGTCCGGCGCCTTCTCGGGGGACACGGTCCAGCGCCACATGTCCTCCTCCGGGGCCCACCACGGATCCTCCAGGCCGCCACCCTCGTAGGAGATGTGCAGCAGGTTGGCGTCCATGGAGTACGGCGACTTCTTCTTGCTCTTGGCGAAGTCGACTGGGATGCCGTTGGCCTCGGCGTAGCTCATCAGCTTCTCGCGCGAGTTCAGGTCCCACTCGCGCCACGGCGCGATCACCTTGACACCCGGCTTGAGCGCGTAGGCGCCCAGCTCGAAGCGCACCTGGTCGTTGCCCTTGCCGGTGGCGCCGTGGGCGATGGCGTCGGCGCCGGTCTCGTTGGCGATCTCGATGAGACGCTTGGCGATCAGCGGGCGAGCGATGGAGGTGCCGAGCAGGTACTCGCCCTCGTACAGGGTGTTGGCACGAAACATCGGGAACACGAAGTCACGCACGAACTCTTCGCGCACGTCCTCGATGAAGATGTCCTTCACGCCCATCGCCTGCGCCTTGGCGCGCGCCGGCTCGACCTCCTCGCCCTGACCGAGGTCAGCGGTGAAGGTTACCACTTCGCACTGGTAGGTTTCCTGCAGCCACTTGAGGATGACGGACGTGTCCAGGCCACCGGAGTAGGCCAGAACCACCTTCTTGATCGAGGACATGATGACTCCTTGGGAAACGCGAATTTTCCGGATTATGACATAGCCACCCTCCGAATGGCTGCCTCCGGACCCGCAGCGCCCCCCGTCCCATGGCCGCGCCGCGCCTGGCGGCGGAGATCCGCCCCATGCCTCGTCGGGTAGGAAAAAGCGTGCCCTTCCAGCATAATCACGAAACTTTTTTGCCCGGAGGCCAGGCGCACCGCCCGGCCTTCCCGTCGACCGAACTTGTACTTGGAGTGCGCGCCGCATGACGACGACCTATCAGGATTACGATCCGCACGAGACACAGGAATGGCTGGACGCCCTCGAGGCGGTGATCGGCTTCGAAGGAACCGACAAGGCCCAGCACCTGATCGCTGCGCTGATCGAGGCTGCCCGCAAGCACGGCATCGACACCCCCTACAGCGCCAACACCCCCTACATCAACACCATCCCCAAGGAAGCGCAGCCCACCTACCCGGGCGACCTCGCGCTCGAACGCCGCCTGCGTGCCCTGATCCGCTGGAACGCGATGGCGATGGTGGTGAAGGCGAACAAGGCGCACGACGGCATCGGCGGCCACCTCGGCAGCTACGCCTCCGCCGCCACCATGTACGAGGTCGGCTACAACCACTTCTTCAAGGGCCCGGACCATCCGGACGGCGCCGACATGATCTTCTTCCAGGGCCACGTCGCCCCGGGCATGTACGCCCGCGCCTTCCTCGAGGGCCGCCTGGACGAGGAGCACCTGGTGCATTTCCGCCAGGAGGTCGACGGCAAGGGCATCCCGTCCTACCCGCACCCGTGGACGATGCGCGACTTCTGGCAGTTCCCGACCGTCTCCATGGGCCTCGGCCCGCTGATGGCGATCTACCAGGCGCGCTTCATGAAGTACATGGACGCCCGCGGCCTGGCGCCGGAAGGCAAGCGCAAGGTCTGGGCCTACCTCGGCGACGGCGAGATGGACGAGCCGGAATCCCTCGGCGCCATCGGCCTCGCCGCGCGCGAAGAGCTGGACAACCTGATCTTCGTGGTCAACTGTAACCTGCAGCGCCTGGACGGCCCCGTGCGCGGCAACGGCAAGATCATCCAGGAGCTCGAATCCCACTTCCGCGGCGCGGGCTGGAACGTACTCAAGGTCATTTGGGGCTCCGGCTGGGACGAGCTGCTCGCCCATGACCACTCCGGCAAGCTGGTCCAGCGCATGATGGAAGTCGTGGACGGCGAGTACCAGTCCTACAAGGGCAAGAACGGCGCCTACGTGCGCGAGCACTTCTTCGGCAAGTACCCGGAAACCCTCAAGCTCGTCGAGCACATGACCGACGACGAAGTCTTCGCCCTCACCCGCGGCGGCCACAGCCCGCGCAAGCTCTACGCCGCCTACAAGGCCGCCACCGAGAGCCAGGGCAAGCCGACCGTGATCCTCGCCAAGACCATCAAGGGCTACGGCATGGGCCCCTACGGCGAGGCCTCCATGGCCATCCATCAGCAGAAGAAGCTGGACCTGGACGGCCTGAAGTACTTCCGCGACCGCTTCAGCGTGCCCATCTCCGACGAGCAGCTGGAGAAGGACATCCCCTTCTACCGCCCGGCCGAGGACAGCGAGGTCATGCAGTACATGCAGGCCCGCCGCACCGCGCTCGGCGGCTACCTGCCGACCCGCCGTGACGCCGCCCAGGCCGTGCCGGTGCCGGCGCTGTCCGCCTTCGACACCCTGCTGCAGTCCACCGGCGACCGCGAGATGTCGACCACCATGGCCTTCGGCCGTCTGCTCGCCGCCCTGCTGCGCGACAAGGCGCTCGGCAAGCGCGTGGTGCCGATCATCCCGGACGAGGCGCGCACCTTCGGCCTCGAGGGCCTGTTCCGCCAGGTCGGTATCTACGACCCGGCCGGCCAGCTCTACGAACCGATCGATGCCAACCAGGTGATGTGGTACAAGCAGGCCGCCAACGGCCAGGTACTCGAGGAGGGCATCAACGAGGCCGGCGCCATGTCCAGCTGGATCGCCGCCGGCACGGCCTACGCCAACCATGGCGTATCCATGGTGCCGTTCTACATCTACTACTCGATGTTCGGCTACCAGCGCATCGGCGATCTGGCCTGGGCCGCCGGAGACATCCAGGCGCGCGGCTTCCTCATGGGCGCCACCGCCGGCCGCACCACCCTCGCGGGCGAGGGCCTGCAGCACCAGGACGGCCACAACCTGCTCGCCTTCGGCCAGATCCCGAACTGCCTGAGCTACGACCCGACCTTCGCCTACGAGCTCGCCGTCATCGTGCACGATGGCCTCAAGCGCATGGTCGAGAACCGCGAGAGCGTGTTCTATTACATCACCGTGATGAACGAGAACTACGCCCATCCGGAGATGCCGAAGGGCGTCGAGGACGGCATCATCAAGGGCCTCTACCCGCTGCAGGCGAGCAAGGCCAAGCACAAGCTCAGCGCCCAGCTGATGGGCTCCGGCACCATCCTGCGCGAGGTCATCGCCGCCGCCGAAATGCTCGAGGCCGACTGGGGCGTGGCCGCCGACGTCTGGTCCGCCACCAGCTTCAACCTGCTCTACCGTGACGGCATGGATTGCGAGCGCTGGAACACCCGCCATCCGGAAGCCGAGGCGCGCGTGCCGTACGTCACCCAGTGCCTGGCCAAGACCTCCGGCCCGATCATCGCCGCGACCGACTACGTGCGCGCCGTGCCCGAGCAGGTGCGCGCCTTCCTGCCCGGCAAGCGCTACGTCACCCTGGGCACCGACGGCTTCGGCCGTTCCGACACCCGCGAGGCCCTGCGCCGCTTCTTCGAGGTGGACCGCTGGAACGTCGTGGTCGCCACCCTCAAGGCCCTGGCCGACGAGGGCACCATCCCGGCGGCCAAGGTCAGCGAGGCGATCGCCAAGTACGGCATCGACGCCGACAAGCCCAACCCGATGACCGTGTAAGGAGAGCCGCGCATGGGTATGCACAAGTTCCTGCTGCCGGACATCGGCAACTACGAGAACATCCCGGTCATCGAGATCCTGGTGAACGAGGGCGACACGGTCGAGAAGGACCAGTCCGTCCTCACCCTGGAGTCCGACAAGGCCACCATGGAGATCCCGGCGCCGGTCGGCGGCGTGATCCGAAACCTCCGGGTCAAGCTGGAGGAGAAGGTCAGCGCGGGCAGCTACATCTGCGACATCGAGACCTCGATGGACGCGCCCGCCCCGGCTCCGTCCGCCAAGGCCGAAGCCCCCGTGGCTCCGACCCCGGCCCCCGCCGCCGAGGCGCCCAAGCCTGCACCCGCGCCTGTGACAGTCGCCCCGGCCACGACGATGGCCGCACCAAAGGCCCCGGCCGCCGAGAAGCCAGTCAACGCCCAGCCGGCCGGCGCCAGGTTCCACGCCTCACCGTCGGTGCGCGCCTACGCCCGCCACCTCGGCGTCGAGCTTGCGCACGTCACGGGCACCGGCCCCAAGGGCCGCATCCAGAAGCAGGACGTCGAGACCTACATCAAGGCCGTGATGCAGGGCGAGAAGGCCGCGCCGAAGGCCCCGGTCACCGCAGGCGCCGGCATTCCGCAGGTCCCGACCATCGACTTCAGCCAGTTCGGCCCGGTCGAGGAGAAGGAGCTGTCCCGGATCAAGAAGATCTCCGGCAAGCACCTCACCGCCTGCTGGCTCAACATCCCCCACGTCACCCAATTCGACGAGACCGACATCACCGAGCTTGAGGCCTTCCGCGCAAGCCTCAAGGCACGCGCCGACAAGGCGGGCGTGAAGCTCACCCCGCTGCCGTTCGTGATGATGGCCGTGGTGCAGGTGCTGAAGGAGTTCCCGCAGTTCAACGCCTCGCTCAATCCGGGCGGAGAGAAGCTGATCCTCAAGCGCTACTACAACATCGGCGTGGCGGTCGACACCCCGAACGGCCTGGTCGTGCCGGTGGTGAAGGACGTCGACAAGAAGGGCCTGTTCGAGCTCGCCCGCGAGCTCGGCGAGCTCGGCCAGAAGGCGCGCGACGGCAAGCTCTCGCCCTCCGACATGCAGGGCGGCACCTTCAGCATCTCCAGCCTCGGCGGCATCGGCGGGACCCAGTTCACGCCGATCGTCAATGCACCGGAAGTGGCCATCCTCGGCCTGTCCAAGGCCAAGATGGCGCCGGTGTGGAACGGCAGCGGCTTCGAGCCGCGCCTGATGATGCCGTTCAGCGTGTCCTACGATCACCGCGTGATCGACGGGGCCGAGGGTGTGCGCTTCACCACCCGCCTCGCCCTGCTGCTGCGCGACCTGCGCGAAATGCTGATCTGAGGAGCGGGACATGGCGAAGATCGAAACCGTCCTGCTGCCGGACATCGGCAACTACGAGAACATCCCGGTCATCGAACTGCTCGCCCAGCCGGGCGAGATGGTCGAGAAGGACCAGTCGCTGCTGACCCTGGAATCCGACAAGGCGACCATGGAGATTCCCGCGCCGTTTGCCGGCAAGCTGGTGGAGTACCTGGTCAAGCTGGAGGACAAGGTCAGCAAGGGCACCCCGATCGCGAAGTTCGAGGTCAGCGCCGAGGCGGCGCAGCCGGCCACACCGGCCGCCAAGCCTGAGGCCCCGGTCGCTGCCCAGGCTCCGACGGCCGCACCGGCGGCTGCACCGACTGCTCCCGCCTCCCCGGCCGCACCGGCGGAACTTCCCCCGGCCGACATCAGTTGTGACGTGCTCGTGCTGGGCGCCGGCCCCGGCGGCTACACCGCCGCCTTCCGCGCCGCCGACCTCGGCAAGAGCGTGGTGCTGGTGGAGAAGGAGCCCGTGCTCGGCGGCGTGTGCCTGAACGTCGGCTGCATCCCGTCCAAAGCCCTGCTGCACGTCGCCCAGGTCATGAACGAGACGCGCGAGATGGCGGACCACGGCGTGACCTTCGCCGAGCCAACCGTCGACCTCGACAAGCTGCGCGGCTTCAAGGAAAGCGTGATCAAGAAGCTCACCACCGGTCTCGCCGGCCTCGCCAGGCAGCGCAAGGTGCAGGTGGTGAGCGGCCTTGGCCGCTTCACCTCTCCGCACACCGTGGCGGTTGAGACCGGCGACGGCATGAAGACCGTGGCCTTCCAGCACGCGGTCATCGCCGCCGGATCCCGTCCCGTGCAGCTGCCGTTCATCCCGCACGATGACCCGCGCGTGATGGATTCCACCGGCGCGCTCGAGCTCGCCGAGATCCCGAAGCGCCTGCTGGTCATCGGCGGCGGCATCATCGGCCTCGAGATGGCGCAGGTGTACGACGCGCTGGGCGCGAAGATCACCGTGGTCGAGCTGTCCGACAACATCATCCCGGGCGCCGACAAGGACATCACGCTGCCGCTGCTCAAGCGAATCAAGAAGCGCTACGAGGCCATCTATCTCGGCGCCAAGGTGACTGCCGTCAAGGCCACGCCTGAAGGACTGGTCGTGTCCTTCGAGGGCAAGGGCGCGCCGGAGACCGACACCTTCGACCGCATCCTGGTCGCCGTCGGCCGCGTGCCGAACGGCAAGCTGATCGACGCGGAGAAGGCGGGCGTGCACGTGGACGAGCGCGGCTTCATCCCCGCCGACGCCCGCCTGCGCACCAACGTGCCGCACATCCACGCCATCGGCGACGTGATCGGCCAGCCGATGCTGGCGCACAAGGCCGTGCACGAGGGCAAGGTAGCCGCCGAGGTGATCTGCGGCATGGCCTCCGCCTTCGCCCCGATGGGCATCCCGGGCGTGGCCTACACCGACCCCGAGGTGGCCTGGGTGGGCAAGACCGAGGACGAGCTCAAGCGCGAGGGCATCGCCTACGAGAAGGGCGCCTTCCCGTGGGCCGCCTCCGGCCGCTCGCTCTCGCTCGGTCGCGACGAGGGCCTGACCAAGGCACTGTTCGACGCCGAGACCCACCGCCTGCTGGGCGCGGGCATCACCGGCCCGAATGCCGGCGAGCTGATCGCCGAGGCGGCCCTGGCGCTGGAGATGGGCGCGGATATGGCCGACATAGGCTTGACCATCCACCCGCACCCCACCCTGTCCGAGACCCTCGGCTTCGCCGCCGAGATGGCCGAAGGCACCATCACCGACCTGCTGCCGCCGAAGAAGCGGCACTGAGGCCGCCCCGCGTACCGGGCCGGCATGCCGGCCCGGTACGCGGGGCACTGCCCTCTTCTCACGTGTTTCCCGGAGATTCCGCATGGATCTTCTCGCCCTAGGCATCTATGCCCTGCTTGGGGTCTTCACCGGCCTGATGGCCGGCCTGCTCGGCATCGGCGGCGGCCTGATCGTCGTGCCCGCGCTCGCCTACCTCTACACCCTCCAGGGCACCGTGCCCGCCGAGCACCTGATGCAGGTCGCGGTCGGCACCTCGCTCGCGACCATCATCCTCACCTCCATCGGCTCCGTCTGGACGCACCACAAGAAACGCGCGGTGGACTGGCACGTGGTGCGCCGCATCCTGCTCGGCCTGGTGATCGGCTCGGTGGCCGGCTCCTACCTCGCCCACTACCTTCCGAGCGACGTGCTCAAGAAGCTGTTCGGCACGCTCGAGATCCTGATCGCCCTGCAGATGGCATTCGGCCGCCAGCCCGCACCGCACCGCCAGCTGCCAGCCCTGCCCGGCATGACCGCAGCCGGCACCGGCGTCGGCGCGCTCAGCTCGATCATGGGCATGGGCGGCGGCGCCATCTCCACGCCGTTCTTCGTCTGGTGCAACGTGCCGATCCGCAACGCCATCGCCACCTCCGCGGCCATCGGCCTGCCCGCCGCCATCGCGGGCTCGGCGGCGTACGTCCTGGCCGGATGGAACCTCGCGGGGCTGCCCGAGGCGAGCCTGGGCTACGTCTACCTGCCGGCCTGGCTCGGCATCGGCATCATGAGCATCCTGTTCGCCCGGGTCGGCGCCCTCCTCACCCACAAGCTGCCGGTCGGCATGCTGAAGAAGATCTTTGCCGTGCTCCTGATCGGACTGGGCGTGAAGATGCTGATGAGCTGAGGCCCGTCACAGCGGCCACACCAACAGGATCATCGGCACGGCTACGGCCACCACCAGCATCTCCAGGGGCAGGCCCAGGCGCCAGTAGTCGCCGAAACGGAAGCCCCCGGGGCCGAGGATCAGGGTGTTGTTCTGGTGGCCGATGGGGGTGAGGAAGGCGCACGATGCCCCCACCGCGACAGCCATCAGCAGCGGATCGGCCGAGACCCCCAGGCTGCCCGCGGTGCTGATCGCAATGGGGCACATCACGGCAGCGGTGGCGGCGTTGTTCATGAAATCCGACAGGGTCATGGTGACCACCAGGATAAGCACCAGCGCGATCACCGCTTCGCCCCCGGCGGCATGCTCGACCAGCCCATTGGCAAACAGCGCGGCCATGCCGGTATCGCCCACGGCCTGGGCCACCGGGATCAACGCCGCCAGCAGCACCACCACGGGCCAGTCCACCCCATCGTAGAAGCGCCTGGGGGCGACCAGTCCCGTCAGCACGCTAAGGAGAGCGCCGAGCATGAAGGCGATGGCGGCGGGTACCAGCCCGAAAGTGGCCGCGATCACCGCCAGGCCGAGGATGCCGGTGGCCAGCCAGGCATCCCTCTTGTGGGGAAGTTGCAGATCCCGTTCGGCCAGCGGCACGGCACCGAACTGCGAGGCGAACTCCATGATGTCGTCCTGCGCGCCCTGCAGCAGCAGGACGTCGCCCGTGGCCAGCGGCATAAGCCGTAACCGCGCCAGGTTGCGCCGCCCCTGACGCGAGACCGCCAGGAGGTTGATGCCGTACCGGCTGCGCAGGCGGATATCGCTCACCGAACGGCCATTGAGCGTGGAGCGGGGCAGCAGGGCCACCTCCATCAGCACGATCCCTTCGGAGGTGATGGCGCGGGATGGCCTGCCCTTCTCCGCCCCATCATCCTCGGACTCATCCTTCCCACCGGCGCTCCCTTCCCCTGCCTTTCCCTCGTGGTCGGCCACCTTCTTCTCGCCAACCAACTCCAGCTCCAGGACGCCGAGCGCGGTCGCCAGGGTTTCGGGTTCGGCCTCGATGACCAGCACATCCCCAGCCAGGATGGGACGGCGCGGATGGGGCGCGGGAATGCGCGCCTCGTTGCGGATCAGGCCGATGACCTGGGCATCGGCCTCCTCCAGCCCCTCTTCCACCTGTGCCAGCCTCATGCCGACCGCCTTCGAGCCTTCCGGCACGCGGGCCTCGGTGAGGTAAGCCCCGGTCTCGAAGGTCTCGGCCCCTGCCCGTTCGCGCACCGGCACCAGGCGCCAACCGAACAGGATGATGAACCCCAGCCCGGCCAGTGTCACCACCAGCCCGACCGGCGTGAAATCGAACATACCGAAGGCCCCGGCGCCCGTCTCGGCACGGAAACCCGAGACGATCAGGTTGGGCGGCGTGCCAATGAGGGTAGTCATCCCGCCGAGGATCGAGCCGAAAGCGAGCGGCATCAGCAACTGCCCGGGCGGGATCGCATGCTTGCGGGCGATCTGCACCGCCACCGGCATCAGGATCGCCAGCGCCCCGACGTTGTTCATGAAGCCCGACAGCACGGCAGCGACGACGACCAGGATGGCCATGCTCGCCAGCTTCCCGGCGGACTGCGGCATCACCGCCCGCAGCAGGCGCTCCGCCGCGCCGGTGCTCTGCAGCACGCCGCTGAGGATGAGCACGAAGGCCACGGTGATGGCGGCGGGATGACCGAACCCTGACAGGGCGGCATGTTCCGGCACGATGCCGGCAACCACGCACAGCGCCAGCGCCGCGAGCGCCACGAAGTCGTGGCGCCACCGGCCCCAGACAAACAGGATGACGGCAGCGAGCAGAATCAGGCCGAGGATCAGCTGGTCATGGGCCATGGGATGCTCGCTCAGGAATGAGTGCAAGGCGCACGGAACCATCCGAGCGTAGCAGAGGACGACGGCTGAACCGGGGGATTGAACGCTCGCCCCGGGGCGACGCGTCAACACGGGCGCGCGCAGGCACGGCACGATTCTGACCTATATTCAGGACTCGATCCGGCGACATACGGGCGCCTCGAAAAACCCCAAGGATGGGGTTTTTCGAGATTCCCATACAGGAGACCTGCCATGCCCATACGTACCGCCTCCGCCGTCTGGGACGGCACTCTCAGGGAAGGTCGAGGCCGCATGAAGCTTGGCAGCGGCGCCTTCGAGGGCGCCTACTCGTTTGCCTCGCGCTTCGAGGAAGGACCGGGGACCAATCCCGAGGAGTTGCTCGGCGCGGCCCAGGCCGGCTGTTTCTCGATGTTCCTCGCGGCCCTGCTCACGGAGGCCGGGCATCCCCCGACGCAGATTCGCACCAGCGCGAAAGTCCACCTGGGCCAAGGGCCCCGGATCACGCTGATCGAACTTGTAACCGAGGCCGAGGCTCCCGGCCTGGACGAGAGAACGTTCCAGGAGAAGGTGGAAAACGCCAAGAAGAACTGCCCGGTCTCGATGGCGCTCACAGGCCCGGAGCTCCGGGTAAGCGCCCGGCTGACATCATGACCTGCCCTCCAGGCGGGCTCGGAGCGAGCCGGCTGGAGTGAAGAGCCTGCGCTCCGGGAAGCCGACAGAGGGAGAAGCCACATGGCCAAACAAATTTTCGTCAACCTGCCCGTCCGGGACTTGCAGCGGTCCGTCAGCTTCTTCACCAGCCTGGGCTTCAGATTCGATCCCCGCTACACCAATGAGAATGCGACCTGCATGATCGTGGCAGAGAACATCTACGTGATGCTGCTGGTCGACAGTTTCTTCCAGACCTTCACGCGGAAGCCGCTGTGCGATGCGACCCAGGCCACGGAAGTCTTGGTCTGTCTTGCCTGCGACAGCCGCGCGGAGGTGGATGAACTCATCCGGAAGGCCCTCACCGCCGGAGGCATCTTGGCGCGCGAGCCGCAGGAATACGACTTCATGTACGGACAGAGCTTCGAGGACCCCGACGGCCACATCTGGGAGCTGCTCTACATGGAGCCCGGCACCCCCTGACGGCCGCCCGGGGGGCCGGGGATCGAGCGCGCGACCAGGCTACGCGCCCCAGCCCCCCGACGCGGCGACTCAGATCTTCCCCACCCAGGCTTCGAACGCCTCGTCGAAGGCACGGATGGCCTGCACCAACGGCCGGGCCGCGAGGCCGTGGCTGACGAAGCTGTGTGCCGCGAAGGGATGGATGTTGCAGGCGGCGGGCGGTCGGATCCCCTGCCGGATGGTCTCGCGCATGCGCGGCAGGAAGATCCACTGCAGCCACATCTCGAGCGGCATGGTGTCGTGCGCGAAGGGTGTCTGGCTTGCGAGCGCCTCGGCAGAAGGCGGTTCAAGCGACCAGAGGCCAAGACCGCGCATGGCGGTCTCGATGGCATCGAGCCGCTCGAGCATCCCGCGCTTGTCAGTGGAGCATGGCACTGTTCCCCCCCCCTTCGTCCATCATGTCATCTTCCCCGCCCCCCCAGAACAGGCGGTTCGGGATCATCTGCCCGCGTCCCAGCCGGTAGGCCTGCTCGAGGGCCTGCCAGGTGTAATCCTGCGCCTGGTGGATGGCCGTCATCGGCTCGTGCCCCTGGGCCAGCAGGCCGGCGATGGCGGAGGCGAGAGTGCAACCCGAGCCATGGTAGCTCTCCGCCAGCCGCGGCCAGCTGAAGGTCTCGAGCAGGCGGTGGCCGCCGAACAGCAGGTTCTCGACCTCCGGCGTCGGCTCGTGCGTGCCGGTGATCAGCACGTACTCGCTGCCCTGCTCCAGCAGGGAAAGGGCGCAGGCGTGCAGGTTGTCGGCGTCCGGGGCAAGGCGACGCGCCTCCTCGCTGTTGGGGGTGAGGATGGTGGCCTGCGGGATCAGCAGTTCGCGCATCGCCTCGATCAGCTCCTCGTCTGCGAGTTCCGTGCCGCCGCCGGCGCGCAGCACCGGGTCGAGCACGACGGGAATCTGCGGATAATCGCGCAGGATGGTGTGCACCGCCTCGACCATCGCCGCGCTGCCGAGCATGCCGAGCTTGATCGCCGCCACCGGCATGTCCTCCAGCAGGGCGCGGGCCTGTTCGACCACCAGCAGGGCATCCACCTGCCCCACCCTGATCACGTCGCGGGTGTCCTGCACGGTGAGGGCGGTGGCGATGGGGGCAGCGTGGCAACCCTGGCTGATGATGGCCTCGATGTCGGCCGAAAGCCCCGCCCCACCGGTGGGGTCGAGGCCGGCGAAGACGAGCACGACGGGCGGCGGTTTGAGTTCCTGCATGCTGATCCCGATGGCGTATGATCAATGGATGCTGACGAGAATAGCCCCATGCGCCCACGCCCTCAACGCCTGATGCCCCCCGCCATGCGTGCGGCGGGGAAACGGATACTGCTCGTCGGACGGCACCTCTGGCAGGAGCTCGATCACGGCCAGCTCAACCTGCACGCGATGAGCCTGTCCTTCACCACCCTGCTCTCGCTCGCCCCGCTGCTGGCGGTGAGCTTCTCGGTGCTGAAGGCCTTCGGCGTGCAGGACGTGCTGCAGCCCTTCCTGCTCAACCTGCTCGAGCCGCTGGGCGCGCAAGGCGAGGAGATCGCCGGCCGCATCGTCGGCTTCGTCGAGAACATCCGCGTCGGCGTACTCGGGGCGATCGGCCTCGCCCTGCTGTTCTACACCGTGATCGCGCTGATGCAGAAAGTCGAACGCGCATTCAACGACGTCTGGCGCGTGCGGGAGGACCGCCCCCTGGCGCAGCGATTCACCCACTATCTGTCGGTCGTGGTCGTCGGCCCGGTGCTGCTGTTCGCCATCATCAGCGCCCTCGCCCAGTTTTCCGGGGCAGCAGCGAGCCTGCCGATCGCGGGGGGGCTTCTCACCCAGCTCGCCCAGGGGGTTGAGCGGTTTGCCCCCTACCTGATGCTGGCCGGCACCTTCGTCTTCATCTACATCTACGTCCCCAACACCCGCGTGCGCCTGGTCCCGGCCCTGATCGGCGCGGGGCTGGCGGCCGTGGTCTGGCTGTTCACCGGACGCCTGTTCGCCGACGTGGTGGTCAAGACCGGAAACTACACCGCCATCTATTCCGCCTTTGCCGGCCTGATCCTGTTCATGCTCTGGCTCCACCTCGCCTGGCTGATCCTGCTGCTGGGCGCGAGCGTCAGCTACGCGCTGCAGAATCCGCAACGCGTGGGCCATCGCCTTGATGGGCGCAGCCGACCGGACGCCGAGACGGCCCTGCGCCTGGGGGCCCTGATCGCCGACGACTTCGCCCGCGCGGGTCCGGGATGGACCGCCCCCGCCCTTGCCAGCCGCCTGAACATGCGCCAGGACGAAATCCTTCCCCTGCTCGAACGCCTGCATGCGGCGAACATCCTGATGCCGGATACGCGCCAGCCACCGGCATGGCGGCCCGCGGCGGCACTGGAGGCCATCCCGCTGGAGAAAGTGATCGAAGTGGCCGAGGGCGCGACGGTCCTCGACGAGGAAGGCCCATCCGCCTCGGCCGTCATGCGGCGGATACACACCGCCCGTGCGGAATCCCTGCGCGGGCTGACCCTGCGCGATCTGGCCGCCCCCTCAATCACGCAACGATGATGGGGACTTGCCTGCATAACCCTTCTTGTTTAATGTCTATATACGGTGTGGTTATGAACCACACCGTATGACACAACGACTTGATGGGAGACGTGCAATGAACCTGATCATGAACGACCCGGCCGCCTGGGGAAGCATTGTTGTCCTGACCGTCCTGATGGTCGGCGGCGCCTACGCCGTTTATCGCGCGGTCAGCCGCCACTGACCCCATAACGACTCGCCGGGCTCCCGACGGCAACAATGCTGTCGGGAGAAAACCTGAGCATCAGAGCCCCAGGGAAGAGCCGATCAGTGCACCGATCCCATAGGTCACCACCCCGGCCCCCGCGCCGATCAGCAGCATGCGCAGGCCGCCACGCAGGGCATTGCGCCCGGTGAAGAGCGAAAGCGCCGTCCCCACGCCAAACAGGCCGACCGCGGCGAGCCCCGCGGCCCACATCAGCGCCACCGCGCCCTGCCCTCCCAGCACATAAGGCAGCAGCGGGATCGCTGCCCCCGCCACAAACGACACGAACGAGAACCCTGCCGCCCCCCAGGGCGAACCCAGGTCGTCCGGATTGAGCCCGAGCTCCTCGCGCGAGAGCACGTCCAGCGCGTGCTCCGGATCCTTCAGCATCTGCCCGGCCATCGCGCGGGCATGCTCGAGGTCCATGCCGCGCGCATGGTAGATCTGCGCCAGTTCCTCGGCCTCCTCCTCCGGATAGGCCTCGATCTCCGCCCGCTCCAGGGCGATCTGGTGCTCATACATCTCGCGCTGCGAGCGCATGGAAATGTACTCGCCCGCAGCCATCGACAAGGCGCCCGCCAGCAGCCCGGCCACCCCGGCGGTGATGATCGCCCCCGGCTCGCCCGTGGCGCCCGCCACGCCCATGATCAGGCTGGTGTTGGAGACGAGGCCGTCGTTCACACCGAACACGGCCGCGCGCAGGGTTCCGCCACCGTAACCCTGGTGATGACTTTCAGGCGACGACAAGGGAACAGGAGGGTGGGGAAAGGGCACCACCGGCCCCTGGTAGGCCGACAGCCCGCGCACCTTCATCGCGGCAAGCACCGTGCGCATGTGGCGGGGGGACTGGCTTCGCGCCAGGCGGGCGACGATCCATGCGCGCGTCGAAGGACGGAAGTCGGGGATGGGAAGCCCATGCTGGCGCAGCTGGCCGGCCCAGATCTCCGCCTGATCCTCGGCTGCCTTGGCCAGGTCGAGGAACAACGCCGATTGGCGTTGGTCAGGCTCGCAGCTGGCGAGCTGACGGTACAACCATGCCGATTGTTTTTCTTCCCGCCAGCTCGCCAGTGCGCTCGCCCCTGGTCTCGAACCCCTTGGCCCTCCATGGCCAAGGCCCTGCGGGAGAGGTTCTCGACTCATTTCATCCCTCCTCGGGGGTTTCCGCCGGATGATCGAAACGGTCCGCCATCATGGCCTGCACCCCGAACCAGGCGATGGCCAGCAGCCCCCAGGTGAGGCCCGCCACCACGCCGAGATCCACGATCCCGCGCCAGGGCTGGGGCAGCAGTCGGACCCCCAGGATCAGGATGATAATGCCCGAGGTCACGGCGGTGGAGACGATGCGCCTTTTGCGCGTGGCGTGGATGAAGCCCATGCAGAACAGCGGCGCCAGCAGCACATGCAGCGGGCGCGGGTGGTCACGCAGGTAGCGGGCGCGGGCCGCGACGCGCGGGGCAAAGCCCTTCTGGAAGCCGCGATAGCCCTCCCCGACCAGCATGAACACCAGCCAGGGCACGGCCACCAGCCACTCGAGCACGCCCCACGACATGCCCCAAGCCTCGACGGCCACCGGCGTCAGCCTCACCACGGCCCAGCCGATCAGGAGAGAGACCCCGAACAGCCCCCACAATGCACCCAGACGACCCAACATAGCCACTTCATACCTGACAAAAACGGTCGGCAAGGATAACACGCACGAACATCCCCGCCCCTCCGCTCATACAATAGTCGGATCGAGACGAAGCACGGAACACGAAGACTCATGGAACACGACATCCTGATCGGGGCCGGCGAGCTCCAGGCCCGCCTGCTCGGCCGCATGGCCAACCGCCACGGCCTGGTCACCGGGGCGACCGGTACCGGCAAGACCGTCACCCTGCAGACCCTGGCCGAGGGCTTCAGCCGCATGGGCACGCCGGTCTTCCTGGCCGATATCAAGGGCGACCTCGCCGGCCTCAGCCAGGCGGGCTCGGCATCCCCTCGCATCCGCGAGCGGGTGGAGAAGATCGGCCTCGAGGGCTTCAGCCAGGATGCGGCCCCAGTCGTGTTCTGGGACGTCTACGGCGAACTCGGCCATCCCCTGCGCACCACCATCTCGGAGATGGGACCGCTGCTGCTGGCACGCCTGCTCAACTTGAACGAGACCCAGGCCGGCGTGCTCAACATCGCCTTCCGCCTGGCCGACGAGCAGGGGCTGCTGCTGCTCGACCTCAAGGACCTGCGCGCCCTGGTCCAGCACGTGGGCGAGAACGCGAAGGAACTGACTGCCGCCTACGGCAACGTCTCGGCCGCCAGCGTCGGCGCCATCCAGCGCGCCCTGCTGACCCTCGAGGACGCGGGTGGCGACCGGCTGTTCGGCGAGCCCGCCATCAGCCTCGACGACCTGATCCAGACCGACCCGCAGGGGCGCGGGGTAATCAACATCCTCGCCGCCGAGAAGCTCTACAACTCCCCCCGCCTGTACGCCACGCTCCTGCTCTGGCTGCTGGCCGAGCTGTTCGAGCAGCTTCCCGAGGTCGGCGATCCGGACCACCCGAAGCTGGTGTTCTTCTTCGACGAGGCCCACCTGCTGTTCGACGATGCCCCCAAGGCCCTGGTCGACACCATCGAGCGCGTGGTACGCCTGATCCGCTCCAAGGGCGTGGGCGTGTACTTCATCACCCAGAACCCGCTGGACGTGCCGCTGCCCATCCTCGGCCAGCTCGGCAACCGCGTGCAGCACGCCCTGCGCGCCTTCACCCCGCGCGACCAGAAGGCCGTGCAGGTGGCGGCGGACACCTTCCGGCCCAAGCCAGGCCTGGACACGGCCGAGGCCATCACCCAGCTCGGCGTCGGCGAGGCCCTGGTTTCCTGCCTGGATGAGAAGGGCTCTCCCCTGCCGGTCGAGCGCGCCCTCGTTGCCCCGCCCCGCTCACGCATCGGGCCGATCACGCTCGAGGAGAGGCAGCGCGTCATCCAGCGCTCGGCCGTCTACGGCGTGTTCGAGAAACAGGTGGATCGGGAGTCGGCCTACGAGATCCTGCGCAAGCAAGCCGAGGCCACGGCGGCGCAGGCCATCGATCCGCGCGAGGCGGCCGAGGACAAGGAGGAAGGCGGCCTCCTGGACGGGTTGCTGGGTGGAGGCCGGTCCGGCCGCCGCCAGTCGGTCGGCGAAACCCTGGTCAAGAGCACTATGCGCGCTGTCGGCAGCCGCCTGGGGCGGGAGATCGTGCGGGGCGTGCTCGGCGCCATCCTCGGCGGCCGCAAATGACCCGGAGATGAAGGCAAGGCTTGAGGCCCGGCTTCTTTTCCAATAAAATGCCGGGCTTTCGTATACACGACCATTTTCAGTAACAGGAAAGCATCATGTCCCGAGTTTGCCAGGTGACCGGTAAGCGTCCGGCGACCGGAAACAACGTTTCCCACGCCAACAACAAAACCCGTCGCCGCTTCCTGCCCAACCTGCATCATCACCGCTTCTGGCTGGAGAGCGAGAACCGCTTCGTAAGCCTGCGCGTATCCTCCAAGGGCATGCGCATCATCGACAAGCTGGGCATCGAACAGGTTGTCGCCGATCTGCGCGCCCGTGGCGAAAAGGTTTGAGGTAAGAAGAGATGGCCAAGTCTGCACGTGACAAGATCAAGCTCGTATCCTCCGCGGGTACCGGCTTCTACTACACCACCACCAAGAACAAGCGCAACACCCCGGACAAGCTGGAGTTCCGCAAGTTCGACCCGGTGGTCCGTCAGCACGTGATCTTCAAGGAAGCAAAGATCAAGTAATCCCGGCCTCCCGGTTCGATTACCGATCTTCAAAAAAACCCGGCCCTGCCGGGTTTTTTTACGTCCCGCCCTCGTGCCATCCTGAGCGCCCCTGCCCGCAAATCTCACATGCCCGAACTGCCCGAGGTCGAAACCACCCGCCGCGGCATCGAGCCGCATCTCACCGGCCACACCCTGTGCGAGGTCTTGGTGCGTGAACGCCGCCTGCGCTGGCCCGTGCCGGAGGGGCTGGAGGCGCTCCTGGGCGGCCGGCGGGTGCAGAGCGTCCGGCGGCGGGCGAAATACCTGCTGATCGGCTTCGAGCACGGCACCCTCATCGCCCACCTCGGCATGTCCGGCAGCCTGCGCCTGGTCGAGCCGGGAACGGCGCTACAGAAGCACGACCACGTCGACATCCGCCTTGATTCCGGACTGTCCCTGCGCCTGCACGACCCGCGCCGCTTCGGCGCCCTGCTGTGGACGGAGGACGCCCCCGAACGCCACCCCCTCCTCGTCCGCCTGGGCCCCGAACCGCTTGGGGAGGGCTTCGACGGGAATGGCCTGTACGAGGCCATCCACCACCGCAGGCAGGCCATCAAGACCGCCATCATGGACAACCATGTGGTGGTCGGCGTGGGCAACATCTACGCCAACGAGGCGCTCTTCCTCGCCGGCATCGACCCGCGCCGTCCCTGCAACCGGATCAGCCGCCGGCGCCTGGTCGACCTCGGCGGGCGCATCCGCGAGGTGCTTGCCGCCGCCGTCGCGCAGGGGGGTACTACCCTGCGCGACTTCGTCAATCCCGAAGGCCGCCCCGGCTACTTCCAGCAGACACTCAACGTCTACGGCCGCGCCGGCGCCCCCTGCCGCACCTGCGGCGGCCCGATCGCCCACGCCGTCATCGGCCAGCGCTCGACCTTCTACTGCCCCGTCTGTCAGCACTGAGCCCCGGGCTCACGATTCTGGAGTGGCACCCGGGTGCGGCAGTCCGCCTCCTACACCCGGAACGCCCTGACGAGGGCATTGAGCCGCTCCGCCAGCCCGGCCACAGTTCCTCACTGGAGGCCAGCGTCCGCTGGGCCTGCTGCGCGGTCTCGTTGCCGGCATGGCTGATGTTGACGATGTTGCGCGCGACCTCATCCGCCACCGCGCTCTGCTCCTCGGCCGCGGTCGCGATCTGCAGGATCATGTCGTTGATCCGGCTGATCGCCTCGTTGATGGCCGTCAACGCCTTCCCGGCCTGGCCCGACTGCTCCACCGCACCCGCGGCCTGCTGGCGGCTACTCTCCATCGCCTCGCTGGCCAGGTGAGACTTGTCCTGCAGCTTGTCGATCATCGCCTGGATTTCATGGGTGGAGGCCAGGGCCTTGCTTGCCAGGTTGCGCACCTCGTCGGCCACCACCGCGAAGCCACGTCCCTGCTCGCCAGCGCGCGCCGCCTCGATCGCGGCATTGAGCGCCAGCAGATTGGTCTGCTCGGCGATGGCATGCGCCTCCTCCGCAGAGGTGGCGACCTTGCCCGAAGCCACGGCTACGCCCTGCATCGCCCCCTGCATGCGATGCATGAAGCGGTTGAAGGACTTCGCCATCTGCGCCATCTCGCCCCGCCCCCGCTCGTCGAGCCGCACGCGCAGGTCGTTGTCGACCTCGGCCTGATTGAGCTTTTGCATGCCCCCCCCATGACGGGCACGGTCACCATGCCGAGCACCAGCCGGAAGATCGCGAACAGGGTGATGAGCAAGCCGATCAGCGCGGTCAACCCCCCGGTCAGGATGCCATGCCATATCTGCCCCTTGGCCTCGTCCAGCGGGCGAATGATCTCGAAGGCGCCATGCAGGTCACCCACCTTCTTGTTGTCCATGGGATAGCCGGCAATATCCCGCCCGTCGTCGCGCCCCCACAGGGCCCTGGATCGGGCCGGGTCGCCGTGGCAGCTCATGCAGGCCTCGCTCAGGCGGACCGGCCGGAAGTAGCGCACGGCATTGAGGCTGTCGTCGAGCACGTAGTGCTCCCGCACCTAGGGATTGGCCTCGAAGAATTCCAGCACGCCGGTCTCGAGCAGGATGTTGAAAAAGGGCTTTCCTGCCCTTTTTCAACTCGGCACGTCGCGAAGTGAATTCGCGACGGCCTCCGAACATCAATCACTTGGCGCGATTGATGTTCGTGCAAGCCATCCATGGCTTG
>JBMOQP010000006.1:0-29140 GCA_049322715.1 Pseudomonadota bacterium
AGTTCGAGTCTCGTTTCCCGCTCCAGTTTTATCTTCGCGTCAAGCGACATCCCGGCTGGATGGCAGAGTGGTGATGCAGCGGATTGCAAATCCGTGTACCTCGGTTCGATTCCGGGTCCAGCCTCCAGAATTCATCGACAAGGCCCGCCACCGTGCGGGCCTTGTCGTTTTCCCGCTTCACCCGTCTTGCGGATTCAGGCAGAAGCGCTGGATCAGCGCGCGCAGTAGCTCCATGGTGGGCTCGATGCGGTCCAGGGCGAGGTATTCGTCCGGCTGGTGGGCCTGGGCGATATCCCCAGGGCCAAGCACAACCACGTCCATGCCCAGCTCCCGCAGGTAGGGACCCTCCGTGCCAAAGGGCACAGCCTCGGCGGCATGCCCGGTGAGGGCCTCCGTCGCCCGCACCAGGGGCGAGTCCGCCGGGGTTTCCATCGGCGGGGTACCGGCGAAGAGGGGCTCGACCGCAAGGCTCAGGCCCGGAAGGGTCACCGCCTGGCCGAGGCGCTCCTTCAGCATGTCCCGCAGCTCCAGCATGTTCATGCCCGGCAGCGGACGCACGTCGATGTGCAGCTCGCAGTGACCGCAGATGCGGTTGGGGTTGTCCCCGCCGTGGATGTAGCCGAGGTTCATGGTCGGCGCCGGCACATGGAACAGCGGGTTGCAGTGGCGGGACTGGAGCTCCGCGCGGAAGTCGAGCAGCGCCCCCATCGCCTGCTGCATGCCCTCGATCGCATTGGCGCCCAGGCTCGGGTCGCTGGAGTGGCCGGAATGGCCTGTGATGCGGATCGCCTCCATCATCACCCCCTTGTGCATGCGCACCGGGCGCAGCCCGGTCGGCTCCCCGATCACCGCGTAGCGCGCCTTGGGGCGCCCCAGCCGGACCAGAGTTTCCGCACCGGCCATCGAGCTTTCCTCGTCGGCAGTGGCGAGGATGATCAGCGGCTGCTTGAGGTCGGCCGCCCGCAGGCCGCGCGCCGCCTCCAGCGCAAGAGCGATGAAGGACTTCATGTCCGAGGTGCCGAGGCCGTAGAGCCGCCCGTCCGCCTCGGTCAGCCTGAAGGGATCATGCGTCCATAGATGCTCGTCGCAGGGCACCGTGTCCGTGTGCCCGGCCAGCACGAGCCCCCCCACCCCCTGGCCGAGGGTGCCGATGACGTTGGCCTTGCCGGGCTTGCCGGGGATGGGGACGATTTCGACCGCAAAGCCCGCGGACTCCATCCAGCCCGCCACCTCGTCGATCAGGGCGCGATTGCTCTGGTCAAAGGCCGGGTTGACGCTGCTCACCGAGGGGATGGCGATGAGGCGGGCAAGCATCTCGTGCAGGCTTGGGGCGGGCATGTGAACTCCTGGCGGCCGCGGGCATGACATGAACGAATCATCGCAGATTCCCGGCGTTCCGCACCTCCGGATGTGCCCTGCTAAGCTCGGAATATCCCTTCCCTCCAGGCCTCACCATGCTGCGACCCGCAACGCTGGACGACATCCCAACCCTGCTCGAAATCGAGAACGCCTGCTTCAAGGGGGATCGCCTCAGCCGTCGCCAGTTCCGCTACATGCTGACCAAGGCCCACGCGGTGACCCTGGTCGACGAAAGAGAGGGCTAGATACGCGGCTATGTCCTGGTCCTGTTCTCGCGCGGGGTCTCCATGGCGCGGATCTACTCCATCGCCGTCCGACCCGAGCATGTCCGCCAGGGAGTCGGGAGCGCCCTGGTGACAGCGGCGGAAGAGGCCGCGCTCGCCCATGACTGCGTCTCCCTGCGCCTGGAGATCCGCGAGGACAACGCCGCCTCCCGCGCCCTGTTCGAGCGGCTGGGCTACCGCCCGTTCGATGTCCTTCGCGACTATTACGAGGACCACACGGACGCGGTGCGCTACGAGAAGTCCCTCGCCCCCCACCTCAAGACCGAGCTAACGCGGGTGCCTTTCTACGAGCAGACCCTCGATTTCACCTGCGGCCCCGCCTCGCTGATGATGGCCATGCGCGCCCTTGATCCCGAAGTGGTGATGGACCGCAAGAAGGAGCTGCGCCTCTGGCGCGAGGCGAACACCATCTTCATGACCTCGGGCCATGGCGGCTGCGGCCCCTACGGCCTGGCCCTGGCCGCCGCGCGGCGCGGCTTCGAAGTCGAGGTCTACACCAACGAGCGCGGCACCCAGCTGGTGGACTCGGTACGCAGCCGGGAGAAGAAGGAAGTCATGCGCCTGGTGCAGGAAGACATGGAGGACGAGGCCCGCCAGCTCGGCATCCCCATCCACTACACCAGCCTGCAGGTGGCGGACCTCGAGCGCATCTACGCCGAAGGCGGGACGGCGCTGGTATTGATCTCGTCCTACGCCATCTACGGCGAGAAATTTCCCCACTGGGTGGTGGTGACCGGCTTCGACGACCGCTTCATCTACCTCCACGACCCCTTCGTGGACCATGAGCACGGGGAAACGGTGATGGACTCCTTCAACATGCCCATCCGCAAGCGCGACTTCGACCGCATGGCACGCTACGGCAAGACCGGCCTGAAGGCTGCGGTGGTGCTGTGGCGGCGAGGCAAGCATGGCTGAACGCCTGCTGATCATCGCCCAGCCGAAAGACTGGAAGAACGACCTGCCCGGGGCCAGCGTCATCACCCCGCGCGACTACCTTTCCGGCGCATGCCTGCCTGCCGGGCGCCGCACGCGCGTGCTGAACCTCTGTCGCAGCTACCGCTATCTCTCCGAGGGCTATTACTGCTCCCTCCTGGCCGAGGCGCGCGGCCATCGGGTCATTCCCTCGGTGCGGACCACGCAGGACCTGTCCCGCAAGTCCATCTACCTCCTCGGCCTGGAAGACATCGACCTGCGCAAGGCGCTCACCGGCGTGGGGGGCGAACAGTACACGCTCGACATTTGCTTCGGTCACTGTGCGGCCCAGGGATTCCGCGAGATCGCCCGCCAGGTGTTCGCCGCCCTCCCCGCCCCCCTGCTGCGGGTCAGCTTCCGCCGCCAGGGACACTGGCGCATCGAGGGCGTGAGCGCTCCCGCCATCCAGACCCTGGACGAAGCTGGCCGACACCTCCTCCACGAAGGGCTCGCCCGTTACCTCGCTCGACCGCCCCGGGCGCCCCGCGCCCGTTCCGCCCGCTACGACCTGGCCATCCTCCACAACCCCGACGAGTCGATGCCCCCCTCCGACCGCCGGGCCCTGCGCGCCTTCGAGCGCGCAGGCCAGGCCGCCGGGCTGAATGTCGACCTCATCGGGCCGAAGGATTACGGCCGGCTGGCCGAATACGACGCCCTGTTCATCCGCGAGACCACACACATCGTCCACCACACCTACCGCTTCGCGCGCAAGGCGCTGGCCGAGGGGATGGTAGTCATCGACCACCCTGACGACATCCTGCGTTGCGCCAACAAGGTCTACCTCGCGGAATTGATGCGCGCCCACAGCGTCCCCACTCCGCGTACGCTCATCCTCGGCCGGGGGGATCTCGCGCGCATCGAGACGGAAATCGGCTATCCGGTGGTGCTGAAGGTGCCCGAGGGCTCCTTCTCGAGCGGCGTGTTCAGGGCCGACGACCGTGCCCAGATGGAGGATCGGGCCCGGACCCTTCTGCGCGAATCGGACCTGATCCTCGCCCAGGAATACCTCTACACCCCCTTCGACTGGCGCATCGGAATCCTCAACAGGAAGCCTCTCTACGCCTGCAAGTACCTCATGTCGAAGCACCATTGGCAGATCGTCGACTACACAAATGGCAAGGCCCGCGAAGGCGGTTCCTTTTGCGTCCCGTTGCAGGACGTCCCACACGAGGTCATCCACACAGCCCTCAGGGCCGCCAACCTCATCGGCGACGGATTGTATGGCGTCGACCTCAAGCAGGTGGACGGACGCGTGGTGGTGATCGAGGTCAATGACAACCCCTCCATCGAAAGCGGGGTCGAGGATGCCGTGCTTGGCGAGAAGCTCTACGAGGCCATCGCCCAGGATTTTCGCCGCCGGCTCGACGCGCTACGCGGCCGCTGACGGGGCGATGGTCTGGCGCCGCCCAGGATATCGCGCTGGGCGGCGGGCCGACGCACGTGCTAGCATGCCGCCACCCTCCGCCCGGATGGCGAAACCGGTATACGCAAGGGACTTAAAATCCCTCAGCCGCAAGGCTATGCGGGTTCGACCCCCGCTCCGGGCACCAAGAAATCAACAATTAATCTATACATATCAATAGGTTAAGTTTGTAATGCGGCGCTTGGTGTGCAATGCAGCGACGCATGATTTGCAACAATCCGTAGCGGCCCTTTGAAGGGCCATTATTCAGGCATCAATCCCACGACCTGATGAGCAGCTCACCGACCTCGTCGGATCGTCCGTTGCCACCCACGGTATACCGGATGCCTACATGCTCCATGGCCAGCCAGGTGAACGCCTTCCGGATGTCTGGATGGTCGTGGATGCTGACGAGCATCTTGCCCTTGATCATCCTGACCAGGGTAGCCATGCGCTCGTATTGGTCCATACCGAAATCACCATAGCCAGTATGGCGGGTCGCGGCGGCTACCGGATGCAATCTTGAGCTTCCCTAGCGCGCCGAGGGTACCTATTGGTATCCAGGAGGCCCGAAAAGCAAAAGGGCCGCACTAGGCGACCCTTCTAACTGATTGATTTGGTTGGTCGGGGTGAGAGGATTTGAACCTCCGACCACCTGCACCCCATACAGGTGCGCTACCAGGCTGCGCTACACCCCGACACAAGCCGTGCATTATGCCAGAGCGGCGCCCTTCTGTGAAGGGCTTCGGGACGCATCTTCGCCTTATGCCGCGACGATCGGGATGGCCTTGTCCGCCACCTTCTTGTATTCCGCGATCTCGTGGAAGTTGAGGTAGCGGTACACGTCATCAGCCAGCGGCTCCAGCGTCTTCACGTGCTGCAGGTACTCCTCCACGGTCGGCAGGCGGCCGAGGATGGCGGAGACCGCCGACAGCTCGGCGGAGCCGAGGTAGACGTTGGTGTCCTTGCCCATGCGGTTGGGGAAGTTGCGGGTGGAGGTGGACATGACGGTCGCACCCTCGGCCACGCGCGCCTGGTTGCCCATGCACAGCGAGCAGCCCGGCATCTCGGTACGCGCGCCAGCCTTGCCGAAGATGCTGTAGTAGCCCTCCTCGATGAGCTGGTGCTCGTCCATCTTGGTCGGCGGGGCAATCCACAGGCGGGTCGGCACGGCGCCGTTCTGCTTCTCCAGCACCTTGCCGGCCGCGCGGTAGTGGCCGATGTTGGTCATGCAGGAGCCGATGAAGACCTCGTGGATCGTGTCGCCGGCGACTTCGGACAGGGGCTTGATGTCGTCCGGGTCGTTCGGGCAGGCGAGCAGCGGCTCCTTGATCTCGTTGAGGTCGATCTCGATGATCTCGGCGTACTCGGCGTCGGCATCCGGCTCAAGCAGGACCGGGTTTTCCAGCCATTTCTCCATGGCCTCGATGCGGCGGGAGAGGGTGCGCTTGTCCTCGTAACCGTTGGCGATCATCCACTTGAGCAGGGTGATGTTGGAGTTGAGAAACTCGATGATCGGCTCCTTGCCGAGGCGCACGGTGCAGCCGTTGGCGGAACGCTCGGCGGAGGCATCGGCGAACTCGAAGGCCTGCTCCACCTTGAGGTTCGGCAGCCCCTCGATCTCCAGCACGCGGCCGTTGAAGACGTTCTTCTTGCCCTTCTTCTCGACCGTCAGCAGCCCCTTCTGGATGGCGACGTAGGGGATGGCGTTGACCAGGTCGCGCAGGGTGATGCCCGGCTGCATCTCGCCCTTGAAGCGCACCAGCACGGACTCCGGCATGTCCAGCGGCATCACGCCCAGCGCGGCGGCGAAGGCGACGAGGCCGGAGCCCGCCGGAAAGGAAATGCCGATCGGAAAGCGGGTGTGCGAGTCGCCGCCGGTACCGACGGTGTCCGGCAGGATCATGCGGTTGAGCCAGGAGTGGATCACGCCATCGCCCGGACGCAGGGACACGCCGCCGCGGGTCTGGATGAACTCCGGCAGGGTGTGCTGCAGCTTGATGTCCACCGGCTTCGGATAGGCGGCGGTATGGCAGAAGGACTGCATGACGAGGTCGGCGGAGAAGCCCAGGCAGGCCAGCTCGGTCAGCTCGTCGCGGGTCATGGCGCCGGTGGTGTCCTGCGAGCCGACGGTGGTCATGCGCGGCTCGCAGTAGGTGCCGGGGCGCACGCCCTTCACGCCGCAGGCCTGGCCGACCATCTTCTGGGCCAGGGTGAAGCCCTTGCCGGTGTCCTTCGGCGCGACCGGGCGCACGAACACGTCGGAGGCCGGCAGGCCCAGGGCGGCGCGGGCGCGGTCGGTCAGGGCGCGACCGATAATGAGCGGGATGCGCCCCCCTGCCCTCACCTCGTCGGCCAGTGTGGTCGGCTTGAACTCGAAGCGGGCGATGACCGCGCCGTTCTTCAGCACCTCACCCGCGTAGGGACGTACTGTGACCACGTCGCCGGTTTCCATGGCGGACACGTCCACCTCGATCGGCAGCGCGCCGGAATCCTCGGCGGTGTTGAAGAAAATCGGGGCGATCTTGCCGCCCAGGATCACCCCGCCGGTGCGCTTGTTCGGCACGAACGGGATGTCGGCGCCCATGTGCCAGAGCACGGAGTTGATCGCGGACTTGCGGCTGGAGCCGGTGCCGACCACGTCGCCGACATAGGCGATGGGATGGCCCTTGGCCTTGAGCTGCTCGATGGTGTCGAGACCGCCGGGCATCTTGCTGACCAGCATGGCCTTGGCGTGCAGGGGGATGTCCGGACGGCTCCATGCGTCGGTGGCCGGGGACAGGTCATCGGTATTGGTCTCGCCCGGCACCTTGAACACGGTGACTGTGATCTCTTCAGGAAGCTGCGGGCGGTTCTTGAACCACTCGGCCTCGGCCCAGGCCAGCATGACCTTCTTCGCGTGCGGGTTGCCAGCCTTGGCCTTGTCCTCCACGTCGCGGAACGCATCGTACACCAGCAGGGTGCCGGACAGGGCCTTGACGGCCTCCTCCGCGACAGCCTCGTCGTCCAGCAGGGCGATCAGCGGCTGGATGTTGTAGCCGCCGAGCATGGTGCCGAGCAGGAAGGTGGCGCGCTTGCGGTCGATCAGCGGGCAGGCCGCCGCCCCCCTGGCCACATCGGCGAGGAAGGCGGCCTTGACGTAGGCGGCCGGGTCCACCCCGGGCGGCACGCGGTCGGTGATCAGGTCCAGCAGGGTCTGCTCCTCGCCTGCGGGAGGATCCTTCAGCAACTCGACCAGGGCGGCGGTCTGTTCCGCGGTGAGCGGCAGCGGCGGCAGGCCTTGGGCGGCGCGTTCGGCGACGTGCAGGCGATAGCTTTCGAGCATGGTCATGGACTCCCGGAGACGATAGATAATTTTTCGCATTGTAACACCCCGCGGGAGGCCGCCGGACGCCTGCATCCCCGCGCTGTGGCTATGCTCAAGCATGAGGCGGCAATGAGGAGCCACACCATGCACATTGGCGTACCCAGGGAGATCAAGACGCACGAATACCGGGTCGGCCTGACCCCGGCCAGCGTCCGGGAGCTGGTCGGCCATGGCCACGGCGTCATCGTCGAGACCGGCGCGGGCCTTGGCATCGGGGCCACGGACGAGGACTACCGGCGCGCGGGAGCACGTGTGTCGGAAGACGCCGAAACGGTCTGGTCCGCGTCTGACATGATCGTGAAGGTCAAGGAACCCTTGCCCGTGGAGATCCCGCGCATCCGTGAGGGGCAGGTGCTGTTCACCTTCCTCCACCTGGCCGCCGCGCCCGAGCTGGCGAGGGCCATGCTGGAGCGCGGCAGCGTAGGCATCGCCTACGAGACGGTGACCGGACCGGATGGCAGCCTGCCGCTGCTGGCGCCCATGTCCGAGGTGGCCGGGCGCATGAGTGTGCAGGTCGGCGCCTGGCATCTGCAGCGGGCCCAGGGTGGACGCGGCATCCTGCTTGCAGGGGTGCCCGGGGTGCCGCCTGGCCGGGTACTCATCCTCGGAGTCGGCAACGTAGGCCGCAACGCCGCGCGCATGGCCGCCGGACTCGGGGCCGAGGTGACCGTGCTCAACCGCTCACTGCCCCCGCTGCGCCAGCTGGACGCGGAAATGCCGGGCCGCATCCGGACCGGCATCGCCACGCGCGAGGCCATCGAACAGGAAAGCGCGCGCGCCGACCTGCTGATCGGCGCTGTGCTGGTGCCAGGTGCTCGCGCCCCGACACTCGTCACGCGCGATATGGTGCGCGCCATGCCGGACGGTGCGGTCATCGTGGACGTGGACATCGACCAGGGGGGCTGCGTCGAGACGGCGCGGCCGACCACCCATGCCGAGCCGACCTTTGTCGAGGAGGGTGTGGTGCACTACGGGGTGAGCAACATGCCGGGCGCCGTGCCCCGCACCTCGACATTTGCCCTCAACGCCGCCACTCTCCCCCATGTGATCGCGCTGGCGGACAAGGGCTGGCGACAGGCCACGCGCGATGATCCGCACCTGGCGCGCGGCCTGAACCTCGCCGGGGGCGAGGTGCTGCATCCCGCGGTGTCCCGCTCGCTGGGTCTGGCCTGAGACATGGCCATGACACGCTTCCGGATAGCAATCTTCGGCGCGGGCAATGTCGGCGCCACCGCCGCCTTCCTCATGGCCCGCGAGGGTCTGGGCGACATCGTGCTCATCGACAACCGGCCCGGCCTCGCCGCAGGCAAGGCGGAAGACATTCGCCAGTCGCTCGCGCTGGCGGCAAGCCCGGTGCACGTGAGGGGCGGCGACGATCCCGCCCTGTGCGCGGGTGCCGGGCTGGTCGTCATCACCGCCGGCATCCCTCGCAAGGCGGGGATGAGCCGCGAGGACGTGCTGCGCGTGAATCTCGGCGTGCTGCGCGAGGTCATGGACGCGGTGCGCACGCATGCGCTTGAAGCCATCGTCCTCGTGGTCAGCAACCCGGTGGACATCCTCACCCACGCCGCCCTGCGCGCGGGGGAGTGGCCCAGGGCACGCATCCTCGGCTTGAGCGGCCAGCTGGATGCCCACCGACTGCGCCGCTTCGTCGCCGATGCGCTATCCGTCGCGGTCGAGGATGTGCAGGCCCAGGTGCTCGGCCCGCATAACGACGACATGCTGATCCCTCCCCGCCTGTGTACGGTCAAGGGCATGCCCTTGACCGAGCTGCTTCCGGCCCCGGACATCGCTGGCCTGCTGGACGCCGCGCGTCAAGCCGGAAGTCGCCTGATCGCGCAGACTGGCGGGCTATCGCCCTTCTTCTCCGCCGCGGCGACGATCACCGAACTGACGCGGGCGATCGCGCGCGACGAGCGCAGGCTGGTGAGCGCATCCGTGCTGCTCGATGGCGAATACGCCCTGCATGATGTCTGCCTCGCCCTGCCCGTTCGACTTGGGGGGACAGGCATCCAGGCCATCCTGCCCCCGCACTTGCATGCTGACGAGCTTGAAGCGCTCAGTCTGGCGGCCCGGCGCATGCAAGAGCTTGCCATGCAGACCTGGACCATGACGTGATCCTGCGCGGCGTACCCCTCGTCCCCGGCCATGCACGGGGACGGCTGTCCACCAGCATGGTGGGAGATCTCGCAGAACGCATCCTGCTGCTTGACCAGCAGGACATCCCGGCCCTGTTGAAGCACGCGGCCAAGCCGCCGGCCGGCCTGATCGTGCTTAACGCGGCGCGCTTCGGCCATGTCCTCATCCGACTGTTCACCCTCGCCATCCCCACCCTCCTGCTGGAAGGCGACCAGGCTGCCAACCTCGTGCCGGGGCGGCTCGTCGAGCTCGATGGAGAGCGGGGGCTGCTGGGCGATGAGCGACTGCCCGCGCCCCCTCCCGAACCGGAGGGTGGCATGCGCTGGCGGATGGCCGACGGCGACCCCGTCGAACTGATGGCGAGTGTCAGCGATGCACGCGGCGCGGCCGAGGCCCTGCGTCGCGGGGCTACGGCCATCGGCCTGGTACGCAGCGAATACCTGCACCCCACGCCACCGAATACACCCGACGCATCCTTCTATATCAAGGCCTTGAGCGAGCTTCTTGAGGCATCATCCACGCTTCCGATCACCGTGCGCCTGTTCGATTACGGCCCGGACAAGCCTGTCCCGTGGTGGCCGGAGGCGCCCATCGCGCCGCTCGGCTGGCAAGGCAGCCGCCTGTACGAACTGGAGGCGATGGCGAGCGTGCTCGATGCCGAACTCACCGCCCTGGAAAATCTGGGCGGAAATGGCCGTCTCTCCCTGCTGGTGCCCTACCTGACCCACCCCTGGGAATTCGAGGCCATCAGGGAGCGCCTGCAACGCTGGCCCCGGCTGGCCAGGCTGCCGCTCGGCGCCATGGTGGAGACCCCGGCGGCGGCCTTCGCCCTGCCGGAGTGGAGGGTGGGAGCCGACTTCGTCGGGCTCGGCTGCAACGACCTGATGCAGGCCTTCGATGCCACCGACCGCAACCGCCCCGAGCTCGCCCGCTGGCTCGATCCCTACGCCCCGGCCTGGCTGCGCTTCCTCGCCCGGCTAGCCGATGAAGGCAGGGATCTCGGACTTCCGATGAGGATCTGCGGCCAGCTGCCCAGCGTTCCGGGGCTGTTTCACCTTCTGCTCGGCATGGGATTTCGTGCCTTCTCGGTCGAGCCCGTCATGATTCCCATGCTTGGCCATATCGCTCGAACGGCGGATGCCAACCTTGCACGCGATCTGCTCGAGCAGGCATGCGGGGTATCGACCTCTGCGGAGGTCCGAACGCTCCTCGGCTTATCCCCTGATCGACCAGGCCGTTGAAGGGTCCCGTTAAACAGGCTGTTTCAAAACCCTTTGAAACAGCCTGGAGGCGCAAGCCATAGATGGTTTGCCTTAATCAGGGTATTTTTCAACACCCTGATTAAGGGGCTTAGCAGGATGTTGAAAAAGGGCTTTCCTGCCCTTTTTCAACTCGGCACGTCGCGAAGTGAATTCGCGACGGCCTCCGAACATCAATCACTTGGCGCGATTGATGTTCGTGCAAGCCATCCATGGCTTGCCTTATCAGGGTGTTTTTCAACACCCTGTTAGCCGGCTGTGCCCCGCAGGCGGTCACCGTTTAGGGCCAGCCACTGCATCAGGATCATGGGGGCGGCCGAACAGATCAGCCCCTGCTCCAGCATGGCCAGGGCCTCCTCGCGCGGCACGACGCTGACGCGGATGTCCTCGTGCTCATGCTCGAGACCGTGCAGGCCGCCCACGCCCTCGCTGTCCACCTCGGCGTAGTACAGGTAGAGGCTTTCCGTCGTGCCCCCCGGACTGACCCAGAAGCGGGTGATGTACTCGAGCCGGGCCGGGACCAGGCCGGCCTCCTCATGCATCTCGCGGCGCGCGACGTCCTCGACCGTCTCGCCTGGCTCGATCATGCCGGCGGGGAACTCCTTCAGCCACGGCCCGCCCGGAGCATCCAGCGCGCCGGGACGGAACTGCTCGAGCATCACCACGGCATCGCGCCGAGGATCGTAGGGCAGGATGGCCACGGCGTGGCCGCGCTCGAACATCTCGCGCCGGATGGTGTCGGTCCACCCGCCGGCATAGCGCTGGTGGCGAAGGTGATAGCGCTCAAGACGGAAAAACCCCTGATACATGACCTCGCGGTCGAGCAGTTCCCACTGCATACTCACCTCACCTAAAGCCTGTGAATGCGGTTTGCACATGAACGACGACGCCCTGCTCCATTACCTGAGCGGCTTACTTGGCCGCGAGGCCCAGATCGAGGGCCGGAGGCTGTGCGTGGTCGAGATTCTCCGGGAAGGTCCCATGCTCGTGCTGCGGGAGAAGAGCAACGACGCCCTGCAGGACAACCTCTACGGCCAGCCGCGGCGTCGCGCGCCGCGCCACTTTCACGTGCCGCTGGTCAGCGAGCTCGGGGACCGGCTGCACCCGGTCGCGCGGCAGTTCATGACCGACGAGGAGGCCGAAGCACTGGCCCGGGGGATGTTCGGGGACCGGGGAGGTTCGGCATGATTCTCCCTCACCCTGGCCCTTTGGTCCCTCCTCTCGCACCCTTCCGACCTCCATGTCGGAAGCCCCTTCGGGATACGGCGCTCGAGAGCCCTGAGGGAGAAGGCTATAGCAGGTTCTGGCGCGACAGCATCGCCTCGACCCGTGCCAGGTCCTCCGGCGTGTCCACCCCGTGCCCGGGCGGCTCGGCCACCACGTCGACATGGATGCGCGCCCCCTGCCACAGGGCGCGCAGCTGCTCGAGCTTCTCCAACCCCTCGATCGGCGCCTCCGGCCATTCGGCGAAGCTGCGCAGGAAGCCCGCGCGATAGGCGTACAGCCCGAGGTGGCGGAAGGCATGGTCGTGGTGACGGTCCGCCTCCATACCGAAGGCATCGCGCTCCCAGGGGATGGGAGCGCGGCTGAAGTACAGCGCGAACCCGACCCGGTCGCGCACCACCTTGACCACGTGCGGATCGAACAGGTCGCGCGCCGAGTGGATCGGCGTGCACAAGGTCGCGATGGCGGCCTGCGGATGCGCCGCCAGGTTGTCCGCCAGCCGGTCCAGAAGGTCGGCCGGGATCAACGGCTCGTCGCCCTGCAGGTTGACCACCAGGGTGTCATCCGGCCAGCCCATCAGGCGGGCCACCTCGGCCAGCCGGTCGGTGCCGGTGGCATGCTCGCCGGAGGTCATCAGCACGCGCACCCCGAGCGGCTCGCAGGCCGCGCGAATGCGCTCGTCGTCGGTGGCGAGGATGATCTCGTCGGCCTGGCACTCGCGGGCGCGCTCGATGACGTGAACG
Source organism: Pseudomonadota bacterium (assembly GCA_049322715.1). Lineage (GTDB taxonomy): Bacteria > Pseudomonadota > Gammaproteobacteria > Halothiobacillales > Halothiobacillaceae > Thiofaba. Next base: position 12,750 of record JBMOQP010000006.1, read on the forward strand.
ACCAGCGGCTTGCCGGCGATGGTCAGCAGCGGCTTGCCCGGCAGGCGGGATGAGCCGTAACGGGCGGGGATGACGAGCTTGTAGCCCATCAGGAGCCTGCCGGGTGCTGGGCGCGCAGGCGCTCGGCCTCTTCCTCTTCGATCTGGCGCGCCTCCTCTGGCAGCATCACCGGGATGCCGTCGCGGATCGGGTAGGCCAGCCGGGCGGCGATGGAGATCAGCTCCTGGGCCGCCTTGTCGTAGATCAGCGGGCCCTTGGTCACCGGGCAGGCAAGGATCTCAAGCAGGCGTTTGTCCATCGCGGAATGACTCCAGGCGGGATTGGATGAATTCGGCGAGCCCCTCGTCCACATCGGCCTCGACGGGAACGTACCAGTGGTTCGGACGGGCTTGCGACTGGCATTTTACCGCATCCTTCTCGGTCATCAGCAGCGGGCGGACCCTGAAGGGCGCAAGGTCGGCGGCAGTGAAGGCATGGTGGTCGGCGAAGGGATGGCCCTCGATCCCGAGGCCAAGGCCACGCAGCATGGCGAAGAACCGTTCGGGATGGCCGATGCCGGCCAGCGCATCGCAGGGCAATCCGATGAAGTCCGACAGCGGGCGGCGGCTGCCATCGATGAGGTTGACCGCATCCCCCGGCACGAGACGCATGCCCCACTGCCCCGCCCCGGACTGTCCGCCCTGCACCACCACGGCATCGACCTCGGCCAGGCGTGCAGCCGGCTCCCGCAATGGGCCCGCCGGCAGGCAGCGCCCGTTGCCGATCCCCCGCTCCCCGTCCAGCACGGCGATCTCGAGATCGCGCTCGAGTACGAGGTGCTGCAGCCCGTCGTCGAGCAAGAGTACATCCGCCCCGAGGCCGAGGGCCATCCGCCCCGCCAGTACCCGGCGCGGATGGACGACGACCTCGAGCTCATCGCCCAGGCGGCGCTTGAGCAGCAGCGGTTCGTCACCGACCTCGGCCGCCGGGCTGTCGACCCTCACCCGCCGCGGTGCCCCTTCGATCCTCGCGCCGTAGCCCCGGCTGATCACGGCCGGGTGCCATCCGGCCGCCTGCAGGCGGCGCGCAAGCCAGAGGGTCAGGGGGGTCTTGCCGCTGCCGCCCGCAGTGATGTTGCCGATAACGATGACCGGGACCGGCAGGCGTTCCGCGTGTTTCCCGCCCGTGCGATAGGCGAGCAGGCGGCGGCGCGCGATGCTGCACCACAGCCAGCCGAGCGGCGCCAGCAGCAGGCTGCGCGGATCGCGGGGGGATTGCCAGAAGGCTGGCGTCTTCACGCATCGTCCTGGGATTCGCTGAACTGCAGGCGGTACAGGCGCGCATAGTGCCCGCCCCGCTCCAGCAGCTCATCGTGCCGCCCCTGCTCGATGATGCGGCCGGCCTCCATCACCACGATGCGATCGGCGTTGCGGATGGTCGACAGGCGGTGGGCGATGATCAGCGTGGTGCGATGGCGCATCAGCCCTTCCAGCGCCTGCTGGATCAGGCGCTCCGAGGCGGTGTCCAGCGCCGAGGTCGCCTCGTCCAGCAGCAGGATCGGCGCCTGGCGCAACAGGGCGCGAGCAATGGCGATGCGCTGGCGCTGGCCGCCGGAGAGTAGCACACCGCGCTCGCCCACGCGTGTCTCGAAGCCCTCCGGCAGCCCCTCGATAAAGGAGCTGGCCTGTGCCTGGTCCGCAGCGGCGCGGATGGCCTCGAGCGGGGTGCCCTGCAGGCTGCCGTAGGCGATGTTGTTCGCCACGCTGTCGTCGAACAGGGTGATCTCCTGGCCGACCCAGGCGAGTTGCGCACGCAGGCGGGCGAGCGGCAGCTCGCGGATGTCCACCCCGTCGACCAGGATGCGTCCCCCCGTGGCCTCGTAGAAACGCGGCAGCAGATTGAGCAGGGTGCTCTTGCCGCTGCCGGACTGACCGACGATGGCGACCGTGGTGCCGGCCGGGACGTCGAGGTCGATGCCGTGCAGCACGTCCGGCAGGTCTCCGCCGTAGCTGAAGCGCACCCCCTCGAATCTGACGTGCCCGGCCGCGCGTTCCAACACATGACAGCCCTCGTCACGTTCCTCGATCTCGTCCAGGGTGGCGAACAGCTGCTCGCCGGCGGCGATCCCCTTCTGCAGGGTGGCGTTGAGGTTGGTCAGGCGCTTGAGCGGCGAGAGCAGCATCGCCAGGGCGGTGATGAAGGAGATGAAGGTGCCGACCGTGAGCTGCTCCAGTCGCTCGCCGCTGGTGGCGAAGGCGATGATGGCGGCAATCGCCAGCGCCACCAGCAGCTGCACGACGGGGGTGGTCATGGCATCCACCCCTTCCATGCGCATGAAGGCGCGGCGGTTTTTCTCGTTGACCTCGGCGAAGCGGTCGCGCTCGTAGGCCTCGCCGCCATAGACCCGCACGAGCCGGTGGCCGCCGATGACTTCGTCCGCCACCTGTGCGATCTCGCCGACAGAAGCCTGGATGCGCCGGCTGTAGCGGCGGAAATTCCGGCTGACCATGGCAATGAGGGCGACGACGACTGGCGCCACCACCAGGATGAACACGGTCAGCTGCGGGCTGAGCCAGAACATCCAGGCCAGCAGGCCTATCACCGACAGGCCGTCGCGTACCATGACCGTCAGCGCGCCGGTCGCGGCGGAGGCCACCTGTTCCACGGTGTAGGTCAGGCGCGCAAGCAGGTCGCCCGACTGGGCATGGTCGAAGAAGCGCGTGGGCAGGCGCAGGAGCTTGTCGAACACCTGCTGACGCAGGGTGCTGACCACCTTGCGCGCCACCCAGGTCATGCCGTACTTGGCGCCGAACTCGCCGAGGGCGCGGACGAGGAACACCCCGACCAGGGCGATGGGCACCCACTGCGTGGTGGCGATGTCCTTGGCGACGAAGCTGCCGTCGAGCAGCGGCTTCATCAGCGCGGCGAAGGCCACGTCCGTAAGCGAGGCGGCGATCATGCCGAAAATCGCGAGAGTGAAGATGCGCCAGTGCGGGCGCACGTAGCCGAGCAGGCGGCGGTAGGTGTGGAGACCCATGCGCTCCGCCGTGCCGTCTTCGGTCTTGCTCGGGGCTGGCTTCGTCATCGGGCAGCGGGGATGGTGGCCAGGCCGATGCGCACGAGGCCGGCCGAGCGCGCGGCATCGAGAGCACGCACCACGGCCTGGTGAGTAGCCTTGCCGTCGGCACGCACCAGGACCGAGGTTTCCTCGGTCCGTCCAGGAATCGCGCGCAGGCGGGCGGCGAGCTGTTCCACCCCGACCACCTCGCCGTTGAGGGCATAGCGCCCCTGGGCGTCGATCTCGATGACCCACGGCACATCCTTGCGCTCGGCCTGAGACCCCTCCCCGGCCTCGGGCAGGTCGATCTTGAGCCGGGTGGCCTCCACGAAGGTAGTGGTCAGCATGAAGAACAGCAGCAGCAGGAAGACCACGTCGATCATGGGAGTGAGGTCAAGGCCGACCTCGTCGCGCTGCCGGGGACGGAAGTTCATCGCCCGCCCTCCGGGCCCCATGCCGTCATCTGAACGGACATGGCGATTCGCCCCCCACCCTCATGAAACAGGTTCCCGCCATGTCCATTTCCCTCACCCCTGCCCTTTGGTCCCTCCTCTCGCACCCTTGGGGCATCCATGCCCCAAGCCCCTTCGGGGCACGGCGCTCGAGAGCCCGCCTGCGGAAGAGGGGGACGCGGTAACGCTTCGCGTTGTTTCACGTTAACGGTCTCACTGCGGCATGGCCAAAGTCGCGGGCTGGCTGCCCGCCTGGGCCTTGCCGGCCTCACGGTAACTCGCGCGCGCCTCGCTGGCGAACAGGCCGTCGAGCAGGCGCAGCGCCTCGCGCTCCATGTCGATCACCAGCCGATCGACCTGGGCACGGAAGGCGCGGTGGGCGATCACGCTCGGCACGGCCACGATCAGGCCGGCCGCCGTGGTCAGCAGCGCGGTGGAGATGCCGCCCGCGAGATCGGCCGGTTGACCGAGCCCCTGGGTGGTGATGACGTCGAAGGTCATGATCATGCCGACCACGGTGCCGAGCAGGCCGAGCAACGGGCTGATCACCGCGATGGTGCCGAGGGTGCTCAGGCAGCATTCGAGTTCGTGTGCGACATGGCGCCCGGCGTCCTCAATGCGCGCCTTCATCTCCTCGCGGCTGATCGCGTAGGGGGCGAGGCCGGCAGCCAGCACTCGCCCGAGCGACGAGCGCATGCCGATCGCGCGCAGCCGGTCGGCGGTGAGCTCACGGCGCTGGACCAGCTGCTCGATCTCCTCCACCACGCCGGCCGGCAGGACCCTGGCACGCCGCAGGCTCCAGGCCCGCTCGATGATGAGACCGAGCGCGACCACGGAGGCGAGCATGATCGGTGCCATCCACCAGCCGCCGGCGATGAGAAGGTCCAGCATCCGCGCTTACCCCTTGTTCCTGCGTGCACGCACCGCACCGGCGAGATCATGGATGACCCTCACGCTGTCCTCCCAGCCGATGCAGGCGTCGGTGATGCTCTGGCCGTAGGTCAGGGTGCATGGATCCTGCACGTCCTGGCGGCCGCCGACGATGTGACTCTCGATCATCGCGCCGATGATGTGGCGGTTGCCCGCCGCGACCTGGCCGGCCACATCGCGCGCCACGTCGATCTGGCGGAGGTATTCCTTGCGGCTGTTGGCGTGCGAAAAGTCGATCATGAGGCGCTGCGGGAGATGGGCCTTCTCCAGCGCGGCACCGGCGGCGGCGACGCTCTCGGCATCGTAGTTCGGCTCCCGGCCACCGCGCAGGATGATGTGGCAGTCCTCGTTGCCGCGAGTCGAGAAGATCGCCGAATGACCTTCCTTGGTGACCGACAGGAAGTGGTGCGGGCGCTCCGCCGCGCGGATCGCGTCGATCGCCACCTGCAGGCCACCGTCGGTACCATTCTTGAAGCCGACCGGGCAGGACAGGCCGGAGGCCAGCTCGCGGTGCACCTGGCTCTCGGTGGTGCGCGCGCCAATGGCGCCCCAGCTGACCAGGTCGGAGACGTATTGCGGACTGATCAGGTCGAGATACTCGGTGGCGGTCGGCACGCCCATGTCGGCGAGGTCGGCCAGCAGGTGGCGAGCGAGGTGCAGGCCCTCGTTGATGCGGTAGCTGCCGTCCAGGTTCGGGTCGTTGATCAGCCCCTTCCAGCCCACGGTGGTGCGCGGCTTCTCGAAGTAGACGCGCATGACCAGCAGGATGTCGTCCTTCACCTCGGCAGCCAGGCCTTTCAGGCGGCGGGCGTAGTCGCGCGCGGCCTGCACATCGTGGATCGAGCAGGGTCCCATGATGACCAGCAGGCGGTCGTCCTCACCGGTCAGGATCTCGTGGATGGCCTGGCGCGCAGAAAACACCGTCTCCGCCCCGTGCTCGGTCAGCGGATGCTTGCGGCGCACTTCCACGGGCGGCATGACTTCCTGGATGCCCACGATGCGCAGATCGTCGGTGAGATACATGGTCACGGCTAACAGGCTCAAATACGTTGCAAAGCCCGGATATTACCAGACCCGCACCACGCCTCACACCGCCGGTAAGCGTCTGGAATCGGCGACGGTCAGGGCCGGAGGGATTACCACATGCACGCAAACGTAATTGAGAATGGTTATTACTTGATTTTTTCATGCCGCCAAGCAAAATGGCCTCGAGTCAGATCACCCGGAGCTGCCACCATGACGTCCATGCGCGTTCTCGCCACCCTCTGTGCCACCCTGCTGGGCGCCCCCTCCGTCCAGGCCGCCGAGGTCAATGTCTATTCCGGCCGTGGCGAGGCCTTCCTCAAGCCGCTGTTCGAGGTCTTCACCAAGGAGACCGGGATCAAGGTCAACCTTGTCAGCGGCAAGGACGATGCCCTGATCGAGCGGCTCAAGGCCGAGGGCGCGCAATCCCCCGCCGACCTGCTGATGACCGCCGACGCCGGCCGCCTGCACCGCGCCAAGGCCGCGGGCGTGCTGCAGGCCATCGCCTCCCCCGTCCTCAGCGCGGCCATCCCCGCCCCCTATCGCGACAGCGACAACCAGTGGTTCGGCCTGACCATGCGCGCCCGCGTCATCGTCTACTCACCAGAGCGCGTGAAGCCCGAGGAGCTGTCCACCTACGAGGCCCTGGCTGACGCGCGCTGGAAGGGGCGGCTGTGCATGCGCTCCTCGGACAGCATCTACAACCAGTCACTCACCGCGGCCCTCATCGCCCACAACGGCGAAAAGGCGACCTTGGCGTGGGCCGAGGGCATGGTCGACAACTTCGCCCGCGCCCCCAAGGGCGGCGATCGAGACCAGATCAAGGCGATCGCCGCGGGCGAGTGCGACGTCTCGCTGGTGAACACCTACTACCTCGCCGGCATGCAGACTGCCGAGGAGACCGCCGAGCGCGATGCCGCGGCAAGCGTGCGCGTCTTCTGGCCCAACCAGCAGGAGCGCGGCGCGCACGTGAACATCAGCGGCGGCGCGGTGACCGCCTCCGCCAGGCATGTCGACGAGGCGCGCAAGCTGCTCGAATTCCTCGTCTCCGACGAAGCCCAGCGCTGGTACGCCGAGATCAACCACGAATATCCGGTCAAGCCCGGGGTCGCGGTCAGCCCGACCCTGCGCGCCATGGGCGAGTTCAAGGCCGACGCCCTGCCGCTCTCCCGTCTCGGCGAACTGAACGCCCAGGCCGTCCGCCTACTCGACCGCGCAGGATGGCGTTGACCCCCGCTCTCACCGCACGAGACCTGCCCCTGCGCCTGCCCCGCGCGGGGTTGGTGCTGGCCGCGCTGATCCCGGCACTGCCCATCCTGGTAGTCTTCGCCGCCCTGCCCGGCTCGCCGCCGGAGCTGTGGCGCGAACTGTGGCAGACGGTGCTCCCCGAATACCTGCGCAACAGCCTCATCCTCGTCATCGGCGTGGGCGCGGGCACGCTCGGTCTCGGACTGTTCAGCGCCTTTCTCGTCACCCGCCTCGAATTCCCCGGCCGACGCCTTCTCGCCGGCATGTTCCTGCTCCCCCTGGCGCTGCCCGCCTACATCCTCGCCTACACCTACACCGGACTGCTCGCCCCCGAGGGCGCCATGCAGGGCTGGCTGCGCGAACTGACGGGGGCGAGCGGCGCGCTGTGGCCGGACATCCGCTCACTGCCCGGCGCCATCCTGATCTTCAGCCTCGGCTTCTACCCCTACGTCTACCTGCTCGCGCGCGAGGCCCTGCTCGCCCCCCTGCAGGGCTACGAGGATGCGGCCCGCACGCTCGGCAGCCAGCGGTCGCGGCTGTTCTGGAAGGTGCGCCTGCCGCTCATCCGTCCCGCCCTGTTCGCCGGGGTGATGCTCGCGCTGATGGAGACCATGGCCGACTACGGCGCCGTCTACCATTTCGGCGTGCCCACCTTTACCACCGGCATCCTCCGCACCTGGCACGGCCTCGGCGACGCGCAGGGGGCGATGGCGCTGGCCGCGGTGCTGGCCGCGCTGACCATGGCCCTGTTCGCGTTCGAACTGCGCGCGCGAGGCCGGGCCCGCTTCAGCCACGGCAGCCACGCCCGCCCGGTCCGGCCTCGCCGGCTCAGCCGGCGCCAGGCCATGGCCACCTGGATCGCAGGCCTGCTGATCATCACCCTCGGCTTCGGCGCCCCCGTGCTGCAGCTTGGCCTGTGGGCCTTGCCGCGCATCGAGCAGGTCCTCGCGCCGGACTTCCAGCACCTGCTACTGCACTCACTGCTCCTGGCCCTGGGCGCGTCCGGGCTGATCACCGCCTTCGCCCTGGCTCTCGCCCTGTGGGTGCGGCGCCGGCCCAGCCCGGTCAACCACGCCGCCCACCGGCTCGCCGGCCTCGGCTACGCGGTGCCGGGCATGGTCATCGCCCTCGGCCTGATGATTCCGCTCGGCCAGTTCGACCGCTGGCTCAACGCGCAGGGCATCATTTCGGGACTGCTGTTCAGCGGTGGCCTGCTCGCCCTGCTGTGGGCCTACCTGAGCCGCTTCCTCGCCCTCGGCCAGCAGGGTGTCGAGAGCGGCTTCGCCATGCTCCGCCCGAGCTACGGCGAGAGCGCGCGCACGCTCGGCCTCGGTCCATGGCGCACCAGCCTCGCCGTGTACCTGCCCCTGCTGCGCGGCAGTCTCGCCACGGTGCTGATCCTCGCGTTCGTCGAGACGCTGAAGGAGCTTCCGGCGACCCTCGTGTTGCGCCCCTTCAACTTCAACACCCTGGCTGTGCGTGCTCACGAGCTGGCCTCCGACGAGCGCCTGGCGGATGCCGCCCTGCCCGCCCTGTGCATCGTCCTGCTCAGCCTGCCGGCGGTCATCCTGCTCGCCCGCCTGAACGGCCACTCTGGCACGAGAGACGCTCATCCGTTTGCGGCAGGAGGCCGCGACGCCAACAAGGGCGTAAGCCCTTGATTCGCGGAGACCGTCGCGGCTGGACACATCCCTGTGTCCAGCCCTTCGGGGAACGCAAGGCGTTCCATCGTTGCTCCCGGCAACGATGGTGACATGCGCCGCGACGCTCTCGAAGGCCGATCTCGAGGGCCGTACCCCGCAGGGGCTTCGGCCATGGATGGCCGAAGGGCCCGAGAGGAGGGACCAGCCCCGCAGGGGCTTCCGGCATGGATGCCGGAAGGGACTGAGAGGAGGGACCAAGCGATCTGAAACAATCCAGGGATGGACTTTTTTCAGCATCTCATTAAGTTTGAGCGCCTTCTCGATCAGGCCCATCCCATGCAATCAGCTCTTGAAATCCAGGATCTGGGCATACGCCTGGACGCGGACTGGGTACTCCGCCACCTCGACCTGCGCATCGAAGACCAGCAACTGGCCTGCCTGCTCGGCCCCTCGGGCTGCGGCAAGACCACCCTTCTGCGCGCCGTCGCCGGCCTGCAACCGCACGCGGAAGGGAAAATCCGGCTGTTCGGCGACGAGGTGGGTGGACTGCCGCCGGAGCGACGCGGAATCGGCCTTGTCTTCCAGGACGACGCCTTGTTCCCGCACCTGACCGCAGCGGAGAACATCGCCTTCGGCCTGCATGCGGTGTGCGCCGCCGACCGGCGCGAACGCGTGCAGTCGCTCGCGCGGCGGATGCACCTCGCGGGTCTGCTGGAGCGCTACCCGCACGAGCTCTCGGGTGGCCAGCGCCAGCGCGTGGCCCTGGCGCGTGCGCTGGCCGTGCGCCCGCGCCTGCTGCTTCTCGACGAGCCGTTCGCTGCGCTGGACCGCGAATTGCGCGAGCAGCTTGCCGGCGACCTGCGCGAGCTGCTGCGCGAGGAAGGCATGACCGCCCTGCTGGTCACGCACGACCAGTACGAGGCCTTCGCCATGGCGGACCAGATCGGCGTCATGCACCAGGGCGGGATCCTGCAATGGGGCGACGCCCACACCCTCTATCACCAGCCCGCCCATCCCTTCGTCGCCCGCTTCATCGGCCACGGCAGCTTCCTGCCCCTGCAGCGCGATGCCTCGGGAGGCTGGAGCTGCGCCCTCGGCCCCTTGCAGGGGTACGCGCTCCCCCCGGGCGATCATCTCACCCTGTTCGTGCGCCCGGAGATGATCGTTCCGGACCCGAACGGCAGGGTGGTCGGCGACATCGTTCGCCGGGTATTCCGCGGCGACCGCCAACTCTACACGGTGCAACTGCCGGACGGCCACCGGGTCCTCGCCGCGAGCACCGAATGGTTCCCCGACGCGCTCGCCATCCGCCTGCGCCCCGAGATCAAACAGGCCGTGGTGTTCAGCCACGCGGCGCCGGAACGCCCTCGCCCCTGACCGGAATCGCTCCGCGGCGACGCGCGTCCATGGCGTGCCGTGGGGATGCCCATGGGGCCGTAGGCTTTCTAGTCCGGCCGGGAAGGCCATGGTAAGGTTTCTGGTTCCGCCACCCGGCATGCCGATCGCATTTTCACGATGAATCTCGCCCTCGTCGTCCTGCTGCCCTTCCTCGGGGCCGCACTGGCCGCCTGGACCGCCCGCTTCAGCCGTCTGGCCTCCGCCTGGACCGCGGGCGCGGTGACGGTGGCGGCCCTGCTGGCCCTGCTGCCCGCGGCCGGCGCCACCTTCGGCGGCGAGACGATTGTCCAGTCGTGGAACTGGATCCCGGCCGTGGGCCTGTCCTTCGCCTTCCGCCTGGACGGCCTCGCCCTGCTGTTCGCCCTGCTGATCCTCGGCATCGGCCTCCTGATCGTGATCTACGCGCGCTACTACCTCTCGGCGCGCGACTCGATGGGGCGCTTCTTCGCCTACATGCTGCTGTTCATGGGCTCCATGCTGGGCGTGGTGCTGTCTGAAAACCTGATCCAGATGGTGGTGTTCTGGGAGCTGACCTCGCTCAGCTCCTTCCTGCTGATCAGCTACTGGCAGCACCGCAAGGACGCCCGCGAGGGCGCGCGCATGGCCCTCGCGGTCACCGGGGGCGGCGGTCTCGCCCTGCTCGCCGGCGTACTGATGCTCGGCCACGTCGTCGGCAGCTACAACCTGAGCGAGGTGCTCGCGGCGGGCGACGTCATCCGCGCCCATCCGCTCTACCTGCCCATCCTGGTGCTGGTCCTGCTCGGGGTGTTCACCAAGTCCGCCCAGTTCCCGTTCCACTTCTGGCTGCCGCACGCGATGGCCGCGCCCACCCCGGTATCGGCCTACCTGCACTCCGCCACCATGGTGAAGGCGGGGGTATTCCTGCTCGCACGCCTGTTCCCGGCCCTGTCCGGCACGCTGGAGTGGAACCTGATCGTCGGCGGCGCGGGCCTCGCCACCCTGCTGCTCGGCGCATACACCGCGTTGTTCAAGCACGACCTGAAAGGACTGCTGGCCTACTCGACCATCTCCCACCTCGGCCTGATCACCCTGCTGTTCAGCTTCGGCACCCCGCTCGCGGCGGTGGCCGGGGTGTTCCACATCATCAACCACGCGACCTTCAAGGCCTCGCTGTTCATGGTCGCCGGCATCATCGACCACGAGACCGGCACCCGCGACATGCGCCGCCTCAACGGCCTGCTGGGCTACATGCCCCACACTGCCTGGCTTGCGATGATTGCGGCTTCAGCGATGGCCGGCGTGCCCCTGCTCAACGGCTTTTTGAGTAAGGAGATGTTCTTCGCCGAGGCGGTGGTGGTCGGCGAGCGCCTGCCCCTGGCCTGGCTGATCCCCGCGCTGGTCACCCTCGGCGGCATGCTGTCGGTGGCCTACTCGCTGCGCTTCATCCACGACGTGTTCTTCAACGGCGCCCCCATCGATCTGCCGAAGACCCCGCACGAGCCGCCACGCTTCATGAAGGCGCCGGTCGACATCCTGGTGGTGCTCTGCCTCGCGGTCGGCATCCTGCCCGGCCTGACCGTCGCCCCGCTGCTCGCGGTGGCGGTGGACGGCACCCTGCAGGGCAACGTGCCCGAGTACAGCCTGGCCATCTGGCACGGCTTCAACCAGCCGCTGATGATGTCGCTCGCCGCCCTCGCCCTGGGCGTGCTGGTCTATGTATTGCGGCAGCCGCTGTTCGACTGGCACGAGCGCACCGTCGGTCGCATCGACGCGCGTGTGCCGTACAACGCCGTGATGGGCGGCCTGCGCGGGCTCGCTCATGCCGTCACCCACGCCTTCGACCGCGGCAGCCTGCAGGGCGCCGTCGCCTGGCTGGTGTTCGCGTCGCTCGCCGTGGCCGTGGCGAGCTTTGCCGGGCAGGCCGCGCCGCTCCTGGGTGGGGTCGGCATGATGCCCGTCGATGCGGTCACCGTGACCGCCGCCATCGCGCTCGTGCTCGCCACCCTCGCCACCGTGGTCTGGCACCGCCGTCGCCTGGTCGCGCTGATCACCATGGGCGTGGTCGGCCTGATCGTGGCGCTCGCCTTCGTGAAGTTCTCCGCGCCCGACCTTGCCCTGACCCAGCTGTCCGTCGAGGTCGTCACGATCGTCCTCCTGCTGCTGGCCCTGTTCTTCCTGCCGCAGCAGACGCCGGTCGAGTCCAGCCGCCTGCGCATCGGGCGTGACGCGCTACTCGCGCTGGTCGCGGGCCTGGGTGCCACCCTGCTCACCCTGGCCGTCCTCACCCGCCCGCTCGACACCATCGCCGGCTTCTTCCTCGAGCAAGCCCTGCCCGGCGGGGGCGGCACCAACGTGGTCAACGTGATCCTGGTCGACTTCCGTGGCTTCGACACCCTCGGCGAGATCACCGTGCTGGCGCTCGCGGGGCTCGGCATCGTCGCCCTGCTGCACGGGCTGAAGCTGCCCATGCCGGCCGCCGATGCCGAAGGCCGCCGCTGGACCGCGGATGCCCACCCACCGATCATGGCCACCCTCACCCGCCTGCTGCTGCCGCTGACCCTCCTGGTCGCCGTGTTCATCCTGCTGCGCGGCCACAACCTGCCGGGTGGCGGCTTCATCGCCGGCCTCATCACCGCCGTGGCGCTGATCGTCCAGTACCTCGCCAACGGCATCGACTGGACCGCGAGCCGCCTGCGCACGGACATGCACCGCGTGGTCGGCGCGGGCCTCGCCATCGCCACGGGCACCGGCCTCGTCGCCATGGGACTCGGCTACCCCTTCCTGACCTCCACCTTCACCCACCTGCACTGGCCGGTGGTTGGCGAATTCGAGGTTGCGAGCGCAATGGCCTTCGACTTCGGCGTGTTCCTCGTGGTGGTCGGCGCGACCGTGCTGATCCTGGTCCAGCTCGGCCGCCTCAGCCAGGCCGGAGAGACCGTGCCCATGCAGGAGAAACACTGATGGAACTGCTGATCGCCCTTGCCATCGGCGTGCTCACCGCGGGCGGCGTCTACCTTTCCCTGCGCGGGCGCACCTTCCCGGTCGTGCTCGGCCTGACCCTGCTCTCCTACGCGGTGAACCTGTTCCTGTTCGTCATGGGACGCATGGCCATCGGCCTGCCGCCCATCGTCGCCCCCGCGGCCGCCGGCTACACCGATCCGCTGCCGCAGGCCCTGGTGCTGACCGCCATCGTGATCGCCTTCGGCATGACCGCGTTCGTGATCGTGCTCGCCCTGCGCGCACGCGGCGAGATGGGCAACGACCATGTCGACGGCCTGCACGTTGACGCCCCCGGCCATGACCGTCCGGCCGAAGCGGAGGAGCGCGCATGAGCACACTCGTCGTCTGGCCCGTCCTGCTGCCGCTGATCGCGGGCTTCGTCCTGCTGTTCGCGGCCGCGGGTGGCCTGCGCCTGCAGCGCATCATCAACCTCGTTGCCGTGCTGGGCGTGACCGGGCTGGCGCTGGCCCTGGTCGGCGTGGCCACGGACGACGTCCACCGCGTCTACGCCCTGGGCAACTGGGTGCCGCCATTCGGCATCGTGCTGGTGCTCGACCGCCTGTCCGCCCTGATGGTGGGGCTGACCATGCTCCTCGCCCTGGGCAGCCTGGCCTATGCCATCGCCACTGGGGTCGACGAACGCGGCCCGCACTTCCACGTGCTGTTCCAGCTGCAACTGTTCGGCCTCAACGGCGCCTTCCTGACTGGCGACGTATTCAACCTGTTCGTGTTTTTCGAGGTGCTGCTGCTCGCCTCCTACGGCCTGCTGTTGCACGGCGGCGGACGCCTGCGCACCAAGGCCGGGCTGCATTACGTGGTGATCAACCTCGTCGGCTCCACCCTGTTCCTGTTCGCCGTGGGGGCGCTGTACGGCGTGCTCGGCAGCCTGAACCTCGCCGACATGGCCAACCGCGTGGCCGCCGCGCCGGCGGAGAACCACGGCCTGATCGCGGGCGCCGGGCTGCTCCTGCTGGTGGTGTTCGGCATCAAGGCCGCCGCCTTCCCGCTCTACCTGTGGCTGCCTGCCGCCTACGCGCAGACCAGCGCGCCGGTCGCCGCCCTGTTTGCCATCATGACCAAGGTCGGCATCTACTCCATCGTGCGCGTGCACGGAACGCTGTTCGGCGATGAGGCGGGCGCGCTCGCGGGGCTCGTCACCCCGTGGCTGCAGTTTGCGGGATGGATCACCCTGGGCCTCGCCGCCCTCGGCGTGATGGCCGCCGCGCATCTGCGCGTGCAGATCGCCTACCTGGTGCTCGCCTCGGTCGGCACCCTGCTGATCGGCTTCGGCCTCGCCACCCCCGCAGCCTCGGCCGGCTCGCTCTACTACCTGATCCACTCCACCCTTCTGGCCGCCGCCTTCTTCCTGCTGGCCGACCTGATCGTCCGCGCGCGGGGCGAGGACGGGGACCGGCTGGAGCCCGGCGCCGCCATGCCCGGTGGCGTGCTGCTCGGCTCGCTGTTCCTCATGCTCGCCATTGCCCTGGCTGGCATGCCGCCGCTGTCGGGCTTCTTCGGCAAGCTCCTGATCCTGCACGCGGCGCTGGACGACCCGCGCATGGCCATCCACTACGCGGTGATCCTGGTCTCGAGCTTCGTCATCATCGTCGCGCTGGCGCGCAGCGGCAGCACCCTGTTCTACCGCAGCCACGCCGATGCCCCCTCCACGGGCCTGTCGCTGCAGAAGGCCGCCCTGCCCGCTGTGCTGGGGCTTCTGCTCGCCGCGCCGCTGATGGTGGTTCTCGCCCAGCCGATCACCGCCCTGCTCGAGGCCACCGCCCTGCAGCTGCACGACACGCGCGGCTACGTGGACGCCGTGCTCTCCACCGCCGCCATCGGGAGCGAACCATGAGCATGTTCCGCAGAGCCCTGCCCCATCCGATCCTCAGCCTTTCCCTGCTGCTGATCTGGATGCTGCTCAACAACAGCCTCTCCGCCGGTCACCTGGTACTCGGCAGCGTGCTTGCCGTGCTCATCCCCCGGCTGACCGCCTCCTTCTGGCCCGAACAGGTGCGCATCCGCCATCCCGGCATCATGCTCAGGTTCGTCGGCATCGTGCTATGGGACATCCTGGTCGCGAACGTCATCGTCGCGCGCCGCATCCTCGGGCCAGTGGATGCCCTGCAGCCGGGCTTCATGCACATCCCGCTCGACGTGCAGTCCCCGCTCGCGATCAGCTTGCTGGCGAACACCATCTCGCTCACCCCGGGTACGGTGTCCTGCGACCTGTCTCCGGACCGCCGCTCGCTGCTGGTGCACGCCTTGCATGTCACCGACGTCGAGGCCGAGGTCCGCCAGATCAAGACCCGCTACGAGCAGCCGCTCAAAGAGGTGTTTTCCTGATGCTCGCCGCTGTCCTACCCTACGCCATTGCCATGGTCAGCGTCGCTCTGGCCCTGAGCCTGGCCCGCCTCTTCATCGGCCCGGACGCTCCGGACCGCATCCTCGCCCTGGACACCCTGTACATCAACTCCATCGCCCTCCTGATCCTGTTCGGGCTCAACCTCGGCAGCGCCCTGTACTTCGAGGCCGCGCTGCTGATCGCGGTGATGGGTTTCGTCGGCACGGTCGCGCTCAGCAAGTACCTGCTGCGCGGCGACATCATGGAGTAGGGAACGATGCTGGAACTCATCCTTGCCGCGCTCGTCTTGATCGGCGCGTTCTTTACCCTGGTCGGCTCGATCGGCCTGTTCCGCCTGCCGGATTTTTACATGCGCCTGCACGGCCCGACCAAGGCCACCACCCTCGGTGCGGGAGCCATCCTGGTCGTGTCCGCGATCTACTTCAGCCTGCGCTCGGAGACCCCGAGCATGCACGAGATCCTGGTCACCCTGTTCCTGTTCATCACCGCCCCGGTGAGCGCGCACCTGATGGCCAAGGCGGCGCTGCACTTGAAATTGCGCACCATCGATCGTACACAAAACAAAGAAGCCCCTTCCGCCTGACGGAGCCCTGAACGATGGACGAACCCCGCTTCATCCGGCTGCTCAACGCCGCCCACCGCACTCTCGCCGAGCGGCGCATCCTGTTCTCTGCCGGCCTGTTTGCCACGGGGGCGAGCTTCCTCTGGCCGCTGTTCCGCGACGATCCTTCCCTAGTGGTCAGCGGCTATCCCGCCATGGGCGTGCTCACCCTGCTGCTCGGCCTGATGCTGGCCACACTTCCCGTACCGCGCTTCATCGCCCTGTTCTTCCTGCACGAGCGCCTGAACCCGCGCCCGGCCCATCCCGCCGAATCGCTGTGGGCCATGGAGGTCGCGCAGGACAGCTCGCGCCTCGAGGGGCTGGTCCGCCCGTGGAAGGAGTCGCGCACCGCCATGCCCAGGCATGTGGTGATTCGCGTCTGGTCGCGCTGGAAATCGGACGCGGCACCCCGCTGATACTCACCGCTGATGCCGCCCATCCTCGGGCGGCACCCTTCGGGTGTGCCTTTAGGGAAACGCTGAAAAATTCAGCGTTTCCTGTCCGGGGCATGGATGCCCCGACGCGAACAAGGGCGTAAGCCCATGATTCGCGGAGGCCACCGCGAATTCACTTCGCGGTGAGCCGAGCTGAAAAAATCCATGGATGGATTTTTTTCAGATACTGTCTTACCCACCCCCTGGCAAGCCCATGGCAGGGTCGAAGGGGCGGCCTGATTTGAGGATGCCCCACATCAGGTGCACCAACTTGCGCATGAGGGCGACGATGATCTGTTTCG
>JBMOQP010000007.1:0-27502 GCA_049322715.1 Pseudomonadota bacterium
CCGCCACCGCCGCCACCGCCGCCGCCGCCGCCACCGCCGCCGCCGCCGCCGCCGCCGCCACCGCCGCCGCCGCCGCCGCCGCCGCCGCCGCCGCCGCCGCCACCGCCGCCGGTATTGGGCGAGGCGATCCTGATCACGAACACGAATGTTCAGGACCAGGACCTCCGGCTGAAAGTGATCGAGGTGGACAGCGAGGACGACAGCCAGACGGTCATCTTCGACGGCATCTCAGTGCGCGACGAGCAGGGGTCGCAGGACACCTATGGCGTCGACTTCGGTGATGGCGGGATCGAACTCGATCCGGACAACACCTATGCCTTCGTGCTGGAGTACAACGGGGACACCAAGGTTGACCTGCGCGGCTTCACCCTCGCGGACGAGGGGGGCAACACGCTGTTCACCCTGAACGAGTACCCGACGGGCGGAGACGATGTCCCGATGAGCGGTTCGCAGTCGGAACCTTCCACCTATGACGGCGTGATCTATGTCGTCGAGGGGGATGGCAGTGGTTTCACCGTGACCGACGTCATCGGCTACGACATCGCGCCGGACGGCACCCTCGTGTTGCTGGACAGCACCAAGGGCGAGCCGGCCTTCGAGCTGGACCTGAGCCTGCTCGCGGCCGACAACCCGGACCTGCCCGGTGACCAGGACCTGATCGACGAGACGATCACGGGGATCGACATCTCCGGCGAGCATGGGGAAGCGAACATCGTCACCCTGAGCCCCGCGGACGTGCTGGACCTCACCGATGGTGGCGACGTGTTCACCATCACGGGCGACACCAACGACACGGTGAACCTCCTCTCCACCGAGTGGACTCCGACGACCTCCCCCACGGAGGGCTACGAGGCCTACAGCGGGACGGTGGAAGGCACCACCGTGACCCTGCTCGTGGAAACCGAGGTTCAGGTCAACCTGCTGCCCTGAGGCCCCGGCGGCCGGCCCCCCCCCGCCATGCGGGGGACCGGCCCATGGTCTATACACAAGAACGACGGTTCATAGAGAACAGGGCGGGCAGAAGGCCCGTCCTATCGAAAGGGAGAAGAACAATCATGACCATGACCCGACACTTCATCGGCCTGACCGCCTTCGGCCTGGCCCTGATGGCGTCCGTCCCGGCGAGCGCGGTGACGCTCGAGCAGGCCATCGCGGACACTCTGCAGAACAACCCCAACATCCTGTCCCAGGCGCACGAAACGGAATCGCGCAAGGAGGAGTTGCGCCAGGCGAAGGCCGGCTACTACCCGAGCCTCGACCTGACGGCCGGCATCGGCTACGAGGACAGCAAGAACATCAACACCGGCCAGGAATGGAGGGACTACACTCGCAAGGAAGCCGCCCTGCTGCTGCGCCAGATGCTGTTCGACGGCCGAGCGACCACGAGCGAGGTCGAGCGCCAGGAGGCACGCATCGCCTCGGCGGACTGGCGGCTCAAGGCCCTTGGCGAGTACACCTCCCTGCGGGTGGCCGAGGTCTACCTCGAGCTGATGACCCGCCAGGAGATGCTGCGCCTGTCGCAGGAGAACCTGAAGACGCACGAGCGCACCTATGACCAGGTCAAGCTGCGCAGCGAGTCCGGCGTCGGCCGCATGGCGGACCTGGCCCAGGTCGAGGGTCGCGTGGCCCGCGCGCGCGCCAACGTCATCTCGGACGAGAACAACCTTGCCGATGCCCTGGCCAACTACCGTCGCATCGTCGGCAGCGTGCCGGCCGATGGCCTGAACGAGCCGTCGGGCATCGACGCGAGCCTGCCCGCCACCATGGAAACCGCCCTCCAGCAGGCACAGGACAACCATCCCACCCTGCGCTCGGCCGAGGCCGACGTGGACGCCGGCTTCGCCCAGTACGAGGCCACCAAGCACCGCTTCGTGCCCCGCCTGGACCTCGAACTCGGCCGCACCTGGGGCGAGGACCTCGACGGCGTCGAAGGCCGCAACGAGGACATGACCGCGATGCTGCGCCTGCGCTGGAACCTGTTCAATGGCTGGCGCGACGACGCGCGCAAGCGCCAGACCGCGCACCTGATCAACGAGGCCAAGTCCATCCGCGACAACACCCGGCGCGAGGTGGACGAGAGCCTGGCGCTCTCCTGGAACGCCTACAAGGCGCTCGACAGCCAGATCCCCTACCTGAAGCAGCACGTCGATGCCAGCCTGGAAACGCGCGACGCCTACGACAAGCAGTTCGGGCTCGGCAAGCGCACCCTGCTCGACCTGCTCGACTCGGAGAACGAGCTGTTCCAGGCCCGCCGGGCCCACACCGAGGCGCGCAACAAGCGCCTGTTCGCCCAGTACCGCATCCTCGCGGGCATCGGCGCGCTGATGCCGACCCTGAAGGTGGGCGCGCCGACCGTCGAGCCGTTGCCGGACGATCTCGACACCCTGACGCAGACCCGCTGACCCGCCCATGGTGGAGCCGCGACCCTGATCCGACGCCCGGCTTGCCGGGCGTTTTTCATGGAGGTGCCCGATGAACCCCAAGACTCCTGCCGGCCCCGCCCTCGCCCTGGCGGCCCTGACCCTGGCGGGCTGCGCCGCCACGCCGGATGGCGGCGATGCCGGGGCGGCCCGCCAGTACGCCCTCGTGACCTGCCTGGGCAGCATCTATCGCATGCTCCCACCGCGCCAAGACTATGTCGCGGAGCTCCTCGAGCAAGAGGGCAAGGGGTTCAGGGAGCGCGGGCGCCTGAGCGACTCCTTGACCCGCCGCATCGACACCGAGGCTCGCGCATTTGCATCGTCCACACCACCCTCCATGGCCGTGCGCGCATGCACGGAGTGGAGCCGGCGCATGACGTCGGAAGACTGACCACCGGACCGCCTGGGACGCAAGGCGCGGCCCCACCGGAAAGAAGAACCCGTCGTCACAACAGGGAACACGATCATGTCCGCAACGAATCCCATGGATGAAATCCCGCTGGTCGCCTTCTCCCTCCTTTCCCACAAGGAGAAGCCCGAAGACTTCCTCCGCCCCGCCCCGCTCAAGCGGGACTGGATGGAGCAAACACCGGACCGCTTCGCCTACCGATGCCTGCCGCTGAACATCGCCAACACGATCGGCTGGGAACTGCTCAATCCCGTCGGCTTCGAGGCCATCTGGTCGGGGGGAGACGACAAGGATGCCATCCGGATCACTCCGGACGAGGCCGGCCACCCCCGCCTGGCCGTCAGCCATTTCGGCTCGGGCATCCTCACCTTCCACATCCCCCTGCTGTTCCGCACCCCACCGGGCATCCAGATCATGGCCACCGGGCCGACCAACGCCCCCAAGGACGGCATTGCGCCACTGGCCGGGGTGGTCGAGACGGACTGGTTGCCCTTCACCTTCACCATGAACTGGAAGTTCACCCGGGCGGACCAGCCGGTCCGCTTCGAACAGGGGGAGCCGATGGCGGCAATCATTCCCTTGATGGTTGGGCTCCTGGAGCACATGTCGCCCCGGATCCTGGACATGCGCGAGGAGCCCGGTCTTGCGGATCGTTTCCAGGAGTGGACGAACGCTCGCAACACCTTCATCGCCCGGCTGGCCGAACGAGATCCCGAGGCCGTGAAGGAAGGATGGCAGCGGCATTACTTCCAGGGCACCGACCTCGACGGGGCGAAAGTCCGCGCGGAACACCGCACCAAGGTCTCGCTCCGGCCGTTCCGGGACGAACGCTGAACACAGATGGATTGATCTTGCTCCGATCAGGCGCGAACACGCACCGATTCGAATCAAGGGAGGATAGCGAAGGGATCTGACCCAACGATCAGGAGAATGGTGCCGGAAGTGGGACTCGAACCCACACACTGTTGCCAGCGGCGGATTTTGAGTCCGCTGCGTCTACCGATTCCGCCATTCCGGCACGGAAGGAGGGCTGATTCTACATGCCCGGCGCGATGGGGGCCAATGGCGGCATGGTATCCTCGCCCGCCATGAAGCCTTCCTCCATGAAAGTCAGCGATTTCGATTTCGAGCTGCCCGAAGCGCTGATCGCCCAGACCCCCTTGCCCGAGCGATCCGGCGCCCGCCTGCTGGTGGTGGACGGCGCGGCGGGCACCTGGCGGGATGGCGCGGTGCGCGACCTGCCCACCCTGCTGCGCGCGGGCGACCTGCTGGTATTCAACGACACGCGGGTGATCCCGGCGCGGCTGCATGGCCAGAAGGACAGCGGCGGCAAGGTGGAGGTGCTCGTCGAACGCCTGCTGAACGAGCGCGAGGCCCTCGCCCACGTGCGTGCCAGCAAGGCCCCCAAGCCAGGCACCCGCCTGCACATGGAGGGCGGCGTCGTGCTGGAGATGCTGGCGCGCCAGGACGAGCTGTTCCGCCTGCGGTTCGTCGAGGGGGGCGACTCCTTCCTCGACGCACTGGAGGCCCACGGCCACATGCCCCTGCCGCCCTACATCGAGCGCGCGGACACGGCGAGCGACCGCGATCGCTACCAGACCGTGTTCGCCAACCGCCCCGGCGCGGTGGCCGCCCCCACGGCGGGGCTGCATTTCGACGCCGACCTGCTCGAGGCGATCCGGGCGCGCGGGGTGGAGACGGCGCGGGTGACCCTGCACGTCGGCGCGGGCACCTTCCAGCCGGTGCGGGTGGAGAGTCTGGCCGAGCACCGCATGCACGCCGAGTGGATCGAGGTGTCCGCAGCCACGGTCGAGGCCATCCGCGCCACCCGCGCGCGTGGCGGACGGGTAGTGGCGATCGGCACCACCGCCGTGCGCGCGCTGGAATCCGCCGCGGCGGCGAGCCTGTCCGGCGAGCTCGAGCCCTACACCGGCGACACGCGCCTGTTTATCACCCCCGGGGTGCGCTTCCGCGTGGTCGACGCCCTGTTCACCAACTTCCACCTGCCGCGCTCCACCCTGCTCATGCTGGTGTGCGCGTTCGGCGGTTATGAGACCGTGATGGAGGCCTATCGCCACGCGGTCGCCGCCAGCTACCGTTTCTTCAGTTATGGCGACGCGATGTTCCTGACCCCGACAGCGGTGGAATCCATCCATGGATTCCACCCTTCGGGTGACGCTTCGCGTCCCAGCGCCGCTCCCGACGGCGCTGTTTCCGCCGTGGATCGATCCAGCCATGAAATTTGACCTGCTCACCACCAGCGGCACCGCCCGCCGCGGTCGCCTGACCTTCGCCCGCGGCACCGTCGAGACCCCGGCCTTCATGCCGGTCGGCACCTACGGCACGGTCAAGGCGATGACCCCCGAGGAGCTGCGCGAGATCGGCGCCGAGATCATCCTCGGCAACACCTTCCACCTCTGGCTGCGCCCGGGCGTGGAGATCGTCAGGAAGCACGGCGATCTGCACGACTTCATGCACTGGAGCGGCCCGATCCTGACCGACTCCGGCGGCTTCCAGGTGTTCTCGCTCGCCGGCCTGCGCAAGATCAGCGAGGAGGGCGTGCGCTTCCAGTCGCCGGTCGACGGCAGCAAGGTGCACCTCGACCCCGAGACCTCGATGGCCGTGCAGCACGCGCTCGGCTCGGACATCGTCATGATCTTCGACGAGTGCACCCCCTACCCGGCCACCGAGTCGCAGGCGCGCTTCTCCATGGAGCTGTCCCTGCGCTGGGCGGAGCGCAGCAAGAAGGCCCACGTCGAGCTGCAGGGCGACGACCCGGCGGACCCCCAAAGATCCGCGCTCTTTGGCATCGTCCAGGGCGGCATGTACCCGGCCCTGCGCGAGGCCTCGGCTGCAGGGCTGATGGAGATCGGCTTCGACGGCTACGCCATCGGAGGCCTGTCGGTCGGCGAGCCGGAGGACGAGCGCCTCAAGGTGCTGGACGCCACCACCCCGCTGCTGCCCAAGGACCGCCCGCGCTACCTGATGGGGGTGGGCAAGCCTGAGGACATCGTCGAGGCGGTGCGCCGCGGGGTGGACATGTTCGACTGCGTGATGCCTACCCGCAATGCGCGCAACGGCCACCTGTTCACCCAGTGGGGCGACGTGCGCATCCGCAACGCGCGCCATGCGGACGACACCCGCCCGGTCGACCCGCACTGCGGCTGCTACACCTGCCGCAACTACAGCCGCGCCTACCTGCGCCATCTGGACAAGTGCAACGAGATGCTCGGCGGGCGCCTGAACACCATCCACAACCTGCACTACTACCAGCAGCTGATGCGGGAGATCCGCCAGGCCATCGCGGAAGACCGTTTCGAGGCCTGGACCGAGGAGTTCTACCGCAAGCGCAGGGCGGGCATCGACGCCTCGGACTGACACCATCCGCCCCTGTGGCATAATGCCGGACGTTTTACCGTAAACCTTCCCAAAGGTACCGCTCCTCATGGACATCATTTCCTCCGCCATGGCCGAGGCCCCGGCCGCCGCCGCCCAGCAGCCCGATCCGCTGATGAGCTTCCTGCCGCTCATTCTCATCTTCGTGGTCATGTACTTCCTGCTGATCCGCCCGCAGATCAAGCGCCAGAAGGAGCACAAGAAGCTGGTCGACGCCCTGGCCAAGGGTGACGAGGTGCTGACCTCCGGCGGATTGGTCGGCCGCGTGGTCGAGCTCAGCGAGACCTTCCTCACCGTCGAGGTGGCCGAAGGCACCACGATCATCGTGCAGCGTTCCGCCGTGACCACCGTGCTGCCCAAGGGCACCATCCGCGACCTGCGCGGCGCCTGATCACGATCCACACGAGGCCCCGGACAGGGGCCTTTGCTCATGGGCCATCGAGCGGCCCGCGGCCCCCAATGACGGGAGCGAGTGCATGAACCGCTATCCACTCTGGAAAAACCTTCTCATCGCCGCCGTGCTGGTGCTCGGGCTGCTCTATGCCCTGCCCAACATCTACGGCGAGGACCCCGCGGTGCAGGTCAGCGCGCGCAGCGCCGTCGTGGGCGAGGCGGACCTCAAGCGCGTCGAGCGGGCGCTCACCCAGGCAGGCATCTCGCCCAAGCGCATCGAACTGCAGGGCCAGCAGCTGCTGATCCGTTTTGGCGACACCGAGACCCAGCTCAAGGCCGCCGACCTGGTGCGCAAGGAGCTGGGCCGCGGCTTCATCGTCGCCCTCAACCTCGCGCCCAACACTCCGGCCTGGCTGAGCGCGCTGGGCGCCAAGCCGATGTACCTCGGCCTGGACCTGCGCGGCGGCGTGCATTTCCTGATGGAAATCGACATGGAAGCGGCGCTCAAGACCCTGCGCGAACGCACCGTCGAGGACCTGCGCGGCTACCTGCGCGGCGAGAAGCTGCGCTACCTGACCGTCGGCCTGGAGGGCGAGGACGTGCTGGTGCGTTTCGCCGACGCGGCCGAGCGTGCCGCCGCCGAGAAGGCGATCGCCCGGCAATACCCCGACCTCGAGCTCTCCGCGCGCGAGGACGGCAAGGACTTCTTCCTGATCGCCCGCTTCGGCGAGAAGGCCGTGCTGGCCGAGCGCAAGGCCGCGCTGGAGCAGAACATCACCACCCTGCGCAACCGCGTGAACGAACTGGGCGTGGCCGAGCCGGTCATCCAGCAGCAGGGCGACAGCCGCATCGTGGTGCAGCTCCCCGGCGTACAGGACACCGCGCGCGCCAAGGAAATCCTCGGCGCCACCGCCACGCTGGAGTTCCGCCTGGTCGAGGGCGGCCCGGCCGACTGGGATGATGCAGCCAAGAGCGGGCGCACCCCGGTCGGCGCGCGCCTGTACCAGCAGCGCGACGGCGGGCCGGTGCTGCTCAAGCGCCAAGTCATCATCACAGGCGACCAGATTGTCGGCGCCGCCTCCGGCATCGAGCAGCAGAGCGGCTCGCCCGCCGTGTTCGTCAACCTGGACGGCAAGGGCGCGCGGCGCATGAGCGAGGTCACCGGCCAGAACATCGGCAAGCCGATGGCAGTGGTGTTCATCGAGAACAAGGTCGAGACGGTCGAGGAAAACGGCCAGCAGGTGAAGAAGAAGTACGTGGTCGAGGAGGTGATCAACATCGCCACCATCCGCGACCAGCTCTCCAACCGCTTCCAGATCAGCGGCCTGGACAACGGCAACGAGGCGCGCGACCTCGCCCTGCTCCTGCGTGCCGGCGCCCTGCGCGCGCCCATCGAGATCATCGAGGAGCGCACCGTGGGCCCGAGCCTCGGCGCGGACAACATCAAGGCGGGTGTGACCGCGGCCATCGTCGGCTTCGTCGCCGTGGCGCTGTTCATGATCGTCTACTACAGCCTGTTCGGCGTGTTCGCCAACGTGGCGCTGTTCGTCAACCTGGTGCTGATCGTGGCGGTGCTCTCGCTGCTGCAGGCCACCCTGACCCTGCCGGGCATCGCGGGCATCGTGCTCACCCTGGGCATGGCGGTGGACGCCAACGTGCTGATCAACGAGCGCATCCGCGAGGAGCTGCGCAACGGCAACACGCCGCAGGCGGCCATCCACGCGGGCTACGAGCGCGCCTTCGCCACCATCCTCGATGCCAACCTGACCACCCTGCTGGCCGCGCTGGCGCTGTTCGCCTTCGGCAGCGGGCCGGTCAAGGGCTTCGCCGTGACCCTGTCGATCGGCATCCTGGCCTCCATGTTCACCGCCATTCTGGTCACCCGCGCGCTGGTGAACCTGACCTACGGCCGCCAGGCGCGGCTCAAGTCCATTGCCATCGGAGGGGTGTGAGATGCGCTTCGTCCCCAACAACACCAACTTCGACTTCTTCGGCAAGCGCTACATCGGCTATGCCGTGACGATCTTCTTCGTGCTCGCAGCCATCACCTCGCTGGCGACCAAGGGTCTGCACTTCGGCCTGGACTTCACCGGCGGCATGGTCGTCGAGGTGATCTACCCGCAGGCGGTCGAGCTGGACAAGGTGCGTGCCGCGCTGGACGGCAAGGGGCTCGGCGGCGGGGTGGTGCAGCACTTCGGCGCGAGCAACAACGTGCTGGTGCGCCTGCCCCCGCAAGAGGGGGTCAAGCAGGCCGAGTTGTCCGGCCAGGTGCTGGAGGCCATGCGCGCGGTGGATGCCGGCGCGGAGATGCGCCGCGTCGAGTTCGTCGGCCCGGCGGTCGGCAAGGAGCTGATCGAGAACGGGGCGCTGGCGATCCTGTTCGTCCTGCTCGGCATCATGGCCTACGTCGGCCTGCGCTTCGAGTTCAAGCTGGCCTTCGGCGCCATCCAGGCGCTCGCCCACGACGTGCTCATCGTGCTCGGCTTCATCAGCTTCTTCGAGTTCGAGTTCGACCTCGCCGTGCTGGCGGGCGTGCTGGCGGTGATGGGCTATTCGATCAACGACACCATCGTGGTGTTCGACCGCATCCGCGAGAACTTCCTCAAGATGCGCAAGGCGACTCCCATCGAGGTGATGAACAAGGCCACCAACGACACCCTGTCGCGCACCACCATGACCTCGCTGACCACCCTCCTGACCGTGGTGGTGCTGTTCTACCTCGGCGGCGACGCGGTGCACGGCTTCTCGTACGCCCTGATCGTCGGCATCCTCTCCGGCACCTACTCGTCGATCTTCGTCGCCTCCTCGCTGGCGCTGGCCATGGGCCTGAAACGGGCCGACCTTCTCAGGCCCGAGAAGGCCGAGGCGGAGGCAGGGACCGAGGGGCGGCCGTAAGCGCGCCGCCCGGCAGGCATGAAAAAGGGGTCCCGCAGGACCCCTTGTCGTTTGAGGCATCCCCGGATGGATTCCTCAGCGGTGGTATTCCGGCCCGACGCTGTTCTGCACCACCGTCAGCATGCTGTGCAGCAGGCGGGGGTTGGCGGCGATGACGTTGCCGCTCTTCATCGAGTTGTCGCCGCCGGCGAAGTCGGTGATCATGCCGCCCGCCTCGCGCACCAGCAGCAGGCCGGCCGCCATGTCCCAGGGCTTGAGGGCGAACTCCCAGTAGCCGTCCAGGCGGCCCGCCGCCACGTAGGCGAGGTCCAACGCCGCGGAGCCCGCGCGCCGGATACCGGCGATCGGACCGAGCATGCCGCGCAGAGTGGCGATGAACGGCTCGATCGGCTGGTCGTCGCGGAACGGGATGCCGGTGCCGAGCAGGGCGCCATCCAGGCTCTTGAGACCGGTGACGCGGATGCGGCGGCTGTTGAGGAAGGCGCCGCCGCCGCGGCTGGCGGTGAACAGCTCGTCCTTGACCGGGTCATACACGACGGCCTGCTCCAGGCGGCCCTGGTGCTCGAGGGCGATGGAGATGGCGTACTGCGGGATGCCGTGCAGGTAGTTGGTGGTGCCGTCGAGCGGGTCGATGATCCACTGGAAGTCGCTGCCGCCATTGCCGCTGCGGCCAGTCTCCTCGCCGAGGAATGCGTGTTGCGGATAGGCCTTGCCGAGGATGTCGAGGATCACGGCCTCGGCCTGGCGGTCGATCTCGGTGACGAAATCGTTGCGTTGTTTGCTTTCGACATTCAGGCTGTCGAGGCGCGACGAGGCGCGCAACATGACGGTGCCCGCAGCGCGGGCGGCGCGCACGGCAGTGTTCAGCATCGGATGCATGACGGCGAATCTGTGAAAGAAAGATGACCGAACAGAATACTACAGCCGGGACCATCTGTCCCGCCCACGACCCCCGCCACGGCCGCATCCGGATCGTGCTGGTCGGCACCACCCACCCCGGCAACATCGGCTCCGCGGCACGGGCGATGAAGACCATGGGCCTCGCGCGCCTGGTCCTGGCCGCCCCCAAGGCGGCGATCGACGCCGAAGCCAAGGCCATGGCCGCAGGCAGCACCGACGTGCTCCGGGACGCCCGCATCGTCGACACGCTGGACGAGGCGCTGGCCGGCTGCCACTGGGTGGTGGGTGCCAGCGCCCGCCTGCGCGACGCTCCGCACGAGCTGATGACCGTGCGCCAGGCGGCCGGCCAGGCCATCCGCGAGCTTGCGGCGCAGGAGGGCGAGGTGGCCCTGGTGTTCGGCCGCGAGCACGCCGGCCTGACCAACGTCGAACTCGGCCGCTGCCATGCGCACATGGTCATCCCCGCCAACCCGGACTACAGCTCGCTCAACCTCGCGCAGGCGGTGCAGGTGGCGGCCTACGAGCTGCGCCAGGCCCTGCTGGAGGAGACGTGCGCCGTACCCCCTGTTGAACTCCCTGCCCCCGCCCCGCATGATGCAGTGGAGAGCCTGCTGGCGCACTGGCAGGCAGCGCTCGAGGGGCTGGGCTTCCTCGACCCGGCCAACCCGCGCCACCTGATGCAGAAGCTGCGCCACCTCCTGCAGCGCGCCCGCGTCACGCCGAACGAGGTCGACATCCTGCGCGGCATGCTGACCGCGGTGCAGCGGCACACCAACAGACAGGACTGACCATGTTCGACCGCATCCGCGAAGACATCCGCAGCGTCTATGCGCGCGACCCCGCCGCCCGCAACGCCTTCGAGGTGCTGACCACCTACCCTGGCCTGCATGCCGTGTGGCTGCACCGCCTCAGCCACTGGCTGTGGAGCCGCCGGCTGCGCTGGCTGGCGCGCTGGCTATCCACCCTCGGCCGCTGGCTGACCGGCATCGAGATCCACCCCGGGGCCAGAATCGGCCGCCGCTTCTTCATCGACCACGGCATGGGCGTGGTGATCGGCGAAACGGCCGAGATCGGCGACGACTGCACGCTCTACCATGGCGTGACCCTCGGCGGCACCAGCTGGAAGGAGGGCAAGCGCCACCCCACCCTGGAGGACAACGTGGTGATCGGCGCGGGGGCGAAGATCCTCGGCCCGATCACCCTCGGCGCGGGCAGCCGGGTCGGCTCCAATGCCGTGGTGCTGAAGGACGTCCCGCCCGGCGCCACCGTGGTCGGCATCCCCGGCCGGGTGGTGCAGCAGCGCGGCGAGGCGGACAGGAAGCGCGAGGCGATGGCGCAGAAGCTCGGCTTCGACGCCTACGGCGTGGCGCAGGACATGCCCGACCCGGTCGCGCACGCGATCAACTGCATGCTTGACCACATCCAGGTGCTGGACGCCCGGGTCGAGCAGCTCTCCGCCCAGGTGCGGGCGATGGGGGGCGAGGTCGAGACAGGGGCGCTGCCGCCACTAGGCGGTGTCGGCCTGCCTGACGATGCCACGGACAATGACCCATCGAAAACAGGGACAAATAGTTGACCTTTGCGCTTGGGATTGTATCCTATCCATTGTTGAACATTTCGAGCTGGAGACGGCAATGCGCCTGACCACCAAGGGCCGCTACGCGGTGACCGCCATTCTTGACCTCGCCCTGCATCAGGGCCACGGCCCCATCACGCTCGCGGACATCGCCGAGCGGCAGGGCATCTCCCTCTCCTACCTTGAGCAGCTGTTCGCCCAGCTGCGCCGCCGCGGCCTGGTGGCCAGCACGCGCGGCCCGGGCGGCGGCTACAACCTCGGCCGCCCCGCATCGCAGATCAACGTGGCCGAGGTCATCTCCGCCGTCGACGAATCCATCGACGTGCGCCGCTGCGAGGGCAAGGGCGACTGCCAGGACCACACCAAGTGCCTCACCCATGACCTGTGGACCGACCTGACGAGCCAGATCCATGCCTTCCTGTCCGGCATCACACTGGAGTCCCTGATGCAGCGCCGCGACGTGCTGGAGATCGCGGAACAGCAGGATCTGCGCATGCGCTTCGGCGACATCGACGAGCGCCGAGTCGTGCCCATCCACAGCGAGGCCTGAACCGCATGAGCATCACCCTGACCGAGAAGGCCGCCAACTACGTAAAGGACTACCTCGCCAGCCGCGGCAGGGGCGTGGGCCTGCGCGTGGGGGTCAAGGCCTCCGGCTGCTCGGGGCTGTCCTACGTGCTCGAGTATGCCGACGAAATCCGCCCCGAGGACATCGTGTTCGAGAGCCATGGCGTGACCGTGGTCACCGACCCGAAGGGGCTGCTCCACCTCGATGGCTCGGAACTGGACCTCGTGCGCGAGGGCCTGAACGTCGGACTCAAGTTCAACAACCCGAACGTGAAGGATTCCTGCGGCTGCGGCGAGAGTTTCACCGTCTGACCATGAACGCCTTCGAACTGCTCGGCTTCCGCCCCGCGCTGGACATCGACGAGGCCTCGCTCGCCGAGCGCTTCGAGCAGCTGCGCGCCCAGTTCCACCCCGACCGGTTCAGCCTCGGCAGCGCGCTGGAACGCCGCCTGGCAGTCCAGCGCGCGGCCGACATCAACGACGCGCACGCCACCCTGGCCGATCCCGTCGCGCGCGCCAGCCACCTGCTGGAGCTGCTCGGCGCGCCGGTGGACGAGGCCGAGACGATGCAGGATCCCGCCTTCCTCATGCAGCAGATGGAGCTGCGCGAGGCCCTCGACGAGGCGCACGATGCACAGGCGCGAGCCCATCTGCGCGGAGAAGTCGAAGGACTGTGGGGCGCGACCTGGTCCGCCCTCGGCCAGGCCATCGAGGCCGGCGACCTGCCCGAGGCCCGCCGCATGATCCAGCGCCTGCAGTTTCTCAAGCGCTTCCTCGAACAACTCCCCCGCTGAGCATCCCATGGCCCTGCTGCAGATCGCCGAACCCGGCCAGACCCTCGCCCCTCACGCACGCCGCACCGCCATCGGCATCGACCTCGGAACCACCAACTCGCTGGTCGCCTCGGTCATCAACGGCGTGCCGGAGTGCCTGCCGGACGAGGCGGGCGAGGTGATCCTCCCCTCGGCGGTGCACGTGACGGCGGAGGGCTTCACGATCGGTCGGGAGGCCAAGTCCCGGGCAGCCCTGGATCCGGCGCACACCTTCCTCTCGATCAAGCGCCTGATGGGGCGCGGCATGGACGACGTGCGCCGGATGCAGCCGCGCCCGCCCTACCGCTTCGTCGAGGGCGAGGATGCCGTGCCAAGGATGGAGACCCCACGCGGCCCGCTGGGCGCGGTCGAGGTCTCCGCGGAGATCCTCAAGGCCCTCAAGGCGCGTGCCGAGGCGCGCCTGGGCGACGAGCTCACCGGCGCGGTCATCACCGTGCCCGCCTACTTCGACGAGGCCCAGCGCCAGGCCACCCGCGATGCCGCGCGCCTGGCCGGGCTGCACGTGCTGCGCCTGCTCAACGAGCCAACCGCCGCCGCGCTGGCCTATGGTCTCGACCGGCAGGCCGAGGGGCTGATCGCCGTGTACGACCTCGGCGGCGGGACCTTCGACATCTCCATCCTGCGCCTGCGCAAGGGCGTGTTCGAGGTGCTGGCCACAGGCGGCGACACCCAGCTTGGCGGCGACGATTTCGACCAGGCCGTCGCCGTGTGGCTGATGGAGCGCGCCGGGCTGGACGTGGCCGCCGGACAGTGGCTGGAGGCGGGCGATGCGCGCCAGATCAGCCGCACCGCCTGCGCCATCAAGGAGGACCTGACCGGCAAGGACAAGACCTGCGCCAAGCTTACGCTGCGCGGCGAGACCGTCTGGCAGGGCTGCCTGACCTGCGCCGAGTTCAATACCCTGGCCGACCCGCTGATCGAGCGCACCCTCGACGCCTGTGAACAGGCGCTCAGGGATGCGGGCCTGAAGGCCGCCGACATCCAGGAGGTGGTGATGGTCGGTGGAGCCACCCGCGTGCCGCGGGTGCGGGAGCGGGTGAGCGCCTTCTTCGGCCGCGAGGTGCTGACCGACATCGATCCGGACAAGGTCGTCGCCCTTGGCGCCGCGCTGCAGGCTGACGTGCTGGCAGGCAACAAGCCGGCCGACGAGATGCTGCTGCTCGACGTCATCCCGCTCTCCCTCGGTATCGAGACCATGGGCGGACTGGTCGAGCACATCATCCCGCGCAACACCACCCTGCCGGTGGCGCGCGCGCAGGAGTTCACCACCTTCAAGGACGGCCAGACCGCGATGAGCCTGCACGTGCTGCAGGGCGAGCGCGACACGGTCGAGGACTGCCGCTCGCTGGCGCGCTTCACCCTGCGCGGCATCCCGCCGATGGCGGCCGGCGCGGCGCGCGTGCGCGTCACCTTCCAGGTCGACGCCGACGGCCTGCTGACCGTCAGCGCCCGCGAGAAGACCTCCGGCGTGTCCGCCGAGGTGCAGGTCAAGCCGTCCTACGGCCTGTCCGAGGAGGAGATCGAGCGCATGCTGCGCGACTCCTTCGAGCATGCCGGCGACGACATCGCCGCAAGACGCTTGCGCGAAGCGCGAGTCGAGGGCCGGCGCAGCCTGGAGGCGATCGACTCCGCGATGGCGGCGGACGCCGACCTGCTCACCGACATCGACCGCCCGATCCTCGAAGGCGCGCGCGAGCTGCTCGCCAGCGCCGTCGAGGGCGAGGATGCCGGCGCCATCGCCTCGGCGGTCGAGCAGCTCGAGCACGCCGCCCTGCCGTTCGTCGAACGGCGCATGAACCGGGCGGTGAGTCTCGCGCTCGCCGGCCACACCGTCGGCGAAATGGCCGACGAGTACCGCAAAGGAAAATAACGCCATGCCACGCATCATCTTCCTGCCCAACGAACGCTTCTGTCCCGAAGGGATGGTGATCGAGGCCGAACCGGGCACCTCCATCCTCGACGCCGCACTCGCGCACGACATCGACATCGAACACGCCTGCGAGAAGTCCTGCGCCTGCACCACCTGTCACGTATGGGTGCGCGAGGGCGGCGACAGCCTCGAGGCACCGTCCGAGTGCGAGGACGACATGCTCGACAAGGCCTGGGGCCTGGACCCCGACTCGCGCCTGTCCTGCCAGGCGGTGGTGGGCGATGCCGACCTCGTGGTCGAGATCCCGAAGTACACCATCAACCTGGCCTCCGAAGGCCACTGACCGGGAGCGCCGCGCATGAACTGGACCGACACCCTCGACATCGCCATCGCCCTGATGGATGCCCACCCGGACGTCGACCCGCAGTGGGTGCGCTTCACCGACCTGCACGCCTGGGTACTGGAACTGCCGGGCTTCGCGGGCGACCCGGAGAAATCCAACGAGAAGATCCTCGAGGCGATCCAGATGGCCTGGATTGAAGAACGCGACTGAGCCCCATGGAGATGCTGGATCAATCCGTCCCTGGATTGATCCAGCTCGGCTGATCCCTCCTCTCAAGCTCTTCCGGCATCCATGCCGGAAGGCCCTACGGACTTCAGCTTTCGAGAGCACCGCGAAGTGAATTTTCTCGAGGGCCGTACCCGCAACGACATGGATGTCGGAAGGGACCGAGAGGAGGGACCCGCGGTGGCCTCCGCGAATCAACGAATGATGTCGTCGTTGCTGGGCACATCCTTGTGCCCAGCGCTTCGGGGAACGCTTTGCGTTCCATCGTTGTTCCTACAACGATTTTCGCGTTGAGGCATCCCTGCCCCAGGCGGGAGACGCCGACATTCAGCGCACCTCTATCATCCCCGACCAGAAAACTTTTCGTCGCCCCGATAGTCATCCTTTATCAAGCACTTGAACCCGCATACAATGGCGGGTTCAAGTTTCTTGACCATTCCTTCTGGAGTCCCTAGACCATGGCCGTTGAGCGCACCCTTTCCATCATCAAGCCCGATGCCGTCGCCAAGAACGTGATCGGCGCCATCTACAGCCGTTTCGAGAATGCCGGCCTGAAGATCGTCGCCGCCAAGATGGCCCACCTGACCCGCGAGCAGGCCGAAGGCTTCTACGCCGTGCACAAGGAGCGCCCCTTCTTCGGTGAGCTGGTCGGCTTCATGATCTCCGGCCCGGTCATGATCCAGGTCCTGGAAGGCGAGAACGCCGTCGCCAAGAACCGCGACCTGATGGGCGCCACCGATCCGAAGAAGGCCGAGCCGGGCACCATCCGCGCCGACTTCGCCGACAGCATCGACGCCAACGCCGTGCACGGTTCCGACAGCCTGGAGAACGCGAAGATCGAGATCGACTTCTTCTTCAAGGCCGGCGAAATCTGCCCGCGCTGAGTGCTGGACGACACGTGGGCATGATCGAAACCTCCGGCAAGATCAACCTGCTCGGGCTGCCCAAGGGCAAGCTCGAGCAGTTTTTCGTCGAGATGGGCGAGAAGCCCTTCCGCGCGGCGCAGGTGATGAAGTGGATTCACCAGCGCGGCGTGATCGACTTCGCCGAGATGAGCGACCTGTCCAAGGCCCTGCGCGAGAAGCTCGCGCAGGTCGCCGAAATCCGCATTCCCGAGGTGCAGTTCGAACAGAAGTCCCGCGACGGGACGATGAAGTGGGTACTGCGCCTCGACTCGGGCAACAGCGTGGAGATGGTCTACATCCCCGAGCGCGAACGCGCCACGCTGTGTGTCTCCTCGCAGGTCGGCTGCGCGCTGGCCTGCACCTTCTGCTCCACAGGCCGGCAGGGCTTCAACCGCAACATGAGCGCGGCCGAAATCGTCAGCCAGCTGTTCATGGCCGAGCACCGCCTGGTGGAGAAATCGCTGCCCTCCGACCGCAAGGTCAGCAACATCGTGTTCATGGGCATGGGCGAGCCGCTGCTCAACTTCGAGGCGGTGGTGGATGCCGCCGAGATCATGATGGAGGACAACGCCTACGGCCTGTCCAAGCGCCGGGTGACGGTCAGCACCTCCGGCGTGGTGCCGGCCATGGCGCGCCTGCAGGAGCGGGGGGACGTGGCGCTGGCGGTCTCCCTGCATGCGCCGAATGATGCGCTGCGCGACGTGCTGGTGCCGCTCAACCAGAAGTATCCCCTCAAGGAACTGATGGCCGCCTGCGACGCCTATGCGCCGAACGCCCCGACCGCGCACATCACCTACGAATACGTGATGCTGCACGACGTGAACGACACCGACCGGCACGCCGACGAGCTGATCGCCCTGCTGCGCGGCCGCCCCGCCAAGGTCAACCTGATCCCGTTCAACCCGTTCCCGCAGTCGGGCTACCAGCGCTCGAGCAACGACCGGATCGAGCGATTCATGCGCCGCCTCGAGGCCGCCAACATCACCACCATCCCGCGCCGCACGCGCGGTGATGACATCGACGCCGCCTGCGGCCAGCTGGTCGGCGAGGTGGAGGACCGCGCCCGCCGCGCCGAACGGCTGGAGCGAATGCGTCTCGCGCCTCTCTCCGAAGGAGCCTCGGACAGGACGTTCGAGGGGTGCGTGACGAGGACCAACCTGAGGCCCTCCGGATGACCCGAGCCTCACCGATTTGTCGGGAACAAATCGGGAATCGCCGCAAGGCGCTCCCGACGGCCGCTCTCGAGAGCCGATCTCGATGGCCGTACCCCGAAGGGGCTTCCGGCATGGATGCCGGAAGGGACGGAGAGGAAGGACCAACCCCGAAGGGGGCCGCACATGGATGGGCGGCATCCGCGCTTCCCGCCCTGCTGCTTGCCTCCGCCCTGCTGGGAGGGTGCGCGGGCTCGACGTCCGCCCTGCGCGACGAGACGCCCTCCGACAACGCCCGCGCGGCGCAGATCAACGTCCAGCTTGGACTGGGCTACCTGCAGCGTGGACAAAAGCAGGCAGCCGCGGAAAAGCTTGCCCGGGCGCTGGAACAGGATCCGGACTCCGCCCTGGTGCAGCATGCCAACGCCCTGCTGCAGGACGTCCTGGGCGAGCTTGATGCGGCCGACCGCCACTTCCGCCGTGCGGTGGATCTGGATCCGAAGGACTCCGAGGCGCGCAACAACTACGGCGCCTTCCTCTGTCGGCAAAAACGCACAGACGAAGGGGTGGCGATGCTCGAGCAGGCGCTGACCAACCCGTTGTACGCCACCCCCGAGTTCGCCTGGTCGAACATCGGCCAGTGCCGCCGCCAGGCGGGACAGCCCGAGCCCGCCGAAGCGGCCCTGCGCAAGGCGGTGCAGATCAATCCCCGCCATGCCTCGGCCTGGCTGCAATTGGCTGAAACCCAGCTGCAGCTCGGCCAGGCCCGGCAGGCCCAGTCCAGCCTGCAGCGCTACCACGAGCTCGCCCCGCAGGGCCCCGCGAGCCTGCTGCTTGGGGCCCGCATCGAGCAGGCGCTCGGCCAGCGCCAGGCGCAGGCGCACTACGAGCTGCTGCTGCGCGGCAAGTTTCCTGATTCCGACGAGGCCCGCCGCCTCGGGGAGGCCCAACCGTGAGTCCGTCGCACATCGATTCATCCGGCGCCATCTACGAGGCGGCCCCGGAAGCCGCAACAACGCTGGATGGAACAGCGTTGGGTCGCGAAGCGACACCCGCAGGGCGGAATCCAGGGATGGATTCCGCCGCCGGCAGGGGGCCGGGGCTCGGTGCCCAGTTGCGCAAGGCGCGCGAACGACGCGGCCTGACCCAGGCGGAACTGGGGAGTCGACTGAACCTCGCGGCAGGCACGATCGACGCACTCGAGCGCGAAGATCTGCTGGCCCTGCCCGGTCCGGTCTATGTGCGGGGCTACCTGCGCCGGCTCGCCGCCGAACTGGAGATCGACGAAGCCGAACTGCAGCAGGCCCATACCCGCATCGCCGGCGAGAGCGCCCCCGCCCCGCGCCGACCAACCCTGCGCGCCGAGCCCATGCGTGCGCCGCGGCGGGTGCGGCGCTTCCTGCTGCTGGTGATCGTGGTAGTGGCAATCGTGGTGGCGGGGCTCCTGGCCCAGCGCTACCTGCCCGAGATCTGGCTCGAAACCGGCGGCGCCCCGCTGCCACAGGATCTCGCCCCGCTGCCAGGGGCGGCCCCGGGGACACCTGCCCCGGCGATGCCCCTGGAGTCCATTCCCTTGCCGCCCCAGCCTCTCCCTCCCGATGAGAGCCATTCGCCCGGCGATGAGTCAGCGGCAGCAACGCCGTACGGAGCCCTCCCCGAGGAGGAACGTGGATACGCCACACAAATTGCCCATGGGCGCGACGCAGCAACGCCGTACGGAGCCCTCCCCGAGGAGGAACCCCGCGCCGCGGAGCCGCCACCGCTTCCGGCCGCGACCGACATGCCGCAGGTCCCGTCCCTGCCAGGCCATCCCGCACCGGACGGGCCTGCAACCGCGGCCGGGGTGGCCCCGGCCCTGGAGCTGCGCGCCAGCACGGCGGATTCGTGGGTGCAGGTCAAGGACGCCACCGGCAAGGTCCTGCTCGAGGAGGTGCTGAAGCCCGGCTCGACCCGCCGAGTCCACGGCCCGCGCCCCCTGCGGGTCATGGTAGGCAACGCGGCGGCGACCTCGCTGGTGCTGGATGGGCAGGCGGTCGATCTCTCGCCCCACACCCGCCCCAGCGGCACGGCCTTCATCGCCAGTCTCGGAGGCTGATCCATGCAGTTCATCCACGAGATTCCGCGCCGCAAGTCGCGCCAGATCATGGTCGGCAAGGTGCCGGTCGGCGGCGATGCCCCGGTCAGCGTGCAGAGCATGACCAACACCGAGACCTGCGATGTGCCGGCTACGGTCGCCCAGATCCTGGCCCTCAAGCAGGCCGGGGCGGACATGGTGCGCGTCTCGGTGCCGAGCATGGAGGCCGCCGAGTCCTTCGGCGAGATCAAGAAGCGCGTCGGCTGTTTCCCGCTGATCGCCGACATCCATTTCGACTACCGCATCGCCCTGCGCGTGGCCGAGCTCGGGGTGGACTGCCTGCGCATCAACCCGGGCAACATCGGCCGCGAGGACCGCGTGCGGGCGGTGGTCGAGGCCGCGCGCGACAAGGGCATCCCCATCCGCATCGGCGTGAATGCCGGTTCGCTGGAGAAGGACCTGCAGGAGAAATACGGCGAACCCACCCCCGAGGCGCTGGTCGAGTCCGCCCTGCGCCACGTCGAGATCCTCGATCGGCTGAACTTCCCGGACTTCAAGGTCAGCCTGAAGGCCTCGGACGTGTTCCTGACCGTGGAGGCCTACCGCATCCTGGCCGGGCAGATTGAGCAGCCGCTGCACCTCGGCATCACCGAGGCGGGCGGCGCGCGCGCCGGGGCGGTGAAGTCGGCCATCGGCCTCGGCATGCTGCTGGCGGAGGGCATCGGCGATACCCTGCGCGTGTCGCTCGCCGCCGATCCGGTCGAGGAGGTCAAGGTCGGCTGGGACATCCTCAAGAGCTTGCACCTGCGCTCGCGCGGCATCAACCTGATCGCCTGCCCGTCCTGCTCGCGCCAGCAGTTCGACGTGATCAAGACCGTCAACCAGCTGGAGCAGCGGCTGGAGGACATCGACACCCCTCTCGACGTGGCGGTGATCGGCTGCGTGGTGAACGGCCCGGGCGAGGCGCGCGAGGTCGCAGTCGGCCTGACCGGCGGCAAGCCCAACCTGCTCTACATCGACGGCGAACCGCACCACAAGGTCGAGAACGAGGGCCTGGTGGACGAGCTGGAGCGCGTGATTCGCCAGCGCATCGCCATCAAGAAAAACGAAAACCCATAGTGGCCAGTGGTCGGTGGTCGGTTGTCAGCGAAAAACCTGCGGCAACTGGCCACTGACCGCTGGCCACCGGCCACTGACAGAATGAGCAAGCACATCCAATCCATCCGCGGCATGCACGACGCCCTGCCGCACGAAACGCCGGGCTGGCAACGCCTGGAGGTTATCCTGCGCGAACTGATGGCCGGCTACGGCTACCGCGAGATCCGCATGCCGGTGGTCGAACAGACCGCTCTGTTCAAGCGCTCCATCGGCGAGGTCACCGACATCGTCGAGAAGGAGATGTATACCTTCGAGGACCGCAATGGCGAGAGCCTGACCCTGCGCCCCGAGGGCACCGCCTCCTGCGTGCGCGCCTGCCTGGAGCACGGCCTGCTGCACAACCAGCAGCAGCGCCTCTGGTACATGGGCCCGATGTTCCGCCACGAGCGCCCGCAGAAGGGGCGTTACCGCCAGTTCCACCAGCTCGGAGTGGAGACCTTCGGCATGGCGACCCCGGACCTCGACGCCGAACTGATCCTAATGGCCGCCCGCCTGTGGCGCCAGCTCGGCCTGATCGACGAGGTGAAGCTCGAAATCAACACCCTCGGCTCCAACGAGGCGCGCGCCCAGTACCGCCAGCACCTGGTCGCCTACCTGCGCCAACACCACGAGCGTCTGGACGAGGACAGCCGTCGCCGTCTGGAGACCAACCCGCTGCGCGTGCTGGACTCCAAGAACCCGGAGGTGCGCGAGGTGCTGCAGGGCGCCCCGCGTCTGGACGAGCATCTGGACGAGGAATCCCGCGCCGACTTCCTGCGCCTGTGCGACCTGCTGCATGCCGCGGGCATCAGCTACGAGGTCAATCCCAACCTCGTGCGCGGGCTGGATTACTACAACAAGACCGTGTTTGAATGGGTGACCACGCGCCTCGGCGCCCAGGGCACCATCTGCGCGGGCGGCCGTTTCGACGGGCTGGTGAGCCAGCTAGGTGGCTCGGCCACCCCGGCGGCGGGCTTCGCCATCGGCCTCGAGCGCCTGCTTGCCCTGCTCGGCGAGGGCTTCGGCGAGGCCCAGGCGCAGGCCGCCGCCCCGCACGTCTACATGGTCTCGCTTGGTGCGGACGCCGAGCGCGAGGCGCTGGTGCTTGCCGAGCGGCTGCGCGACGCCCTGCCCGGCGTGCGTATCCAGAACAACGCGGGTGGCGGCGGATTCAAGGCCCAGTTCAAGCGCGCCGACAAATCCGGCGCGGCCTTCGCGGTGGTGCTGGGCGAGGACGAGGTACGCCAGGGCGTGGCCCAGCTCAAGCCGCTGCGTCAAGCGCCGAACCCCGAAGGGGCCTCGGGCAGGATGCCCGAGGGGTGCGAGACCAGGACGCGCGGCGATGGCGAGCAGCAGGCCATCGCGCTGGATGATCTGGCGGGCGCGCTGCGCCCGAAGCTATTCGGATAAGTTTGCAGGAGTAAGGCCCGTGGCCCTGGACATGCACGAAGAGGAACAGGTCGAGGCGCTCAAGCGCTGGTGGCGTGAGAACGGCCGCGCGGTCATCGCCGGCCTGCTGCTGGCGGTGGCCATCGTCGTCGGCTGGCAGTGGTGGCAGGCCCGCCAGGAAACTCAGGCACATCGCGCCGG
Source organism: Pseudomonadota bacterium (assembly GCA_049322715.1). Lineage (GTDB taxonomy): Bacteria > Pseudomonadota > Gammaproteobacteria > Halothiobacillales > Halothiobacillaceae > Thiofaba. The sequence goes on from JBMOQP010000007.1 coordinate 22,685, forward strand.
TCAGGTCTATGCCGAACTGCTGTCCAAGCTGGACAAGGCACCCGCCGAGGCCCGTGCCCCGGCCGAACGCCTGCTGAACGAATTCGCCGGCAGCACCTACGCCGACCTTGCCGGCCTTGCGCTCGCGCGCATCGAGACGGAGGGAGGTCAGGCGGACGCCGCGCGCGCCCGCCTGCAGCACTTGACCGCCCATGCCCGTGACGAATCGGTGCGAGCCCTCGCCAGCCTGCGCCTCGCGCGCCTGGACTGGGGCGCGGGCGATGCCGAGGCGGCCCTGCGGCAGCTCGAGGGGAGCCTGCCGGACGCCTTCCGTGCCGAGGCCGACACCCTCCGCGGCGACGTGCTGGTGTCGCAGGGAAGGCTGGACGAGGCGCGCAAGGCATATGACGCTGCGCTGGCCCAGGCTGCCCTGCTGGGGCAGGAGACCGGCCTGATCCGAATCAAGCGTGATGATCTGGGAGGATCCACCGATGGCGCGGCTGTCCAAACGAACTGAATGGCTGTCCATGGGGCTCCTTGCCCTCGCGGTTGCCCTTGGCGGCTGCAGCGGCAAGCGTGACCATGTCGAACCGCCGGCCAAGCTGACCGACATCCAGGCGAGCTTCACCCCGCGCGAGGCCTGGTCCGCATCCATCGGCAGCGCTGATGGCAGCGGGCTGCTCAGCCTGGCTCCGTTCGTCGCCGAAGGCCTGGTGGTCGCGGTTGACACGCGCGGCCAGGTGAGCGCGCATGATGCCGCCAGTGGTGCCCTGCGCTGGCGGAGCGAGGTCGGCTTCGCCGTCAGTGGCGGCGTGGGCGGCGGCATGGGTCTGGTGCTGGTCAACGGCCGCAGGGGCGAACTGGCGGCACTGGACCTCGCCACTGGCGAGCCGCGCTGGCGCGTGGAGACCGGCAGTCTGGCCTACGCCCCGGCCGTGGTCGGTGCGGGACGCGTCGCCCTGCGCGGCGCCGACGGCCGCCTGCTGGTGCTCGACGCGGCGAACGGCGAACGCCTGTGGGCGGACACCCGCCCCGTGCCGCCGCTCTCCCTACAGGGCACCGGCCGCCCACTACTGCTCGAGGACGCGGTGATCGCCGGCTTCGACAACGGCGAAGTGGGGGCTTATGCCCTTGCCAACGGCCGCAAGCTGTTCACCGTCACCGTCGCCCTGCCCGGCGGCCGTTCCGAGGTGGAGCGCATGGTGGATGTGGACAGCACCCCGCTGCTCGATCGCGGCGTGATCTATGCACTGGCCTACCAAGGCCGCCTGGTAGCGATCGACGCCGCCACCACCCAGACCCTCTGGGGGCGCGAGCTGTCCGGCTTCAGCGACCTGGCGCAAGACCGAGGGGCGCTTTACCTGACCGACGCGCGTGGCGCGGTGATGGCCGTCGACAAGCGCAGCGGCAAGTCGCTGTGGACCCAGGATGCCCTGCTTCACCGCGGCGTGACCGGCCCGGCCCTGGCCGACGGCATGGTCGTGGTGGGGGACCGCGAGGGCTACCTGCACTGGCTGTCGGCCGAGGACGGCCGCCTTCTGGCCCGCCTGCGTCCGGTCAGCAGCGCGCTGACCGGCGCGCCGCGCACCGACGGCGAGCGCCTGTACGTGCAGGGGCGCGACGGACGGCTGGTCGCCGTGAGCGCCAACAACGCCGTCGGGAACGGCGTTGGGTCGCCGCAAGGCGACACCCGAAGGGCGGAACCCAAGGATGAGTTCCGCCGCCCGACGCCCTCGACGCCCTGAGGCTGGCCCCGCTCGTCCGATTGCCGTGTCGAAGTCTCGTTTCCTGGCCCCCTGGGCGTTGCCGCTCTGGGGGCTTCTGCTTTTGGCGTTGCTCGCCTGGCTTGCGCCGCGCCAGACCGGCAAGTTCGCGGAGCAGGCCCTGCCCGGCGTGCTGGTCGAGGTGTCCCGCAGTCTCCAGGGGCAGGCGACGCTCGAAGCCTATGCGCGGGGCTGGCGGAATGCCCGGGCGAGGATCCTTCTCACGCACGCGGGACTGCGCGATCCCGTCGCCCTCGAGGTGAACCTGCGCCACGGCCCCTGGCTGGGCGAGGAGGGGTTCGGCTGGCTTTCGGCCCGCATTCCCTGGCCGGAGCAGGGGGGGATCGTGCCCTTCCCGCCGGGCGAACGGCTCGAGCTGCGCCTGCGGATCGACCTGCTCGGCCGTGCAAGGCTTTGTCTCTGGCGCCTGACGGGCAAGACCAGCGACAAGCTGGGCGAGGTGCGGATCGAGATCAACGCCGTCCGGAACGGCGTTGGGTCGCCGCAAGGAGACCCCCGAAGGGCGGAATCCAAGGATGGATTCCGCCGCGATCTGGCAAGCCTGATCGGCGAGACCCGCCTGCCCGGCCTGCTGCTCAACTCCAGCCGGGGCGAGGTGCGCCTGGCCGAGGTGGACCTGCGGCTGAGGCTGGAAAGGCAGGAGGGCAGGCTGGCCGGCATCATCGGACTCGATGCACGGCGCGCGGCCCTTGGGCGAGGCGACGGGGCCTGGCTGATCGAACAGCCCTGGCTGGACCTGACCCTGGGCGAGCGCGATAACGATGTCCTCGGGAACGGCGCCGGGACGCGAAGCGTCACCCGGAGGGCTGAATCCACGGATGGATTCAGCCGCCTGGAGCTGCGCTGGACCGGCGTGCGGGGCGGCCAGATCCAGGGACCGCTGCATGTAGCCATGCGCTGGCGAGACGTGAACTGGACCGCCCTGCGAGCAAGCCTCGATCGGCGAGCCCTGCGCCTGAACGACCCGCAGCGCATGCGTCGTCAGCTGGATCGCCTCGGCCTGGCGCTGGGGGAAGGCGAGATCGTGCTGGAGCGCCTCGCCCTCGAGCAACCCTCTGGCCGGCTCGATCTCGAAGGCCTGCTGCGCGGCCGCGAGGCAGCCAGCGGCCTGCGCCGCCTGCACCTGGACCTGCGCCTCGGAATGGAGCGCCCCGTGGCCGTGCAGCTGCTCCGCGCCAGCCGCTGGGTGCAGGACGAGGCGGCGGCGGAGCGCCTCATCGCCGCCCTGCGCGAGCAACACATCCTGGTGGACGATGACACCATGCTGCGCGGCGCCCTCACCCTGTGGGACGGTGCCCTGACCCTCTCGGGCCGGCCTATGGTGCTGGAGGACGTGCTGGCCCCACCATTGAATTCCGACGGCATGGACTGAACATTCATGCCGCATAATCAACGACATTGTACCGGGACCCCCCCGGCGCGTACCGAGCGAATCCACGCATGAAACCCGTCATTGCCCTGGTGGGCCGACCCAACGTCGGCAAATCCACCCTCTTCAACCAGCTGACCCGCTCGCGCGACGCCCTCGTCGCCGACCTGCCCGGCCTCACCCGCGACCGCAAGTATGGCAGCGCGCGCCTCGGCGATCGCGACGTCATCGTCATCGACACTGGCGGCCTGTCCGGCGAGGAGGCCGTGCTCGACGAGCGCATGGCCGAGCAGACCTGGCGCGCGGTCGACGAGGCCGACGTGGTGCTGTTCCTGGTCGACGCGCGCGCTGGGCTCACCGCCGCCGACGAGCACGTGGCCGGGCAGCTGCGGCGCAAGAACAAGCCCATCATCCTGGTCACCAACAAGATGGACGGCGCGGACGAGGCCAGCGTGCTGGCCGAGTTCAGCATCCTGGGCCTTGGCGAGGCGGTGCGTCTGGTCGCCGCCCACGGGCGCGGCCTGCATGGGTTGACCGAGCGGGTCCTTGCCCAGCTGCCGCCGGCGCCTGAGGAACTGGATGACGAGGCCATCGACGCCGCCGGCATGAAGGTCGCCATCATCGGCCGTCCAAACGTCGGCAAGTCCACCTTGGTCAACCGCCTGCTCGGCGAGGAGCGCATGGTGACCATGGACATGCCGGGCACCACGCGCGATTCGGTGTTCATCCCCTTCGAGCACAAGGGCAAGCCCGTCACCCTGATCGACACCGCGGGCGTGCGCCGCCGCGGCCGGGTGAACGACATGATCGAGAAGTTCAGCGTGGTGAAGACCCTGCAGGCGATCGACGCCGCGCAGGTGGTCGTGCTGGTGCTGGACGCGCGCGAGGGCATCGTCGACCAGGACCTTCACCTGCTCGGCTTCGTCATCGAGCGCGGCCGCGCCCTGATCGTCGCGGTCAACAAATGGGATGGACTGGACAACCACCACCGCGAGCGGGTCAAGACCGAGCTCGACCGCCGCCTGGCCTTCGTCGACTACGCCGAAACCCTGTTCATTTCCGCCCTGCACGGATCCAACGTCGGCCTCTTGATGGACAAGGTTACGATGGCCCATGCCTCGGCGGGCATCAAGCTCGCCACGCCGAAGCTGACCGAGGCGCTGGAAGTGGCGCAGTTCAGGCACCAGCCGCCGCTGGTCAACGGGCGCCGCATCAAACTGCGCTACGCCCACCAGGGCGGCCGCTTCCCGCCCACCATTGTCATCCACGGCAAGCAGACCGACCGCCTGCCGGGCGCCTACAAGCGCTACCTGGAGAAGTTCTTCCGCGACCAGTTCAAGCTGTACGCCACCCCGGTGCGGCTGGAGTTCAAGACGGACGAGAACCCCTACCAACCGGTCGCGACGCGCAACACCAAGTCGCTCATGGAGCACCTGAAGGAGAAGCGCGACCGCCGCCTGGCAAAGAACAAGGGGCGCCGCGAGGGCAACAAGTAAGTCCTGTGACGGAGGCAGGGAGGCCTCGAAACAAGAAAGGCGGGTCGCACCCTTCCGGATGGCCCGCCTTGCTTGTGGCAAGACAGAAAACCTCCTTCCCTGGAGTTTTTCTGTTCGCTCCGTCGCGGTACACGCCCGCGACGCTCTCGAAGGCCGCTCTCGACAGCCGATCTCGAGGGCCGTACCCCGC
>JBMOQP010000008.1:0-26129 GCA_049322715.1 Pseudomonadota bacterium
GGAGGCGATGGTGAGGATGACGATGAAGCCGATCACCCACCAGGCGGACAGCACGTTGGAGGTGTACCAGAACGGGTCGTAGATGACCTGCACGAACAGCAGCGGCGCGACCCCCACGAGGATCGCGACCGACAGCATGAACTTGGTCACCATGACCATGGACTGCGCCAGGCGGCGCTTGTGGGCATCGCCGCTGAGGGCGCCCCAGAGGGTGAGCCCGGAGGCGCCGAGCATGATCTGCACGGCGGCGATGTGCAGGGCGAAGGTCACCACACCCAGGATCAGGAAGACCACCGGGTGGGTCGGGACGCCTGCAACGTCCCGCAGTGCATACAGGGCTTGTGCGTCCATTGATTACTCCTCTACGGATGCGGCCTGGGCCACGGCGCCTTTCTCGGCGGCGTAACGCTGGGCCACGGTCTTGTCGGTCAGGGTGGCGAGATACACCGCCAGGGCCTCGGCCTCTTCATCCTTCATCGGGATCTTCGGCATGTACATGGTGTTGCCGGTAGCGAGAGCCGCGAGCAGATAGGTCTTGATGGCCGGGATGTCGGTGTTGCCGCCCAAGTAGTTCTTCAACGGGCGGATGCCGGTCTCGGACAGGGAGTGGCAGTTCGAGCACATGGTGACCGCCAGCGCCTCGCCCACCTTGGCGGCGTTCTGCGGAGTGACCACGCGCAGCTCCTCAGGCATGAAGGCGTGGGTCTTGAGCCAGCCATGCTCCTCGAGCACCGGGATCTCGCTCTTGATGCCCATGCCGGGCACGTCACGCGCGATCACCTGGTTGGAGTAAACGTACTGGCCGGAGACATACGGCTTGCGGATGGACTCGCGCGCCACCTCTTCCGGCCACAGGCCGAACACCAGGATCGCGACCGTGGCCAGGCTGGCCACCGCGGTGGTGATCATGCGCGGGGTGATGATCATCAGCACGAAGTAGACCAGCATGCCGCCGAGGATGGAGTACAGGCTCGGGGCGAACCAGGCCGGCAGGCGGTTCTCCATGATCAGGTGGGCGTACTCGGGCAGGGTCTCGAGGTACCAGCCGAACAGCGCGGCGCCGATGATGGTGGAGACGATGCCCATGATCGCCAGCCAGCGGTTCATCTGCGCGCGGAAGGCCTGGTCCTTGAAGCCCGAGGTCACGATGCTGCCCACCACGGCGGTGACGGCAAACATGAAGGCCGTGCGCATGGCCAGCTGGGCGAAGGTGTTGTCGCCATAGAAGCCGAGCAGGTAGCCGCCCTCGGTGAACCACTCCTCCTTGCCCGGCCACATCATGAAGCTCAGGATGCCGAGGATGATGAGCATGGTGGTGTAGGAGGCGAGGCCAAGGATGATGGTGAGCTTGAGGTGGGTCTTCTGGTCCACCTTGCCGACCAGATAGGTCACCAGGTAGACCCCGACCACCTCGATGACGAAGAAGACCCATTCGGTCGCCCACTTCCACACGAAGCTGTGGATCAGGGACGAGATACCGCGCGGACTCGCGACCGTGGTCGAATACCAGATGCCCGGCCCGGTGATTGAACCGAGGATGTAGGAAAACACCAGCAGGAACAGGCCGTATTTCTTGATGAAGTCAAGAAGCTCCGGCCTGTTCTGCCGGTAGGCGATGGTCGCGAGGGCCATGAAGAACAGCGCAGCACCGACCGAGGTGTGCGAGAACAGCACGTGGATGGTGGCGATGAGGCCGACCACCCAGCCGCTCCCGATCCCCGGCTCGTACCAGGTGGGATAAAGACCGATCAGGTCCATGCGTGACTCCTAGGTTGTATTGGATGCACCCGGCCATAAGCCGGCCAACAAACCTAAAAGCAGCCTTTATGCCAAAATCTAAGCCACTGATTTTCAATCAATACGTCGCGCAAGGATCTCTATAACTGCGGCATATGGCGCAACAATGGTGTGTCATTTCACGCATTCGCAGGGGCGCAAAAGCAGAAAGGCGACCCGAAGGTCGCCTAGCGCTAGCCGGAAACCCGGGCCAGCGTCAGTCCTGGTCCGGGACGAACTTCAGCACATTGCCATTGATGCAGTAGCGCTTATGGGTCGGCGGCGGACCATCGTCGAACACGTGGCCGAGGTGGATGCCCGAGCTTGCGCTGCGCACCTCGACGCGGCGCATGCCGTGCGAAAGATCCTCGTGCAACGTGATCGCCCCCTCGACGGGGTTGAAGAAGCTCGGCCAGCCGGTGCCACTATCGAACTTGGCATCCGAGCGGAAAAGCGGCGCGCCGGTGATGGGGTCGACGAATGTCCCCGGGCGCTTCTCGTCCAGGTGCGAACCGGTGAAGGGGCGCTCGGTCCCCTGCTCGAAGGCGATCCTCTGCTGCTCCGGCGTCAGCAGTTGGAAGCCGAGCCACTTCCAGAAGCGATCCTTGTCGCCGTTGTAGCCGGTGTAGCGCGAGACCTCCCTGCCCTTTTCGAACAGCACGATGGTGGGGGTGGCGAACAGCGCCTTTTCGAGCTTCCACCCCTTGGGCGGGTTCGGGTCGAGGGTCGTGACAATCGGCGTTGCGGCCTTCCATCCGTCCAGAACCTCGGCATGGAACTGCTTGCAGAAAGGGCAGTCTTCCGCCTCGAACACGATCAGCTGGCGGTCGAACCGCAGCTTGGCAACATCCAGCGGGGGCGGCGCCGCCCTGGCCGAACCGCCCGGATAGGTCACACCGGTCCCGCCCAGGCCGCAATAGCCCTGGGGATTCTTCTTCAGGTAGTCCTGATGGTAGTCCTCGGCGCGGTTGTAGTTGCGCAGCGGGGCAATCTCTGTGGTGATGCGGCCGCGCCCCGCCTTGTCCAGCGCCTGCTGATAGGTATCGCGCGTCTCCAGTGCCACCGCTTTCTGCCGCTCGGAGGTGTAGTAGATGGCGCTGCGGTAGTTGCTGCCGACGTCATTGCCCTGTCGGTCGCCCTGGGTCGGGTCGTGGCTCTCCCAGAACCGGATGAGGACGGTCTTGAGGTCGACCCGGGCCGGATCGAAGGTCACCTTGACCACCTCGGCGTGGTTTCGCATCCGGGCCGCGCCACGCCGGAGTTCCTTCTCGAGGCCGAGCACGTCGTGATAGCCCGCCTTTTCCGCATCGCCGCCGGCGTAGCCGGACTCGACGTCGAGCACGCCGGGGATCTCTCCCATGCGCTTCTCCGCCCCCCAGAAGCAGCCCATGCCGAGCACGATGGATTCGGTTTTGGCGGACGCCGCCAGAGGCATGACCATGATCAGTCCTCCCAGGACCATCCCGATGATTCGTTGGATAATGGATAACATGAGGTTGTACCTGTGTTATAGCCCGGTCGGGCCGGAAGCCCCACCGGACGAAGGGTTCAGCGCGAACGCAGCTGGGCGTGGACCACCTGCGCCACACGTGCCAGTTCTCCTTTGTCCGCACCGGCCGAGATGGCATAACCCATGCCCTGTTCCACCCAGAAGAACACCCCGATGGGGCCTTCTTCCGCGAACTGGAAGGCCGTTTCCGCCCCGTCTCGCGTTTCGTGCGAGACATAGAGGGTCAGGCGCTTGCCCGAAACGTCGTGGTACATGAACTGGGCCACCGGCCCGTCGGCACCGGGCAACAGGCGCCCGCCGATCAGCTCGTAACCGAGCACGCCCAGCGTGGGTGGCCGGAGCGGGACACCCAGGCGCTTGGACAACCAGGTGACCAGCTGCTCCTCCTGCTCGGCCCCGATCTCGACCGGCCGCCGCACGTCCGGGCTATAGACGGCGTGGGCAACCGCGGCACGACGCGCAAGACCGGCGGCAGGCGTGACCACCGGCCTGGGCATGGCGGCGGGGGTCTGGGCGACGAGCGGTGCGTGGGCAGGCGTCTCCCCGTGCAGGATCCAGCCGGAGACCCCGCCCACACCGAGTGAGAGCAGCATGACCGCCGCCTGCGCGAAGAGTGCGCCGCGCCGCCGCGGAGAGGGTAGGAGATGCGCGGGCACGGGCTCGTCCAGCACCGGATCGAACAGCGCGCGGAGAGCCTCGTTCTGCTGCCGGTAGGCCTGCACGCGGGCCGCCTCGCGCGGCCGGGCAGCCAGCCAGGCCTCGACCTCGGCTCGCCGGCCCGGGGGGAGTTGTTCGTCGACGTAAGCCTGCAGATCAGCTTCGGTGAGGTGCGGATCGGTCATTTGACCACCTTCAGCGGAACAATCTGGGAACGGCCCTCCAGCAGGGTGCGCAGGCGCTCCCTCCCGCGGGCCAGGCGCGACATGAGCGTGCCCGGCGGAATGCCGAGCGCGCGTGCCGCATCCTTGTAGGTCATCTGCTCCACGGCCACGAGCAACAACACCTCGCGCTGCTCAAGGGGCAGCAGGCGCAGGGCGCCCTGCAGGTCGTGCATGTCGCTCATGTCATCCTGCGTGGCGCGCACCGGGATCTCGACATCGAGCTCATCCAGCGACACGGTCGCACCGTGGCGGCGGCGCAACTGATCGATATGGAGGTTGTGCATGATGCCGAACAGCCAGGGGCGCAAAGCCGCGCCCCGTTGCCAGAGGTGGATCTTGCTCCAGGCGCGTTCGAGGGTGTCCTGCACCAGGTCATCCGCAGCCCCGCCATCCCCGACCAGGGCGCGTGCATAGCGCCGCAGGCGGGGGATGCAGGCCGCGATTTCGCCGTTCAGATCCATGAGTCACTCCCGGCCATGACGCGGCGGCGTTCAGTTCGCCCCCATGGGCAGGTCGGGGGCGATCTGCCAGGTCTCGGCCAGCAGCTTGCCGTCCCGGTAGGTCAGCACATACCGCACCTTGATCTTCTGCTTGCCCTCGAACTGGACGTTCGCGGTCACGGTCGCCCCCTTCGGGTTGGCCGCCTCCTCAAGCTTTTCCACCGTCACCTTCAGCGCTCCCTGGGATCGGGTGAACTTCTGCCACACCGCGCCGATCGCCTCGGCGCCGTCATACACGCCATCCAGCGGCCCGCCGATCCAATAGAGGCGCGAGTCCGCGCCGTATTCCGCGGCAAGCTGTTCGAGGTTGGCGCTGCCGATGGACTCGAAATGCTTGCGCGCATCGTCCGACGGCCCTGCCAGGACCGCCGTGGACAGCATCATCAGCCCCCCCAGGACACCGCTCATCGCCTTCATGTTCATGATCTTCGCTCCTCTCGACGGGAAATCGTTGCGTGACGACATCAGGCGTCACACCCACGTATACGAGCAAAAGAAGGAAGTTATTCCCGACGAACGAAAAAAAACGGCCCGCAGGCCGTTCGAAGGAGAGTGCGCCCGGCCCTCTCAGGCCAGCGCGAACTTTTTCAGGCGGTACAGCAGGGTGTCGCGGGTGATGCCGAGCAGGCGGGCGGCGCGGCTTTTGTTACCGCGCGAGCGCTCCAGGGCCTGGCGGATCATCTCCGACTCCAGCCATTCGAGGTCGACCCCCTCCTCCGGCAGGAGGAAGCCATTGCCTCCCATGGCCACCTTGCCCGCGGCCTGGGTAATCTCTCGCGGCAGGTTGCCCACCTCGACCGCGCGGCCGTGGAACAGCACCACCAGGCGCTCGGCCAGGTTGCGGAGCTCGCGCACGTTGCCCGGCCAGCGGTGGCGACGCAGGACGGCGCGCGCCTCCTGGCTGAGCTGCGGCATCGGCACACCGTGCTCGCCGGCGAAGTGCAGCAGGAAACGGTTGAGCAGCATGTCGATGTCGCCGCTGCGCTCGCGCAGGGCGGGCAGCTCCAGCGGCACCACCTGCAGGCGGTAGTAGAGGTCCTCGCGGAAGCGCCCCTCGCGCACAAGCGCGGCAAGGTCCTGGTGGGTGGCAGCGATCACGCGCACGTCCGCCTGCAGCACGCGGCTGTCGCCCACCGGCATGCACTCGCCCGACTCGAGGAAACGAAGCAGCTTGGCCTGCGCGGCCAACGGCAGTTCGCCCACCTCGTCGAGGAAGAGGGTGCCGCCGTGCGCACTGCGCACATGGCCGGGGCGATCCTCCAGCGCGCCGGTGAAGGCACCGCGCTTGTGGCCGAACAGCTCGGACTCTACCAGCGACTCCGGCAGGGCGGCGCAGTTGAGGGCGACGAAGGGGCCGCCCGCACGCGGGCTGGCTTCGTGCAGGGCGCGGGCCATCAGGTCCTTGCCGGTGCCGGTCTCGCCGGTCAACAGCACGGTCACATCCGTGCGGGCGACAATCTGGGCGGAACGGATGACGGTTTCCAGCAGCGGGGACTGGGTGACGATGCGTGCAAAGGAGTTCATGCGAGCCTCCACATCAAGCAAACTGTTCGGAACAGTATGCCATGCGACTGAGTGATATAACTCAATTTTATAGCACATCCATGTGATTTCATCGAGGAGCCTTCCCGGGAATGAAAATCTATCTGGTCGGCGGCGCGGTGCGCGACGCCTTGCTCGGCCTGCCGGTCAGGGAGCGCGACTACGTCGTGGTCGGAGCCACCCCCGCGGACATGCTGGGGCGCGGCTTCCGCCCGGTCGGCAAGGATTTCCCCGTCTTCCTTCATCCCGAGACCAGCGAAGAATACGCCCTCGCCCGTACCGAGCGGAAGTCCGGACGCGGCTACCACGGCTTCGTCGTGCACACCTCCCCGGACGTGACCCTCGAGGATGACCTTGCCCGCCGCGACCTGACCATCAATGCCATCGCCCGGGCTGCGGACGGCAGTCTGGTCGACCCCTACGGCGGCGCGCGCGATCTCGAGGCGCGCCTGCTGCGCCACGTCTCGCCCGCCTTCGTCGAGGACCCGGTGCGCCTGCTGCGCGTGGCCCGATTCGCCGCCCGCTTCGCATCCCTCGGCTTCCGCGTGGCGGACGAGACCCTCATCCTGATGCGCCACATGGTCGACAACGGCGAGGTCGACGCGCTGGTGCCGGAGCGCGTGTGGCAGGAGATCGTCAAGGCGCTGGAAACCGACCATCCCGCCCGCTTCTTCGAGTTGCTGCGCGAGACCGGCGCGCTGGCCCGCCTCCTGCCGGAGCTTGATGCCCTGTTCAGCGTGCCGCAACCTGCGATGCATCACCCCGAGATCGACACCGGCGTGCACAGCCTGATGGTGCTGCAGCAGGCTGTGCGCCTCGGCGCCGATGGCCCCACCCGCCTCGCCGCCCTGCTGCACGACCTCGGCAAGGGCGTCACCCCGCCCGAGCTGTGGCCCCACCACTACGGCCACGAGCGACGCGGCGCGCGCCTTGTGGAGCGCATTGCGGAACGCCTGCGCATGCCGGCCCACTACCGCGACCTCGCGATCATGACGGCGCGCTGGCATACCCATGCGCACAAGGTATTCGAGTTGCGTCCCTCCACCCTGCTCAAGCTGCTCGAGGGACTGGACGCCCTGCGCCGCCCGGAGCGCTTCGCGCAGTTCCTGCTCGCCTGCGAGGCGGATGCGCGCGGACGGGGTGGCTTCGAGGAGCGGGCCTACCCGCAGGCGGACTACCTGCGCCAGGCGCTCGCGGCGGCCAAGGGGGTGGCGGTACAGCCCCTGCTGGAACGGGGATTGCGCGGGGAAGCGCTGGGGCAGGCACTGGCCCAGGAGAGGACGCGCGCCCTGCGGACGCTGAAAACCGAACGCCAGGACGCAGGCGGCACCCCCGGCTGAACCCTCAGGCAAAGTAGTCGACGTTCTGGCCCAGGTTCGGCGGATTGACCTCCGGATTCGGCTGCCGCGGGATCGCCTGGACCAGCTGGGCCGCCGCCTGCTCCTGGATTTCCATGGCCTTTTTCTGCATGGCGATGTCCACGGACTGCAGCATGCGCGCGGTATGGACATCCGTGGCGTAGGCGGTGAGGTTGTTGATTTCCACGGCTGCTCTCCATCAAGAGGCGTCTTGGTTCGGAATCATAGTCCAGGAGCCTGTCGGACTTGAGCCGAACTGGCTGCAAAAGCTTGCGGAATCCATCCCTGGATTCACCGATCCGTCGGGCTCTCGAAGGCCGATCTCGAGGGCCGTACCCCGCAGGGGCTTCCGGCATGGATGCCGGAAGGGACTGAGAGGAGGGACCAGCGGATCGGGATTCGCCGTGAGGTGAACCCGGAGGGGGTCGGCCATGGATGGTCGGCATCCGCCCTTCGGGTGATGCTTCGCATCCCAACGCCGCTGGTCCCTCCTCTCCAGCCTATCGGCCCTCCATGGCCGATATCCCTTTGGGATTCGGCTGTCGAGAGCCAGGCGGCGTTGCTCGGGCCGGTCCATATTTCGCCGCTTTCTTGGGCAATAGTACTCACTATTGCCCGGCAAAATCGTCAAAATCTGGCCTCGGCCGGCGACTTTTTCGCTTCAGCCGCTCAAGCCCGACAGGCTCCTAGGTCGACGAATCCCTGGACCCGTCTGTTGCACCCTCACCCCGCAAGCTTGAGCACGACCACCCCAGAGAGGATGAGGAGCACACCGAGATAGCGCATCAGGCTGGCCGGCTCGCCAAAGAACCACATGCCGGCCAGGAAGGTACCCGCCGCGCCGAGGCCGGTCCACACCGCGTAGGCCGTGCCGATGGGGATCTCGCGCTGCGCAAGCCAGAGGAAGACGCCGCTCAGGGCAATGCACGCCAGGGCGATGCCGAGCCCGGTCCAGCGCAGGCCCGGCATGGTCGACAGCTTGTAGCCGACCGGCCAGCCGATCTCGAACACCGCGGCGATGAGCAGGTAGACCCAACTCATCCGCGCTGCCCCGGGCAAGAGAGGTTGCGTTGCCCGGTGCGGCTGCGCTCGAACCGCGCGGCGCGCAGCTCAGCCATCGGGCGCAGTTCGCCCGAGCATCCCGCCGCGCGCCACTGCATCTCGGCGACGAGGGAGAGGGCGATGGCCGCCGTCTCCTGCCCGCCGAGGTCGATCCCGGCCGGGGCGGACACGCGCTCGAGCAGGGCAGCCTCATTCAGCCGACCGGCCACCTGCTCGAGCACGCCCTCGGCACGCCTTGCAGAGGCCACCAGGAACACCCGCTCCGCCCCCGCGCGCAGCAGCGCCTCGACCGACTCGGGGTCGCCCTCGTGGCCGCGCGCGACGACGGCGAAAGCATGGGCTGGAAGCGATTCGGGCGACTCGGCGAACACCCGCGCCACAGTCAAAGTGCCTTCTGGCCAGGGATGATCGTCCACGTCCCGCTCCCACACGGTCAGCGGCCAGCCCATGCGCGCGACGAAGGCCGCAAGCGTACGGGCCACGGCCCGGCTGCCGAGAATCACCACATGGGGGACGAAGGATTCGCTCACGAACGGCTCCGATGACATGAATAAATGACGATGGGGGCTTATCCTCTCAACAAGCCAGCCCAAGGAAAAGCCTATGACACCGAATGCCGACGCCACCTTCCTGCGCGAGGCCATCATGCTGGCCACCGCTTCGGTCGCGGCGGGGGGCGGGCCGTTCGGCGCACTCGTCGTGTGCAACGGCCAGGTGGTCGGCCGCGGGCAAAACACGGTGACCCTTGATTGCGACCCCAGCGCCCACGCCGAGATCAACGCCATCCGCGAGGCCGCGCGCGCCCTCGGCCGCCCCCATCTGGACGACTGCGTGCTGTATGCCAGCTGCGAGCCCTGCCCCATGTGCCTCGCCACGAGCCTGTGGGCGCACCTGCCACGCATCGTCTATGCCGCCAGCCACGAGGAGGCAACCCGTGCCGGGTTCGACGACACGCCCATCGCCCTCGCCCTCTACGGCGCGCCGTCACCCGCCGCCTGCCCCTGCCTGCACCACCATCCACTGCCCGAGTCCGCCCGCCCCTTCGACCAGTGGCTGGCGAAGCTGGATCGCATCCCGTACTGATCCCGGACAACACGGCCCATGGACAAATGACCCATGGTCAGTTGAGAATCCACCCATCAACTGACCCCGGGTCACTTCATGACACAGCCACGCGCCATCAGCGCCGAAGACAAGGCCCTGCGCCTCGAGGCCATCCTCGACGCCGCCGAGCGTCTCTGGCTCGCCCGCCCCGGGATCATGCCCAGCATGGCCGAGATCGCCGCCGACGCCGGCCTGGCCAAGGGCACGCTCTACCTCTACTTTCGCAGCAAGGAAACCCTGTTCCTCGCCCTGCACGAGCGCCACCTGCGCTGGTTCTTCGGCCGTGTCGCGGCACGCGCGGCCACTCCGGCCCCGATGGACATCGAGGACATGCTCGACGTCCTGCGCCGATTCCTCGGCGACACCCCCGCCTTCCTGCCGCTGGCCAGCCTCATCCACGGCCTCCTGGAACGCCACGTCCCGCTCGAAGTCGGCTTCGAATTCGAACAGCGCACCCAAGCCGGCTTGCTTGCCGCGGTCGATTCCTTGCGCCCGCATTTCCCACAGGTCTCCCTGGGACTCATGCTGCAAAGCTACGGGCTGATCCTCGGACTGTGGCAACTGATGCGCCCCTCCCCGCTCAAGGCGCTGATGCAGGAGCGCGAGCTTTACTGCGTCTGCACCCTCGACTACCTGAACATGCTCGAAACCGCCCTGCGTGCCCTCTGGCGCGGAGCCCTCAGTACGGAGACCCCGGCATGAGAACACGACGCTCGCCCGCCCTGCCCCTGGCCCTGATGCTCGCGCTTGCCGCCTGCAAGGAACCCGAACCGCCCCGCGAGGTCGTCCGCCCCGCCCAGGTCTGGACCGTGAGCGGACAGGCCTCGGCCGCGGAGACCGCCTACTCCGGCGAAGTCCGGGCACGCCACGAGGCCGAACTCGGTTTTCGCGTCGGCGGCAAGGTCAGCGACCGGAGGGTAGAGTTGGGCGACGCGGTCCGGGCCGGACAGGCGCTGGCGAAGCTGGACACCGCCGATCTTGACCTGCAGCTCGCCGGCAGCCGTGCCAACCTCGCAGCGGCCGAGGCCGACCGGATCAACGCCCGCAACGAGCTGGCGCGCCTGAAGCCTCTTTACGAGCAGAAGTTCATCGGCAAGTCGGCCTTCGACAATGCACAGGCGGCGTTTGACGCCGCCGTGGCGCGCGTGAACGCCGCCCGCGCGCAAGTCAGCCTGGCCGAAAACCAGGCGCTGTACACGTCGCTGGTCGCCGACCGGCCGGGCGTCATCACCCGGGTCGGCGCCGAGGTCGGCCAGGTGGTGGCCGCGGGCCAGCCACTGCTTGGCATTGCCTACGACGGCGAGCGCGAGGTGCACATGCGCGTCGGAGAGAGCACCGCACAGATCATGCCTGTGGGCACGCCGCTCCGGGTGCGGCTCTGGTCCGCGCCCGATACACCACTCGAAGGCCGCGTACGCGAGATCGCCCCCGCCACCGATGTCTCCCGCAGCGTGCTGGTGAAGGTCGCCCTGCCTGGCGCCCCACAGGATCTGCGTCTCGGCATTGCGGCGGACGTCCTCCTGCCCGCCGCGCCCGGCCAGGACTCGCATTGGCTGCCCGCCTCCGCCCTGTTCCAGCAAGGACCGGCCGCCGCCGTCTGGGTGCTGGGAGCGGACGACCGGGTCACCCTGCAAGCAGTCGAGGTGCTGGCCTTCCGCGAGGATGGCCTTCTGGTGCGCGGCCTGGCGCAGGGCCGGCGCGTCGTCGCCGCCGGGGTGCACATGCTGAGCGAAGGCCAGGCCGTCCGCCCCGTGCCCTATGATGGCCCGTTCAAGGAAGACACCGGAACAACGCCGTCGGGAACGGCGTTGGGTCGCCGCACGGCGACACCCGAAGGGCGGAATCCATGGATGGATTCCGCCGTATGACGAGCTTCAACCTGTCCGACTGGGCACTGCGCCACCGCAGCTTCGTGCTCTACCTGATGGTACTGACCCTGGCCCTGGGCGTGTTCGGCTACGGCAAGCTCGGCCAGTCGGAGGACCCGCCCTTCACCTTCAAGGTCATGCTGGTGCAGGTCTCCTGGCCGGGCGCCAGCGCGCGCGAGGTCGAGCAGCAGGTGGTGGAGAGGATCGAGAAGGTGATCCTCGAAACCGAGCACGTCGACATCGTGCGCAGCTTCTCCCGCCCGGGCGAAGCGAACATCTTCGTCATGGCGAAGGACAGCGCTCCCTCGAAGGCCATGCCGGAGATGTTCTACGACATCCGCAAGCGCGTCGGCGACATCCGCCACACCCTGCCGGAAGGTGTGCTGGGGCCGTTCTTCAACGACGAGTTCGGCGCCACCTTCGGCAACGTCTTCGCCCTCACCGGGGACGGTTTCACCTACGCCCAGCTGCGCGATGCGGCCGACGACATCCGCAAGGAGCTGCTGCGGGTTCCGGACGTGGCCAAGGTGCTGATGCTCGGCGAGCAAGACGAGCGCGTGTTCATCGAGCTCTCCAACAGCAAGCTCGCCAACCTCGGCTTCAGCGTGGAGCAGATGATCGAGGTGCTGCGCGGGCAGAATCTCGTCGTGGCGACGGCCAGCTACCACACCCCGACCGACCGCATCTTCGTGCGGCCCGAGGGCGCCTTCCGCGACCTGGATGATCTCCGCGACCTGCCCGTCAGCATCGACGGCCACACCCTCCGCCTGCGCGAGGTGGCCGAGGTCCGGCGCGGCTACGAGGACCCGCCCGCAGCCACCTTCCGCTACATGGGCACGCCCGCGCTCGGCATCGGCGTGGCCATGCGCAAGGGCGGCGACGTCATTGCCCTCGGCCAGGCCCTGGATGCGGCGATGGCCCGCATCGAGCAGCAACTTCCGGTGGGCATGGGCCTGCACCGCGTCAACGACCAGCCGGCGGCGGTCAAGCGCTCGATCAACGAGTTCCTCAAGGTGGTGGCCGAGGCCGTCGTGATCGTGCTGGCGGTGAGCTTCCTCAGCCTCGGACTGCGCGCCGGCATGGTGGTCGCCCTGTCCATCCCGCTGGTGCTTGCCGGAACCTTCTTTGTCATGCACCTGTTCGACATCGGCCTGCACAAGATCTCGCTCGGCTCGCTGATCCTCGCCCTCGGCCTTCTGGTGGACGACGCGATCATCGCGGTGGAGATGATGGCGGTGAAGATGCACGAGGGCATGGAGCGCATGAAGGCGGCGAGCTTCGCCTACACCACCACCGCCTTCCCGATGCTGACCGGCACCCTCATCACCGCGGCGGGCTTCCTGCCCATCGCCCTGGCGCAGTCCTCGGTGGGCGAGTTCACCCGCTCGATCTTCCAGGTGGTGACCATTGCCCTGCTCCTTTCCTGGTTCGCGGCGGTCATCGTCATCCCCTACCTCGGCCACCGCCTGCTGGCCGACCGCGAGCAGGAAAGGCGACCGCCCGGCCGGGTCGGTCTCCTGTTCGCGCCCCTCAGAGAGGCCCAGCATGCCCTTGCCGAGGGCTTCCTCGCCCGGTTCCGCCGCCTGATCGAGGCCTGCGTGCGCCGCCCCCTGCGGGTCATCGCCCTGACCGTGGCGGCCTTCGCCGGCTCGATCGTGCTGTTCGGCCTGGTGGAGAAGCAGTTCTTCCCGGACGCGACCCGGCTGGAGCTGATCGTCGACCTCAAGCTGCCGGATGGCTCCTCGCTCGAGGCCACCGAGCGCGCAAGCCGGAAGCTCGAGCGCTACCTGGACACCCAGCGCGGGCACATCGACAACTACGTCGCCTACGTGGGCGAGGGCTCGCCGCGCTTCTACCTGCCGCTCGACCAGCAGCTGCCCGACATCAGCTTCGCCCAGTTCGTCATCACCACGAACAGCATCCCGGACCGCGAGGCCCTGCGCGGCAAGCTGATCGAGCTGCTCGACCACAGCGGGCAGTTCGCCGAGGTGCGCGGGCGTGTGATCCGCCTCGAGAACGGCCCCCCGGTCGGCTACCCGGTGCAGTTCCGCGTCTCCGGCGACGACCTCTGGCGGCTGCGCGACATCGCCGGGCAGGTGGCGGAGGTGATGCGCGCAAACCCGCACCTGGTCAACGTGCACCTGGACTGGACCGAGCGCGCCAAGGCCATCGGGCTGAAGGTGGACACCGCCCAGGCCATTGGCCTCGGCGTGACCCGGGCGCAGATTGCGCAGGCCCTGCGCAACGGCCTGGACGGCTCACCGGTCGGCGAATTCAGGGAGGGCGACCAGACCATCCCCATCCTGCTGCGCGGCACGGCCGAGGACCGCGACCTGCTCGCGCGCCTGGCCGGACTGAACGTGCCGACCGCCAGCGGCGCGACCGTGCCGCTCGCCCAGATCGCCCGCATCGAGCACGTGCAGGAGGAAGGCATCGTCTGGCACCGCAACCGCACGCCGACCATCACCGTGCGCGGCGACATCTACACCCGCATCCAGGCGCCGACCGTCACCGCGCAGATCGAGCCCGAGCTTGCGCCGATCCGCGCCGCCCTGCCGCTCGGCTACCGGCTCGAGACCGGCGGCACGGTGGAGGAAAGCGCCAAGGGCAACGACTCCATCGGCGCGAGCTTCCCAGTGTTCATCGTCGCCATGCTGACCCTGCTGATGATCCAGCTGCAGAGCTTCCAGCGCGTGGTGATGGTGATGCTGACCGCACCCTTCGGCCTGATCGGCGTGGCGCTGTTCCTGCTGCTGTTCGACCGCCCGTTCGGCTTCGTCGCCATGCTCGGCACCATCGCCCTCTCCGGCATGATCATGCGCAACTCGGTGATCCTGGTGGACCAGATCGAGCGCAACATCCGCGAAGGCATGGTGCCGAGGCAGGCGGTGATCGAGGCCGCCGTGCGCCGCTTCCGGCCGATCATGCTGACCGCGATGACCGCCATCCTGGCGATGATCCCGCTGTCGCAGAGCGTGTTCTTCGGCCCGATGGCGGTGGCGATCATGGGCGGGCTGTTCGTCGCCACCGTGCTGACCCTGCTGTTCCTGCCGGCGCTGTACACGGTGTGGTTCAGGACGGTGAAGGGGCGCGCGGCGTTTGCCGGCGAGGCGGCCTGATCGGGCGCGCCCACCCGCTGAAATATCCTGGAACCCGGAGGGATGCGGGCCGTCTAATAGGCATTCAACCTATCCTGATGGCATGGCGATCATCCCCCCCAAGCCGCCACGTGGGCGCGGCGCCGTCTCCAACCCGGACAACCGCTACAGCGCGTACTCCAGCACGCTGGAAGACGACGGCTGGGGGCTGCTCGACGCCCTGAGCGAAGAGCCCGGCCCGACCACCACGCTCGGGATCGACACCGCGCGCAGCGTCATCAGCTTCAACCAGTCGCCGGATGTCGGCTTCGACCGCTCGGTGAACCCCTATCGCGGCTGCGAACATGGCTGCGTGTACTGTTTCGCTCGTCCCACCCACGCCTGGCTCGGCCTCTCGCCCGGACTCGACTTCGAGACCCGCCTGTTCCACAAGCCGGACGCACCGGAGCTGCTGCGCAAGGAACTGTCGAAACCTGGCTACCGCTGCCAGCCGCTCGCGCTCGGCATCAACACCGACGGCTGGCAGCCGGTCGAACGCCGCAACGGACTGACTCGTCGGCTGCTGGAGGTACTGGAGGAATTCGGCCATCCGGTATCGATCGTCACCAAGTCCGCGCTGATCGAGCGGGATGTGGACATCCTCTCAAGCATGGCCGGGCGCAACCTGGTGCAGGTGATGCTATCGATCACCACCCTGGACGACGAACTGTGCCGGCGCATGGAACCGCGCGGGGCGCGCCCGGAGCGCCGGCTCGCGGCCATCGCCCGCCTGTGCGAGGCCAGGGTGCCGGTCGGGGTGCTGGTGGCGCCCGTCATCCCGGCGCTGACCGACCACGAGCTGGAGGCCATCCTCGAGCGCAGCCGCGAGGCGGGCGCCGAGAGCGCGGGCTATGTCCTGCTGCGCCTGCCGCACGAGCTGAAGGACCTGTTCGGGGAGTGGCTGCAGACGCACGCCCCGCTGCGCGCGGAGCATGTCTGGTCACGCCTGCGTGAGATGCGCGGCGGGGAGGCCTATCGGTCCACGTTCGGCGAACGCATGGCCGGCGGCGGACCGTGGGCGGAGCTTTTGCGCAAGCGCTTCGACATCGCCCGCCGCCGGCTGGGCTTCGGCCGCCTGGCGCCGCTGGACATATCGCACTTCCGCGTGCCGGACACGTCCGGACAGATGGGTCTGTTCGACTAGCGGGCGTGGGCCTCTCTCAGAGCCGGTCGCGGAAATCCCGCATGGCGAAGCCGGAGAGCGGACCGTCCACGTCCTTGCCGATGGCAATGACCTTGAAGCGCTCGCCCATCTCGCCCGGCATCATCAGGGTCTTGAAGCCCTGCGCCAGGCGCAGCTGGTCGGCCTCGCCCCCCGCTTCCGCGAACGCCTGCTCGTAGACCTGCGCCAGGCCGCAGCCGAGCAGGAAATGCGCCTGCATGGTGTAACCGAGCACGCCGAGACCGGCCGTGGCGGCGCAAGCCGCGACGCGGGAGAAGTCCACCCAGGCAGTGATGTCCTGCAGCCCCGGGTGGAGCAGCGGGTCGTCGTGCGCGTGATGGCGCAGGTGGCAGCGCAGGGTGCCCATCCAGCGCTCCGGCGCGTACAGCTCGCGCGCGCTGCCGCCGTAATCGAACAGGAAAGCCGCCCCCTGCCGCAGGGCGTGGGCGAGGCCCGCGACCCAGCCCGGCAGCTCCGGATGGAACTCGACCCGGTAGCCGGGAGGGAACGCCTCGCCGCGGCTGGCCTCGATCTCCGCCAGCACGGCACGGTCCGAGTCGGACGCAGGCACGCGGGTCCAGGCCAGCCCCTGCTCGCCCATGGCCACGGCCAGGCGCGCCGGCCCTTCCGCGCCGATCTCGAGCAGGCGCAGCGGCAGGGCGTCGAGCACCTCATTGCCGACGATCACGCCATCAAAGCCCTCCGGCCAGGCATCGATCCACGTCACCCGGGCCAGCAGGTGCGGCGCGCGGGCCTCGATGCGCTCCCGTTGCACGGCGCGGAGGCTGGCGGACACATCGAGGATCAGATAGCGCGCGGGAAGGCGGCCGAGCCGCTCCAGCTCGAGCAGAAGCTCGACCGCAAGCTTTCCGGACCCGGCGCCGAACTCCAGCACGTCGCCCGCCCCAAGCCGCTCCAGCACCTCGGCCACCTGCCGAGCCAGGGCCCGCCCGAACAGCGGCGAGACCTCGGGCGCGGTGACGAAGTCCCCCGCCGCGCCGAACTTGGGCAACCCGGCGGCGTAGTAGCCGAGCCCCGGGGCATACAGCGCCTCGCGCATGAAGTCGGCGAAATCCAGCGCGCCGCCCGCCGCCTCGATGCGCCGGCGCAGGTGGTCGAGCACCCGCTCGCCGTGCGCCAGCATCTCGGGCGGCAGAACGGGCAACCCGTCGTTCCGCCGCGAACCCGGGGTCGCGCACCTCACGGGCGGCTGCCCCGCTCGATCTGCACACCCACCTCGGCCGCGCCCTTCACCGCGCCCGGCTTGGCCACCCGCACGCGAACCCATGGACTGCCAAACTCGTCCCGCACGATCGCGGCGACCTGCTCGGCCATGGTCTCGACCAGCAGGAAGCGGCTCTCGCCGATGAACTGGATCAGGCGCTTGGACACCTGCTTGTAGTCCAGCGCGTGGGCGATGTCATCGTTCTCGGCCGGAGCACGGTTGTCCCAGGCCATGTCCAGGTCCAGGCGCACGGTTTGCGGGGTCACCCGCTCCCAGTCATAGATGCCAATGATGGTTTCGATGCGCAGATCGGAGATGAAGACGATGTCCATGCGTTAGCCTTGTTCGGGTCTTGACGACGCGGCCCACTATACCGGCCACAAAAAAATAGATCACCGTTTGCCGGAGACCCTTGACACCCTCGCGGAACCCTCTAAAATGCGCACCACACCGATGCCTAGGTGGCGAAATTGGTAGACGCACTAGTTTCAGGTACTAGCGGGTAACACCGTGGAGGTTCGAGTCCTCTCCTAGGCACCAAACAATTCCGAAGGAAAAGCACAAGCTTTTTCTTCACCCCAACCCGGCAACGCCGGGTTTTGCTTTCCAGGCGCGTAGCTCAGTGGTAGAGCATCACCTTGACATGGTGGTGGTCGGTGGTTCGATCCCACTCGCGCCTACCAATTCAGGGCGCAGCCGAGGCTGCGCCCTTTTCGTTTGTGCGGCATCCTGCCGCGTAAGCGTCCTTTGCGTATACGCGGCCCGTGGTAGGGGTCGCCACTGAACCGAGGAACTCGACATGCCGAGCATCACCCTTCCCGACGGCTCCCAGCGCCACTTCGACCATCCCGTCAGCCTCGTCGAGATTGCGACCGGCATCGGCCCGCGCCTGGCCAAGGCCTGCCTCGCCGCCAAGGTCGACGGCCGCCTGATGGACATGAGCCGCGTCATCACCCACGACGCTCACGTGCAGTTCGTGACCGCGAAGGACGAGGAAGGGGTGGACACCATCCGCCACTCCACCGCCCACCTGCTGGCGCAGGCGGTGAAGCAGCTCTACCCGCAGGCGCAGGTGACCATCGGCCCGGTGATCGAGAACGGCTTCTACTACGATTTCGCTGTCGAACCCCCCTTCACCACC
This sequence comes from Pseudomonadota bacterium, assembly GCA_049322715.1. Classification (GTDB taxonomy): domain Bacteria; phylum Pseudomonadota; class Gammaproteobacteria; order Halothiobacillales; family Halothiobacillaceae; genus Thiofaba. Next base: position 18,267 of record JBMOQP010000008.1, read on the forward strand.
GACGACCTCGAGAAGATCGAGGCCCGCATGCACGAGCTGGCCAAGGCCGACCAGGTCCTGTCGCGCCAGGTGATGAGCCGCGACGAGGCAGTGGCCTACTTCAAGGGCCTCGGCGAGCTCTATAAGGCGGAGATCATCGAATCGATCCCGTCCAACGAGGAGCTCTCGCTCTACACCCAGGGCGACTTCACCGACCTGTGCCGCGGCCCGCACGTGCCCTCCACCGGACATCTCGGCGCGTTCAAGCTGACCAAGGTAGCCGGCGCCTACTGGCGGGGCGATTCCAAGAACGCCATGCTCTCCCGCATCTACGGCGTCGCCTTCGCCACCAGGAAGGAGCTGGACGAGTACCTGCACCGCATGGAGGAGGCCGAGAAGCGCGACCACCGCCGCATCGGCAAGCAGCTCGACCTGTTCCACTTCCAGGAAGAGGCGCCGGGCATGGTGTTCTGGCACGACAAGGGCTGGCGCCTGTTCCGCCAGGTGGAAGGCTTCATGCGCAACCATCTGACCAAGTACGACTATCTCGAGGTCAACACCCCGCAGGTGCTCGACCGCTCGCTGTGGGAGAAATCCGGCCACTGGGACAAGTTCGGCCACATGATCTTCGCCACCCACACCGAGGGCCGCGACTACGCGATCAAGCCGATGAACTGCCCGGGCCACGTGCAGGTGTACAACCAGGGCCTGAAGAGCTACCGCGACCTGCCCTTCCGCATCGCGGAATTCGGCACCGTGCACCGCAACGAGCCGTCCGGCACCCTGCACGGACTCATGCGCGCGCGCCGTTTCACCCAGGATGATGCGCACGTGTTCTGCACCGAGGACCATCTGCAGGCCGAGGTCGCCTCGCTGATCGAGCAGACCTTCGACGTCTACAGCACCTTCGGCTTCACCGACATCACCATGGCCCTCTCCACCCGCCCGGAGCAGCGCGTGGGCGCGGACGAGCTGTGGGACAAGGCCGAGGACGCGCTGGCCAAGTCGCTCGAAGCCAAGGGCCTGGACTACCGCCTGCAGCCGGGCGAGGGTGCCTTCTACGGCCCGAAGATCGAGTTCACCCTGAAGGACTGCATCGGCCGCAACTGGCAGTGCGGCACCATCCAGGTCGACTTCTCCATGCCCGGCCGCCTGGGCGCCGAATACGTGGCCGAGGACGGCAGCAAGAAGACCCCGGTCATGGTGCACCGCGCTATCCTTGGCAGCCTGGAGCGCTTCGTCGGCATCCTGATCGAGCACTACGCCGGAGTGTTCCCGCTCTGGCTCGCCCCGGAACAGGTGGCGGTCATGGGCATCACCGACCGGCAGGCCCCGTTCGTGCAGGAAGTCGAGAAGACCCTGCGCTCCGCGGGCTTCCGCGCCCGCGCGGATTTGCGCAACGAGAAGATCGGCTTTAAAATCCGCGAATTAACCTTGCAGCGCATCCCCTACCTCCTGGTGATCGGGGATCGCGAAGTGGAACAGCGTCAGGTCTCCGTCCGCACGCGTAGCGGCGAGGATCTCGGCAGCATGGGCCTGGATGACTTCCTCGCCAAACTGCGGGACGAAGTTGCCCGGCGCCACTGATGCGACGCTGGCTTGATCAATGACTTGAGGATACCGACATCGCTTTTGCACCTCCTGGGCGTGAGAAAAAAGACGACGAACCGCGCCTGAACTCGGAAATTACTGCTCGTGAAGTCCGCCTGATCGACGCCGAAGGCAACCAGGTGGGCATCGTCTCCCGCTATGAAGCACTGCGCATGGCGGAGGAAGCCGAGCTTGACCTGGTCGAGATCTCGCCGCAGGCCCAGCCGCCCGTGTGCAAGATCATGGACTTCGGCAAGTTCCGCTATCAGCAGCAGAAGAAGGCTTCCGAGGCCAAGAAGAAGCAGAAGGTGATCGAGGTCAAGGAAGTCAAGTTCCGTCCTGGCACCGAAGAAGCCGACTACCAGGTCAAGATGCGCAACGTGGTGCGTTTCCTGGAAGAGGGCAATAAGGCCAAGATCACTCTCCGCTTCCGCGGTCGCGAGATGGCCCACCAGGACATCGGCATGCAGATGTATGACCGAATCGAGAAGGATCTTGGCGACCTGGCCATTGTCGAGCAGCGCCCCAAGCTCGAAGGCCGGCAGATGGTGATGGTGGTCGCCCCGCGCAAGCACTGAGTCGAGCGCCTCTCCCGCGAAGCGGGCCGAGGTCATGGATGACCGAGGGGTGCAAGACCAGGACGAACGCAGGCCGAGGCGAACACCCCGACGCCCCTCCCGAGGGGCGTCTCATTTTTGGATGACCCGGAATCCGTTCGACGGCAATTCCGGGTCTTGTCAGGCCGGGGAAACCCGGCCGATGGGTGGCCCCCGCCAAGGGCGGATCACTCGGGCCCATGGCCCAGCCCTGCAGCGCTGACGCTCCGGCGCCACGGGATTTTGAAACACTGAAACTGGAGTCGTAAACGATGCCCAAGATCAAGAGCAACAGCGGCGCGGCCAAGCGCTTCAAGAAGACCGCCTGCGGCTTCAAGCGCAAGTCCGCCTTCAAGCGCCACATCCTGACCAAGAAGAGCAGCAAGACCAAGCGTCAGCTCGGCGCCCCGGTCTACGTCCACGAGAGCGATGCCAAGGGCGTTGCTCGCATGCTGCCCTACGCCTGATTTTTGGCCTTAGTTAAGGAGACCACACCATGGCACGAGTCAAACGTGGCGTCATCGCCCGCGCCAAGCACAAGAAAATCCTCGCCAAGGCCAAAGGCTACTACGGCGCCCGTTCGCGTACCTTCCGCGTCGCCAAGCAGGCCGTCATCAAGGCCGGCCAGTATGCATACCGCGACCGCCGTCAGAAGAAGCGCCAGTTCCGCGCCTTGTGGATCGTGCGCATCAACGCCGAGGCACGCAACAACGGCCTGTCCTACAGCCGCCTGATGAACGGCCTGAAGAAGGCCTCCATCGAGATCGACCGCAAGGTCCTGGCGGACATCGCCGTGCACGACAAGGCGGCCTTCGCCGCCCTGGCCGAGCAGGCCAAGGCAGCCCTCGCCGCCTGAGCCGAACCGATTCGCCGGACTCTCGACGGCCGATCTCGAGGGCCGTACCCCGAAGGGGTTTCGGCCATGGAAGGCCGAAAGGTCTTCGATGCGGGGCCAGCGAATCGGGACTTGCCCTTGGGCAAGCCCGTAGGGTGGTGGCCATGAATGGCCGGCATCACCGATTTGTTGGGAACAAATCGGGACTTGCCCCGTAGGGGCAAGCCCGAAGGGGGCCGGCCAGGGAAGGCCAGCATCCGCACCGTCTGCACGCAAGAGGGGGCGGCCTTAGGGCCACCCCCTTTTTGTCTGTCAACACATCATGGCTTGACGAAAGACGCGGGCCCACCGGCACGTTTTTCATCAATCCATGCCTGCCGAGGTCGCTTCCATGACCGTCGATACGAGTACTGATTTCAATGCGCTCACCGCGGCCATCGACGCCGCGCTGCCCGAGATTGACGCGAGCCCCGACCTCGCGGCCCTGGATGCCGTCCGCGTCCAGTTCCTCGGCAAGAAGGGCCTGCTCACCGATGCCATGAAGGGCTTGGGCAAGCTGCCTCCCGAGGAGAAGCGTGCCCAGGGTGCCACCCTGCACGCCCTCCGCCAGAAGCTCGAGCAGGCGCTCGAGGGACGCAAGCAGGCGCTGGAGGCGGAACAGCTGGCCAAGCGACTGGCCAGCGAGGCGGTCGACATCACCCTGCCCGGCCGCCGCCAGGCCATGGGCAGCCTGCACCCGGTCACGCTCACCCTGCGCCGCATCGAGGAGTTGCTCGGCCAGCTCGGCTTCACCGTGGCCGAAGGCCCCGAGGTGGAGGATGACTTCCACAACTTCACCGCACTGAACATCCCCGAGACCCACCCGGCGCGGGCGATGCACGACACCTTCTACTTCGACGCCCACACCCTGCTGCGCACGCACACCTCGCCAGTGCAGATCCGCGCGATGGAGCAGCAGCAACCGCCGCTGCGAGTGATCGCCCCCGGCCGCGTCTACCGCTGCGATTCCGACGCCACGCACTCGCCCATGTTCCACCAGATCGAGGGGCTGTGGGTGGACGAGGAGGTCACCTTCGCCCACCTGAAGGGGGTCGTGCAGGAGTTCCTGCGCCGCTTCTTCGAGCGCGACGACCTGCAGGTACGCTTCCGCCCGTCCTTCTTCCCGTTCACCGAACCCTCGGCCGAGATGGACATGAGCTGGAACGACGGCTGGCTGGAGATCGGCGGCTGCGGCATGGTGCATCCCAACGTGCTTGCCCACGTGGGGATCGACAGCGAGCGCTACCAGGGCTTCGCCTTCGGCCTCGGGATCGAGCGCCTGACCATGCTGCGCTACGGCATCGACGACCTGCGCCTGTTCTTCGAGAACGACCTGCGCTTCCTCGAACAGTTCGCCTAAGAGACACCCGCAATGCGTTTTTCCGAACACTGGCTGCGCGAGTGGGTCAACCCCGCGCTCTCCACCGAGGAACTCGGCGCCCAGCTGACCATGGCCGGCCTGGAGCTGGATGCCCTGGAGCCCGCCGCCCCCCCCATCGAAGGCGTGGTGGTGGCCCGCATCCTGGCCGCCGAGCAGCATCCGGACGCAGACAAGCTGCGCGTCTGCCAGGTCGATGACGGCGGCGGCAGCCCGGTGCAGGTCGTGTGCGGTGCGCCGAACGCGCGTGCCGGCCTTATGGCGGCCTTCGCCCGCGTGGGTGCGCAACTGCCCGGCGACCTTTCGATCAAGCAGGCCAGATTGCGCGGAGTCGAGTCCTTCGGCATGCTGTGCTCAGCCTCCGAACTGGGCCTCGCGGGCTACAATGATGGCCTGCTCGAACTGCCGGCGGACGCCCCCGTGGGCGCGGATTTCCGCGATTACCTTGACCTCGACGACCACGTCATCGAGCTCGGCATGACCCCGAACCGCGGCGACTGCCTGAGCATCCTCGGCCTTGCGCGCGAGACCGCGGCGCAGAATGCCATGCCCCTCGGCGGACCGGTCCTTGCCTCCGTCCCGGCCAGCATCGATGCCGCCGTGACCGTGACCATCAGCGCCCCCCTGGCCTGTCCGCGCTACTGCGCCCGCGTCATCGAAGGCATCAAGTCCGACGCCACCACCCCGCTATGGATGTGCGAGCGCCTGCGCCGCTCTGGCCTGCGCCCGATCCATCCGATCGTGGACGTGGCCAACTACGTCATGCTGGAGCTCGGCCAGCCGCTGCACGCCTTCGACCTCGACCGCCTGCAGGGCGGCCTCGAGGTCCGCCTGGCCCGCGCCGGAGAGGCCATGACCGGCCTGGACGGCAAGGTCCTCACCCTCGAGGCCGACATGCTCGTGATCGCCGACGCCGCAGGCCCGGTCGCCCTCGCCGGCGTGATCGGCGGCCAGGACTCCGGGGTCCGGGCCGGCACCACCCGCATCGTGCTGGAGAGCGCCTACTTCGCCCCCGAGGCCCTCGCTGGTCGCGCCCGCCGCCTTGGCCTGCACACCGACGCCGCCCACCGCTTCGAGCGCGGCACCGACCCCATGCTTCCGCGCCCCGCCATGGAGCGCGCCACCCAGCTTCTGTGCGAACTGTACGGCGGCACGCCGGGCCCCGTGATCGAGATCACCAGCGCCGAACACCTGCCGCAGCGCGCGCCGATCGCCCTCCGCCGCAACCGCATCGAGCGCATGCTCGGCTTCGCCCAGACCGACGCCGCGGTGGAGGACATCCTCGCCCGCCTCGGCATGCAGGTCTCGCGCAGCGGGGAAGGCTGGAGCGTCGTCGCGCCCAGCCACCGCCACGACATTGCCATCGAGGTCGACCTGATCGAGGAGTTGGCGCGCCTGCACGGCTATCGCAACCTACCCGCCCGCCTGCCTGTCGCCAAGCTTGCCATCCAGCCCCGCCCGGAGAACCGCCTGGGCCTGGACGACCTGCGCGACCGCATGGTGAGCCTCGGCTACCGCGAGGTGATCACCTACAGCTTCGTCGACACACCGCTGCTCGAGAAGCTGACCCCGGACCAAGCTCCGCTGGTGCTGGCGAACCCCATCTCCAGCGAGATGGCGGCCATGCGCACCACCCTATGGGCCGGCCTGATCAACACCCTGCGTCACAACCTCAACCGCCAGCAAAACCGCGCGCGCCTGTTCGAAAGCGGCCTGCGCTTCGTGCAGGGCAATGGCGGGCTCAAGCAGGAGCCGATGTTCGCCGGCCTCGTGTTCGGCGATGCGCTGCCCGAACAGTGGGGCGGCAAGGCACGCCGTGCCGACTTCTTCGACCTCAAGGGCGACATCGAGGCCCTGCTCGAACTCGGCGGCCTGAACGGCCGGGTCCAATGGAGCCGCGCCGGGCACCCTGCCCTGCACCCGGGCCTGTCCGCCCGCCTCATGCTCGATGGCGAGGAACTCGGCTGGGTTGGCGTGCTGCACCCGAGCCTGGAGAAGGCACTCGACCTTCCGGGCCAGGTCCTGCTGTTCGAACTGAACCAGGCGCTCCTGCTGCAGCGCCGCGTGCCACACTACAAGGCCGTCTCGCGCTTCCCGGTCATCCGACGCGACCTCGCCCTGCTGGTGCCGGATGCGGTGAGCTCGGCCGAGGTTCTGGCCTGCCTGCGCGAGGAGGCTCCGGCCTTCCTGCGCGAGGTCGAGGTGTTCGACGTCTACCGCGGCCAGGGCGTACCCGATACTTTCGCAAGCATCGCTATCCGCTTGATTTTGCAAGATAACGAGCGCACCCTTGGCGACATCGACGTGGACAGCCTGATCGCGGCGATGCTCGCCCGCCTGCAGTCCCGTTTTGGCATCACCCTGAGGACGTAACGCTATGGCCCTGACCAAGGCCGACATGGTCGAACGTCTCTACGAGGAACTCGGTCTCAACAAGCGCGAGGCCAAGGACCTGGTCGAGATGTTCTTCGAGGAGATCCGCAACGCCCTCGCCGAGGGCGAGGACGTGAAGCTGTCCGGCTTCGGCAACTTCCACCTGCGCGACAAGAACGAGCGTCCCGGCCGCAACCCGAAGACCGGCGAGATGATCCCGGTCAGCGCGCGCCGCGTGGTGACCTTCCGCGCCGGTCAGAAACTCAAGTCGCTGGTCGAGGAACATGCAAGCACGGAAACGGCCTGAGGATACCGACGAGCTGCCCGCCATCCCGGGCAAGCGCTATTTCACCATCGGCGAGGCCAGCGAGCTGTGCGCCGTGAAGCCGCATGTGCTGCGCTACTGGGAACAGGAATTCCCCAAGCTCAGCCCGGTCAAGCGGCGCGGCAACCGGCGCTATTACCAGCGCGAGGACATCGAGCTGATCCGCCGCATCCGCGCCCTGCTCTACGACCAGGGCTTCACCATCAGCGGGGCGCGTCAGCAGCTCGACGGCGCCGACAGCGAGGGACACGGCTCGCCAGGCTCGCTGCGCGACATGATCCTGCGCGTCGAGTCCGTGCTCGCCCTGCTGCGCGAGGGATTGCAGCGCGAGGATTGACGCCTTGCGCGACAGCCGCTAATATGCGCCGCTCTTACGCAAGCTCGGCAAGTAAATCCGATCCGGGGTGTAGCGCAGTCTGGTAGCGCACCTGGTTTGGGACCAGGGTGTCGGGGGTTCAAATCCCTCCTCCCCGACCATATTGGAAATACTTACCGTCTCTACTGCGCCCGTAGCTCAACTGGATAGAGCATCGGCCTTCTAAGCCGAGGGTTGCAGGTTCGAGCCCTGCCGGGTGCGCCATGTTCTCTATGGTGGTCGTAGCTCAGTTGGTAGAGCCCCGGATTGTGATTCCGGTTGTCGTGGGTTCGAATCCCATCGATCACCCCACCCCTTTCCCCCTGTTCTCCCGTGCCGCCCTTCACCGAAGGTGACGATGCATGCCATTCCCTGCCCGCTTCTTTGCCGGCT
>JBMOQP010000009.1:0-16620 GCA_049322715.1 Pseudomonadota bacterium
GGGGTGTGGTCGGGCCTTCGGCGATGCGCGGGCGACGGTAGAGGTCGGCGGCGTGGCGCTCGGACAGCCGCTGGCGCAGGCGGTCTTCCTTCATGGGATAGATGGTGTTCGCAAAACGAAGGTTTTCCAGATAATTCAACGCTGGACAAAGGGTCTGTTCCCCCTTGGGGTCGCCATGGACGGGGTTGTGGAGACCGGGTGAAAGGGCCATGGATGGCCCTTTCAGTCCCGCCGCGACAGGAAGTCGCGTCGGGACGGCCCGGTCGGAGCGGCCCCGGCCATGGCTTGCCCGAAGGGCGACCCCGCGGGGGTGCCCTTTCTTTGGTGCCTTTCTTTGGGCAAGCAAAGAAAGGCACTCGCCCGCGTGCGATTCAAGCGGTTCGAAGCGCGCCGCTTGAGGCGGGCGAAACAGCCCGCAAGCCTGTCTCAAAGCGGCTTTGAACAACCGTTGAAGTGGTTTTTCGCCCGCTTTGAAGCTTGTTTCTTCGAACATGCACCAGTGCAAGCGGGCGAGTCACTTTTCTTGCTCGTGCAAGAAAAGTAACCAAAAGAACACGCCCCCGAGGGGCCGGCCCTTCGGGCAAACCCTGGACTGACCCGCTCCAGCCGGGCCGCCCCGACGTGACCTCCTGTCACGGCGGGGCTGAATGGGCCATCCTTGGCCCATTCACCCGACTTCCACGGGCCTGTCCAGGGCGGCCCCAAGGGGGAGTTCCCCCTTCGCCCACCCTTGTCCAGAAAACCTTCGTTTGATGAACGCAGAGCCCCTGCGATCTCAGGCGCACATCGTGTCCATCGCCCCGCAGGTGGAGCAGGAACCGCCATCGTGGTGGGCCTCGATGCCCTTCAGGCCGAGGCGCCTGAACAGCACCGCGTCATGGTCCTCGTCCGGGTTGTCGGTCGTCAGCAGCTTGCCGCCGAAGAAGATCGAGTTGGCGCCGGCGTGGAGGCACAGTGCCTGCAGCTCGTCGCTCATTTCCGTGCGGCCGGCGGACAGGCGCACGAAGGACTGCGGCATGAGGATGCGGGCGACGGCCACGGTACGCACGAACTCGAACGGGTCGAGCTTCGCGGTGCCGTGCAGCGGGGTGCCCTCGACCTGCACCAGGTTGTTGATGGGCACCGACTCCGGATGCTTCGGCATGTTGGCCAGCTTCTGCAGCAGGCCGGCGCGATCGCGGCGCGATTCGCCCATGCCGACGATGCCGCCGGAGCACACGTTCAGGCCGGCCTCGCGCACGTGCTTGAGGGTGTCCAGGCGGTCATCGTAGGTGCGGGTGCTGATGATGGCGCCGTAGAACTCGGGCGAGGTGTCGAGGTTGTGGTTGTAGTAGTCCAGCCCGGCCTTCTTCAGGCGCTGGGCCTGCTCGGCCTTGAGCATGCCGAGGGTGACGCAGGTCTCCATGCCGAGGTCCTTGACCGCGCGCACCATCGCCTCGACCGTTTCCAGGTTCCTGTCGGTCGGGTTGCGCCAGGCCGCGCCCATGCAGAAGCGGGTGGCGCCCTTGGCGCGGGCGGTCTTGGCGGCTTCGACCACCTCGTCCAGCGGCAGCAGGCGCTCCTTCTCGAGGCCGGTGTCGTACTTGGAGCTTTGCGGACAGTAGGAGCAGTCCTCCGGGCAGGCGCCGGTCTTGATCGAGAGCAGGGTGCTCACCTGCACCGTGTTCGGGTCGAAGTGCTCGCGGTGGACGGTCTGCGCGCGGAACAGCAGGTCGTTGAACGGCAAATCGAACAGGGCGAGGATCTCCTCGCGGCTCCAGTCGTGGCGGATGGCGCTCATCGGATCAGTGCTCCTCGGTGCGGGCGGGGACCTGCAGCGGCTGCCAGTCGTCGCGCTGGATCTTGCGCAGGTCCATGATCGACCAGGGGATCAGGATGGCGGCGGCCACAGCCCAGAAGGCCTGGTAGTAGCGGATGTCCGCCGGGAAGAATGCGCCGATCACCACCAGGCTGCCGGTGATGGCGTAAAAGCGGTAGGCCGCCCACTGGGTGTAGTGGCCGACCTTTGGATTGGGGTGGTGCTTGTTCAGCGCGTACAGCAGCATCGAACCGCCAAACCACAGGATGATCGGGATGATGGCGCCGGCGGTGGCGAAGATCATGGTCTTGCCGGACGCGCTGCCTGCGAGCAGCAAGGGGATACCGGCCAGGATGATGACGATCAGGTTGCCGTAGTTGAACCAGGAGGCCGCCCGGCGCTGGTTGGCCGCGGGGAGGATCTCGCCTGCGGTGGTATCGTAGGAATGTTGTTCGTGCATGGGAGGCCCCCGCGATGCGCATGGAATGGAACAGGGCGCTCGGCAGTATAACGGATTGGCTCCTGCCCCGCCGCTGCCTGCTGTGCGACGCCCCGGCGGGGCCGGATCACCTGTGTCCGGCCTGCGCCGCCGAGCTGCCGCGGGTGCCGCTGGCCTGCCCGCGTTGCGCCATGCCGGTGGTCACGCCCGGCTTGTGCTCGGCCTGCCAGCGCCAGGCGCCGCCCTTTGATGCCGCCCTCGCCCCGCTGGTCTATGCCGGCGCGGCGCGCCACCTGCTCACCGCGTTCAAGTTCCATGGCCGTCTCAGCCATGGCGTTCCGCTTGCCTGGCATCTGCTGGCGTCCGTGCGGGAGCGAGGGGGCGGGATGCCGGAGGCGCTGCTGCCTGTCCCGGTGCACCCGGGGCGCCTGCGCGAACGCGGCTACAACCAGTCGCTGGAGCTGGCCCGGCCCCTCGCCCGTGCACTGGACCTGCCTCTGTTGCCCCACGCCCTGGCGCGCGTGCGCTCGGCGCCGCCCCAGATGACCCTGCCGGAGCTCGCGCGCGCGGCCAATGTGCGCGGGGCCTTCGCCGTGGTGGGGGCCCTGCCCGGCCATGTGGCTCTGGTCGATGACGTGCTCACCACTGGGGCTACGGCGGCTGAGCTCGCGCGTCTGCTCAGGCGTCGGGGGTGCGGGCGGGTCGAGGTCTGGTGTGCTTGTCGCTCGGTGTGACCGCACGCCTGGGCAGGTAAAGCTCGACGCGCAGCCCCCCAAGGTCGGGGCTGCGGTCGAAATGCAGCGTGCCGCCGTGGGCGGCGATGATCTGACGCACGATGGACAGTCCCAAGCCGTGCCCGGGACGGCTTTCGTCGAGGCGCTGGCCGCGCGTGGCGTCATGATTCAGGCGTTCGGTATCCGTGCCGGGACCGTCGTCCTCGACCAGGGCCTGCAGGCCGCTGTCGGTAGGGTGCAGGGTGAGTCGCACCTGGCTGTGCGCCCACTTGCCGGCATTGTCGAGCAGGTTGCCGAACAGCTCGAGCAGATCCTCGCGGTCCATGCGCAGCATCAGGCTGTCCGGCGCCTGCATCCCGAAGCCCAGCCCGCGATCCCGATGGATCAGGCGCATGGTCTGCAGCAACTCGTTCAAGGCAGGCACAGCATCCAGCGGCGCCAGCCCCACTGCCTCGCCATGGCTCCAGCGCGCATGGCGCAGTTCGCGCTGGATGATCTCTTCGATGCGCTCCAGGGCTCCCGCGGCCGGCGGGGATAATGGCGTGCCGAGGCTCTGGCGCAGCGCGGCAAGCGGGGTCTTGAGGGCGTGGGCCAGGTCTGCCAGCGCGTTCCGCGAACGCTCGAGCCGGCGCGCCTGCCGCTCGAGCAGGCGGTTGAGCGCACCGGCCAGGGGGCGGAGCTCGTTCAGCACGGGCTCCGGCAGTTGCTGCAGTTCGCCGCGTTCGAGCCGCTCCGTATCCTTTTCCAGCTTCCTGACCGGGCGCAGCAGCCAGCGCAGCAGGAGGAACTGCCCGGCCAGCAGCAGCAGGAACAGGCCGAGCGATACGGCGACGAAGCGCAGGCGGAAGGTGTTCAGGTGGGCATCGAGGTCGTCCAGGCTCTCGGCCAGCAGAAGAGTACCGCCCTGAGGCAGGTCTCGGCGCAGCACCAGCAGGGGCTCCGGTCCTCGCGCGGCGGAATCCATCCCTGGATTCCGCCCTTCGGGTGTCGCCTGATGGCGACCCAACGACGCTCCCTGCGTCGTTGTTGCGGAATCCATCCTTGGATTCACCGATCCGTCGGGCTCTCGAGCGCCCGACGGCGTTGTTGTCGGTGGGGCGAGGGTGTCCCGGTGGATGTGGCGCGTGGCGGGCTGGTTCGGCGCCCTCGCCATCTGCGCATGACTCAGGCCCGGCGTGCGGGGCAGGGGTAGGATGCGGCCCAGGCTTGAGGCGGATGGGATCGCCCCCTGCGCGCCTAGCAGGGTGAAATAGTGCCCGCTGCCGGGGCGCTGGTAGATGGGCGGGATCAGGCGCTCCTCCAGGGTCAGCCGGCCGTCCTCGATGCGCAGCGCGTCGACCAGCCATTCGGCATCATGCTCCAGGCGGGTGGCGATGTAGTCCTCGGTGGTGAGGCGCGGGGCGCGTTCGGTGACGATGCCGTGCAGCAGCACCAGCAGGGCAAGGCTCGCGCCCAGCCAGAGCGATAGGCGGGCGTACAGGCTCATCCGCCTGTTGCGGAATCCATCCCTGGATTCACCGATCCACCGGGAGTGGATCGGGACTTGCTCCTGGGCAAGCCCGGAGGATGCCGGCCAAGGATGGTCGGCATCCGCCCCACGGGGCTTGCCTTGCGGCGAGCCAACGCCGTTCCCGACGGTGTTGTTCATACAGCCTCATCGGCAAGGAAGACATAGCCCTGGCCGCGGCGGGTCTGGATGCGCTCGCGGCCGAGCTTGGTGCGCAGGCGATTGATGTAGACCTCCAGCACATTGCTGCCGAGCTCGTGCCCCTCGTCGTACAGCCGCTCCTCCAGCCAGGACTTGGCAAGCAACTGGCCGGGATGAAGCATGAACAGGCGCAGCAGGCGGAACTCCATCGCGGTCAGTGCCACGGTCGATCCGTCGGTCAGATGCAGTTCCTGCCGCCCCTCGTCCAGCGCCATCCCGCCCGCGCGCAGGGGGCCGGGAGGCTGGCCGTGGGCACGGCGTAACAAGGCCGCCAGGCGGGCCAGCAGTTCCTCGGGATGGAAGGGCTTGGTCAGGTAGTCGTCGGCACCGGCATTGAAGCCGTCCACCTTTTCGTGCCACGCATCGCGCGCGGTCAGGATTAGCACCGGCAAGGTCAGGCCCGCCGCGCGCCAGGCGCGCAGTACATCCAGCCCTGGGCGTTCGGGCAGGCCGAGGTCGAGGATGACGGCATCGTGCAGTCCTTCCTGGCCGAGAAACAGCGCCTCCTCACCGTCTCCGGCGCGATCCACGGCATAGCCCGCGCGCTGCAGGGTCTGTTGCAGCAGGGGCGCCAGGGTGTCGTCATCTTCGGCCAGCAGGATGCGCATGCACAAGATGGTGGCGCAAAACGGCCGTCAGGTCGATTGAGCTTGATGGCGGCCCTCTCCGAAGCGCTCGTACAGCACCGGTAACAGGATCAGGGTCAGCAGGGTGGAGCTGATCAGCCCGCCGATCACGACCACCGCCAGCGGACGCTGGATCTCCGCGCCCGGTCCCTGGACGAACAGCAGCGGCAGCAGGCCCAGCGCAGCGATGGTGGCGGTCATCATCACCGGGCGCAGGCGGCGGCGGGTGCCCTCGATCACCGTTTTGCGCAGGTCCATCCCGCTGTGGCGCAAGTGGAGGAATGTGTTGACCAGCACCACGCCGTTGAGCACGGCGATGCCGAGCAGGGCGATGAAGCCGACCGAGGCCGGCACGGACAGGTATTCGCCGGCCACGAACAGGGCCAGCACGCCGCCGATCAGGGCTAGCGGCACGTTGACCATGACCAGAAGGGCAGGCCGCAGGCCACCGAAGGTCGCGGCCAGCAGGCCCAGGATCAGCAGCAGGGCGGCGGGCACGACGATGGACAGGCGCTGCATGGCGCGCTGCTGGTTCTGGAACTCGCCGCCCCAGGTCAGGCGGTAGCCGGGGTCCAGGGGGACCGCCTCGGACACCTTCCGCTGGGCCTCGGCGACGAAGCCGGCGAGGTCGCGGTCGCGCACGTTGCTGAGGATGATCACGTTGCGCGCCCCCTGCTCGTGCTGGATCAGCACGGGGCCATCCACCTGGCGGAAGCGGGCGAACTGGCCGAGGCTCACCTCGGTACCGTCCGCGAGAAGGACAGGCAGGGCGGCGAGGTCCTGGGGTGTCTGTCCGGCGGGAGCCTTGAGGATCAGCGGGATCCGCCGTAGCTCCTGCTGGATCTCACCCACGCGCAGACCTTCGAGCTGGGCGCGCAGCAGGGCGGCGGCATCAATCACCGACAGTCCAAGGCGATTCAGTTCGGGGCGGTCGAGTTCCACCTGCAGGTAGCGCACGCCCTCGGCCTGGGTGGTGAACACGTCCTCCGCGCCCTCGATGCCCTCGAGGGTGGCGGCGATGGCGGCCGCCTTCTCGTTCAGCACGGCGAGGTCGGGGCCGAACAGGCGGATGGCGACGTCGCCGCGCACACCGATGATCATCTCGGAGACGCGCATCTCGATCGGCTGGGTGAAGGCGTAGTCCACGCCCGGGAAATCCTCCATCACCGCGCGGATGCGGTCCATCAGCGTGTCCTTGTCGGCCACTTCCCATGCCTCGCGCGGCTTGAGCACGAGGAAACTGTCGGTCTGGTTGAGGCCCATCGGGTCCAGTCCCAGCTCGTCACTGCCGGCGCGGGCGATGACCGCCTCGACCTCCGGAACGCGCGCGAGCAAGGCCCGCTGCACCCGCTGGTCGATGGCGAGCGATGCATCCAGGTCGATCGAGGGCAGCTTTTCGAGTTGCAGGATGAGAGAGCCTTCGTCCATGGTCGGCATGAAGGTCTTGCCGGCCTGGCCGAGCGCGCCGGCCGCGACCACCACCCCGGCCAGAACCACGCCGATCAGCGTGCGCGGATGGGCCAGGGCCCAGCGCAGGGCTGGATCGTGCACCTTGTGCAGGCCGCGCACGAGCGGGGATTCACGGTGCGCGCCAGGCTTGAGCAGCCAGACCGAGAGCGCCGGGATGACGGTCAGGGACAGCAGCAGCGAGGCGCCGAGGGCGATGATGATGGTCACCGCGACCGGGCTGAACAGCTTGCCCTCCAGGCCCTGCAGGGTGAGTAGCGGCAGGAACACGGCGGCGATGATGAGAATGCCGCTGGAGACAGGCTTTGCCACCTCGTGGGTGGCCGCGCGCACGGTGTCGGCCAGGCTGCGCCCATCCTGCTGGCCGAGGCGGGCGACGATGTTCTCCACCACCACCACGGCGGCGTCGACCAGCATGCCGAGCGCGACCGCGAGCCCGCCCAGGCTCATCAGGTTGGCGCTCATGCCGAGCTGGCGCATGGCGAGGAAGGTGGCGAGCGCGGCGAGTGGCAGGACCATGGCCACCGCGATGGAGGCCCGCGCCTCGCCAAGAAACAGCACGAGCATGACGACCACCAGCACCACCGCCTCGATGAGGGCCTTGCCCACCGTGTGGATGGCCTGACCGGTCAGGTCGCCGCGGTCGTAGAACACCTCGATGCGCACGTCCGCGGGCAGGGAGGGGGCCAGCTCGGCCAGGCGCGCGCGCACGCCTTCGACCACCGCACGGGCGTTCGCCCCGCGCAGGCCGAGCACCAGGCCCTGCACCGTCTCGCCCTGCCCGTTGCGGGTGACGCCGCCGTAGCGGGCCAGCGTGCCGAGGCGCACCTCGGCAACCTCCGCCACCCGCACGCCGCGGCCGTCGGCCATCGGTATCCGCAGTCCGGCGATGTCCTCGACCGAGGCCAGGCGGCCCATGACCCGCACCAGCAGGGTCTCCTCCCCGGCAGCCAGACGACCGGCGCCGTCGTCGCGGTTGTTGCTCTCAAGCGTCGCGCGCAGGGCGTCCAGGCTCACGCCGCGCGCGGCCATGCGGGCGGGATCGGGAGCGACCTCGAAGGTCGTGACTCGCCCGCCGAGGGCGTTGACGTCGGCCACGCCGGGCACGGTGCGCAGGGCGGGGCGGATCACCCAGTCGAGCAGGGCGCGCCGCTCGGCTAGCGGCAGCTTGCCCTCCACGGTGAACATGAACATCTCGCCGAGCGGGGTGGTGATCGGCGCGAGGCCACCCTCGAGTCCGGCGGGCAGGCTGCCCATGATGCCGGACAGGCGCTCGTTCACCTGCTGGCGGGCCCAGTAGATGTCGGTGCCGTCCTCGAAGTCGAGGGTGATGTCGGTCAGGCCGTACTTGGCCACCGAGCGCAGCATGGTCTGCCTGGGCAGGCCTAACAGCTCGGTCTCGACAGGGATGGTGACCCGGCGCTCGATCTCCTCTGGCGTGAGGCCCGGGGCCTTGAGGATGATCTTCACCTGCGGCGCGGAGACGTCCGGGAAGGCGTCGATCGGCAGCTGCAGCATGGCGTGCGTGCCCAGGGCCGCCAGAAGCGCGCCGAGGAGGAGGGCGAGCAGGCGATGACGCAGGGCGAGGTCGATGAGCCGTTCGAGCATCACTTGGCCTCGTCCCGGGCCTGCCAGGCAGCCTTGAGGGCGATCGCGCCCTGATGGACCACGCGGTCATCCGCCTTCAGCTCGCCCGCGACCAGCACGGCATCTCCGGCGCTGCCGCGTTGCACAACTGGGATAGGGATGATGCCATCGCCTCGCTGCACGAAGACCCTGTCCTGGCCGCCGATGCGCACGATGGCGGACGGCGGGACCTGCCAGACCTTGCCGTCCTCGGCGAACCGGACCTGCACCCGTTGGCCCGGGCGCAGCGCGCTGCCCTGCGGGAGCTCGATCCGGACCTGTACGGTTTGGCGCTGGGCGTCGGCGGTCAGGCCGACGGCGAGCGCCTTGCCCGCGAGATCACCGGGCTGGACTTGCACGGACTGGCCGGGGCTCAGCTTCGTGGCCTGTTCGAGAGGTACCTCGGCCTCGACCCAGCGGCGGTCGGTGTAGGCCAGTTCGGCGGCGGCCTCGCCCTCGTCCAGCCAGGTGCCGGGCGAAGCACTCAGCATCAGCAGGGCGCCATCGCGCGGGGCGCGCAGGGTGAGTTGCGGAATCCATCCCTGGATTCCGCCCTCCGGGGGGCGCGAAGCGTCCCGGCACTGTTCCCTACAGTGCTGTTCGGACAGGGCTGTGCCGTTGCCGGGCAATCGGTCCGGGGCGATGCCCGCAAGCCCGAGGCGCGCGGCCAGGCCGCGGGTCTCGGCGCTGGCCTGGCGCAGGGCGATCTCGGCCTCGCGCACGCGGCGCTCGACGCCGATCCCTTCCTTCACCAGCCGCTGCTCGCGCGCCAGGGTCTGGCGGGCGAGGTCCTCACTGGCGCGGGCACGCTGGTAGTCCTGCACCAGCTGCACCAGGGCCGGGCTGTAGATGGTAAGGAGCGGTTGTTCCGCCTTCACCGTGCCGCCGGCGCTGGCATGCACGCGCGTGACGCGCCCGGGAAGCGGCGCGACGAGCTGTTCGTGTCCGTCCGGCGGTAGCGTGACCTTGCCCGGCCATGCGGCGCCGCTGGCGGTCTGTGCCTGCGCGGGGGGCGCGAAGCGCAGGCCGAGGGATTCGATCTGTGCCGGCGACAGCGTGAGGGCCTCGCCGGCCTGGGACAGGGCGGAGCTCCAAAGCAAGGCAACGCCCAGAAGGAGGGAATGATGGTTCATGGCAGGACTCCCTGGGCCTGGTTGTGGCGTGCGATCCAGCGACCGGCCTCAAGGGCGCCGAGGCGCGCCGCGCGCTCGGCATCAAAGGTGCGCCGCATCACACTGACATAGTCGATGGTGTCCATTTCGCCCTCGTCCAGCCGAAGTCCCGCCAGACGCAGTTCGTCGCGCGCGGCGAGGGCGCGCTTTTCCGCCATGTCTGCCTGGCGCCGGGACGCCTCCAGCCCCAGGGCGGCCTGCTGGCGTTGCAGTTGCAGCTCGCGCTCGAGCCGGGTCAGGCGTACGGCCGCCTCGGTCTCGGTATAACGCAGGGTGGACTCGGCCGACTGCCGATGGCGCTCCCAGGGCAGTGGAAGATTCAGGTTGAGGGTGACGGCGTCCAACGCAGGGCTGCCGGGAGGCTCTTCGTGCCGCGCCTGCATCCCGAGTGTTGGTGTGCCCTTGGCGGCCAGGGTGCCGGTGCGGCGCTCAGCACTCGCGCGGTCGAGGGCCAGGCGCGCCTGGGCCCACTGGGGATGGTCTTCGATGGGGCGATCGGCGGCCAGAGGTTCAAGTGGCAAGGCGGGCGGAGTGTCCTGGCGGCTGATCAGGCGCCAGGCGGCCAGGGCCTGGCGCTGCTCCGCGCGGGCCGCCTCCAGTTGCAGGTCAAGATCGAGGATCTCGCCTTCCAGGGTGATCAGGTCGGCACGCGGACGCTCGCCCAGGGCGACCAGGCGCTTGAGCCGCTCGAGGGCGCGGCGGGCATCAATGCTGGCACCCTGCAGGGACGCGGCCGAGGCTTCCGCCAGGGCGACCTGCCAGGCCGCTTCGCGCAATTGTCCGGCCAGCTCCAGCTGGAGCAGCCGGAGATCCTCGCGCGCCTGGCCGTCGATGCTGGTGGCGAGCTGGGCGTGGGCATCGGTCTGGCCGGGGCGCCAGAGGGGCAACTCGACGCCCGCGCTCCACTCGCGGTATTCGCCGAAGCCGCCGTCCTCGCGGCCGCCCTGGGCGCCCAAGGTGAGGGAAGGCGGCGCGGCGAGCAGGCCTTCCGCCTGGGCCTGCGCGGCCCGCGCCTCGGCCTGGCGGGCTTCCACCAAAGCCTGCTCCGGCGCCTGTTGCAGAAGGTGCTGGAGGGCCTGCTGAAGGTCGATGCCCCCGTCGGCCATCAGGGGGGGCGGGAGGGATAGCAGCAGGGCAAGCGTGAGGGCATGTCGGTTCATGCCCTGATATAAGCACAGGCTGGCTTAACGCAAGCTGAAAAGGCGGTGTCAGGTCAGGCTCGCGGCCAGGGCCTGTCGCACGGGCGCGGTGTCGGGCTGCACGCCTCGCCACAGGCGGAAACTCTCCGCCGCTTGTTCGACCAGCATGCCGAGGCCGTCCAGCGACAGGCGCGCGCCATGGGCACCGGCCCAGCGCTGGAAGGGGGTGGGGGCCGTGCCGTAGGCCATGTCGTAGGCCACCGCGCCTGGGGCGAGCAGGCCGTCCGGCAGGGGGGGCAGCTCGCCCGAGAGGCTTGCGGAGGTGCCGTTGATCACGAGGTCGAAGGGGCCCTGGACCGCGTCGAAGCCGCAGCCGCGGATGGGGCCGAGGTCGGCGAAATCGGTGGCGAGCTGAAACGCCTTGTCGGCGGTGCGGTTGGCGATGACCAGCTCGGCGGGCCTCTGGGCCAGCAGGGGGGCGAGCACGCCGCGCACCGCGCCGCCGGCGCCGAGGATCAGCACGCGCTTGTCCTCGATCGCCGCGCCCTGCTTGATCAGGTCGCGCACCAAACCCGTGCCGTCCGTGTTATCGCCCTCGATCACGCCGTCCGCATGGAAGATGAGCGTGTTGACCGCGCCGGCGCGGGCCGCACGCTCGCTGAGCCGGTCGGCGAGCTCGAAGGCCTCCAGCTTGAACGGCACGGTGACGTTCAGGCCCCGGCCTCCCTCGGCGCGAAAGCGAAGGACTGTCTCGCGGAATCCGCCCAGCGGGGCAAGGATGCGCTCGTAGCTCATCGCCTGCCCTGTCTGCTCCGCGAACATGGAGTGGATGAGGGGGGACTTGCTGTGGGCGATGGGGTTGCCGATGACGGCGTAGCGGTCGGGTGCGGACATGGCGGATCGGTTTTGAGAGGGCGGTCAGTGCCGGAATCATGCTTGCTCATGATAGCCGGTGGAGCGGGCGAGCGTTCTCCTTGGGAGCGAAACGAAAAACCCCGGCGAGGGCCGGGGTCTTGAGGGCTGGAATCCAGGCGGGATTACTTGCCGCGGCCTTCGATCAGCTGGTGGATCATCGGGGCCAGGATCAGCTCCATGGCGAAGCCCATCTTGCCGCCCGGGACCACGATGGTGTTCGGACGGGACATGAAGGCGCCCGGGATCATGGACAGCAGGTACGGGAAATCCGCGCGCTTCGGGTTGCGGAAGCGGATGACCACGAAGCTCTCGTCCGGGGTCGGGATGTCGCGGGCAATGAACGGGTTGGAGGTGTCCACGGTGGCCACGCGCTGGAAGTTCACGTCGGTGCGCGAGAACTGCGGGGTCACGTAGTTGATGTAGTCCGGCATGCGACGCAGGATGGTGTCGACGATGGCCTCGGCGGAGTAGCCGCGCTCCTTGTTGTCGCGGTGGATCTTCTGGATCCACTCCAGGTTGACGACCGGCACCACGCCCACGCCAAGGTCGACGTGCTGGGCGACGTCGACGCTGTCGGTCTTCACCAGGCCGTGCAGGCCTTCATAGAACAGCAGGTCGGTGCCTTCCGGGATGTCTTCCCACGGGGTGAACTCGCCGGCCTTGAGGTTGGTGGACAGGCGAGCGTTGTGCTCGGCGGCTTCCTCGTCGCTGTGCAGGTAGTAGCGCTTCTTGCCGGTGCCGCTGTGGCCGTAGGCCTTGAACAGGTCGGCCAGCTTGTCGAAGTGGTTGGCTTCCGGGCCGAAGTGGCTGAAGTTGTTGTTGCCTTCGGCCTCGGCCTTCTTGACGGCCTCGCGGAAGGCCATGCGATCCAGGCTGTGGAAGCTGTCACCCTCGATGATGGCGGGGTTGATCTTCTCGCGGCGGAAGATCTGCTCGAAGGCGCGCTTGACGGTTGTGGTGCCGGCGCCGGAGGAACCGGTCACCGCGACGACGGGATGCTTCTTGGACATGGAGGTGTCTCCCGGGACAAGGGTAAAAAAATGGAGAAAATCCGTCCGATTCTAAGCCCTTGCCCCTCGCCTGACAAAAACGGGAGCTTTTCGGCAGGATGCCGCAACGCGAACAAGGACGTAGATCCTTGATTCGCGGAGGCTGTCGCGGCTGAACACGTCCATGTGTCCAGCCCTTCGGGGAACGCTAAACGCGGGCTTACGCCAGCTTCGCGTTAAGCTGGCGTAAGCCCGCGTTCCCTCATTGCTCCCGACAACGAGGACGACATGTGCCGCGACAGCCGAGCTGAAAAAATCCAGGGATGGATTTTTTCAGATGCTGTCTTCCTCTCCCAAGGGGCAGCAGGTCAGGCCTTGCGTGTGTAGAGCAGGTCCCAGACGCCATGCCCGAGGCGCAGGCCGCGTCGCTCGAACTTGGTCTCCGGGCGCCACGCGGGGCGACCGGGGGCAAAGGCGCCGGGCCCGTTCACGTTCTCGAACGCGGGGCTCGCCTCCAGCACCTCGCGCATGTGCTCGGCGTAGTTCTCCCAGTCGGTCGCCAGGTGCCATAGCCCGCCCGGGCGCAGGCGCGAGGCGACCAGCTCGGCGAACGCCGGCTGCACGATGCGGCGCTTGTGATGGCGGCTCTTGTGCCAGGGATCCGGAAAGAACAACAGGAGGCGGTCGAGGCTGGCCTCGGGAATGCGCCGCCTGAGCAGTTCCACCGCGTCCGTGTTGGCCACGCGCACGTTGGCCAGGCCCTTCTGCTCGACCAGCTGCAGCAGGTGGCCGACGCCGGGGCGGTGCACCTCGACGCCGATGAAGTTCAGCTCGGGGGCCGCCTCGGCCATCGCCGCGAGCGATTCGCCGTTGCCGAAGCCGATCTCCAGCGTCACGGGGTGGTCGTCGCCGAACAGGGCGATCAGGTCGATCGGCCCATCGCCTTCGGGAATGCCGAAGCGAGGCAGCAGCTCGTCCAGTGCGCGCTGCTGGCCGACTGTGAGGCGGCCTTCGCGGCGGACGAAGCTCTTGATGGTTCGGCGGAATCCATCCCTGGATTCCGCCCTGCGGGTGTCGCCCTGCGGCGACACAATGTCATTCCCGATGACATTGTTCAGGAAGGGGGGGGGCGCCTCGGTCATGCAATCTGCTCCTTCGTCATTGCGAGCGCAGCGAAGCAATCCATGCGGCGTATCGGCATGGAACGTGGCATGGATCGCCACGTCGCTTCACGACTAACGCGAAGCTGGCGCACGCCCGCGATGACGAATAAAACCCTTGTCAGAAGAACAGCCCGTCAGTCGGCGAGGAGGCCGAGGCGAAGCGGCGGCGCGGCATGCGGCCGGCCTTGAACGCCATGCGGCCGGCCTCGATGGCGCGCTTCATGGCGCCGGCCATCATCACCGGATCCTTCGCCTCGGCGATGGCGGTGTTCATCAGCACGCCGTCGCAGCCCAATTCCATCGCGATGGCCGCGTCGGAGGCGGTACCCACGCCGGCGTCGACGATGATCGGCACCTTGGCGTTCTCGACGATGGTGAGGATGTTGTACTTGTTCTGCACTCCGAGGCCCGAACCGATCGGGGCGGCCAGCGGCATGACGGCCACGCAGCCGATCTCCTCCAGTCGCTTGGCGATGATCGGGTCATCGGAGGTGTAGACCATGACCTTGAAGCCGTCCTTCACCAGGATCTCGGCGGCCTGCAGAGTGGCGCTGACGTCGGGGTAGAGGGTGCGCGGGTCGCCGAGCACCTCCAGCTTGACCAGGTCGTGGCCGTCGAGCAGCTCGCGCGCCAGGCGACAGGTGCGCACCGCATCGTCCACGTTGTAGCAGCCGGCGGTGTTCGGCAGCAGGGTGTATTTCGACGGCGGCAGAACGTCGAGCAGGCTGGGCTCGTCCGGGTTCTGGCCCAGGTTCACGCGGCGCACCGCCACGGTGATGATCTCCGCCCCGGCGGCCTCGGTGGCCAGGCGGGTCTCCTCCATGTCCTTGTACTTGCCTGTGCCGGTGAGCAGGCGTGAGTGGTAGGCCTTGCCGGCGATGATGAGCGGATCGTTGAACATGGTCATGCAGCGTCGTCCTCGAGGGCATAGGGCAGCGGGAGGCGCGCAAGTTGCGGGCCGTCGGCGGAGCCGAGGCGCAGCGTGCCCTCCTGGAAAGCCGCCAAGCGTAGCACGGCGAGCAGCACGATGCCGCCGTCCGGGTGGGGCGCGGCGCGCACCACCTCGCCGACAGCCGTTTCGTGGTCGTCGCCGAAGATGGCCTGGCCGGGCTGGGCGGTTTCGGCATCTCTTGTCCGCAGCAGGGCCATGCGCCGGTTGGGCTTGCCGAGGTAGTGCATGCGCGCCACCACCTCCTGGCCTGGGTAGCAGCCCTTCTTGAAGCTGACCCCGCCGACGCGCTCGAGGTTGGTCATCTGCGGCACGAAGGCCTCGACGGTCTGCGGATAGACCTCGGGCAGGGCGGCGAGGGTGTCGAGCAGATCCCAGCACAGGGTGCCAGCCGGCACGGCATGCACGTCGAGGCGCTGCCAGAGCTTCTGCATGGGCTCCAGCTCGCCGAACAGTTCGAAACGGGGGGCGTTGCCCGGCACGCGGATCACGGTCACCCCACCCTCGGTGCGTGCGTCGTCGATGGCGGCCGGCGGCTCGCCCCAGGCCTCGCGCAGCAGCCCCTCGGCGCGCTCGCCGGCCAGGCCGAAGCGGGCCAGGGCCTCGCCGGCGGATTCCAGCGTCGCCTTGCTGCGCAGGACGAACATGCGCAGGCGCTTGAGGGTCGGCTCGACCAGCTGGCGCGGCAGGGTCAGGTAGTACACGCCCTCGCGGCGGAACAGGCGCATCAGCGCCAGCATGCGGCCCTTCGGGGTGTTGAGGCTGGTCAGCTGGCTGTGCCCCTCGTGCACCTTGCGCACGTCGTTGGAGAGCATGTTCTGCAGGAAGGTCTCGGCATCCTCGCCCATCACGGCGATCAGTCCGCGATGGCCGAGATCGGCCATGATCTCGCCAGTGAGGGTCAGGGCAAGCTCCTGGTCCGGGTTGCCAAAGTGGGCGACATGGGCGTTTTCCTCCTCCCACTCGGCGCCGCGCTGCTGCAGAAAGGTTTTCCACTCGGGTTTCATGGGGCTCTCCGGATGGCCATGCGATCTGGCGTGAACAGAGTGTTCGAGGCATCTTAGGGCGATGCTGAAAAAAATCCATCCATGGATTTTTTTCAGCTCGGCTGATCCCTCCTCTCAAGCTCTTCCGGCATCCATGCCAGAAGGTCCTGCGGACTTCAGCTTTCGAGAGCGCCGCGAAGTGAATTTTCTCGAGGGCCGCACCCGCAGGGCTTCCGACATGGAGGTTGGAAGGGACCGAGAGGATGGACCCGCGGCGGCCTCCGCAATCAACGACTTGCGCCGTTGATTGCGTTGGGGCATCCATGCCCCAAGCAGGCGGCCCTGAATTATGGGACGGCCCGACAGTGTTCAAGGAGATGAACGATGCGAAAACAGTCGCCCATCCTGCTCCTCAGGCCCCGCCGCTCGCCCGCCCTGGTGACGGGCATCCTCGTCATCCATGGGCTGGGCGTGCTGGCGCTGTGGTTGTCATCCCTGCCGGCGCTTGCCGTCCTTGGGCTGAGTTTGACGCTGGTCACAAGCGCCAGACTGGCCTGGAAGGGAACGGGGCGGGTGAACGAGCTTCAGTGGGGGCCGGGGGCGACCTGGCGCCTGGTCCTCGCCGATGGCCAGGTGCGCCGTGCGCTGCTGGACGCGCAAGCCAGCCGCAGCCTGCCGTGGTGGGTGATGCTGGCGTTCCGGCTGGACGGCGGAGGCCGCATGCAGGTCATGCTGCCGCGCGACAGCCTGCCGGCGGACGAATTCCGCCGTCTGCGCGTCCGCCTGCGGGTGGATGCAGGCAGCGCCACGAAACAGGGGCGGATGGATGGCTGGTAGGCGCGGATAACAGGCCGTTGAAAAAGGATTGTCAACGGCCTGTTAAGGCAAGCCATGGATGGCTTGCACGAA
>JBMOQP010000009.1:16720-151405 GCA_049322715.1 Pseudomonadota bacterium
CCTGCGGGTGGATGCAGGCAGCGCCACGAAACAGGGGCGGATGGATGGCTGGTAGGCGCGGATAACAGGCCGTTGAAAAAGGATTGTCAACGGCCTGTTAAGGCAAGCCATGGATGGCTTGCACGAAAGCCTGTGCCCGAAGGGCCTTGCGGCATGGATGCCGCAAGGGCTTGAGAGGAGGGACCAACCGAGTTGAAAAAGGGCAGGAAAGCCCTTTTTCAACATCCTGATAAGGCTCGCCACGGCGTCGAGGCAGAACCCATCCCCGGATTGTGTCCTTCGGAGGGGCGCCAGCGACCCACACCGTCCCGAGGGGGGCGTTGGCGCGCGCCTTCCGCCTTCTACACCAGGCCCGAATAAAGGCGGTGCAGGCGCTCCACCTGTGGTACCAGGGCCTCCGGTGCGCCGCTGTTGTCGATCACGTCATCAGCCCTGGCGAGCCTCGCCGGTCTGGACGCCTGGGCGTCAAGCATCGCGCGGGCGAGGGCCTCGTCCATGCCATCCCGCGTCATCAGGCGCTCAAGCTGCAGGGCTTCGGGCACGTCCACCACCAGCACGCGGTCGAGTATTTCGTCGTAGGCACCGGTCTCGACCAGAAGGGGGATGACGACGATGGCATAGGGGGCTGGGTGGGGGCGGCCTGTGGCCGCGATCGAGGTTTGCCTCAGTGCCTCCAGCCGCCGCCGAACTTCGGCCCGGATGCGGGGGTGGAGGATGTCCTCAAGCTGTCGGCGCGCCCCGTCGTCGGCAAAGATGCGCCGACGCAGCCAGGGACGATCGAGGCTGCCGTCCGAATTCAGGGCATCCGGCCCGAAGCGATCGGCGATCTCCGCCAGCGCCGGCTGGCCCGGGGCAACAAGCTCGCGTGCGATCAGGTCGGTGTCGATGATGGGCGCGCCGTGCGCGGCGAACAGGGCGGCGACGGTGGACTTGCCGCTCGCCACCCCGCCGGTCAGGCCGATCTTGAGCATTCCGAGCGTGTCATGGATGAATTCCGCAACAACGTCGTAGGGAACGACGTTGGGATGCGAAGCATCACCCGAAGGGCGGATGCCGACCCTCCATGGTCGGCCCCCTGCGGGTTCGCCTCATGGCGAATCCCGATCCGCTGGTCCCTCCTCTTTGTCCCTTCCGGCATCCATGCCGGAAGCCCCTTCGGGGTACGGCCTTCGAGAGCCCGACGGATCGGTGAATTCATGGACGGATTCCGCCGCCGAGGTAGAGCGCGGTGATGGCATCGCCCCAGAAGAACCAGATCAGACCGGCGATGGCGAGGTAGGGGCCGAACGGAATCGGCGTGTTTTTGTCCCGCCCGCGCAGCAGCATCATGGCGATGCCGAGGATGGCGCCGACCAGGCTGGAGAGCAGGATGATCCCCGGCAGGGCCTGCCAGCCCATCCACGCACCCAGCGCGGCCAGCAGCTTGAAGTCGCCGTAGCCCATGCCCTCCTTGCCGGTCAGCAGGCGGAAGCCGTGGTACACGGCCCACAGCGCGAGGTAGCCCGCCGCCGCGCCGATCACGGCATGAGGCAGGCTGGCGAACATGCCACCCACGTTGAGCAGCAGGCCCAGCCACAACAGCGGCAGGGTAAGCTGGTCCGGCAGCAGCATGGTGTTCAGGTCGATGACCGAAAGCAGAAGCAGCACCCAGACGAACACCAGCGCCAGCAGCAGCGGCCAGCCGAACGGCACCTGGGTGGCTGCCAGCACCGCCAGGGCCGCGGCGGCGGCCTCGACCAGGGGGTACTGCGGCGAGATGCGTGTCTTGCAGGCCGAGCAGCGCCCGCGCAGCAGCGCGTAGCTGACCAGCGGCAGGTTTTCCCACCAGCGCAGGGGGTGGCCGCAGCTCGGGCAGTGCGAGGCAGGGAAGGCGATGTTGAAGCGCTTTCCCGCCGCCTCGTCCACCGGATGGCCGAGGAATTCCTGGCACTCGGACTTCCAGCGCGCCTCCAGCATCTTGGGCAGGCGCAGGATGACCACGTTGAGGAAACTGCCCACCATCAGGCCGAGGACGGCCAGCACGGTGTAGAGCAGGGCGGGGGAGGCGGCAAGAGTGTTTGTCAGCGCGTCCATGGAGTGCCTTTGGGCTAAATGGTGGGCAGGAGCGGACCTTGGGTCGCTCCTGCATGGGCATGCCTGGGCTTAAACCACCGCGCCCAGCTTGAAGATCGGCAGGTACATGGCGATCACCAGGCCGCCGACCACGATGCCGAGGAAGGCCATGATCATCGGTTCCATCAGGCTGGACATGGCGTCCACCATGTTGTCGACTTCCTCCTCGTAGATGTCGGCGACCTTGCTGAGCATCTTGTCCAGCTCGCCGGTCTCCTCGCCGATGCCGACCATCTGCACCACCATCATCGGGAACAGGCCGGATTGCTGCATGGACAGGCGCATCTGCTGGCCCTGCGCGGTCATGTCGCGCATCTCCAGCACGGCGGTCTCGTACACGTGGTTGCCGGTCGCGCCGGCCACCGAGGCCATCGCCTCCACCAGCGGCACGCCGGCGGCGAACATGGTCGACAGGGTGCGGGCAAAGCGCGCGATGGCGGCCTTGTGGGTCAGCGGGCCGACCAGCGGCAGGCGCAGGACGAGACGGTCCAGCACCTGGTTGAACTTCCGCGAGCGCTTCTTGAAGAAGAAGAAGGCATACACGGCCGCACCCATGCCGCCGAAGATCATCCACCAGTACTGCTGGAAGATCTCGGACAGGCCGATCACCATCAGGGTGAAGGCCGGCAGGTCGGCACCGAAGCTGGAGAACAGGTCCTTGAACTGCGGGATGACGAAGATCAGCAGGATGGCAGTGACGATGAAGGCCACCACCAGCACCGCGGCCGGATAGAACAGCGCCTTCTTGATCTTCTTCTTCAGGCTCTCGGTCTTCTCCTTGTACACCGCGATGCGTTCGAGGATGGCCTCCAGCGCACCGGCGTCCTCGCCCGCCATCACCAGGCTGACGTACAGCTTGTCGAAGTAGAGCGGATGGCGGGCAAGGGCATTGCCGAGCGAGATGCCGCCCGCGACGTCGTCCTTGATCTGGTTGACCAGCCTGGTCATGGCCGGGATCTCCGCGCTCTGGGCGATGATCTCGAGGCCCTGCAGCAGGGGCATGCCGGCCTGCAGCATGGTGGCCAGCTGGCGGGTGAAGGCGGCGATGTGCGCCGGCTTGATGGCCTTGCCCTTGCCGCCGATCAGCGGCTTCGGCTTCTTCTTGACCTTCAGCGGCAGCGTGCCCTGCTGGCGCAGGATGTTGCGGGCCTGCATCTCGCTGGTGGCCAGAACCTCGCCCTGGATGCGCTTGCCTGTCCTGTCCTTGCCCTCCCACTGGAAGGTGACCTTGTTCTCGCCTGCCTGTGCCATGGCTTGCCTCTATGCTTGGGTATCCGCTTGGTATCGTGGGACTGCCTGGGGAAGAGTGACCGTGCACTGTTCCCGCGGCAGGTCATCCGTCATTGCGGCAGCAGCCGTCCATGGCTTCTGGCCTGCGGCCAACGCAAAGGCGTTGCAACGATGCTTTTGCATCATTGTGAGCCGTAGGCGAAGCAATCCAGTCATCGCTCAGGCTTGGATCGCCACGGGCCGTTGGCCCTCGCGATGACGAGGATGCCGTGTTCTCAATCCTTCGTCACGTTGTTCAGCTCTTCCAGGCTGATGATGCCTGCCTTCACCTTCAGCAATCCAGCCTCGCGCAGGTTGGGGATGCCCTCCTTGCGCGCCTGGTCGGCCAGATCGATCGAGGTGGCGCCGGACATGATCAGGCGCTGCATCTCCTCGGAGATGGGCATGACCTGGTAGATGCCGGTGCGCCCCTTGTAGCCGTTGTTGCACTGCTCGCAGCCCACCGCC
This sequence comes from Pseudomonadota bacterium, assembly GCA_049322715.1. Lineage (GTDB taxonomy): Bacteria > Pseudomonadota > Gammaproteobacteria > Halothiobacillales > Halothiobacillaceae > Thiofaba. The sequence goes on from JBMOQP010000009.1 coordinate 20,570, forward strand.
TTGTAGATCGTCATGCCCTTGTCCACGTCCTGCGGCTTGAAGCCCTCGCGCAGCAGCTCGTCGCGCGGCACCTTCTCCTCCGTCTTGCATGCCGGGCACAGCTTGCGCGCCAGGCGCTGGGCGATGATGAGGTTGACCGAGCCGGCGATGTTATAAGGCGGCACGCCCATGTTGGCCAGGCGGGTGAGGGTCTGCGGCGCGTCGTTGGTGTGCAGGGTGGAGAGCACCAGGTGGCCGGTCTGGGCCGCCTTGATCGCGATTTCGGCGGTCTCCAGGTCGCGGATCTCGCCCACCATGATCACGTCCGGATCCTGGCGCAGGAAGGCGCGCAGGGCGTTGGCGAAAGTCAGGCCCGCCTTCGGGTTGACGTTCACCTGGTTGACGCCAGGCATGTTGATCTCCGCCGGATCCTCGGCGGTCGAGATGTTGCGGTCCTCGGTGTTGAGGATGTTCAGGCCGGTGTACAGGCTGACCGTCTTGCCCGAGCCGGTCGGGCCGGTGACCAGGATCATGCCGTAGGGCTTCTTCAGCGCGTCGAGGTAGAGCTGCTTCTGCTCCGGCTCGTAGCCCAGCGCGTCGATGCCAAGTTTGGCGCTGGACGGGTCGAGGATACGCAGCACGATCTTCTCGCCGAACAGGGTCGGGCAGGAGTTCACGCGGAAGTCGATGGCGCGGGTCTTCGAGACGGCCAGCTTGATGCGCCCGTCCTGCGGCACGCGGCGCTCCGCGATGTCCATGCGGCTCATCACCTTGACGCGCGCGATGATGCGGTCCGACCAGCCCTTGAGCTGGGCGCCGGAGGCGATCTCCCGCAGCTCGCCGTCGATGCGCAGGCGCACGCGGAAGGTTTGCTCGTAGGGTTCGAAGTGGATGTCGGAGGCGCCCTTCTGGATCGCCTGCATGAGAATGCTGTTGACGAACTTGACCACCGGCGCGTCGGAGACGTCGGCCTCGGTGACCTTGCCGGCCTCGGCCTCCTCCACCACGTCCAGCTCGCCGAGATCGTCATCCAGTCCCTGCATCATCGATGCCGAACTGCTGCTCTCCAGCAGCTTTTCCAGCAGGGTGGCGATGCGGTCCGCCGGGGCGATGACCGGCTCGATGGAGAGGCCCGAGGCGAAGCGGATCTCGTCCAGCGCCTGCTGGAGGGTGGGGTCCGCCGCCGCGACGAACAGCTTGCGCCCGCGCTGCAAGAGGGGCAGGACCTTGTGCTTGCGCAGCAGGTCTTCCTTCACCGCCTGCAGCGGCAGCTGCGCCGGGTCGAAGGCCTCCAGATCGACCAGCGGCAGGCCGAATTCCAGTGCCACGATCTCCGCCGCGCGCTTGAGGTCTGTCTTGCCCTCCGCGGCCAGCACGTGCAGGAAGGACTGCTTGCTCTTGGCCGCCTCGGCCATGGCGCTGGCGGCGGCCTGTTCGCTGAGGATGCCCGCCCGCGCCAGCTGGCGCGGGAGTCCGGTGAGTTGTGGGGCCTGGGCCATGAGGAATCCTTGTGAGGCGATGACGCTGGACCGTAGCCAACCTTAGCGCAAGGAGGGGCTTGGTGGTAGCCGCTCCCGGGTAAATGGGGACACGGGTAAATGGGGACAGACCACAATTACTCCCCTTCCGCTTTTCGGGGCCGACCTGCCTTGCCGGGTTTGGCGCGCTGGCTCAGTGCCGCTTCAATTTGTTCCGCGAAGAGATCATTGCCCAAGGCGTAATTGCCATGCACGGCGCGCCGGATGTCGTCGACCATTCCAGGCTCAAGGGCGTGGCGGAATAACTCGCGGTAAGCCGCGTGGCGTTGGGTCTCCTCCGCGCTCAATGCCAGATAGAGCGGGTGGGACTGGATCAGTGCGCTCGGTTCTCCCTGGGCATGAGTCCTGTAGCTCGACCATGGATAATCCCCGGGGTGCTCCACCATGTTGGCGCGCACCGGATTCAGCTCGATGTACCGCTGGCAAGCCAGGAGATACGCATCCTCCTGAATCGGGCAGGAACGGAATCGACCCTCCCACAAGGTGCCGCTGCGTCGATAGGTTCGGTTCACATACTGCACATAACGCTGCCCAAGCGCCTTCATCAACCTCCCCGGGCCCTCGCCATGTTCTGACGAGACCAGAAGATGCACATGGTTGGTCATCAGCACATAGGCATGCACGCGGCAACCGGTTTTGCCCGCGTATTCCGTCAGCCAATCGAGATAGACGCGGTAGTCCTCGTTGGCAAAGAAGCAGGCCTGCCGGTTATTGCCGCGCTGGATCAGGTGTAACGGAACATGGGGCAAGGCGAGGCGGGGGCGGCGGGGCATGCTGGAAGCCTTGAAGGGTGGGCTGCCTTGGAGAGTAGCGGTTAAATTGGGGTCTGTCCCCTATTGTTCGTTCCCTATTGTTCTGTTGTTCATGGCGCTGGCGGCGGCCTGTTCGCTGAGGATGCCCGCCTGCGCCAGCTGGCGCGGTATTGTTCCGGCATCGGAAATCTCGAAGTAGGCCGCGTCGGCGGTGGGGTCGAATTCAAGCTTCATAGGTCTTTCACCTTGTCGTCGAAGAAAGCCGTCACAACGGCAACGGGGTCGACGGTTTCGTTGTATACGACGCGCAACACACGAAAGCCGCGCTCGGCAATCACGATCAGTAAATTGGGGTCTGTCCCCTATTGTTCTCTTTGTTCCTAGTTTTCAATCGGCGTTGACAACAAAGCAAAAACCCCGGCGGGGTGCCGGGGTTGGGGGTGTTCCCGGATTCCGGCCCAAGGGCCTCCATCCGGGCTACGCTGGCTGGCTTATTAGCTGCACGCATTCGGCTTGATGCCGGCCGGAAGGTCGGAAGCGCAGGTCCATGCACCGGTGGTGGAGTTGTAGGTCAGGCTGGCTTTCTTGCCCGCGATTTTCGGGTTCACGCCCACAGCCTTGAAGGTGATTTCAATGGCGCAGCTCGGGTCGGTCCAGGTGAAGGTGGTGCCGCTGACATACTTGCCGGCGACGACAGCCGTGGCGGGTTTGGCGCAGCCGGCAGAACCCTGGTCACCTACAGCCTCGGCGATGGGGGTCTTGAAGCCGTCGAGCAGGGTGAATCCCTCGGAAGCTTGGGCGCGAGCGGTGTAGTCGGAGTAGGCCGGAATGGCGATGGCGGCCAGGATGCCGATGATCGCGACCACGATCATCAGTTCGATCAGGGTGAAGCCTTGCTGGGCCTTTTTCATCATGGTCATGTTCGTGTCTCCATGTTGGGAGGTTGCGGGTTCGCATGGATTCTTCTGCATGGGGTGTGCCAATTCTTCCGGGCCGCCCTGAAATGTCGCCTGTAGGAGCGGCGCCCCCGCCGCGATAAAGGAGCGCCAGACATCCATCGCGACGAGGGCGCCGCTCCTGCAGGGCTTGCCCGGCGGGTTTGTCATTTTCTGACAAGGTTTTTTGTCAGATGCTGGTGGCGAATGACATTTCCAAGAGCATTGTAAAAACAGGGACAGACCCCATTTTCGCGGACGGCGTCCGGGGCCGATGTTCATTCCGCGATGAGTGAAATACCGAAGGTCTGCATGGCCTTGTCGACGCTGAGCAGGGGAAGATTTTCAATGTGGGATTGGGCCGCGAGCATGCGGTCGAATGGGTCTCGGTGCGGGCTGTCCCATCCGCCGGCTTTTAGCGCATGGGCGCTCAGGACGGGGAGTTCGGTGGCGCCGAGCGTGGCGATGACCATGGGGTAGCGTTTGATGATCTCCGTCGCGCCATGGAGTTTGCCAAGCCGGTGTTTTGTGGCGATTTCCCATGCCGAGGCGGTGCTGATGATGAGTTCGGTTTCCGGCGATTCGATCAGGGTGCGGAGTCGGGTGGGCAGGCGTTCCGGTTCAAGCACGGCCCACAGAAAGATGTGGGTGTCGAGCAGGACTTTCATGCTTCCCAGGCCTTGAGTTCGTCTTCGGGCAGGGGCTCAAAAAAGGCGTCGTCCACATGCCCTTTCATGAAGCCCAGACGTCGCTTGCCGGGCGGGGTCAGCGGCATGAGGCGGGCATAAGGCTTGCCGTGCTTGGTGAGGATGATTTCCTCGCCGGCGTGCGCACGCTCAAGCAGGCGGGACAGGTGCGTCTTGGCCTCTTGGATGTTGATGATCTGTGTCATGGCTGGTCTGCTCAGTCTGGTCTGTTAGGCTGAGTGTAGTGACGTCTTTGCCGTGGGGGCAAGAGCCATGGGGTGACAACAGAGTGGAAAATCGGGGATCAAAGTCCCAACCGGAAAAATGGGGGCGGAAAAATGGGGGCAGACCCCGTTTGTCGCGGTCTTCGGTCAGGCGGCCTTGACGGGCTCGATGTGCGGACGGGCCTTTTGCGAAGCCTGCCAAAGGTCGTGATCGAGCTGCATCTTCAGCCATGATTCCGCGCTGGGACCCTTGATCCACTGTTCCAGACGCAGGGCCAAGTCCGCAGAGATGGCCGCCCGCTCATTAAGCACACGAGATAGTTGCACGCGGGAAATACCGAGTTGGCGGGCGGCTTCAGTCACGGTCAGGCCGAGTTCAGGCAGAACATCTTCCCGGAGGGTGGATGCGGGATGCGGCGGGTTGTGCATGCGCGCCATGAAGGTCGTTCAGGCTGCTTTGCGACGAGGTTCGTCACCGGCTTGAAACGGGATCAGGCCTGATGCTACGGCATCCAGAATGACCATCTCGACCACGGAGCCATCCTCGGCGTAGCTGACATTCACATTCCAGTCCTGGGATGTTTCACGCACGATGGGCTTGTCGGAAAAGTGCAGGACAAGGATGTCATCCCGCGGATGATAAACAGCTTTCATTCTTCAGGCTCCCATGCAAAGTGGTGCATGACGGTCTTGACGATCAAAGGCGTCTTCTACCGCGACGGCTGCGCAAAGCAGATTGTCCGTACGACTGGGAATGCATTTGGCCATCCATAGGCGCCTCTCGTCCTTGTGCCGCGCTTCACCCGTTTCGATCAGCTCCAGCAGTAGTGAGTCGCTGATGTCCCTCTCCTGCATACGCTGGCGGGCATGCAGGGTGATGACGATTTTGCAACCCAAACGCTGGCTGAACATGACGAGATTCCTTTACGTCAGATAAACCAAGTGTAGACAGCCGGGATCAAAGCCCCAGCTCGCCCCACATCTCATCCACCCTCTCCCTGACGGCCTGATCCATGACGATCGGCCGGCCCCATTCGCGGGTGGTTTCGCCCGGCCACTTGCCGGTGGCGTCGAGCCCCATCTTGCCGCCGAGGCCGGAGACGGGGGAGGCGAAGTCGAGGTAGTCGATGGGGGTGTGGTCGATGAGGGTGGTGTCGCGCACCGGGTCCATGCGGGTGGTGATGGCCCAGATCACGTCCTGCCAGTTCCGCGCGTTGACGTCGTCGTCCACCACGATGACGAACTTGGTGTACATGAACTGCCGCAGGAAGCTCCACACGCCCATCATCACGCGCTTGGCGTGGCCGGGGTACTGCTTGCGGATGCTGACCACGGCCAGGCGGTAGGAACAGCCCTCGGGCGGCAGGTAGAAGTCGACGATCTCCGGGAACTGCTTCTGGATCAGCGGCACGAACACCTCGTTGAGGGCGACGCCGAGGATGGCGGGCTCGTCGGGCGGACGACCGGTGTAGGTGCTGTGGTAGATGGGATCGCGGCGGTGGGTGATGCGCTCGATGGTGAAGACGGGGAAGTCGTCCACCTCGTTGTAGTAGCCGGTGTGGTCGCCGAACGGGCCTTCGGGGGCCATCTCGCCGGGGTGGATGACGCCTTCGAGGACGATCTCGCTACTTGCGGGCACGGTCAGGTCAGAGCCGATGCACTTGACCAGCTCCGTGCGCTTGCCGCGCAAAAGTCCGGCGAAAGCGTGTTCGGCGAGGCTGTCCGGCACCGGGGTGACGGCGCCGAGGATGGTGGCCGGGTCCGCGCCCAGGGCGACGGCGACGGGGAAGGGCTGGCCGGGGTGGGCGAGCTGCCAGTCGCGAAAGTCCAGCGCGCCGCCGCGGTGGGAGAGCCAGCGCATGATGACCTTGTTGGGGCCGATCACCTGCATGCGGTAGATGCCCATGTTTTGCCGCGGCTTGCTCGGGCCCTTGGTGTGCACCAGGCCCCAGGTGATGAGCGGCCCGGCGTCCTCCGGCCAGCAGGTCTGGATGGGCCAGTCGGCGAGGTTGATCGCATCGCCCTCGAGCACGACTTCCTGGCAGGGGGCGGAACGGACGATCTTGGGCGCCATGTCCAGCACCTTCTTGAAGATGGGCAGGGACTGCCAGGCTTCCTTCAGGCCCTTGGGGGGCTCGGGTTCCTTGAGGAAGGCGAGCAGGCGGCCGATCTCGCGAAGGTCGTCCAGCGACTCTCCCCCCATGCCGAGCGCCACCCGCTCGACCGTGCCGAACAGGTTGGCGAGCACGGGCGTCTTGTAACCCCTGGGGTTTTCGAACAGCAGGACCGGGCCGCCCGCGCGCAGGACGCGGTCGGCGATCTCGGTCATCTCCAGGTTGGGATCGACCTCGGCGGCGATGCGCTTGAGCAGGCCGCGTTGTTCGAGGTCGGCGATGAATTCGCGCAGGTCGGCGTGGGGCATCAGGTCGGCCAGGCGTCTTCGTAAATGGCCTCGACCGGCAGGTTCAGGCCGATGGATGTGAACTCCACGGTCTCGCCGGGGCCATAGGGGTAGAGCACCCAGTGACCTGTGGCGTCGCGGCGGAAGATCTCGACACTGATGCGCTCGGGGTCGATCAGCACGTATTCCATCAACGACGAGAGCTGGCGGTAGTGGGCGAACTTGGGGCCGCGATCATAGGCCGCCGTGGTGGGAGAGAGGACTTCGATGACCAGGACGGGATCGGCTTTGTGGTCCTCGCGCTTCGCGTCGTCGTCCGAGCAGGTGACGAAGACATCCGGGTAGAAGAAGGCGTCTGCCTTTTCCACCCGCAGCTTCATGTCGGCGATGTAGGCGCGGCAGGGGGTGCCGCGGACATGATTGCGCAGGGCAGCGAACACGTTGCCGCTAATCGTGATGTGTTTTTCCCCAGCTCCTGCCATGGCATAGGCGATGCCGTCGGCGAATTCGTGCTTGGTGTCTTGGGTGGATTCCCACTTCAGGAAATCTTCGGCGGTAAAGGCGAGTTTCTCGGCGGCGGTCATGGGAGGAGCCTCGAGGTGTGCGTTGGGGGGATTCTATGACAAGGGGCGCGCCAAGGTCAGGCCAGCCATGGCTTGCTCCAGCGCCTGTTCCGTGTGTCCCTCCCGCTCCAGCACCTGGGCGAGCAGGGCGTGGGCCTCGGCGCTCGGTTGGGCGGCGAGGGAGGCCTCGGCGTGGCTGCGCGCCTTGCCCCACAGGTCGAGCTTCCAGGCCATTCGGGCGGCGAACAGGTGCAGGGTGGGGGCGATGGTCGAGCCGCCGCCATTGCGGGCGAGCAGGGACTCTGCGGCTTCCAGCGCGGCTTTCGGCTGGGTGGGGTCGATGCCGGCGAGGACGCTGGCGGCTGCCTGGCTTCCGCGTTCGCGCAGGGTCTTGAGCAGCAGGTCGCAGGCGGCCTGGGCGCTCCCCGCGGCGGCGAGGGCCCGGGCATGGGCCGCGATCAGCCGCTCGCGGCCGCGCAGGCTGCGGCGCAGGTCGTTCCAGAAGGCGTTGACCGCCTCGCTGCCGTCTTCGCTGAGCTGGGCCAGGCGGCCTTCGACGGCGTCCTCCTCGAGATCGAGCAGGCGCTCCTCCGGGAGGGCGCGCAGGCGGGTGAGTTCCGGCAGGCGTTGCAGCACGGCCCCCCATTCGCCCCTGCGGCGGTGCAGCTCGGTCAACAGGCGCAGCACGTGCGGCTGGCGCGGGGCCTCGGCATGCAGGGCCTGCAGGTGGCTGAGGGCGCCCTCCAGCCGGTCCTCGTCGATCAGCAGTTCGGCCTGCAGCAGGCGGAGGGCCTGGCTCGCTTCGGGGAAGCGCTTCTCGGCCAGGCGCAGGGTGTCGTCGCGGCGCGCGCTGGCGCCCTGGCGGTGGGCGGCGAGGGCGGTGCCGAGCAGCCAGACGAGCCCGCCCTGGGCATCGTCGCCGTGGCGTTTGAACAGCTGCTCGGCGTCGCGCCAGTCTCCCTCGATCAGGCTGATGGCGCCCTGGGTCAGGTCGCGCAGGGCGCGCTCCTGTCGGCGGCGGGCCTTGCGCTGGCGCAGCAGGTGGGGAGCGCGCAGGAGCAGATTCAGCAGGCGCAGGATGAGTCCGACCAGCAGCATGGCGACGACCGCGATGCCGAGCAGGGCGGCGAGCGAGGTCTGCACATGCCAGTCGCCCCAGCTGAGGGAGGCCTGGCCGGGATCGCGCATGGCCAGGAGGGTGATGGCGCCGGCGCCGATGGCTGCGAGCAGGAGGAAGATGAACAGGCGGCGCATGGGTCAGTCTCCCTGGGCGGTGCCGGCGGCCGGGGCAACGCTGCCGGGGGCGGCGCGCAAGGCACGCAGGGCGGTAAAGGCCGGGGTCAGGTCGACCATGGTCGGGGCGGGGCGGGCCAGTTCGGCAGCGATGTCGGCGAGGTCGTCCAGCGCGGTGCGGACGCGGGCATCGCCGGTCTCGAGGCGGGTGTTGGCGGTCTCCGAGGCCTGACGGACGAGGGACAGGGCCTGTTCGGTGTCGCGTGCAAGCAGGGCGCGGCGGGCCTGGAGCAGGCGGGTGGCCGCATCGAGCATGGCCTGGTCGCGGCCGGCGGCCGGGACGGCCTCCTTGCGCTCGATGTGCAGCCAGCCCCCTACCCAGGCCTTTGCTCGCGGCCACCAGCCATCGGCAGGAGCCGCCTCGGCTGCTTCGGCTCGGACCTCCGCCCGCGGCAGCTCGGGCAGGGCTTCGGCCAGCTGGGTGAGGCGCAGGGCGATGCCCTCGCGGTCGAGACGGGCGCCGTTTGTGCCGGATGTGGCCTGCTGCATCGCCTCGCGCAGCGGCAGGGCTTCGCCGCCGAGGGGCGTGGCGGTGCGGTCGGCCTCCTGCAGCAGCAGGCGGGCCGTTGCCGCGTCGTCGAGCAGGCGCAGGCGGGTCTGCGCGGCGGTGAGCAGGCGCTCGATCTCGCCCAGGCGCCACAGGCGCTCATCTCGCCCGGTCAGGGCGCGCAGGGCGTCGAGCGCCTGCTGCTGGATGCTGGCCTCGCTGCGCAGGGCCTCCAGTTCGGCGCGCAGGGCGTCGAGGCGGCTGGCCGTGTCCTGGGTGAGGCTCTGCTGCCGGGCATCGAGCGACTGGCGGAGGATGTCCATGTCCTTGCGGAGCCCGGCCAGGGCGTCGAGCGTGGCGCGCCGGGCCAGTTGCTCGTTCAGAGTCTGGTCGAGACCGGCCAGGCGGGCCGAAAGCAGGTCGATGGCCTGTCGCTGCTGCCAGGCGAGCAGGCCTGCGCCGCCTGCGCCGGCCAGGGCGACGAGGGTGACCAGCACGGCCACGCCAGAGCCTCGGGGGCGGGGCTGGCGGGCCGGTTTTTCCGCACCGGGCGACGCGGGCGTGGCGCTGTCGGTTTCCGGGGTGCTGCGCTCTTCCGTCATGGCGGGCTCTCCTGCGTCTGGGCGAGGCCGGCGAGCGCGGCGAACAGCGCATCGTCGGCGGGACTTTCCACGATGATGCCACGAAGCAGGCCGAGCGCGCGCCCCGTCTCGAAGATGCGGGGGTGGCCGAATACGAACATCTGGGCGCGCAGCCAGTCGGCGTCATCCTGGTCGCGGGCGGCGGCCACCAGCACCTGCAAGGCCTCCGAGGATGTGGCGACGAAGGTGACGGCCCCCATCCGGCGCAATGCGGCGAGGTCGGGCGGCAGGGGCCTGCGGCGATAGACAACGGCGTGATCCACCCGGGCGCCGCGCTGGGCCAGGGTGTCGGCCAGCAGCCGGCGGCCACCCTCGCCGCGCACGATCAGGATGTGTCGGCCGCGTACCTCGCGCATCTCCGGCAGGGCGAGGAGGGCCTCGCTGTCCGCCCCCTCGTCCGGAACGAGGAGGTCGCGGAAGCCCGCCTCGCGCAGGGCGCGCGCCGTGCCGTGGCCGACGCAGGCCAGGTGCGCTCCGGGCGGCCAGTCCGCCGCCGGCAGGATCTGCAGCGTCATGCGCACGGCATTCGGGCTGATGAAGATGATGACGTCGGCAGCCTTGAACTGCCGCTTCAGGTCATCGGGGCGGACCGGCGCAGCCGGCGGGGCGATCTCGAGCAGCGGCAGGGCGATCGCCTCGCCGCCCGCGGCGCGGATGCGTTCGACCAAGTGCGCGGATTGGCCGGCCGGCCGGGTGACGGCGATGCGGCGACCCTGGAGTGATGCGTTGGCTGTCGTCATGGCGCCTGGGTGCCTCATGCCGTGAGCGTAGTGCGCCCAGCCTTCGGCCGACAGGGCCGTGGCCCGGAGGAAGCGATGGCGGAATCCGGGGCTGTCCCGGATTCCGGCCGCTGGTCTGCATCCGGGCTACGTGTTGGCGAATGGGTGAGGCCAGTGCGCAACGAGGTCGACACACCCTCTCCCGCGAGAGGGAGGGTGTGAACATGCCAGGATGTCACCCTGCCTCGATGCCCACTTCCGCCAGGATGCGGTCGGCCCCCTGGGCGAGCAGGTCCTCGGCCACGCGCACGCCCAGGGCGTGGGCATCCATGCGGTGGGCGCGGCCCTCGGCGCGCAACATCTGCTTGCCGTCGGTGGAGCCAACCAGCCCGCGCAGCCATAACATGTCGCCCTCGAGCACGGCAAAGCCACCGATCGGCACCTGGCAGCCGCCGTTGAGGCGCGTGTTCATGGCGCGCTCGGCCATCACGCGATCAGAGGTGTCCCTGCAGTTGAGCGGGGCGATGAGGGTCTCGATGGCCGGGTCGTTGGTGCGGCACTCGATGCCGACCGCGCCCTGGCCGATGGCGGGAAGGCTAACCTCCGGCGGCAGGGCCATGCGGATGCGGTCGGCAAAGCCGAGCCGCTTGAGGCCGGCGCTCGCGAGGATGATGGCGTCGAACTGCCCCGCATCCAGCTTCGCCAGGCGGGAATTGACGTTGCCGCGCAGTACCTCGATGCGCAGGTGCGGATATTTCTGCAGCAGCTGCATCTGGCGGCGCAGGCTGGAGGTGCCGACGATCGCGCCCTCCGGCAGTTCCTCCGGGCTGGCGTAGCGGTTGGAGACGAAGGCGTCGGTCGGGTCCTCGCGCTCCAGGATGACCGCGAGGTGCAGGCCCTCCGGGAAGGCCATCGGCACGTCCTTCATCGAGTGCACGGCGATGTCTGCCTGGCCCTCCAGCATGCCGACCTCCAGTTCCTTGACGAACAGGCCCTTGCCTCCGATCTTGGCGAGCGGACTGTCGAGAAGCTGGTCGCCCTGGGTGACCAGCTTGAGGTACTCGACGTCAAGGCCGGGATGCAGCGCCTTGAGGCGGCGCGCCACGTCCTCGGTCTGCCACATGGCGAGCGGGCTCTTGCGGGTGGCGATGCGGAGGGTGCTGGGAACGGTCATGTCGGAATCGGGTCTTAATCGAAGGTTGTCATCCTATGTCGGAGCCTATGTCCATGCCAAGAATGCGGACCGCCCTGATCCTGTGCGCGTGGCTGCTGCTTGCCCCGCTGGCGCGGGCCGTGGAAGTGCCGGTCCTCGTCAGTGTGCAGGCGGACCTGCGGGAGATGCAGCAGCGCAAGCTCCCGATGGTGCTGCTGGTCCATGCGCCGGGCTGCGGCTATTGCCACTACGTGATGGAGGAGCATCTCAAGCCGATGATCCTGAGCGGCAAGTATGTCGGTCGCGCCCTCATCCGGCAGGTCGCGGCCGACGATGCCGACGACTTGCTTGATGCCTACGGACGGACCGTGAGCGGACGTGCCTTCGCCCGTTCCCTCGGTGTGCGTTTCTTCCCCACCGTGCTCATCCTGGGTCCGGACGGGCAGGTGCTGGGCGAGCCGCTGGTCGGGGTGGCGAACATCGACCTGTATGGCACCCAGCTCGAGTTCGCCTTGCAGAAGGCGGAGGCCAGCCTGAAGTAAGGCGCCCGCACGGTTATACTTGCCGCCATCCACAAGCCTTCCGGGAACCCTGTCATGAGCCTCGCCGACGACCTGACCAACGATGCCACCAAGGAGATGTGGGGCGGCCGCTTCACCGAGCCGGTGGACGAGTTCGTCAAGGCATTCACCGCCTCCGTTACCTTCGACCAGCGCATGTATCGCCAGGACATCGCCGGTTCCAAGGCGCACGCGCGCATGCTGGCCAAGGTGGGCGTGCTGACGGCCGAGGAGTGCGAGCGCATCGTCAAGGGGCTGGACGACATCCTGTTCGACATCGAGCGCGGCGACTTTGCCTGGTCGGTGGACCTCGAGGACGTGCACATGAACATCGAGGCGCGCCTGACCGAGCGCATCGGCGAGGCGGGCAAGAAGCTGCACACAGGCCGCTCGCGCAACGACCAGGTGGCGACCGACATGCGCCTCTACCTGCGCGACGAGATCGACGTCATCACCGGCCAGATCCGTGCCGTGCAGAAGGCCCTGGTGGACTTGGCCGAGCGCGAGGCGGACACCATCATGCCGGGCTTCACCCACCTGCAGGTCGCCCAGCCGATCAGCTTCGGCCACCACATGCTGGCCTGGTTCGAGATGCTCGACCGCGACCACGACCGCCTGGCCGACTGCCGCAAGCGCGTGAACGTCATGCCGCTCGGCTCCGCCGCGCTGGCGGGCACCAGCTACCCGCTGGATCGTGCCTACACCGCCGAGTTGCTGGGCTTCGAATGTCCGACCCGGAACTCGCTGGACGCCGTTTCCGACCGCGACTTCATCATCGAATTCCTGTCCGCCGGCAGCCTGGTCATGGTCCATCTCTCGCGCATGGCGGAGGAGCTGATCCTCTGGTCCAGCGCCCAGTTCGGCTTCGTCGACCTGCCCGACCGCTTCTGCACCGGCAGCTCGATCATGCCGCAGAAGAAGAACCCGGACGTGCCGGAGCTGGTGCGCGGCAAAAGCGGCCGCGTGGTCGGCTCGCTCATCAGCCTGCTGATGCTGATGAAGAGCCAGCCGCTGGCGTACAACAAGGACAACCAGGAAGACAAGGAGCCGTTGTTCGATGCGGTGGACACCCTGCAGGGTTCCCTGCGCGCCTTCGCCGACATGCTTCCGCACCTGATCGTCGACCGCGAGCGCATGCGCGCCGCCGCCTTCCAGGGCTTTGCTACCGCCACCGACCTCGCCGACTACCTGGTGCGCAAGGGCCTGCCCTTCCGCGACGCGCACGAGGTGGTGGGCAAGGCCGTGCGACTGGGCGTGGAAACCCGCCGCGACCTGTCCGAGATGGCGCTGGACGAACTGCAGAAGTTCGATGCCCGCATCGCGGCGGACGTGTTCGGGGTGCTGACTCTAGAGGGTTCCGTCGCCGCGCGCGACATCGAGGGCGGCACCGCACCCAGCCAGGTGCGCCGCCAGATCGCCGCCGCGCGGGAGCGCCTCGGGCTCTGATCGCCCCGGCGGGAGGGTGGTGTGGGCCGCGGTAAGCTGGCCTGGCGCGCGAAACTGTTTCCCAGGGGGCGCGCCCACCAGCCCGGGGCTCGTCCCTGGTCTCCGACCCCTCGGCCATCCATGGCCAAGGCCCCGCTTTGCGGGGGGAGGCCGTCGACTCGTCGTGCGCGCCTCGGCCGCCTGCTCCTGCGTGGCTTCCTCCTCCTGCTGGTCGTCCTGTTTCTGCTTGTGCAGGCTTGGTATCTCGTCCACATCGTTGCCTGGCGCTGGGTCGACCCTGGCTCCACGGCCTTCATGGACGCCCGCCTCGAGGAACTGCGCGAGACGAGTCCGCAGGCCAGCCTGCGCCAGCAATGGGTGGACTACCCGGCCATCTCGTCCCACCTGAAGCGCGCCATCATCGCCGCCGAGGATGCGAAGTTCCTCGAACACGAAGGTTTCGATTGGGAAGGCATGCAGAACGCGCTGGAAAGGAACCTGCGCAAGGGGCGGGTGGTGGCGGGGGGCTCCACCATCAGCCAGCAGCTCGCCAAGAACCTCTTCCTGTCGGGCGAGCGTTCCTTCATCCGCAAGGGGCAGGAGGCCATCATCACCCTCATGATCGAGAGCGTGCTGCCCAAGCGCCGTATCCTGGAGCTGTACCTGAACCTGATCGAGTGGGGGGATGGCGTGTTCGGCGCGGAGGCCGCAGCGCGGCATTACTTCGGGGGGGCGGCCTCGCGTCTTTCACCTTCGCAGGCGGCCTGGATGGCCGCCATCGTGCCCAATCCGCGCTACTACGACGGTGGCCCTGCGACGGGGGCTCTGAACCGGCGGATCGCGCGGATCCAGCGGGACATGGGGGCAGTGAGGGTGCCGTAGGCTTGTGGTTAATGCGCTGGGCTCGCATGCAGGCTCATTCCGGCGCATTACGCTCCGCTTGAGGAAATACTGCAAAAAGCTCGGTAGGGCGGGTTAGCGGAGCGTAACCCGCCGAATGTGCCTCCTTGTCCGGCGCATTACGCATTCGCTAATGCGCCCTACGATCTGCCCAGCAGGCTGATCCAGCGTTGCCGGAGATTGATAGGCAATCTCATCGCCTCGAACAGTGGTTCCACCTGCCCCGGCGTGGGCCGCTGCCAGTGGGTGCGCACTTCGTCCCCCAGCGGCACGTCACACACGATGCCGGTTAGCCGGCGCGCAAGGCGCACGGTCTCCTCGTGCTCCAGCATCAGCTTCTGCGCCCGCGGTGCGCCGCGGAATTTCTGCGCGCCGATGGCGTGCAGGTTGGCAAGCACCCCGTCCAGGCTGCCCCACTTGCGCAGCATGCGCGCTGCGGTGGTGCGGCCGATGCCGGGCACGCCGGGGATGTTGTCGACCGCATCCCCGGTGATGGCGAGCAGGTCGGCGATGAGCTTTGGCGGTACGCCCCAGACGCGCTCAACGCCGCGCGCGTCCAGCACCTCGGCGCGGCCGTGGTTCCACCAGCGGTCCTGGCCCTCGAGCAGCTGGGCGAGGTCCTTGTCGGCGGTGAGCAGGGTGACGGCCAGGCCCTCGGCGCGCAGGCGCGTGGCCAGCGTGCCGATCACGTCGTCGGCCTCGAAGCGATCGGAGACGTGCACCGGAAGGCCGACGCCCTCGGCGAAGGCGCGGCACAGCTCGAACTGCGGGCGCAGGTCGGCGGGCGGGGGCGGGCGGTGGGCCTTGTAGTCGGGGTAGATCTCGCGCCGGTAGGGCAGGGGCTGGGGAACGTCGAAGGCGAGCACGACGCGATCGGTGCCCACGTCCTCGAGGATGCGCAGCAGGAATTCGGCGTAGCCGTGCACGGCGTTGAGGGCGCGGCCCTCGGCGTCACGCAGGAAGACCGGCGACGCGTGCCAGGCGCGGAAGACGTAGATGTTGCTGTCGATCAGGTAGGCTCGTCCCGTATCGAAGTCCCTTCCGGCATCCGTGCCGGAAGCCCCTTCGGGGTGCGGCCGTCGAGAGCGGCCATCCGTGGCCGAAGCCCCGCTTTGCGGGGGGAGGCCGTCGACTCGCGCCTGCATGGCTCGACTTGTATCAACCACGCGGGTAGGGCGTGTACGGCTGGCGCGCCACGCCCTCGCGCGCGGCGGCCTCGGCCACGGCCTTCGGCAGGCGCTCGATCAGGCGCGGATCGAAGGGCTTGGGCAGGATGTAGTCCGGGCCGAAGCTCATCGACTCGACGCCGTAGGCCGCTAGCACCTCGGCCGGCACCGGCTCGCGCGCCAGTTCCGCCAGGGCCTGCACGCAGGCGACCTTCATGCCCTCGGTGATGCGGCTCGCGCGGCAGTCCAGCGCGCCGCGGAAGATGTAGGGGAAGGCCAGCACGTTGTTGACCTGGTTGGGGTAGTCGCTGCGGCCGGTCGCCATGATCAGGTCGTCGCGCACGCTGTGGGCCAGCTCCGGGTTGATCTCCGGGTCCGGGTTGGCGAGGGCGAACACCACCGGGTTGGCGGCCATGCTCGCGAGCATCTCCGGGGAGAGCAGGTTGGGCGCGGACAGGCCGATGAACACGTCGGCCCCGCGGCAGGCGTCTTCCAGGGTGCGGTCCGTGGTCTCGACAGCGAACTGGGCGTGGTGCGGCGGCAGGTCGGCAAGTCCTGTGTGGAGCACGCCGACGCGATCGACCGCGCGCAGCCGGGTCCGGTCCGCGCCGAGGGCCATCAGCAGCTTGAGGGCGTTGGTGCCCGCCGCGCCGACGCCGACCAGCACGATGCGGGCCTCGGAGAGATGCTTGCCCTGGATGTCGAGCGCGTTGAGCAGGGCGGCGGCGATGATGATCGCGGTGCCGTGCTGGTCGTCGTGGAACACGGGGATGTCGAGCGCCTCGATCAGCTGCTCCTCGATGGCGAAGCAGTGCGGCGCGGCGATGTCCTCGAGGTTGATGCCGCCGAAGGTGGGGGCGATGGCCTTGACCACGTCGACGAAGTGCTCGGGGGACTGCTTCTCGACCTCGATGTCGAACACGTCGATGTTGGCGAAGCGCTTGAACAGCACGCCCTTGCCTTCCATCACCGGCTTGGAGGCCAGCGGGCCGAGGTTGCCGAGGCCGAGGATGGCGGTGCCGTCCGAGATCACCGCCACGAGGTTGCCCTTGCCAGTGTAGGCGTAGGCGTCGTCGGCGCTCTGCGCGATGGCCCGCACCGGCTCGGCCACGCCGGGCGAGTAGGCCAGGGCGAGGTCGCGGGCGGTAGCGGTCGGCTTGGTGATGGCGGTGGCGATCTTGCCGGGTTGCGGCAGGCGGTGGTAGTCGAGGGCGGCAGAAACCATCCCTGGTTTCTGCCCTTCGGGTGCCGCTTCGCGACCCAACGCCGTTCCCGACGGCGTTGTTGCAGAAACCATCCCTGGTTTCTGCCCTTCGGGGAACGCTGAACGCGTAGCTGGCGTAAGCCCGCGTTCTAACTCAGTTCCAGACTTCGTTGTTGCAGTCTTCAGATCGGACATGGCGGGTTCCGGTTCGATTCGCGTGGGTTCAGTCGAGAATGCGCAGCATGGACGGGTGCGTGAGGCGGATGCGGGGCTCCTTGCCTCCGGGGCGGGTCAGCCAGCCGCGCACCTCGACACGCTTGCCCTGCAGGCGCTTGATGTCGAGCCCTTCGAACCAGGGCAGCAGGTCATGGTCGACGCGCAGGGCGACCCCACCCTCGAGGTTGATCCATTGGGCGTGGCGACTGCCGCCGACGCGCTCGACCCGTCCCTGCAGCAGCATGTAGCCCTGCGCATCGGCGGGAAGCCGGCGTGAGTCGACCGGCGTGCGGTAGGGCGGAAGGGCCCACAGGCCGCGTCCGGCCGCGCGCGCCGCATCCTCCACCCGAGCCAGGCAGGCCTGGTCCCAGAGGTTGGGAGGGATCGCGACGCGTGTGGCGAGGCCTTTGTCCAGCACGCGTGCCTCGATGCTCTCCCCGTCGGGCAGGTAGACATGGGCGAGGAGGCGGCCGTGGCGGTCGCGGGGTTCCTCGCCAAGGCGCAGACCGATGCGTCCGTCGGCCTCCCGCACCAGCCTCTGCAGCAGCGCGTGTGCCTCCTCGGCCAGCGGCTCGGCGGGCCGGCCGTCGTGCGCGCGCTCCGGTGTGTTGATGCCGATGATGCGCACCCGGCGGCCATCGGACAGGCGCAGGGTGTCGCCGTCCGGCATGCTGGCCACGCGCACCTGCTCATCGATGCGGTCGGCCGGGCAGAGGGGCTGGCTTGCGCCAGCTACGCGTTCGGCCAGGACGGGAGGGGCGCAAAGCAAAAGGGCGCCCGCGAGGGACGCCCTTAGGAGGCCGGTCAGTCCGGTCATTACATGCCGTAGCGCTTGCGGAACTTGTCCACCTGCTTGGCGGTGGCGATGTTCTGCTGCTGGCCGGTGAAGAACGGGTGGGACTTGTAGGAGACCTCCACTTTCACCAGCGGGTACTCGTTGCCGTCTTCCCACTTCACCGTTTCCTTGGTGGAGATGGTGGAACGGGTGATGAAGCTGAAGCCGCTGGCCAGGTCTTGGAAGACCACCGGGCGATAATTCGGATGGATATCGGGTTTCATGGTGTCTAACCTTGCAGTTCACCGACCCGGCACGGCGCCAGGACTGGTGGGAAAACGTGCATTATTCATGCACCTGCCGGGCTTGGCAAGTAGGAGGGGCGTGCGCCCTCAGGCCGCGGCGCAGGCCGAGGGCTCGAGGGCCAGTGTGAGCCGCCGTGCTGCCTCGGCCTCGCCCAGGGTCTTCACCAGATAACGGACCTGCTGGCGGGCGTCGCTGCGGAGCAGCTTCAGGGTCTCCTCCAGGTGCAGTTCCGAGAGCTCGTGGGCAATGGCCTCGGGGAGGTCGTGGGTCAGGCGCGCGCAGGCATGGTGGGCAGCGTCCCATACCAGTTCGGCAAGGCGCTGGGCGTCGTGTTCGGCGTGAGCGATGAAACGGGCGAGGGTTTCGTTCATGGTCGTATCCACTCCACGGTGAATGGGTGTCTGGGCGACCTCCTGTCACGGGAAGCGCGATGCGCTTGTAACAAGAATATTACCTGACAGTAAAAAAATAGTACTAGTTCGAAATCATTTTTTTCTATCGGGCAAGAAGTACTGCATCAGATCGTTGAGATAGCGCCAGCCGTGGGCGCTTGGTGCGATGCGCTGCAAGTCCCAGTCGACCAGCCCTGCCGCCTCGGCCTGCTGGAGCGCATCGCCGATCAGGCCGAGCGGGATGCCGGTCCGTTCCTGGAACAGGTGCGGGGTGAAGCCCTCCTTCAGACGCAGGGCGTTGAGCATGAACTCGAAGGCGGCCTCACGCGGCTTGATGGCCTCATCCTCGAAGGCGGCCGGGGCGCCGGCCAGGGTCTGGTAGTCGCGCGGGTTCTTCACCCGGGCGCGGCGGAGGATGCGCTGCTCGGCCGGCAGGGTGAGCTTGCCGTGCGCGCCCGCGCCGATGCCGACATAGTCGCCGAACTCCCAGTAGTTGAGGTTGTGCGCGCAGCGGAAGCCCTCCTTCGCATAGGCAGAGACCTCGTACTGGAGGTAGCCCGCCTGCGCGAGCAGGGCCTGGCCGGCCTCCTCGATGTCCGCCAGCAGCTCGTCGTCCGGCAGGCGCGGCGGGCGGGCGTGAAACAGGGTGTTGGGCTCGAGGGTGAGCTGGTAGTAGGAAATGTGGCTGGGGGCCAGCGCGATCGCCTGGCGCATGTCGGCCATGCCCCCCTCGACCGTCTGCTCCGGCAGGCCGTGCATCAGGTCGAGGTTGAAGTCGGTGAAGCCCGCGGCATGCGCGGCCTCGGCGGCGGCGATCGCCTCGCGCCCGCCGTGGATGCGGCCAAGCGCCGCAAGCTGGGCGTCCTGGAAGCTCTGCACGCCGATCGACAGACGGTTGATGCCGAGCGCACGGAACTCGCGGAATTTGCCGGCCTCGACCGTGCCGGGGTTGGCCTCCAGGGTGATCTCGATGCCGGGCAGCAGCTTGAGTCGCGCTCGCAGGCCCGAGAACAGGCGGTCGAGGGCTTCGGGCGAGAACAGGCTGGGCGTGCCTCCGCCGATGAAGATGCTGACGATGGGGCGGCCCCAGATCAGCGGCAGTTCCTGCTCGAGGTCGCGCAGCAAGGCTTCCACGTATTCGGTCTCGGGCAGCGCGCCGGGCGCCTGGTGCGAGTTGAAGTCGCAGTACGGGCACTTGCGCACGCACCAGGGCAGGTGGATGTAGAGCGCGAGGGGGGGCAGGCTGGTGAAGTTGTACATCGCTTGGGTGTGGCTCGTCTTCGCGCGCATCGCGGATGATGCGCGCTGCATGGGCCTTGGATGGAAAAAGTCGTGTTTCGTTCGCGAGCGGGATCAGGCGCGCCGGCCGAGCTGCTCGAGCAGGGCACGCATGGCCTGGCCGCGGTGGCTGAGGGCGTTCTTGGTGGCGGCGTCCAGCTCGGCCGAGCTGCATTCGTGCGTAGGCACCCAGAACAGCGGGTCGTAGCCGAAGCCCCGCTCGCCGCGCGGCCCCTCGAGGATCATGCCCTCCCAGGTGCCCTGGGCGATCAGCGGGGTTGGATCCTCGGCGTGGCGCAGGTAGGCGATCACGCACTGGAAGCGCGCGCGGCGCGCATCCCAGGGCGTGTCGCGCAAGGCGTCGAGCAGCTTGTCGTTGTTCGCCACATCGCCCTTGTCCGGGCCCGCGTAGCGTGCGGAGTAAATGCCGGGGGCGCCGTTCAGGGCATCGACCTCGAGGCCTGAATCGTCGGCGATGGCCGGCAGGCCGGTGTGCCGTGCGGCATTGCGCGCCTTGAGGATGGCGTTCTCGATGAAGCTCAGGCCGGTCTCCTCGGCCTCCGGCACGGCGAAGTCCGATTGCGGGCGGATCTGCAGGCCGAGTCCCTCGAGCAGGCCGGCGAATTCGTGAACCTTGCCGGCGTTGCCGGTGGCCAATACGATCGTCTGGGTCATCGGATGGTCACGCTGTTGACGAGCACGGATTATAGGGGGCCTCGTGCCGGGGCAGAACAGGCGGCTTGAACGTTTCTGGCTTCTCCGCTAACATGCGCGACCTTATTTTGTTCCGCCACGCCGTCGATCGCGACGTTGTTCAGAGATTTCGTGCCATGAAAATTCTGTCTTCCCTCAAGTCCGCCAAGACCCGCCACAAGGATTGCCAGGTTGTGCGTCGTCGCGGCAAAGTCTACGTGATCTGCAAGAGCAATCCGCGCTTCAAGGCGCGCCAGCGCTGATTCTTGCGGCGCGCCGCCCCAAACGGGGCATGGCGCGCGCGAGTGCACCAGTGGTGCGCTCCAGGCAAAGTCCTTTCTTGACCCGCCCAAGGCGGCATCCGTTCGGGTGCCGCGGGCGGGTTTTGCCGCTCCCGTCCTGCTCCTGACCCGTGGCTTTCAAGGATTACTACGCCATCCTGGGTATCCCCCCGGGGGCCTCGCACGAGGTGGTGCGCCAGGCCTATCGCAGGCTTGCGCGCCAGTATCATCCGGACCTCAACCGGGAGGCTGGCGCCGAAGATCGTTTCAAAGCGGTCAACGAGGCCCACGATGTGCTCTCCGACGTCGCGAAGCGTGCCGCCTATGACCAGATGCGCCAGCAGGTGCAGGCGCGCTCCGATCTCGGTTCGGCCTCGCGGCGTGGCTTCGAGGACCTGCTCGCCAGCTTCGCATCGTTCAAGGACAAGGCCATCGACCCGGGGTGGCGGGATATGCTGCGCGGATTCTTCACCGACGCCGGCCTGGCCGGGAGGGCTGCTCGGTCAGGGCGTGGCGAGGATCAGCACGCCACCCTGCGGCTGACTCTTACGGACATCGCGCGCGGCGCGCACCGGGAATGCACGGTGCGGGTCGAGGGCAGGGCCGAGGACGGTACGCCGCGTCCGATCGACAAGCGGGTCAAGGTGCGCGTCCCGGCGGGCATCACGCCGGGCAAGCGCATCCGCCTGGCAGGCATGGGGGGCGAAGGCGATCCTGCGGGCGACCTGCTCCTTGCGGTCGAGCTCGAACCGCACCCTCATTTCACCCTGGACGGACGCAATGTCATCCTGCGCCTGCCCCTGGCGCCGTGGGAGGCCGCGCTCGGGGTGACGTTGCGGGTGCCGACCCCGCACGGGGCGGTACAGCTCAAGGTGCCGGCCGGCACCCAGTCGGGCCGGCGCCTGCGCCTGGCGGGCAAGGGCCTGCCAGGGCAGCCGGCGGGCGACCTGCTGGTCGAGCTGCAGATCCATGTTCCGCCGGCACTGACGCCGGAGGCGCGTGCCTTCTATCAGGAAATGGCGGCGACACTGCCTTTCAATCCCCGCCAAGACCTTGGGGGGGAATAGGGGCGGATTCATGCTCAGTCGATTCCAGGCGGCTGGCCCCGGGTCGACGGATACTTTATCTTTGCGGGGTTTTCTTCGCGCTATCACCAAATCGGCATGCATTCGGACGAGCACATTCAGACCCTGCGCCAGCCGCGCCAGATTGCCCGCCTGCTCGAGCAGCTTCATGCCGAGCGCGGCCAGCTCACGCTGGTGGCGGATGGGGGGCGTCTGGAGAGGGTGGCGAACCTGCTGCTGGTGGACCCCGATCGCCGGGTGCTGGTGATCGATGCCTTCGATGGCGCCGAGGCGGCGGTCTTCGAGCGTGCGGGCGACATCCTGGTGAAGGCCGTGATCGACCGCATCCAGACCTGGTTCAACCTGTCCGGGGTGGCGCGCCTGCACGAGCGCGGCGACTATTACTATCACCTGCCCTTCCCGGACGTGCTCTACCGCCTGCAGCGCCGGGGTGCGTTCCGTGTGCGCCCGCCGGCGGGGAGCCAGTCGCAGGCGCTGATGCAGGCTCCGGGCCGGGGCAGCGCCCTGCGCGGGCTCATCCACGACATCTCGGCGACCGGCGTCTGCTTCCGCTTCCCGCGGGAGGAGCTGGAGCACTTCGCGGCCGGCCTGTGCTTCGATCGCGTGCAGATCGTCTGCGACTGCCGGCTCGACGTGAACGTGCGGGTGGAGGTGGTCAATCTCCGCGAGGAGGGCGAGCAGGGCATCCTGGTCGGCATGCGCTTCGTCGACCTGCCCCCGGACGCGGAGCGCGCCATCGACCGGGCGGTGCAGTCGATTCAGCGGGAGATGCTGGTGCAGGGCTGATGGCCGCCCCGTACCCGCTGATGCTCAGCCCAGCGGCGAGGCGAAGATCTCGCTGACCAGACGGTGCACCCCACCCTGCAGCAGCAGCACGCGGTCCTCCCCGGCATTGGTGGTCTCCACGCACAGCATGTGGCGGTACTCGTCCGCGCGCATGTCCGGGAACGCCCCGGCCTTCTCCTCCCACGGATTCCACACCACCGTCGAACGGCTGCCATCCTTGCGCACGTGCAGGCGGCGGTGCAGCACCGGGTCTTCGACGATGACCTCGGCCAGGGTGTCGAGGTAGATGCGGTCGGTCTCGCCCGTCAGGCGCAGCGCCTGCTCGTGCTGGACGTCGCGGATCATGTCGCGGGTCTTGTCGAGGAAGGGGGTGTCGACGAGGCCCAGGATGGCGGCCTCGCGGATGTCGCCCACCCGCAGGTAGGTGTGCAGTCCCTGGGTGATCTCGCACGGCGCGGCGCCGCGATGCTCGGTCTCGAGCGTCATGCGCAGGGTTGCCCCCAGGCGGACCTCAAGGGCGAGGCGGAAGTCGTGCGGCCAGAATCGCCGGGTGGCCTCCTCGGGCAGTAGTTCGAGCGTCAGCCAGACCTCGCCGGCCTCGATGCCCGCGCTGGCCACCCGCCACTCCAAGTTGCGGGCGAAGCCATGCGCCGGCCGGCCATCGGTCGTGGCGCCGAACCACGGCCAGCAGACCGGCACGCCGCCGCGCACGCTCTTGCCGGTCAGGTAGGTCGCCCCGTCGCTCACCCAGATCACCGGACCGAAGCCGGCGGGCTGATAGTGGACGACCTGTGCCCCCTGCAGCAGCACCCGCGCCTCCGCCCCCTCGGCACGCAGCACCGCCTGGGGCAGGCCGCCGGGGCCGGTGACGAAGTGCAGGGCATCGCCCTGGCCGAAGGAAGCGTTCAGGGCGTCGATGGTGCTCATGGCGGTCTCCTGGTGACGGTGGCCCTCCATCTTACAGGAGGGCATGCCGCCGGGAGAGCGATCAGACGCGGATGACGGAGTTCTCGCCGGTGCCGAAGGGGTTGGGGATGTAGGCGTCGGCGGCATCGTCGTTGGCGTACCGCTCGCCGCCGAGCTGGTAGAGGAACTGGTATTCGTGTCCCGGCTCGAGTTCGACCTCGAGGCTCCAGCTGCCGTCCTTGCGCTGCTTCATCGGCATCGCGTCGGCATCCCAGCCGTTGAAGTCGCCGATCAGGCTGACCTGGTCCGCGCCGTCGTGGCGCAGGGGGGGGAGGGTGAAGGTGGCTTTGCAGACGGGGCGGGTCTTGAGGTACTTCTTGGCAAGGCTCATGGCGAATCCTCCGGGTCGATGGGGCGACCCTACTCAAGCCCAGGCATGTGACAGGGGCATGAACGGCCGCAAAATATCCATATAGACCATGGGCCCGGGGTTGTCAGTCTCAGGGGCCGAGAATCAATCTACTGCGCGACCCGATCGCTGCGTTCCGTCCGCCTTGCGCTCGGGGCGCTCGCTGCGATTTCTTCACAGCCTCTCAGGCCTTGTCCCGCAGCAGCCCGAGCAGCCGCCCCTCCTGGATCATGCAGCCGATGCCGAGCAGCAGGAGGAACAGCACCAGCAAGGCGACCAGGCCGAACATCAGCGGCGTGAGCATGGCCAGCACCGACAGGGTCGAGGGATCGACCGCGTTCTGCTCGAGCTGGCGCAGAAGATGCAGCGGGTTGGTCATCAGCGGATGGCGCAGCACCAGCCAGACCAGCGCGCCCAGCCACACCAGCAGTCCGCCCAGCAGCACCTTGCGGCCGAGGGCGACCTGGCGCTGGCGGCGCGCGATCCAGTCCGGCGTCGCATCCCGTGTCATCTCAGCCCCCCGTGACCGGTGGGAAGAAGGCGACCTCGTCACCGTCCTGCACGGCCTGGTCGCGGGCCACGTACTCGTGGTTGACCGCCACCAGGGTATTGGCCGGCATGTCGAAGTCGGCGGCGGCCGCCCACACGTCGGCGACCGTGGCGAGCCCCGCAGCCGGTAGCGCCATGTCGGCCTTGCCCACGCGCTCGCGCAGGCTGGCAAAGAATTTCACCTGAATCGTCATTGCAGAATCCTTGGCTTGCTTTACCAGGCCGTTGAAAAGAATTTTTCAACGGCCTGGTAAGTTCAACCCTGCGCCAGGAGGTTGCGCAGGTCGATGACCGCGGCATTGGCGCGCGAGACATAGGATGCCATTACCAGCGAGTGGTTGGCGACAAAACCGAAGCCGCTGCCGTTGAGGATGACGGGGCTCCAGACCGTGGCCTGGCTGGCCTCCAGCTCGCGGATGATCTGGCGCAGGCTGACCAGCGCGTTCTTCTTCTCCAGCACCGGGCCGAAGTCAGCCTCCGCCGCGCGCAGGAAGTGCAGCAGGGCCCAGGTGGCGCCGCGCGCCTCGAAGAATACGTCGTCGACCTCGTACCAGGGGGTGCGCACTATCAGCTGCCCGGGAGTGCTGGTGGACTGGCGCGCCGCCTCGTCTCCGCCGAGGTCAGTGTTCACGCGGACCTGGCCGACGCTGGCGGAAAGCCGCTGTGACAGGGAGCCGAGGCGCTTCTCGACCATCCCCAGCCAGTCGCGCAGGTTGTCGGCGCGGGCGTAGAACTGGGCATCGCCGGCATCGGCATCCCCCAGGCGCATGTCGAAACGTTCCAGTGCGCGGATGGCCTTGCGGTACTCGCCTTCGGTAGAGGGCAGCATCCACGAGGCGTTGTCGAAGTTGAACAGCGGCTCGGCGATGATCAGGTCCCGGTCCTCCACCGACTGGGACTGCGAGCGGGAAAAGTCGTTGCGCATGGCGCGCGCGAGGTCGCGGACCTGCACCAGCACGCCGAATTCCCAGTTGGGCATGTTGTCGATCAGCACGCCGGGCGGGGTGATGTCGTTGGAGAGGTAGCCGCCCGGCTTGTCGAGCAGGGTGCTGGCGACCTCGATCAGCGTGCCGGCCATGACCTGGCCGGTGACCGGCTCCTGCTGGGTCGAGTTCATGTGCGCTCGGGCCGCTTCACGTACGTCGAATTCGTCCGGCGCCATGCTCCAGCGGATGGCGAGCACGACCATCACCACGATGTAGGTCGCGCCGAGCAGGCCGGCGGTCCAGAGCAGGCCGCGCTCGCGCATGGTGCGCGGGTGGTAGAGACGGGCGGTGGTTCTTGCACCGTGCAACAGGCGGTCGAGAAGTTCACGCGGATTCATGGCCATTTCCGAAGACGCCCGAAGATGTGACTATCATGATGGCAGAGACAAGAAGCCCGCAAGGGCAGGGGAGGGGTTCATGCCGATGCTCAAGCGCATGGTCGTCGCCGCGCTGGGCGTGGTGGCGGTCGCCATCGCGGGACTCGCGGTGTTCGTCGCCACCTTCGATGCCAACCGCTACAAACCGGAGATCGAGGCACTCGCGCAGCAGCATCTCGGCCGCACGTTGAGTCTCGGCGGCGATGTGAGCCTCACCCTGTGGCCGGTGCTCGGCCTGCGAGCCGAGCAGGTGCGTCTTGGCAACGCGGAAGGCTTCACAGATCCCCTGTTCGCCGAGGCCGAGAGCCTGGTGCTCGGCGTCCAGCCGATACCGTTGCTCTCGAAGCGGCTCGAGGTGAACGAGGTGGCGCTGGACGGCCTGAAGCTGTTCCTCGAGCGCCGCAAGGACGGCAGCAACAACTGGCAGCTGGCCCCGCAGGCCCCCGTGCCGAAGCCTGCCGCCGAAACCCCGGCCGCGGCGACCGGCGCGGCCGGCGGCTTCGGCCTGCTGGTCGGCGGGGTCACCCTGGGCCGGGCCGAGGTCAGTTTCCGCGACGGTGCCACCGGCGAGGTCTGGCGCATCGCCCCGGTCGACCTTTCGACCGGCACCATCGAGCCGGGCAAGCCCTTCGACGTGAGCCTCGCGGCGGGCATCAGCCAGGCGGACAAAAAGCTCCAGGGACAGCTGCGCTTTGATGGGAGGATGAACGTCGATTCCGAACTTCCCTTTGTTGCGGTGAGCAACCTTCGCCTCGAGGGCGATGCCTCCAACTTGCCAGGTGGGGTCGGCAGGCTGGTGTTCAAGGCCCGGGCCGACAGGCTGGGCGTGTCTGGCGAGACCCTGCAGCTCTCGAGCACGCCTCTGTCACTCGATGTGCGCCTGCAAAACGGTCCGGCTCCGCTCGAGTTGCTGGACGCGAAGCTGAAACTCGGGCTCGCGGGCGACCTCGCGCCCGGACGCCTGAGGCTGGCACCGTTCGAGGGCGACCTGCACGCCGAGGGCGAAGGCATCAAGGGCGTGAACGCCAGGCTGCAGGGCGAGGGGGCGCTGGACCTTGCGGCCGGCACCGCCCAAGTGGCACGCCTCTCCCTCGACGCCGACGGCCTGCGCGCCAGCCTGAGCGGCAAGCTCGATGGCATCAAGACCGAGCCGCGCTTTGCCGGCCGGGTGGAGGTGGCCGACTTCAACCCGCGTGCCTGGCTGGCAGCGCATGGTCGTCCCCTCTCCGGACTGCCCGAGGGTACCCTGGCCCAGGCCGGGGCGAAGGCGGACGTGGTCTTCGCCGACGGCAGCCTGCGCCTGAACGCACTGGAGGCGAAGGTGGACGAGACCCGCGCCCAGGGCAGCGTCGGGGTCGGCAAGGCCGGACTCAGCGCCGATCTCGCGCTCGACCGCCTCGATATCGACAGCTACCTGCCGCCCAAGCCCAAGGCCGCTCAGGCCACGCCGCGGGAGGGCGGGGGCGGCCCCGCGCCGGGGCCGGGGGTCGATACGCCGATTGAGCTGCCCGTTGCCATGCTGCGCGACCTGAGCGGCCAGGCGAACCTGCGCGTGGCACACCTGACCGTGCAGCGCGTCGACGTACGCGACCTGCGCGTCGCCGGCAAGGCCAAGGGCGGCGACCTTGTCATCGACACCCTGGCAGGGCGGGCCTTCGACGGACAGTTCGATGCCCGCGGCGGGCTTGACGTGCGCGGCCAGGCCCCGGCCTGGCGCGCGGCCGGCAAGGCCTCCGGGGTGGACGTGGGCGCGATCCTCCGGCAGTTTGCCGAAAGCGATCGCCTGAGCGGCCACGGCGAACTGAGCTTCGACCTGCGCACGCGCGGCGCTTCGGTGAACGCCCTCAAGGCCGGGCTCGACGGCACGGCGCGCGCGCGCTTCTACGACGGCGCCCTCAAGGGGGTGAACATCGGCCAGCTGTTGCGCCGCGCGGATGCCGCCCTCAAGGGCCAGCCCGCCCCGCCGCCCGAGCCCGCGCAGACCGACTTCACCGAGCTTTCCGGCAGCGCGACCGTCGCCAACGGCGTGATCAACAATCCGGACCTCGACGGCAAGTCGCCGCTGCTGCGCGTGCAGGGGGCCGGCGCCATCGACCTGCCCAGGAACGGCATCGACTACGGCCTGACCGTGACCGTGGTGCAGACCGCGACCGGCCAGGCCGGCAAGGAGCTGGCCAACCTGCGAGGGGTGCCCATCCCGCTCAAGATCAGCGGCTCGCTCAGCGACCCCTCCTACAGCGTCGATCTCGGCAAGGTGGTGGAGGAGCGGGCGAAGAAGGAGGTCGAGAAGCGCGTCGGAGAGGAGTTGCAGAAGCGACTCGGCGTACCGGTCCCGTCCGGTTCGACGCAGGAGCCTGCCCAGCCCGCCCCCTCGACGCCGCCCGTGCAGGACCTGCTGAAGGGGCTGATCGGTCGCTGATGGATGCCTTCGCGTATCGCCTGCTCGCCTGGTGGGACGAGCACGGCCGTCATGACCTGCCCTGGCAACATCCGCGCGAGCCCTGGCGCGTGTGGGTGTCCGAGGTGATGCTGCAGCAGACCCAGGTGGCCACCGTCATTCCCTACTTCTCGCGCTTCATGGCGCGCTTCCCCGACATCGCATCGCTGGCCGCGGCGGATGAGGACGAGGTGCTGGCCCACTGGGCCGGCCTCGGCTACTACCGCCGCGCGCGCTTCCTGCACGCCGCCGCGCGGCAGGTGGCCGAGCGTCACGGGGGCGAGTTCCCGCGCGACATCGAGGCGGCCACGGCCTTGCCGGGGCTCGGCCGCTCCACCGCCGGCGCCATCCTGGCCCAGTCCTTCGGCTTGCCGCATGCCATCCTCGACGGCAACGTGAAGCGTGTGCTGGCGCGCTATCACGGCATCGAAGGCTGGCCGGGCGAGGGCGCGGTCGAGCGCGAGCTCTGGCGCCAGGCCGAGGCGCACACTCCGGCCGAACGGGTGGCGGACTACACCCAGGCGATCATGGACCTCGGCGCGACCCTGTGCACCCCGCGCAACCCCGACTGCGGCCGCTGTCCGCAGCGGGAGGGTTGCGTCGCCCTGCAGGAAGGGCGGGCCTTTGAGCTGCCCACCCCGCGCCCGCGCAAGGACCTGCCGGTACGGCGCACGGTGATGCTGCTGATCGAGGGGGAGGAGGGCGTGCTGCTCGAGCGACGCCCGCCCGTCGGTGTCTGGCCCGGCCTGTACAGCCTGCCCGAGTGTCCGCCGGACGATGCCGCGGCCTGCCTGGCGCGGCTCGGGATCACGGCCGACGAGCCTCTTCCGGTGCTGCGCCACACCTTCAGTCACTATCACCTGGACATCGAGCCGCGCCGGGCGCGCCTGAAAGACCCCGCCGCTCGTGTCATGGATGGCGAGCGCCTCCTCTGGTATAACCCGGACCGGCCCCCGCCCGGCCTGCCCGCGCCTGTGCGCAGGCTGATCGAACAGTACATCGAGAGGACTTCCACATGACCCGCATGGTGCATTGCGCCCGCCTGAAGCAGGAGGCCGAGGGCCTCGACCGCCCGCCGTACTTCGGCGAGCTCGGCCAGCGCATCTACGACAACGTCAGCAAGCAGGCCTGGCAGGAATGGCTGCGCCACCAGACCATGCTGATCAACGAGTACCGTCTCACCCCCGTCGATCCCAAGGCGCGCAAATTCCTCGAGCAGGAGATGGAGAAATTCTTCTTCGGCGAGGGCTCGGCCGCGCCGGAGGGGTACGTCGCGCCGAAGTGATTGAAAGGCCCCGCTTCCGGTTTGAAGCGCGGTCCCGGGCAGGATGTTGAAAAAGGGTTTTCCTGCCCTTTTGAAACTCGCTTGGTCCCCCCTCGCAAGCCTTTGTTGATCCCTCCTCTCGGACCCTGCCGCCGTCCATGGCGGAAGCCCCTGCGGGGTACGGCCTTCAAGAGCCCGACGAATCGGTCAAGCCATCCCTGGCTTGCCTCGACAGGGACCCTCCGGTCCCGGTCATGCAGCGGCGAGGGAAGCCTTGATCGCTGCAAGTCATAGTATTTGTTGATCGTTTTCACGGAACTTTAATGATCGGCGCCTAGCCTTGGCGGTCCAGTTTTCCATGCGGGGGCACGTAGCCACCCCCGCCACCCTCCACGGAGAGCGAGACCGCCATGCTGCAAGCCAGCAACCATCCGCCGATCACGCGCCCGGCGTCCCTGCCACGCTGCGCGCTGGACCTCAAGCTGGACGTCCCCGTCGCCACCCCCTCGCACCAGAACGAGGACGTCATGCACCTCTTCCACGAGCATGCCGAACTCGTCGGGCTGCCGGTGGTGGAGGCGGACCAGCCTCTCGGCATCATCAACCGCAACATCTTCATGAACGAGATGGCTCGTCCCTTCGTGCGCGAGATCTATGCGCGCAAGAGCTGCATCGCGTTCATGGACAAGCGCCCGCTCACCGTCGAGGCGCACACGCCGATCCAGGAGCTCAGCTTCCAGGCCCTGGCCGCGGGCAGCAAGGCCCTCTCCGACGGCTTCATCATCGTCGATAACGGACGCTACCTTGGCGCCGCGACAGGCTTCGACCTGGTGAGCGCGGTGACCAACCTGCAGGCGGAGAAGAACCGCCTGGTGATGGAGAGCATCGACTACGCGAGCGTGATCCAGAAGTCCTTCCTGCGGCCCTCGCGCCTGGATCTGGCTGCCACGCTCCCCGACCATCTGCTGCACTGGGAGCCGCGCGATGTGGTCGGCGGCGATTTCTTTGTTTTCCGCGGCTTCGCTGACGGCTTCTTTGTCGCGGTCATCGACTGCACCGGTCACGGCGTGCCCGGGGCCTTCATGACCCTGATCATGGCCTCCTATTTGGACCGCCTGCTGGAGCACGGCAATCCGCGCGATCCGGCGCGGGTGCTGGGCGAGATGAACCGCATGGTCAAGGCCGCCCTGGCCCAGGATGGCGAGCATGGGGAGGGGTCCGACGACGGCATGGACGCCGCCTTCCTCTGGTTCGACAAAGCGACTCGCAGCCTGACCTGGGCGGGGGCCAAGACCCCCCTGTTCGTGCTGGACCCCGGGGCCGACGAGGTGGCACAGCTCGATGGCGATCGCATGGGAGTCGGCTACCGCACCACGCCGATGGAGCATGCCTGGACCAACCGGGCCCAGGTACTCGCGCCCGGGACCGGCGTGTTCATCACCACCGATGGCGTGATCGACCAGGTGGGCGGCCCCAAGCGCATCGCCTTCGGCAAGAGGCGCCTGCGCGGAATGCTGTTCGAGCACCGCGCGCTACCGCTCGCCGAGCAGGGCGAACGCATCATGCGGGCCTTCCGCGACTACCAGGGTGAGCAGACACGGCGCGATGACGTCACCCTGTTCGGTTTCCGGACCTGATCCGGGCGTTTTCGAGCTTCAGGACCATGCAATTGGACGTCTTCAACGCATTTCGCGACTGTGCCCTGCGCGAAGGGGTGCAGTTCTATTTCAACGGCTATCTTTCGCACAACGTCATCGGCGCGATGGGTGACACCCTGCGTCATCGCCTCGAGGCCCAGGGCACGAAGGGCACGGTCACCCGCCGGGTGTTCTCCACCTTCGTCGAGATGGCGCAGAACATCCTCAACTATGCCTCCGATGCCGAATCTGTTGCGGGGGACAGGAGGATGAGCCAGGGCGCGGTGGCCATCGGCCAGCTCGGGGACCACTTCTACATTATCTGCGGCAACCACATCGAGCGCGCGCATGTCGGGCGCGTCAGGGAGAAGCTCGAGGCCATCCGCGCCATGTCGGTCGACGAGATCAAGCAGGCGTACAAGCAACAACTGCGCAACGAGGAGCACGAGCAGGATCCGATCAGCAAGGGGGCAGGGCTCGGCTTCCTGACCGTGGCGCGCGACTCGAGCGCCCCCATCGAATACTGCTTCGTCGAGGAGGATGCCGGCCAGGACCAGGTTGGCTTCTACCTCAAGGCCACCATCTGAAGGAGGGAGGACACCCCATGCAAGACCTGTACATCGCCGCCACCAGCACCTCGCCCGAGGTGGACTTCCGCTTTTCCGCAAACCGCCTGTCGCTGATCGGCGAGTCCTATCCCGAGAACGCCGCCGCCTTCTACGGGCCGGTCGTCGAGGCCCTGCGCGGCTACCTCGCGCAGGCCTGCGGGCGGGACATCGAGGTCAATGTCGAGCTCAAGTACTTCAACAGCAGCAGCACCAAGGTGCTGTTCAACATCTTCGAGCTACTGCACGCGGCGACCGGCTCCAACGACGTGCGGCTGCACTGGCACTACGACGAGGAGGACGACACCATCCTCGAGTTCGGCAACGACCTGCACGAGGATTTCCCGGAGATCCGCTACATCCCGATGGTCGTGGCCTGATGCCCCGTACCTGAGGCGAGCTGGCCGGCATGGCGATGGATCGGGATGGCTTCAGCCTGTTCGAGTCCGAGGAGGACCTGCTGGACCGCGTCCTGCTCGTGCTCGGCGAGGGCTCGTCCTCGGCCGAGACCCTGCGCGCGGAGCTCGCCTTGCTCGCCCATGGCTACCGGCGCCTGTTCCGCGAGATTCAGCGCCTGATCAAGGTGAGCGACCGCAAGGAAGAAGAGCTCAACCGGCTTAACCGCGAGCTTGCCGCCCTCAGCGCCAGGCTCGAGCACCAGGCCGCCCACGACGCGCTGACCGGCATCCTCAACAAGGGCGCCCTCACCCGCTATCTCGTCGAGGAGCAGGACGCGGAGGCCTACGGCCTGATCCTGTTCGACATCGACCACTTCAAGCAGGTCAATGACCGCCACGGGCATCCGGCCGGCGATGCCGTCCTGCAGGGCGTGGCCGCGCGCATCCAGGAAGAGCTGCCCCCGGGCATGCACTTCGGCCGCTTCGGGGGCGAGGAGTTCGCCGTCGTCCTGCCCCATGGCATGTCCGATGCCCTGCGCCCGCTGGCCGGGCGCCTGCGCGAAGTGGTCGCGGCCGAGCCATTCGTGGCGGAAGGTCGGACGATCCCAGTCACCATCAGCCTCGGCGCGACTGTCGCGGCTCCCGGCGAGGCCTTCTCCTCTGTCTATTCGCGGGCCGATGACGCCCTCTACCGCGCCAAGCAGGGCGGCCGCAACCGGGCCGAGATCGCCTGACCCTTCCTGTCCCGGTCACAGCGCAGTTGCCCGGAATATCTCCTATATGTCGTAGGTACACATCAGGCAGATTGCCGCGCGCGTGCGGCAAGGGGGTACCGATGAACAGGATCAGGCAACGGCTGGCGGTCCTTCCAGCCTCATTCGCCTTCCTTCCGCTGGCCGGACTTCATGCCGCGCCCATCGCAGGCGGTGCGGCGCCCAGGCTGCCCGCCGCCACCTCCATCACGGTTCCACGGCCATGAACCCGGATGGCAGGGGGGATCGCCCGATGGATACGGCACAGCACGTCGCCAGGGCCGACCTGGCGGCCACCCTCGGCGATCGGCTGGTCGCCGCCGGCAAGCTCTCCCCGGCCGACCTGGAGCGCGGCCAGAGGCTCGCGAGGGAAGGGGACGGGTTCCTCGGGCCCACTCTCGTCCGGCTCGGGCTCGTCTCCGAGCGGGACGTGGCCGAGACCCTGGCGCCCCTGCTCGGCCTGCCCCTCGCAGAGGCCGGCGACTATCCGGCCGTGCCCGTCCTCGAGGAGCAGCTCGCCCAGCGCTTCCTGCGCCAGTACAAGGTGGTCCCCCTCAAGGCGGGGGAGGAGAGCATCGAGGTAGCCCTGGCCAATCCCCTGGACGACTACGTCCTGCAGGCCATCGAGCTGTTTTCGGGCAAGGGCGTGACTTGCCGGGTCGGTCTTCCATCCGAGATCGATGCGGCCATCGACCGCCTGTACGGCGGCAGCAAGACCGAGATGGACCAGATCGTCGGCGACATCATCCCGGCCGGCGAGGAGGGCTGGGAGGAGGATGTCGCCCACCTCAAGGACCTGGCCAGCGAGGCCCCGGTCATCCGCCTGGTCAGCCTCATCATCCAGCGCGCGGTGGAGGAGGGGGCTTCGGACATCCACATCGAGCCGTTCGAGGACACGCTCAAGGTGCGCTACCGGGTGGACGGCATGCTGCACGAGGTGGAGGCCCCGCCCCACCGCCTCTATCCGGCCGTGGTGTCGCGCATCAAGATCATGGCGCGGCTGGACATCGCCGAGCATCGCCTGCCGCAGGACGGGCGCATACGCATGCGGGTGCGGGGGCGCGAGATCGACCTGCGCGTCTCTACCGTCCCGACCATGCATGGCGAAAGCGTGGTCATGCGCCTGCTCTACAAGGACGGGGCGGTCGGCGAGTTCACCGAGCTGGGGTTCAGCGACAGGACGCTGGCCGACTTCTCCGCCTGTCTGGAGCAGCCCTACGGCATCCTGCTGGTGACCGGGCCGACCGGCTCGGGCAAGACCACCACCCTCTATGCCGCGCTCAAGGTGCTCAACGAGCCCACGCGCAAGATACTGACTGTCGAGGACCCGGTGGAATACCAGATCCCCGGCGTGAACCAGATTCAGGTCAAGCCGCAGATCGGCCTCAGCTTCGCCAATGCCCTGCGCTCCATCGTCCGCCAGGACCCGGACGTGATCATGATTGGCGAGATGCGCGACCTCGAGACCGCCGAGATCGCCGTGCAGTCGGCCCTGACCGGCCACCTGGTGCTGTCCACCCTGCACACCAACGACGCCCCCAGCAGCATTACCCGCCTGCTCGACATGGGCGTGGCGGGCTACCTCGTGACCTCCGTGGTCAACGGGGTGCTGGCCCAGCGCCTGGTGCGGCGGCTGTGCCCCGAGTGCCGCGAGGCCTACCGCCCCCTGTCCGAACTGGTGCGTCGCACCCGCCTCGACAAGGTCGCGGGAAGGGAGGATGTGATCCTCTACCGTCCCGTCGGTTGCGGGGCTTGTCTAGGCACCGGCTATCACGGGCGGATCGCCATCATGGAGATGCTGGTGATGACCGATCCCCTGCGCCGTCTCGTGCTGGAGCAGGCCGATGCCCGCAAGCTTGCGGCGGAGGCCATCGGGGAGGGCATGACCACCCTGTACGAGGACGGGCTGGCCAAGGCCCTGGCCGGGGTCACCAGCATCGAGGAAGTGCTGCGCGTGAGCCAGGACAGCGACGGCCCGGTCCGGGCGAGCGAGGCCTGACATGCCCACCTATCACTACAAGGCGGTGAACCAGTCCGGCGACCTGCTGGAGGGGGAGATGGCGGGGGCCTCGCGCGAGGCGGTCATCGCCCGTCTGCAGGAAATGGGGCACATCCCCCTGAACGCCGAGGAGCTGACGGGGCGGCGCAGGCGGTGGCGCCGGCGGCTGGACACGGCCCGCTTCACCCGCGACCTTGCCACCCTGCTGCGTGCGGGGCTCCCACTCGATCGCGCCCTGGAGATGCAGGTGGAACTGGCCGAGGACAAGGCCAGCGCGGGGGTGCTCGCGGGGCTGCTGGAGGACGTGCGCGGGGGCAGTGCCCTCGCCGATGCCATGATGGCGCGCGGCGATGTTTTCGGGCGTTTCCAGGTCAGCATGGTGCGCGCCGCCGAGGCTGGCGGGGCGCTGGATGCGGTGCTCGCACGCCTGGCGGATTTCATCGAGCAGTTCCAGGAACTGAAGACGAGCGTCAAGGCCGCGCTGGTCTACCCGGTCATCCTTGTCGTGGTCACCGTGCTTTCCCTCCTGGTCCTGCTCGTCTACGTCATTCCCCAGTTCACCACCCTGTTCGAGGAGATCGGGCAGAGCCTGCCCCTGCCGACCCGGGTGGTCATCGGCGTGGCGGAGTTCGTGCGGGACTGGGGCTGGGCCCTGCTGGCCCTGCCCGTTGCGGTGGCGCTCACCCTGCGGCGTGCTCTCCAGCGCCCGGAATTCCGCCGTCGCTGGGACAGCTGGGTGCTCGACCTTCCGCTGGTGGGCGACCTGGTGCTCAAGATCCAGGTTTCGGTTTTTGCCCGCACCCTGGGCACGCTTCTGAGCAGCGGCGTGCCTCTGCTCGGGGCTCTCGCCATCGTGCGCGACACCCTCACCAACCGGATGCTGGCCGAGTCCGTGGACAGGATCATCGACAGTGCCCGCGAGGGGGCGGGGCTGGCCGGCCCGATCCAGGCGAGCAAGCGTTTCCCGCGCCTCGCCGCGCACCTCATCCGGGTGGGGGAGGAGAGCGGCCAGTTGGACGCCATGCTCGCCCAGCTTGCCGACATTTACGACCGCGAGGTGCGGGTGGCGATCCAGCGGTTGCTGACCCTCCTCGAGCCCATGCTCATCATCGGCCTGGGACTCGTCGTCGGCGGGATCATCATGTCTATCCTGGTGGCGATCCTCGGTATCAACGAACTGGCCCTGTAGGCCGGAAGGGAGGAGCGATGAACGGTTCGACGCTACACAAGCCATGGTGTCATGGGCGCGGCCCTTCGGCACGTCCCGGGGCAGGCTTCACCCTCATCGAGCTGCTGGTGGTGCTGGTCATCCTCGGACTACTGGCGGGGCTGGTCGGGCCACAGGTGCTGAAATACGTGGGGCGCTCGAAGACCGACGCAGCCCGCCTGCAGGTCGAGCAGTTGGGCGCGTCGCTGGACCTGTTCCTGCTCGACATCGGCCGTTATCCGTCCACCGACGAGGGGCTGGCCGCCCTGGTGAGCGCGCCCAGCGGGGCGCGGAACTGGAATGGCCCTTATCTCAAGAAGAGCCTCGTGCCCAAGGACCCGTGGGGGAACGACTACCACTACCGCGCTCCGGGCGAGCATGGTTCCTACGACCTGTTTTCCCTCGGGGCCGACAACCGTACCGGGGGCAGCGGGGAGGACACCGACGTGGTGAGTTGGGAGTAGGCCGTGTGCGCTCCTTCGGCAAGGCTCGGGGCCGGCTTCACCCTGGTCGAGCTGCTGCTGGTGGTGATGATTGCCGGCCTCGCCCTGGCCGTGGTACCTCCCCTGCTCACCGCCAGCCTGCCGGGGGCGCAGGTCAGAACAGCCGCCCAACAACTCGCATCAGGCCTGCGTTCCGCGCGCGGACAGGCCATCGCCCGGGGCGAGGAGTCCCTGCTGCAGCTCGACCTTGAGCGCAACAGCTACCGGCAGGGGGGGCGGGAGGTCGCCCTCGCGGCGGGGCTCGAACTGGTCCTCGATACCGCCAGTTCCGAGGTGCTCGGCGCGGGAGCGGGCGGGATCCGCTTCTTCCCCGATGGCAGTTCCACCGGCGGGCGCATCGAGGTGCGGGGAGGAGGACGTGCCTACCGCCTGGATGTGGACTGGCTGACCGGCAGGGTGACGGTCCATGAAACGGACTAGGCGTCCGCGCGGCCGATCGCCCATGCGGCTGGCGCGCGGCTTCTCCCTGCTCGAGGTCATCGTCGCCTTCTCCGTGCTCGCGCTGGCCATGGGCGCGGGCATGGCCCTGCTGTCCCAGAGCATGCTCAACGTCGGCGTGGCGCGAGATTACGTCCAGGCCGTGGCCCTGGCCGAGTCGCTGCTGGCCGAGGCGGACGTGGTGGAGACGCGTTCGAGGAGCGAGCGGGGCACCTCCTCCGGCCTCGACTGGCGGCTGGAGGTGGCCGAGCAGCCGGCCGAGGAGGCGCATCCCTTGCGCTCCTACCTCGTCACGGTGGAGGTGCAGGCCGCCGATGGACGCAGGGTGAGTCTGCGCTCGCTGCGCCTGGCGGGAGGGAAGCGATGAGCGCCGGGCGCACGCGGGGGTTCACCCTGATCGAGCTGATCATCGCCCTCAGCCTGACGGGCATGATCGCCCTGCTCGCCTACGCTGGCCTGCACCTGGCCGTGCGCGGCTGGGACCGAGCCGCGCAGGTGTCCAGCGGCAACGACGACGCGCGGGTGGCCTGGTCCTTCGTCCGCGCCCGGCTGGCCCAGGCGCGGCCGGTCATGCGGATGGAGGACGACGAGCCCCGTCTCCGCTTCGAGGGCGAGCCGGGGCTGCTCCGCTTCGTCGCCCCCCCGCCGCGGCAGCAGGACGCCATCGGCGGGTTGTATGTCTACGCGCTGGAGATCGCCGATGGCGGCCTGTGGCTGGATTACGCCCGTTATCTGCCGGATGGCAGGGAAGTCTCGCAGGAGCCGCCGCGCCTGCTGCTGCAGGACGTCGAGGGCCACCGGGCCTTCAGTTACTTCGGCGCCATCCGCCCCGACGAGGATCGTCGCTGGCACCCGCGATGGGACCGCCCGGACCGCCTGCCCGAGCTGGTGCGCCTGGAGTTGCGCGTGGCGGGAGAGGACTGGCCCGCGTGGATCCTCCCCATCCGGGCTGGAGGCGAATGATGGGCCGCGCCCGGGGGCTGGCTCTGGTACTGGTGCTGTGGGTGCTGGCCCTGCTCGGCACCCTGGCGATGGGCTACTCGGCCATCAGCCGGACGGAGGTCCTGCTGACCCGCAACACGGTGGATGGCGCCCGCCTCCGGGCGGCGGCCGAGGCTGGCGTGGCGCTCGCCGTCATGGGGCTTGGCCAGCCCGACGCGCTGAAGCGCTGGCGGTCCGACGGCACGCCCTATGCGGGGCAATTCGATGGCATGGACCTGCGCGTGGCCGTGCTCGACGAGATGGGGCGCATCGACCTCAACGAGGCCGGAGACGAACTCATCGGCGCCGTCCTGAGTCATGCGGGGGTGTTGCCGGACCAGCAGGGTGCCCTGCTGGCTGCTATCTTGGATTTCAGGGATGAGGACCACGAGCAGCGTCTCATGGGGGCCGAGGACGATGACTATCGCGCCATGGGCTTGCCCTACGGGGCCAAGGACGGTGACTTCGAGGACATCGAGGAGTTGCGGCTGGTGCCTGGCATGACCCCCGAGATCTACGAGCGTCTGCGGCCCCTGGTCACCGTCCATTCGGGCCACGGGGGCGTGAATCCCTGGGTGGCGGGGCGGGATGTCCTGCTCGCCCTGCCCGGCGCGACGGCCGAGGCGGTCGATGCCTTCCTCGTGGCCCGGGACCTGAGTGCGATGGATCCCGGGGGGCCGCCACCTCCCGCGCCGGTCGGGATCGGGGGCGGCTTCCTGACCCGCCGCGTCAGCCCCGTGCATGTGGTGCGGGTAGAGGCGTCCATCCCCGGCGGGGCCGCGTTCCGTCTCGAAGCGGTGATCCGCTTGCACCGGCCCTTGGGCGCCTACGCCGGGCGCCCCTATGAGGTGTTGTCCTGGGAGGAGGAGGGGCGTTTCACGCTGCCCCTCCAGGAGGGGGATGAATGACGGGCATGACGGCCACGATGCAGGCTTCAAGGGATGCCATGGGCGTCCTGCGCCGCTTCCTGCGCTGGTGGGGCGGCGAGTTGAAGTTCCTGATGTCCTATCCCCCCCTCGACAAGCTGTTTGGCGGGGCGGACCGCGTCATCGTGGACGTGGATTCCGACCGCGTATGGATCACCAAGTGCCATGCGGGGCAGGATACCGAGCTCGGCAGCTTCGCCCTCGCGGGCGGGCTGTCGCAGGAGGCGCAGGCGGAATTGCGCCGCCTGGTTCGCCGTGGCACCGAGGCCGTGATCCGGCTGCCGCGCGAGCAGATCCTGTGCAGGGACATCACCCTGCCCCTGGCGGCGGAGCCCAACCTGCACGAGGTGCTGGGTTTCGAGATGGATCGCCAGACACCCTTCCGCGCCAGCCAGGTCTATTACGACCACCATGTCGTGGAGCGGCAGGGGGATGAGGGGCGGCTGAAGGTGCAGATGATGGTCGTCCCCCAGGCCGCCCTCGCCCCCATGGTGCAGACCCTGGAGGGGCTGGGGCTAGTCCCCTCCATGATCACGGTCTCCGAGGAGGGGGCGAGCCAGTGCCAGGTCGCAACCATCAACCTGCTGCCCGAGTCCATGCGCAAAAGGCCTCCGGGTGCATGGGGGGGCGTCAATCGCGCACTGTTGGCCTCCGCCGCGGTGCTCGCGGTGGCTGCGGCCGCCATGCCCCTCCAGCGCCAGTTCCAGGTCATCAGCGAACTGGAGGGGCGCATCGAGGCCCTGCGGCCGGATGTCGCGGCCACCCAGGCCAGGCGCGCGTCCATCGACAGCATGCGCGAGGAGCTTGGTTTGTTCCTCGAGCAGAAGCAACA
Source organism: Pseudomonadota bacterium (assembly GCA_049322715.1). GTDB lineage: Bacteria > Pseudomonadota > Gammaproteobacteria > Halothiobacillales > Halothiobacillaceae > Thiofaba. Next base: position 60,214 of record JBMOQP010000009.1, read on the forward strand.
GTCCCCGGTGATCATCGACGTGGTCGAGGAGGTCAGCCGCCTGCTGCCCGATGACACCTGGCTGGTGCGCCTCGAGCTCCAGGGGCGCAAGCTCCATCTGCAGGGCATCGCCGGGGAGGCGCCCGCGCTCATCTCCCTGCTGGAGGGCTCGCCCATGTTCGCGAATGTCGCCTTCAGCTCCCCGGTCGTGCGCGATCCCCGCTTCAACCGCTTCCAGTTCAACATTGATGCCGACGTGGTCGGCGGGCGGGCCGGATGATGCGCCCGCTCCGTCCCGTCGAAAGTCGCGCCCTCGCCCTTGGGCTGCTGCTGGCCATCCTGGCCGGGGTGTACGCCTTCGCCATCGACCCCGTGCTCGCGCTCTACCGGGACAACCGGGACCGGATCGATGAACTCAGCCTCCGGCTCGGGCAGCACCAGCGCCTGGCCGCGGAGCGCCCCGCGCTCGAGGATGAGCATGCCCGTCTCAGTCGCAGCCGTCCGGCCGGGGGCTATTACCTCACCAGCGAGAGCGAGGCACTTGCGGTTGCCGAGCTGCAGGCCTACGTCAAGCAGGTCATCGAATCCTCCGGTGGTGGCCTGGTCAGCATCCAGCCCATCCTTTCGTCCGCCGCCGACACGCGGGGGCGGGTCAAGGCCCAGATCCGCATGCAGGGGCCGATCAAGGCCGTGAGGGACGTGCTCTACCGCCTGGAGTCGGGCAGCCCCTGGCTGCTGGTGGACGAGGTGGAGTTGATGCAGGGGCGCTCGGATCGGCGCAAGGTTGGGGCCGGCCAGCCGGGCACGCTCGACGTACGCTTCAACCTGACCGGTTTCATGAGGGGGGCGGGGCATGAACCTGTTTCGTAGGCGCCGCGACCTCATCGGCCCCCTCCTGCTGCTTCTCAACGTGGGGCTGGTGCTGGTTCTGCTGGCCGGGCTGCAGGGAACGTCCGATGTGCCGTCGCGGGGGGCGGATCCCGAGCCGCCGGCAACCCGCGAGGAGCCGCCCCTGGTCCAGTTCAAGCTTCCGCCGCTGGACCACTATGCGGAGAGCATCGAGCGGCCCCTCTTCAACATGAGTCGTCGCCCCGAGGATGACGACCCCAAGTCCGCTGCCGCTGACAGCGAGCTCATCCTCAGCGGGGTGGTCGTCACCCCAACCCGGCGGGAGGTCCTCCTGCTGACCCGGCGTGGCGAGGGCGTGCTGAGGGGTGAGGAGGGGGACTGGCTGGCCGGCTGGAAGGTGGAGACCATCGAGCCCGAGAGGGTGGTGCTTCGCCGCGGTGCCCGGCAGGTGGAGTTGCACCTGGAACGTCCAGCCAGGGGTGGGGCGCCCAAGGCCCCGGCCGCGTCATCCCCGAACCAGCCCATGGCACCGGCGGCGCCCCCCGCCCCGCCCCAGGTTCCCCAGGCGGAACCCGGGTCCGGGGCGGCCAGGGGGTAGGTCCGCAAACACAGGCCAGGACCGGCCCGGCCGGCATGGCGCCAAGCAAGATCAGACGTAGGGAGTGGAGTCATGCATAACGTGGAGCACCGTCGAGCCCTGCTCGGACTGGCCATTACCCTGGCCCTGGGGGGATGCAGCACAGCGCCTCGTCAGTTGAGCCTGCCCGAAACACTGACCGCCCCCCCGCCGCTGGTCGAGGAGGCGCCTCCCGCCGTCGAGGTGGGGCGTGCCGAGCCCAAGCTCGAGGACGCGATGTACAAGGGCAGCGGACGTTTCGTGCGCGAGGTGCCGCGCCCCGGGGCCGATGTCCTGAAGGAGGGGGACATCACCCTGAACTTCGAGAACAGCGACGTGCACGAGGTGGTCAAGGTCGTCATCGGCGACCTGCTCAAGGAAAACTACGTCATCGATGCCGCGGTGAAGGGAGCGATTTCGGTGCAGACCAGCCGCCCCGTCAGCCGCGAGGCCCTGCTGCCGCTGATGGAAAACCTGCTGCGCATGAATGGCGCCGCCATGGTGCGGGAGGCCGGGGCCTATCGCATCGTTCCCCTCGCCAGTGCCATGCGCGGCGCCTCGCCCACCCTCGATCGCCGCCTGCCGACCGGCTTCCGGGTGCAGGTGGTGCCGCTGCGCTACATCGGTGCCCTCGAGATGCAAAAGATCCTCGAGCCCTTCGTGGCCGATGGCGGCATGCTGAAGGTGGACGAGCGCAGGAACCTGCTCATGCTGGCCGGCTCCAGCGCCGAGTTGCAGGGCTGGCTCGCCACCGTGGACACCTTTGACGTGGACTGGCTGCAGGGCTACTCGGTGGGCGTGTTCCCGCTGGAAAACGCCGATGCCAAGACCATGGTGACCGAGCTGCAGAAGATCATCGGCGACGAGGCCGAGGGCATGATCCGGCTCGAGCCGATCGAACGCCTCAACGCCCTGCTCGTGGTCACCCCCCAGCCCAGTTACCTCGAGCGGATGAAGGAATGGGTGGACCGCCTGGACCGCGGCGGTGCCGGCCCGGGCAGCCGCCTCTATGTCTACCAGGTGAAGAACCGCAAGGCCTCGGAGCTGGCCGAGGTGATCGGCGAGATCTTCCTCGGTCAGGAGCGCGCCCGCACCGAGCCCGTGCGTCTTGCCCCCGGCCTCCAGCCGGCCAGGCTCGAGTCGAGGCCGTCCGGCATATCGGGGGGCGGTCTGTCCGCGCAGGCGACTGGGCTCGCCGCGAGAAACCAGCCCGGCCTGACGCCGCGCGCGCCGCTGACGGGCGGGATGACCATGGGGCTTGGCGCGACGGGCAGCTATCCCGCCAGCGGGCTCGGTGGCGGCTCACCCCTGACGGGGGACGTCCCCCAGCGCCCGGCGAGCGGCGGCGAGGGCCTGACCGTCATCGAGGGGGCGGGCGTGAGGGTGGTGGCCGACGAGGCCAACAACTCCATCCTCGTGTATGCCTCGGCCGAGGATTTCCGCATCGTCGAGCAGGCCCTCAAAAGGCTCGACGTCGAGCCCCTGCAGGTGCTGGTGGAGGCCTCCATCGTGGAGGTGAGCCTGAGCGACGAGCTCAGGTATGGCCTGGAGTGGTTCTTCACCAACAACCGTGTCATCAACAACAAGACCGGCCAGGGGCTGCTGGATCTCAATGTCGGGAACGACGGGAGCGGCCTCGCCTCGCTCATCCCCGGGTTTTCCTACAGCCTGGTGGATTCCGCGGGGGCGGTGAAGGCCGTGCTGAATGCCCTCGCCACCGAATCCAAGGTCAACGTCCTCTCCAGCCCCTCGCTGATGGTGCTGGACAACCGCACCGCCGAGATCCGCGTGGGCGACCAGGTGCCCGTCCGGCTCTCGAGCCAGGAGACCTACAGCGGTGGCCTGCTGGAGGCCTACCAGTACCGCGACACAGGCGTGCGGCTGAAGGTCACCCCCCGGGTCAACGTCGGCGGCCTGGTCACCCTGGACATCGTGCAGGAGGTGACCGACATCGGCTCCAAGGATCCGGACACCAAGCAGTACACATTCCTGCAGCGGGCGATCGAGAGCGTGGTGGCGGTACAGAGCGGACAGACCATCGTGCTCGGGGGGCTGATCCTGGAGAACAACACCGACGCCGAGCGAGGCATTCCCGGCGTCTACAAGGTGCCGGTCTTCGGCAAGCTGTTCGGCACCACCGAGGAAAGCACCCAGCGCACCGAGCTGCTGGTGATGCTCACCCCGCGCGTGGTCCGTAACCAGAAGGAAGCAGCGCAGGTCACCGAGGAATTCCGCGACCGCCTGAGAAGGCTCCAGCCCGCCCCCACGCCCAAGACCCCGGCCAGCGAGTCTGGCGATACCACGGGAGTGACCGAAGCCGGGGGTACATGACGCCACCCTTCTGGGAACCTCTTTGCGACAGCACTCCTGCGCTGTCGCTGGCGAAGCGCGGCAATCCACTCCCCCTGCATCGTGATCGCCATGGAAACCCGGTCCGGTGATGATGTGGTGGGGCTGGGGGCAAGGACAGAGGCATGCGCCCGTCATCCTCGCGGGCAAGAAGAAGGGCGATGGTTACCCATCGCCCCTGGTTGTCCGGCCCGCGCGGGCCGGATGCGCTGCCAGCCGGTTACGGCGTGGGGCAAGCGTTCGTCGAGGTCTGCTTGGCGTTGACGATGTCGCAGGTCACCACGTCGCCGGCCTGCAGGTTGCCGAGGTTCAGCGACGGTGTGGTGCTGGCGTCATAGACCCCACGGGTGCCGTTGTTGCACATGATCGTGGTGAGATACGTGCCCGCGCCGCGAACCTCGCTCACCGTGGCCGGGAACACGCCTCCAACCTGCTCGATGTTCACGGCGGTGCCCGCGGAGACCGTGTTGCCGTTCACCTGCAGGGTGAAGCCGGTGGAGCTCTGGGTGCAGCTGGTGCCGTCGCAGATGGCCTTGTTGACGATCACCCGCGGCTTGCGGACGTTGCCGATCGTGCATTCGTAGGCCTGCAGCGCGCTGGTGGTTACCTGGCCGCTGGAGTTGCAGTCGGCGTTGATGGCGGTGACCCAGTCAGCCGCGGTGGTGCCGTTGCCGATGGTCTCGCTGACCGTGTGCTGCGTTCCAAAGGTGACATAGTGCTGGCCGGTGTTGCCGCCGGGCTGGCTCACCGTCGCCTTCAACGCACCGTCAATGTTGAGGCCGAAGGTGCTCGCCTCGGTGGCGCAGCTTGTCACCGTCTTGGTGACCTTCAGCGTCGGCTGGGTGTTGTAGAAGGTGCAGGTGATGTCGTCACCGGTGTCGAGCGGGAAGCTGACCGAGTTCGGCTGATAGGTTCCGCCGGGGACGGTCGTCGCCGTTCCGGAATAGACGCAGTTGGCATTGGTGCTGGAACCGAAGCCGCTGGCATCCGTCTCGGTGATGGTGATCGGGCCGGGGCTGACCTGGTCGAAGGACGTGGATGCCGAGCCGGTGCCACCGCTGATCGTCGGGCTGAGGGAGAAGCTGCCCACGCCACCCGTGCCGCTGTAGTTGAAGGTCGGGGTGCCGTCCTGGCCGGTGGCCTGCTTGACGACGGTAAGCTGGCCGCATACCTCGAACGAGCCGAGCACGAAGTCCTTCAGTTCGGCGGTGAACGACTGGGACGAGCGGGTCTTGACCGTCACGCTGCTGATGCAGGGGATGGTGCCGCCACCCACCAGCTCCGAGACGTTCATGCCGCCCTCGGTGAAGCCGTTGCGCGGGATGATGGTGGTCACGGCGCCATGGCTGTCGAAGTTCTCCCACGGGCCGCCGTCGATGTCGTCGTTGTTGTTGAAGGCGCAGATGGCTCCCGCCGGGTAGGTGTTGTCCGGGTTGCAGCCTTCGCCGTCCAGCGCGTGCACGCTGGTCCAGGAACCGGTGGCCGCATCGCCCTGCCAGACATGGATTTCGGCGGTGCCGAAGTCGCCGCCCCTCAGGAAGTCCATGCTCACCAGGATGTCTCCGGCCTGCCTCGCGCCGGTGAAGACGCATGTCGCGTTCTTCGGGCAACCTTGCCAGCTGGGGTCGCTCATCATCGCGGGGTCGACGGCCACGCCGTTGATGGTCAGGCCGATCTCGGACTGGTTGAACTCGATGTCGATGTGGCTGTCGCCGTTGTTCGCGATGCGCTCGAAGCCGCCATAGATGATCAGGTCCCCGTCGCTGTTGCGGTCGGCCATGAAATAGCCGTTCGAGACGTCGTCCTTGGCGGGCACGCTGCCGCCCTTCCACTCGTAGGTGTCGATGGGGTCGTCATTCTTGTTGGTGCCGGAGAAGATGGTCCGGTCGCCGATGATCTTCGGGCTCGTGCTGATGCTTTCGCCCACGAGGTCATCGCGGACGAAGGTGGCGATGATGGCGCCGTAGTCCTTGTAGTCGGGGATGCCGTTGGCGGGATTGACGTCCTTGTAGCCGTGATCAGCCCGGAACAGGTCGGACCAGTCGGGGCCCAGCGGCGTCGGGTAGCCGAGGATGTTCGCGCGCGGATCGAGGGGCGGCCCCGCGATGTCCGTGTCCTCCATGGTGTCTTCGTTCTGGCCGATTTCCAGCAGGTGTTCGGTGGGGTCGTCGACCGGCGGCTGGGCAAGCGTCGCAAGGGACGTCACGGCCCCCGCGAGGCCGAGCCCCATCGCCAGGGCGACTGATCGTTTCAGGGTGTTGATTTTCATGCCCATTCCCTCCTGTAGGGGGGGCGCCACGCGGGTGAGCCCCCGGGTCGAGTCTCTGTTCTCTTGTGTCGCCCCGAGGCGGGTTGCCCGCTTCGGGAGGATGCCATGTCAGCTGGTCGGGGCGGGGTTCCGGGGTGAGCCAGCGACTAGGCATGTCTCTTTAATAGCCGTCCCCGGGCTCTTTGCCATGGTCCATTTGTACTAGGAGCCTGTCGGACTTGAGGCGATCTGGCTGCAAAAGCTTGCGGAATCCATCCCAGGATTCCGCCCTTCGGGTAATGCTTCGCATCCCAACGCCGCTCCAGGCGGCGTTGTTCAGACCGGTCCATATTTCGCCGATTTTTTCGCCAATAGTCCCTGCTATTGCCGAAAAAATCGTCAAAATCTGTCCTCGGTCGGCGACTTTTTCGCTTCAGCCGCTCAAGTCCGACAGGCTCCCAGGCTGGTCGCTGCCGCAAAAAAATGGCGCCGTTGCCGGCGCCATTCGGTAAGTCCATGGTTTCCGGGGGCCGGACTGGCCGGCCCTCCGTCATGCCTCAGAAGGGGCAGTTCAGCTCGTTGGCATCGGACAGCTTCTTCAGGGCGGAGGAGACGGTCTCCGGACCTGCGATCAGGCCCACCGCATCCCAGTACAGGATCTTCACGCCCTGCACCGAGTAGGGGTAGTTGACCGAGTCGGCGCTGGCCAGGGCGGCTGCCGCGTGGCGGTTGAGGGCCTTGAGGCCTCCGCCCTGCAGGTTCACGGCATCCATCAGTGTGGCGCTGTCCGGCAGGCCGGACTGGGTCTGCGTCACGTTGATGGGGCCACCCATGTAGGTTCCGTCGAGGGCCACGTTGAAGGCCATCTGGTACTTGATGGTGGCGGTCTTGTCATCCGTGCCGATGCCGTCCCAGTACTCCGGATGGGTCTTCCAGAAGCCCGGGGTGCAGCCCTGGTCGCCCACGTAGGCCTCGCAGGTCGCGCTCGCCGTGCGGGTGAGCTGGTTCGGGAATCCGGCCACCTGGTAGGTCGCGCTCACGTTGTTGGTGACCATGCCCGCGGCCATCGGGTAGTAGTTCACCTGGACCACCGTCGCGGCGGCCCCCGTGACCAGCGTTGCCGGGAACGATGCGCCAGCGGTGGGCACCTTGTCGTCGGTCACGCTCACCTTGTTCAGGTTCGGGCTGTCGCTCGAGCCAGTGTTCTGCAGCGTGTAGGTGTAGGTCAGCGGGTCGCCCACCTTCACCCTCTCCGGGGCACAGGCCTTGCTCAGCGTGAAGTCCGGCTGGAACAGGTTCAGCGAGTGGTCGTCGTCGTCGGTGATGTCGTTCGGGAAACCGTCGGGGTGGTAGTGGGCTGTCACGACATTGACGAGAGGGTCGTCAGAGCCCGCCGGGACGGTGTGGTTCACGTTGAAGCTGCAGCTTGCGCCGCTGGCCAGCGTTCCGCAGCCGTTGGCCGAGGCGGCTGTCGTCAGCGAACCCAGCCTGGTGTCGGTGACGCCGTCGAGCACGAGGGCCGGGCTGTCCGACGAACTGGTGTTGTTGATGGTGAAGCTGTAGGTCACCTGGTCGCCGATCTTGGACAGGGTGTCGCCGGTCTTGGCGATGGTCAGGGACGGCTGGAACAGGTTCACCGAGTGGCCGTCGTCGTCGGTGATGTCGTTCGGGAAACCGTCGGGGTGGAAGTGCACGGTCGCCGTGTTGTCATACGGGTCCGGCGCGCCGCCCGGGATCGTGTGGTTCACGCTGAAGCTGCAGCTTGCCCCGTAGGCCAGGGTGGCGCAGCCGTTCGCCGCCGCGGCTGCCGTCAGCGTGCCCAGCCTGGTGTCGGTGACGCTGTCGAGCACGAGGGCCGGGCTGTCCGACGAGCTGGTGTTCTGGATGGTGAAGTTGTAGGTCACCTGGTCGCCGATCTTGGACAGCTCGTCGCCAGTCTTGGTGATGGTGACGGCGGGCTGGAACAGGTTGACCGAGTGGTCGTTGCTGGAGATCACCTCGTCGCCAAGGAGATCCGACTGCGAATCGTAGGTCACGGTGACCGTGTTGGGCAGCGGGTCGGGATCACCCGCGGACACGCGCCGCCAGGCCGTGATTTCGCAGGTCTCGTCCGGCATGAGGTCCGCGTCGCAGGTGTTCGTCTCGACGCAGGACTGGCCCTGGGCGAGGTTGTTTTCGTCGCCGCCGGGGCAGTTGCCGCTGGCGCTGGTGAGGGTGCCCAGCAGGGTGTCGACGATGCTCTGCTTGTAGAGCGGCACGACGCCCGTGTTCTCGATCTGGATGTTGTACGACGCAAGGTCGCCCACCTTGGAGATCGTCGACCCGCTCTTGTCCGCATCGATGCCGCACAGCGGGACCGAGCCGATCAGGAAGTCCTTCAGCTTCGCCGTGTAGGACTCGCCTGAGGTGCGGGTTTCAAACAGGAAGTCCGAGAGGCAGCCAATGGACTGGCCGTTCATGCGCAGCACCGCGCTGAGGTTGAGGATGCCCTCGGAGAAGGCCGTCGCGGGGAAGTGGGTGCTGTAGGGGTTGGCGTCCCGGTCGCCCTTGGCGATGTAGGGCCAGGGAGCGGTCTCCGGGCCGTTGTTGTTGGAGATGGCGCAGCCGAGGTAGTTGTCGGTGCTGGCCGAGCAGCGCAGGCCTTCGCCGTGGAACAGCTCCTGCAGGGCGCCGCCTCCGGCATTGCCTCCGCTGCCGACCCAGCGGGCCACGGAGAAGGTGACCTCGCTCCCGCCGCCGCCGAACTCGACCACCACCAGGATGTCGCCGATGGCGCGCCCGTTGGTGAAGGAGCTGCCGCTGACTTCAAGGGTGTTGCGGCTGAACCATCCACCCCAAGCGGCGGAGCCGTTCTCGGCCTCCAGGTCTCCCCCCATCACGACGATCAGGTCGCCTGGCAGGTGCTGGAGACCGTTGACCGGGTTGCCGGAGGTGTCCAGCACCGGCGTGGCGGGGCCGGCGTAGGAGTAGAAGGCGGCATAGCCGTTGGTGATCTGGTCCTTGGCCGGGATACCGCCGGTGACGACCACGCATTCGGTCAGGTCGGTCACGTCCTTGCATCCCGCCCCGAAGGCCGGGTCGTCCTGCACGCTGGTGAAGCTTACGCCGGGCAGGCCGGGGTAGTCGGGGATGAAGGCCCGGACCACGGCCTTGCCGCCCTGGGGCTCGTAGGTCGGGGTGTGGCTCGGATTTTGCAGCATCATCCACAGGTCGTGGTTGGTCGACGACCAGTCCTCGGGCAGGCTGAGTGGGCCCGAGGGATAGGTCGTGCCGCTGTCGATGGCGTCGGCGTTGCTGGCGTTGCCGCCCGCCGAGGTCGACTCGTGCAACTCGAAGATGCTGGAAAAGACCCCCGCGGATGCGGTGGCAGGCGCACCTATGGCCGCGGCGATGGCCGCCGCCAGGACATAGGTGGGTGCCTTTTTGAACGGCGTCGAGATATTCATAGCGTTTCCTCCCGCGGCATGGACCGCCGACAAGGTGCATGGTCAGTAGGGGCTTTTCCCCTGCCGTGTACTGTTTCTAGCCCATGGGACCAGAGGCGCCATGGTCAATCTGTACTAGTCGCGGGCGGGAGGTCAGGCTGGGCCATGCCCGGGGAAGGGGGCATGCCCTGGGGTCAGGGATGGGATGTGGCGCCGTCGGCCCGCGACTGCCGGACCAGCAGGCCGAGCTGTAGCATGCCGTTGAGGCCAAGCTTGCGGTAGATGTTGCGCAGGTGGTTGCGCACGGTGTTCTCGGAGATGTCCAGGCACCTGGCGATGGACTTGTAGCACAGCCCGTCGCTTACAAGGTCCGCCACCTCGCGTTCGCGTTCGCTGAGCGCATCCAGGCTCATGTGCGACCCGCATGAGGGCGGGGGGGCGATGCCGGTGGGGCAGGTGTCGCTGGCCACCAGCTGGATGATGATGGCCTCAAGCACCCGCCGTTCGGCCCACAGGCCGTCCATGCTCATGAGGCGTACGGCGCGGCGTATGAGGGGCGCGTCGGCCGTGCGGGGGATGTGGCCGTGAGCCCCGGCCTTGATGGCCTCCACCGCTTCCTCCAGCGAGTTGTTGGCGGTGACGGCCATGACCCGCACGCGGGGGTGGTCCTGGTGGATCCGGCAGATGCCCCGGGTCCCGCCGACCAGCTCGAGGTCGAGCAGGACGCTCACCGGCTGGCTTTCGCGGAGGGCGTCCTCGAGTTCGCGCACGCTGCCGGCCGGGCGTGGCTTGGCCAGGGGGGCGAGCGCATCGATCCAGCGCGGCAGCAGGTCGGGATCGGCTGTGGCGACGACGATGGGGCCGATGGGGCGGTCGATGTCCATGGGGGTGGATCCTCTCCCGTGGCAAGGATGGGAAGGGTCTTCCGGAGTGATCCCGGTCCTTTCTCCAGAGGTTCATAGCACATCCCCCGGCCTCCGGTGCGGCGCACGCCGTTCTTCGGCCTGGATGGCCTTATACGGGTGGCTCGTCCCGGCCGCCCCGGCACTTGGGAGAAGCCTCGGTGACGCCGCCCCGCGCCGCCCATTCCTCGGGCGTGAGGGTGTGGAGCGTGATGGCATGCACCGGGCCGGCCAGCTCCTCGGCCAGCGCCTTGTTGACCGCGCGGTGGCGGGCCACGAGCCCCTGGCCCTCGAAGGCGTGGCTGACGATGGTGATGTGGAAGTGGGAATCGGTCGCCTTCATCGCATGGCGGTGGCTCTCGTTGACGATGGCCAGGTGTTGCGGCAGGAAGGAGGCTTCCAGCTTGGCCTGGATAGTTTCTTGTATGCTCATGGTTCCGATCGCTCAGGAGGCATGGGGGAAGGATGGACAGCTCGTTCGGCTGGTTGCTGCTGCTGGTGCTCGTCGTTGCCATTCCGCTTGGCTGGCAGCTGCTGGAGATGCGCCGTGCGGCCCGGGCAAAGGGGCAGCCCGTACCGGAGCATGCGGAGGTTCCGCGCGAGGGGCTGGCCTTATTCTATTTCCACAGCCCGTTGTGCGGGCCATGCCGTCGCATGACGCCGGAGATGCGCGCCTGGGCGGAGGAGGATGCACGGGTGCGGGTGATCGATATCGGCATCAAGCCAGATCTCGCGCGCGCCTTCGGCGTGCGGGTGACGCCGGCCGTGGTGATCGTGCGCGATGGCCGCGTCGACGCCGTGCTGCTCGGTGCGCGCACGCGCGCCCGGCTGCAGCAGGCCTTCCGCTGACTGCGGCATGCATGAAAGCAACAGTCGGCCAGGAACTTCCCTGCCTCCTTGCCGCCTAATGTTTCGTGGATTCCTTCTGTCCCTTTCGGAGTACGACAAGATGAAAATGCTCTCCGCCATGATCCTGGGTGCCGGGATGCTGGTCGCCCTGCCCAGCCACGCCGACAGCGGCGAGCTCATGCTCGGCGCCGGCCTGGGTGGTGCGCTGGGCGCGGTGGTTGGCCAGCAGATCGGTGGCCATGACGGCGCCATCGTCGGGGGGGCACTTGGCGCCGCGACTGGCGCGGCCGTCGCCTATGACAGCCATGGGCGGCCGGTGCATTACGTGGAGCGCTACGAGCGCTATCCCGCCCCTTACTATGGCCGCGGGCCGGTGACCTATGTCTATGTGGATGATGACCGCGGCTACGGTCATCGCCACCGCCATCATGAGCGCCGCCATCATCACAGGCACCATCACCACGGCTACCGCGATTCCGGCACGGTGGTCATCGTGCGCTGACGCCTAACAGGATGCTGAAACAAGTATTTCAGCAGACTGATAAGCGCCGCCGCTGAAGGGGCCGCTTGATGCGGCCCTTTTTCATGCGTGGTCCTGGATGACGGCGAGGAAGTCCTCGCCATAGGCCGCGAGCTTGCGCTGGCCTACGCCGGGCAGGTCCGCCATGGCCGCGAGGCTGTGCGGCCGGGCCTCCATCATCGCCATCAGGGTCGCATCGTGGAAGATGACATAGGGCGGCACGCCCTGTTCTTGCGCGAGCTCGCGCCGCCTGGCGCGCAGGGCGTCCCACAGCGCCTGGTCGGCCCCGGGGGGCAGGGTGCGACCACTGGTGGCGCGCTTGGCGCCGCGCACAGGGCGGTTTTCCTTGCGGAGCCAGAGAGGCTCATCCCCGCGCAGCACCGGGCGGCAGGCCTCGGTCAGACGCAGCGCGCCATGGCCCTCGAGGTCGACGGCAAGCAGGCCGCGCGCGATCAGCTGGCGGAACAGCCCGCGCCAGCCGCTGGCATCCAGCTCCGCGCCGATGCCGAAGGTGGAGATTGCGTCATGCCCGTTGCGCCGGATGCGCTCGTCCGCCTTGCCCAGTAGCACATCCACCAGATAGGTCACGCCGAAGCGCTGGCCGGTGCGGTGCACGCAGGAGAGGGCCTTCTGGGCCGGCACGGTGGCGTCCCAGGTGGCGGGCGGCTCGAGGCAGGTATCGCAGTTGCCGCAGGGCTTGGCCAGGGGCTCGCCGAAGTAGGCGAGCAGGGCCTGGCGGCGGCAGGTGGTCAGCTCGCACAGGCCGAGCATGGCGTCCAGCTTGTGGCGCTCGACGCGCTTGTACTCGTTGCCCGCCTCGGAGGCCTCCAGCATCTGGCGCAGGGTGATGACGTCCTGCAGGCCGTAGCTCATCCAGGCATCGGCGGGCAGGCCGTCGCGCCCGGCCCGGCCGGTTTCCTGGTAGTAGGCCTCCACGCTCTTGGGCAGGTTGAGGTGGGCGACGAAGCGCACGTTCGGCTTGTCGATGCCCATGCCGAAGGCGATGGTGGCGACCATCACCAGCCCCTCCTCGTTGAGGAAGCGCGCCTGGTTCTTCTCGCGCGTCTCGGCCGGCAGGCCGGCGTGGTAGGGCAGGGCGGGGAGGCCCCTGCTCGCCAGCCAGTCGGCGACCTCCTCGACCCTCTTGCGCGACAGGCAGTAGACGATGCCCGCCTCGCCCGCGTGCTCCTCGCGGATGAAACGCAGCAGGCTTTCCCGCGCGTTGCCATCGCTCTGGGCGATGCGGTAGCGGATGTTGGGGCGGTCGAAGCTGCTGATGAACACTCGCGCGTTTTCCAGCCCCAGACGGGTGATGATCTCGCGCCGGGTCGGTTCGTCCGCGGTGGCGGTCAGGGCGATGCGCGGAACCTGGGGGAAGCGCTCGTGCAGGATGGAGAGCTGGATGTATTCCGGGCGGAAGTCGTGCCCCCACTGCGAGACGCAGTGCGCCTCGTCGATGGCGAACAGTGCGACGGGGGCGTGTTCCAGCAACTCCAGGGTACGTCCGCTCATCAGCCGCTCGGGGGCGACATAAAGCAGGTCGAGCTCGCCCATCAGCAGCTGCTGCTCGATCGCGCGCGCTGCGGCGGGCGCGAGGGTGGAATTCAGGTAGGCCGCGCGCACGCCGGCCTGGCGCAGGGCGGCGACCTGGTCCTGCATCAGCGCGATCAGCGGCGAGACAACGATGCCGGTGCCGGGGCGGGCGATGGCCGGGATCTGGTAGCACAGCGACTTGCCGCCGCCGGTCGGCATCAGCACCAGCGCGTCCTCGCCCGCCATCAGGGTGGCGATGACCTCGTCCTGCGGCGAGCGGAAGCATTCGTAGCCGAAGGTGTCGCGCAGGATGTCGAGGGGCTGGAGTGTGTTCATGGACGGGCGTGTTGCTGCAGGAATCGGTCGAGCTGGTTGGCGAAGGCCTGCCGGTCGGCCTGGCTGAGGGGGGCGTGGCCGCCGGTGTGTACGCCTGCGTCGCGCAGCTGCTCCATCATGTCGCGGACTCGCAGGCGTTCGCGGATGGTGGCGTGGACATAGCGCTCGCCGCGCGGGCTCAGGGCGTTGCCGCCCTTCTCCAGCACCTCCCAGGCCAGCGGGATGTCGCCGGTGATGACGAGGTCGCCCGCCTGCACCCGGCGCACGATCTCCGCGTCCGCCTCGTCGAACCCTCCGGGCACGACCAGGATGCGGACATGCGGGGAGCGCGGCACGTGCAGCGGTTGGTTGGCCACTAGAACCAGCGGCAGCTTCACCCGTTCGGCTGCGCGGTAGAGGATGTCCTTGATGGCGTTGGGACAGGCGTCGGCGTCGACCCAGATGTGCATGCGGTGACTCGGGGTGGTGAAAAAAACAACAGAGTCGCCCCGGAGGGAACGCCCGCTCCGCGCTCCGGTCTTATTGAATGGTAAATTAATAACGACTTCACCTTAGCAGAGATCACAGCCATGAAAATCCTGACCGTATCCGCGCTGGCCCTGGGCGTGGGCCTTTCTTCCGCCGTGCTGGCGGGCTCCGGCGAGACCATGCTGGGGGCGGGGGTGGGCGGCGCGCTCGGTGCCGTGGTCGGCGAGCAGGTCGGCGGCCAGACCGGGGCGATCGTCGGCGCCGGCGTGGGCGCGGCGGCGGGCGCGGCGCTGACCACGGACGGCAACGATGGCCGCAGGGTCGTGGTGCGCGAGCCGGCCTATTACGGCCCGCACGACAACGGCCTGCACTGCGGACATCACAAGCACAAGCACCATCACGACTGATCCGTCGCGTCCTTGTGCAAGTTCAAGGGCCGCTCCCCGGAGCGGCCTTTTGCTTTTCCGGCAGGCGATGAAAAAAGCAGGCCGCGCAAGGCGGCCTGTTCAGGAAACGCTGAAAAATTCAGCGTTTCCTGTCCGGGGCATGGATGCCCCGGCGCAAGCAAGGGCGTAAGCCCATGATTCGCGGAGGCCACCGCGAATTCACTTCGTGGTGAGCCGAGCTGAAAAAATCCAGGGATGGATTTTTTCATTTCCCTCAGTGGCGTTGGAGCCGTACGCTCAGACCTTGCGATAGACCTCCGCGCCGGTCTTCACGAACTGCACGGCCTTCTCCTCCATTCCTATCGATAGCGCCTCCTGCTCGTTCACGCCGAGGCTGGCGGCGTAGTCGCGCACGTCCTGGGTGATCTTCATGGAGCAGAAGTGCGGGCCGCACATGGAGCAGAAGTGGGCGACCTTGGCGTTTTCCTGCGGCAGGGTCTCGTCGTGGTACTCGCGGGCGCGGTCCGGGTCCAGGCCGAGGTTGAACTGGTCTTCCCAGCGGAATTCGAAGCGGGCCTTGGACAGGGCGTTGTCGCGCAGTTGCGCGCCGGGGAAGCCCTTGGCGAGGTCGGCGGCGTGGGCGGCGAGCTTGTAGGTGATGATGCCCTCGCGCACGTCCGCCTTGTTGGGCAGGCCGAGGTGCTCCTTCGGGGTGACGTAGCAGAGCATGGCGGTGCCGAACCAGCCGATCTGCGCGGCGCCGATGCCGGAGGTGATGTGGTCGTAGCCGGGGGCGATGTCGGTGACCAGCGGGCCGAGGGTGTAGAACGGGGCCTCGAAGCAGTCTTCCAGCTCCTTGTCCATGTTCTCCTTGATCATCTGCATCGGCACATGGCCGGGGCCTTCGATCATGACCTGAACATCGTGCGCCCAGGCCTTCTTGGTCAGCTCGCCCAGGGTCTCCAGCTCGCCGAACTGGGCCGCGTCGTTGGCGTCCATGATGGAGCCGGGGCGCAGTCCGTCGCCGAGCGAGAAGCTCACGTCATACGCCTTCATGATCTCGCAGATCTCGTCGAAGTGCGTGTAGAGGAAGTTTTCCTGGTGGTGCGCCAGGCACCACTTGGCCATGATGGAACCGCCGCGGCTGACGATGCCGGTGACGCGGTTGGCGGTCAGCGGCACGTAGCGCAGCAGCACGCCCGCGTGGATGGTGAAGTAATCCACGCCCTGCTCGGCCTGCTCGATCAGGGTGTCGCGGAACAGCTCCCAGGTCAGGTCCTCGGCCTTGCCCTTGACCTTCTCCAGCGCCTGGTAGATGGGCACGGTGCCGACCGGGACCGGGCAGTTGCGGATGATCCACTCGCGGGTTTCGTGGATGTGCTTGCCGGTGGAGAGGTCCATCAGCGTGTCGCCGCCCCAGCGGGTGGACCACACCATCTTCTCCACTTCCTCGCTGATGGAGGAGGTGGTGGCGGAGTTGCCGATGTTGGTGTTGATCTTCACCCGGAAGTTGCGGCCGATGATCATCGGCTCGAGCTCGGTGTGGTTGATGTTGGCCGGGATGATGGCGCGGCCGCGCGCGATCTCCTCGCGCACGAACTCGGGGGTGATGACGTCCGGGATCTGCGCGCCGAAGCTCATGCCGCGATGCTGGCGCAGCAGGTCCTTGTAGCGCGGGTCCTCGCGCAACTCCTGCAGCTTCATGTTCTCGCGGATGGCGACGTATTCCATCTCCGGGGTGACGATGCCCTTGCGCGCATAGTGCATCTGGGAGACGTTCATCCCGGCCTTGGCGCGGCGCGGGGCGCGGATGTGCTCGAAGCGAAGATGCGCGGTCTTTGGGTCGACGGCGCGGGCCCGGCCGAATTCGGAGGTCGGGCCGTCCAGCACCTCGGTGTCGCCGCGCGCCTCGATCCAGCCGCGACGCACCTCGGGCAGGCCCTTGAGCAGGTCGATGGAGGCGCTCGGGTCGGTGTAGGGGCCGGATGTGTCGTAGACGTAGATCGGCGGGTTCGGCTCCATGCCGCCGTTGATGCGGGTTGGCGTCTGGCTGATCTCGCGCATCGGCACGCGGATGTCCGGGCTCGATCCCTCGACAAAGATCTTGCGCGAGCCGGTGAACGGTTTGGTGACCTCCGCCGAGAGCTCGGCAAAGTCCATCCCTGGACTTTGCCCTTCGGGGAAGGCGGAGCCTTCCAACGTCGTTCCAGACGACGTTGTTGCGGATTTCTTGAAGATGTCTTCTGCGACGGCGGCCATGCGCGTGTCCTCATTAAGAAATGGGGGCGCAGGGCAGCGGACGGGATGAGGCGTGCGCGGCTTCCCTACGCCGGTGTGATCCGGATCAGGTTCGAAGGGTGTGTCTCAGCGCCGGCGGCTTGACCGTGGTCTCGATGGCCGTGGCGCACCCCTAGCCAATAGCGCGCACGTTAGCGGAGGGGGGGGCGGGATGCAAGCCGGAAATGTGCCAAGCCCTTGAATCCACAAGGTTGAACCCGGATTTTCCATTGGAACGCGGGAGTATGGCGAAGCCGAGGGCGAGCAGATTTGCGCACGGGCGACGAGGCCATAGCCCGGTCTATGGGCGAGGAGCATGGACGCATCCTGGCCTGACGCGTAGCTGGCGTAAGCCCGCACCCTTCCGGCATCCATGCCGGAAGCCCCCTTCGGGGTTGGTCCCTCCTCTCGGTCCCTTCCGACATCCATGTCGGAAGCCCCTGCGGGGTACGGCCCTCGAGATCGGCCGTCGGGAGCCCGACAAATCGGTTAGGCCAAGCGCCAGACTTTCCTCTGGCACAGAGAGTGGCAGGACGGTCCAATGGCAAATCCGGGGTGAAGGACGGGCTCAGTCGCGTTCGTCGCCCTGGGCAAGGCGTGCCTCGAGCGCGGCGCAGATGATCTCGAGGATGCGGATGCGACCATGCCGCTTGTCCTCCGCGGGGATCAGGTGCCATGGGGCCTCCGGGCTGTCGGTGCGTAGCACCATCTCGTTGACCGCCTGCTCGTAGAGTTCGCGCTTCTCGCGGTTGCGCCAGTCGTCCGGGGTGATCTTGTACTGCTTCCACGGGGTGTTCCGCCTCTCCTCGAAGCGGCGCAGCTGCTCCTCGGGCGAGATGTGGAGCCAGAACTTCAGCACCAGGCCGTTCCGCTCGGCGAGCTGGGTCTCGAACTGGTTGATCTCGTGATAGGCACGCTGCCATTCCGCCGGGCTGCACAGCCCCTCGACCCGCTCGACCAGCACGCGTCCGTACCAGGAGCGGTCGAACACGGCGACACGGCCGGCGCGGGGGACCTGGCGCCAGAAGCGCCACAGGTAGTGGTGTTCGAGTTCGTGCGAGCTGGGTGCGCCGTAGGGGATGACCCGGTACAGGCGGGCATCCATGCCGCCGGCCAGGCGACGGATGGTGCTGCCCTTGCCGGCGGCGTCCCAACCCTCGAACACGATATAGGTGCTCAGGCCCCGTACATGGGCCTGCCACAGGTGTTCGCGCAGGCGCTCCTGCAGCTTGGCGAGGCGCTTTTCGTAGCGCGCATCGCTGAGCCTGGCGCTAAGGTCGACCCGGTCGAGCACGGTCACGCGGGCGCTCTGGGCCTTCGGCAGGGCGGGTTCGGGCGGCGGCAGGGGACGGCCGCGGCGCTCCTTGTGCGTCCGGTGCTCCTTCAGTCGGTTTTCCATCGCCTCCAGTAGTGTGTAGCCGGTGGCGAGGTCACGGTAGCGGGTGTCCGCCGCCTCGATGACGAACCAGGGGGCGTCGGCGGTGTCGGTGCGGCGCAGGATGCGCTCGGCCCAGGTCCGGAGCTGCTTGCGCCCCCTGAGCGCGGCGGCGGCCGATGGCCAGCGGTCGTCCGGGGTGCGGTGCTCGCGGCGCAGGCGTGCCTCCTGCTCATGGCGCGGCAGGTGATACCAGAATTTGAGGATGAGGGTGCGATCCGCCGCGAGCAGGTTTTCGGTGTGCAGCACGGGCGCGAGGCGCGTCTCGAGCTCCGGGGGCTTGAGACGCTTGTGCACGCCGTCGCTCAGGATGTCGCGGTACCAGCCGCCGAGGAACAGGGCGATCTCACCGGCGCCGGGCAGGGCGCGCCAGAAGCGCCAGAAATAGGGGCGTTCGCGTTCCTCGTCGGAGGGATCCCAGAAGGTATGGGTCTGGATGCCGCGCGGGTCGAGCCATTCGTGCAGGCGGTTGGCGATCTCCGCCCGTCCGGAACCGTCCATGCCCTCGATCACCACGAGCGTGCTCAGGCCGGCGGCCCGCAAGTCGCGCTGGGCCTTCAGCAGGCGTGTGCGCAGCTCGGGTAGCTCGCGCTTGTAGTCGGCCTTGCTGACCTCGCGCCCGATCTCCGCCGTGTTGAGCATCCTCAGGTCTCCTCTCTCTTGCCGGGGCAGGGTAAACCCCTTAACCTTCGCCGGATAGTCCTTCCTCTTCCGGAATAGAGCGTCCCATGTCAGCGCTGAACGTCGAACAGGCCCGTTTCAACATGATCGAGCAGCAGGTCCGCCCGTGGGACGTGCTCGACTTCCGCGTCCTTGATACCCTGCGCGCCGTGCGCCGCGAGGACTTCGTTCCGCAGCGGCTGCGCGAGCAGGCCTTCTCCGACATGATGCTGCCGATCGGCCATGGCCAGGTGATGATGCCGCCGGTGGTCGAAGGGCGCATGCTGCAGGCCCTGGCCGTGCAGCCGGGCGAGCAGGTGCTGGAGATCGGCACCGGTACCGGCTTCACCGCGGCCTGCCTTGCCCACATGGGCGGGCAGGTCACCAGTGTCGACATCTTCGCCGACTTCACCGAGGCCGCACGCGCCCGCCTTCCCGGCGTCACCCTTGCGACCGGCGATGCCAGCGCCGGTTGGGATGACGGCAGGCGTTACGATGTGATCGCCATCACCGGCGCCATGGCGGATGTGCCCGAAAGCTACCGGCTCAAGCTCAACGAGGGCGGCCGCCTGTTCGTCATCGTGGGGGATGCGCCGGTCATGCAGGCCCTGCTGATCACCCGCGAGGGCGAGGATCGATGGACCTGCGAGAGCCTGTTCGAAACCTGCCTGCCGCATCTCGTCCACGCCGAGCCGAGACCCGCCTTCACGTTCTGATCGCAGGCTGAGGGGGCGGCCAGAGGAGGCCCGATCATGCAAAGACATCTGCCCCTGTCGGGAGTGCTTTTCTTGGGCTGGGCGATAGCCGCCCACGCCGAGGGACTGGTCGACGTGTACCGCCTCGCCGAGCAGAACGATGCCAGCCTGCGCGCCGCCGCCCAGGCGCGCCTCGCCACCCGCGAGGCCTACCCGCAGGCGCGGGCCCAACTGTTGCCGAATGTCGGCCTGAGCGCGGGCATCAACCGTGACTGGCTGGACTACCCGGATGGCGCTCTCCGGGACGACTTCAACTACACCAGCAAGAACTACACGCTGAATCTCAGCCAGCCGCTGTTCGACCGCGCCCGCCTTGTCGCGCGCGACCAAGCCGAATTGGTGGCCCGCCAGGCCGACGTGGACTACGCGAACAACCAGCAGGAACTGCTGCTGCGGGCTTCGGAGGGTTATTTCGCCGTCCTGCGCGCCCAGGCCGAACTGAGCCTCGCCGAGGCGGACCTGGCCGCTAACACCAGCCGGCTGGAGCAGACGGAGAAGCGCTTTGAGGTCGGCCTGATCGCCATCACCGATCTCGCCGATGCCCGAGCCGCGCGTGACCAGGCCCTCGCGCGCCGGATCGGCGCCGAGGCCGGCCTGGCCGACGCGCACGAGGCCCTGCGGGTGCTGACCGCGCAGGAGCTGGCACGCCTGGATGATGTGCGTGGCGACCTCGGTCCGGTCCGTCCGGAGCCGGCCGACCCGCAGGCCTGGGTGGCGTTTGCCGAGCAGCAGAACCTCGCCCTGCAGAGCTCGCGCATGGGGCTCGACATCGCCCGCCAGGAGATCGAGAAGCAGCGTTCCGGCCACTATCCCACGGTCAGCCTGAATGCCTCCTATGGCTACCAGGACACTCAGCTGGCCGGAACCCCACTGGAGAACTACGACACCCGCGTGGGCGTGCAGCTGAACGTGCCGATGTACGCCGGCGGCGGGATCGAGTCGCGCTCGCGCGAGGCGACCTACCGTTTCCAGCAGGCGCAGGATGGCTACGAGGCCACCCGTCGCGACACCGTGCGCGCCACCCGCGATGCCTTCCGGGCCGTGACCTCCAAGATAGGCGAGATCGCGGCCTTCGAGCAGGGCGTGAAGTCCGCCGAGACCCAGCTCGCCGCCAACGAGGCTGGTTACGAGGTCGGCACCCGCACCATCGTCGACGTCATCACCGCCCAGAGCCAGCTGGTCCAGGCGCGCCGCAACCTGTTCAACGCCCGCTACGACTACCTGCTCGCCACCCTCCGCCTCAAGCGCGCTGCGGGCACGCTCCAGCTGGCCGATCTCGAGGCCCTGCAGCAGCAGGCGCTGCGCTGAGCCGTCCCGGAGGCCAGGCCGCCGGGCCTGGCGTTAGCAACGACGCAGGGAGCGTCGTTGTGTCGCCGCCAGGCGACACCCGAAGGGTGGAATCCATGGATGGATTCCACCGTGTCCCGCATGATTCCCCCGCATCTTCCATACTGACCGCCTCATGTCTTCCCTGACCGCCTGGCTCGATCCGCGCCAGTGGCCGCTCGCCCTCGGCCTGGGCCTGCTTTGGCTGGCCGCGCGCCTGCCGCTCCCCGTCGCCCAGGCCTTCGGCCGAGGGCTGGGCCTGCTCGCCTGGACCATCCTCCCCCGCCGACGGCGGGTCGTCCGCCGGAACCTCGAGTTGTGTTTCCCCGGCATGAGCGAGGCGGAGCGGTGCCGGCTCGAGCGGGCGAGCTTCGCCTCTGCGGGCATGGGGCTGATCGAGGGCGGCATCGCCTGGTGGGGCGACCCGGAGCGACTGGCGGGCTGGGTGCGCTTTGAAGGACTGGAGCATCTCGAAGCCGCGCGGTCCGAGGGGCAGGGCGTGCTGCTGCTCGGCGCGCACTTCACCGCGCTCGAGATGGGGGGGCGGCTGATGGCCCTCAAGGTGCCGATGAACACCGTCTACAAGGCGGCGCGCAACGAGCGCTTCGATGCCGTGATGCGCGCGCGGCGCTCGCGCTACTTCGGCGAACTGGTCGCCAATGACAACCTGCGCGGCATGCTCAGGGTACTCAAGGACGGCGGGATCTGCTGGTACGGCGCGGACCAGGACTTCGGCCGCGAGGGGAGCGTGTTCGCCCCCTTCTTCGGCGTGCCGACCGCGACCCTGGCCCTGACCTCGAAGATCGCGGAGCGCGCAGGCTGTCGGGTTGTCTTCATCTATCCGGAGAGGATGCCGCAAGCCCGGGGCTACGTCATGCACCTCGTGCCGGTGCCTGAGATCCCGAGCGGCGACCCGGTGCGGGACGCCACGGTCTACAACGCCCTGATCGAGCGTTTCGCGTGCCAGCGTCCGGCGGACTACTTCTGGCTGCACCGTCGGTTCAAGACGCGCCCGGCTGGCGAGCGGTCCCCCTACGTGTAGCAGGCTCCTGGCCCGATCGACACGGCGGATTCCATCCCTGGAATCACCGATCCGCCGGGCTCTCGAGGGCCGCTCTCGACGGCCGCACCCCGAAGGGGCTTCCGGCATGGATGCCGGAAGGGGCTGAGAGGAGGGACCAGCGGATCGGGAGTCGCCGACAGGCGGCCCCGAAGGGCATCGGCCACGGAAGGTCGATGTCCGCCCTTCGGGTGACGCTTAACAGGATGTTGAAAAAGGGCTTTCCTGCCCTTTTTCAACTCGGCACGTCGCGAAGTGAATTCGCGACGGCCTCCGAACATCAATCACTTGGCGCGATTGATGTTCGTGCAAGCCATCCATGGCTTGCCTTATCAGGGTGTTTTTCAACACCCTGTTAACGCGGGCTATCGCCAGCTTCGCGTTAAGCTGGCGCAAGCCCGCGTCCCGACGGCGTTGTTCCCACGGCAAGGGACTCCAGGCGTCCGACCAACCGCTCCAGCGCCCCGCGATGCGCCTCCATCCACGTCTTGCCAGCCTCGCCCATGGCCCGCCGCCGGGTTGCATCCCCCAGCAGCCCGGCCACCGCCATCCCCAGCGCATCGGCATCCATGACCTCCCGCGCCGCCCCCCGGGCGCGCATCGCATCAAAGACCTCGTTGAAGTTGTGGACATGTGGCCCGGTCAGCACCGGCAGGCCCAGCGCGGCGGGCTCCAGCGGGTTGTGGCCGCCGTGCGGCACCAGGCTGCCGCCCACGAAGGCGACATCGATCGCGGCATAGAAATCCATCAGCTCGCCGAGCGTGTCGATGAGCAAAACATCCGGCCTTTTTCCCTCTCTTCCCGGGAGAGCGGGCTGGGGGGAAGGCGGGAGGCTCGAGCGCCGCACGAGTTCGAATCCCTGGGCCTCGATCAGCTGGGCAACTTCCGCCGCCCGCTCCGGGTGGCGCGGGGCGAGCAGCAGCAGCGCGTCCGGATGCGTGGCGAGGACAATGCGATGCGCGGCCAGCACCTGCTCGTCCTCGCCGGGGTGCGTGCTGGCGGCGATCCAGACCGGCCGCTCGGCGCCAAGGGCCGTGCGCCAGGCCTGGCCGAGCGAGGCCACCTCGGGCGGGACATCAAGGTCGAACTTGAGGTTGCCAAGCGCCTCGCCCCTGTCCGGGGCCGCGCCCAGGGCGAGGAAGCGCGCCGCATCCTCCGCGCCGCGGGCGGCGATCAGGCGCAGGTGGCCGAGCGTCGGCCGCACCAGCCCGCCCACCCTGGAATAGCCGCGCATGGATCGTTCGGAGAGGCGCGCGTTGGCAAGCACCATCGGCACTCCCCTGCGGTCCGCCTCGGCGAACAGGTTCGGCCACAGTTCCGTCTCCATGATCACGCCGAGCGTCGGCCGCGCGTGCGCCAGGAAGCGCCGCACCGCGACCGGCAGGTCGTAGGGCAGGTAGACGTGCTCCACCGCGTCGCCGAACAGGCGACGCACCTGCGCGGAGCCGGTGGGGGTGGTGGTGGTGACCAGCACGGCCCAGTCCGGGTGACGGGCCCGCCATGCCCTGACCAGCGGCGCGGCGGCGATGGTTTCGCCGACCGACACGGCGTGCACCCACAGGCGCGGGCGGTCGGGCAGGTCGGGGATGCGGCCGAGGCGCTCGCCCCAGCGTTCGCGGTAGGCCGGGTTGCCCCGCCCCTTCCACCACAGTCGGGCGAAGGCGAGGGGGGCGATGACGCCCAGGAGGCCGGAGTAAAGCCGGAGCATCAGCCTTTGCGGTTGCGGAATCCATCCCTGGATTGCGCCCTTCGGGTGACGCTTCACGTCCCGGCGCCGCTCCCGGCGGCGCTGTTCCGGATGGCGTCGATGACTGCGCTGGTCGAGCAGCCCTCGACGAAGCCGAGCACGCGCACCTCGCCGCCGCGCCCGACAACGCAGTCATGGCCCGCGATCTGATCCACGCGGTAGTCACCGCCCTTGACCAGGATGTCGGGATTGATCCGGCAGATGAGACGCTCCGGGGTGTCCTCCCCGAAGGGTACGACCCAGTCCACGCTGCGCAGCCCGGCCAGCACCGCCATGCGCTGGGCCAGACCGTTGACCGGGCGGCCCAAACCCTTGAGGCGTCGCACCGAGTCGTCGCTGTTGACCGCCACGATCAGACGGTCGCCGAGTTCGCGCGCTTGCGCAAGGTAAGCCACGTGGCCGGGGTGGAGGATGTCGAAGCAGCCGTTGGTCATGACAATGCGCTCGCCCCGCGCGCGGGCCGCCTCGACCTGGCTCAGCAGGGCCTCCTCGTCGATCACGCCGTGGCGCGGGGCGGCCGGGCCTTCCAGCGCGTTGCGCAGCTCATCCAGGCTCACCGTGGCGGTGCCGAACTTGCCCACCACGATGCCCGCCGCGACGTTGGCAAGCCGTGCGGCTTCGGCAAGGTCCAGGCCGGCGGCAATCGACGCCGCCAAAGTGGCGACCACGGTGTCGCCCGCGCCAGTGACATCGAATACCTCGCGCGCCTGGGCTGGCAGGTGGAGCGGCGCCTCATGCTGGCGCAGGAGCGTCATTCCCCGTTCGCTGCGGGTGATGAGCAGGCAGTCGATGCCGCACTGTTCCAGCAGGTTCAGCCCCTTGGCGACCAGCGCCGCATCATCGGGGCAGGGGCCCACTGCGGCCTGGAACTCCTGCATGTTGGGCGTGACCACGGTGGACCCGCGGTAGACCGAGAAATCGGCCTGCTTGGGATCGACCACCACCGGCTTGCCGGCAGCGCGGGCGCGCTCGATCAGGGGGGCGGGCGCGCGCAGCAGGCCCTTGGCATAGTCCGAGAGCACCACTGCATCGGCCTGCGGGAGGGCGTCCGCGAAGGTTGCGAGCAGCCGGTCCGCCGAGAGGCTCGCGAAGTCCTCCTCGAAATCGAGGCGCAGCAGCTGCTGGTGGCGGCTGATCACGCGCAGCTTGGTGATGGTCGGGCGTCCTGCCACCTCCATGAATCGAGTCGTGCAGCCCGCCTGCTCGAGCATCGCTCTGAGGCGTGCGCCGGCCTCGTCCACGCCGGTCGCGCCGATCACCGTTGCCAGCGCACCCAGGGCGGTGATGTTGAGAGCCACATTGCCCGCCCCGCCCGCGCGGTACTCCTCGTCACGGACGCGCACCACCGGCACCGGCGCCTCCGGCGAGATGCGCGCGGTGTCGCCGTGCCAGTAGCGGTCGAGCATGAGGTCGCCGACGATGAGGATGCGCGTTGACAGGTGGGGGGATCTGAAAAAATTCATGGACATGGGTCAGCTGCGAAGCACGTGGCGATAGAGTTCGTCGTAGGCCTGGACGATGGCGGCCTTGCCGTGGCGCTGGCGGAGTGTCTGCCGCCCCTCCTGTGCGAGGTTTGACCGCAGCCGGTCGTCACTCAGCACGTCCTGCAGCATGCGCGCCATGGCATGGGCGTCCTCGACCGGTACGAGCAGCCCATCGATGCC
The DNA here is from genome assembly GCA_049322715.1 of Pseudomonadota bacterium. Lineage (GTDB taxonomy): Bacteria > Pseudomonadota > Gammaproteobacteria > Halothiobacillales > Halothiobacillaceae > Thiofaba. The sequence continues at coordinate 85,598 of JBMOQP010000009.1, forward strand.
GGGCCGGATCAGTTCCAGGCCGCCGTCGGTCGCGGTCGAGATGACGGGCACGCCATGGGACCAGGCCTCCAGGATCACGTTGCCCAGGGGCTCGTGGCGCGAAGGGCAGACGAAGACATCCGCGAGCGCAAAGAAGGGGGCGGGATCGGTCTGCCAGCCGGTCCAGTGCACGCGCCCCGCGAGTCCAAGCCGTTCGGCCTGCCGGTGCAGGGCGTCGGCCTCGTCGCCTGCCCCCAGCAGCACCAGGTGGACGGGGCGCTGCCCTACTTCCGCAGGGGCGCGGGCGAGTGCCTCCAGCAGGACGTCGAAGCCTTTCTTGCGCGTGAAGCGGCCAAGGGCGAGGACGATACGCGCGTATTCGGGCAGGCTGAATGAGTGGCGCAGGGCGAGTCTTTCTTCCTCCTCAACCACGCGTCCCTCGTCCACGAAGTTCGAGATGAAGAAGACCTTGTCCGATGGCAGGCCGTGGCCGATGAGATAGTCGCAGATCCCGCGGGTGTTGCCGACCCAGTAGTCTGCGTGGCGGAAGTACTTCAGCTTGTAGAAGCCGCCCAGGCGCGCGATGTGAACTGTGTGGCTGGCGCGCGGTACACGGGTGAGGTCGGTGGCGCGGCTCATGTAGGTCTGCACGATCTCGGGCCGGTGCTGACGGATGAGTCGGCGGATACGCCACATCGACCAAAGGTCGAAATGCCCGCCCATTCCCACCTGGGCCTGTGGCACCTCGCCTGCAAGCAGTTTCCCCACCGCAGAGCCAGTCCGGTTGATGCCCAGCACCCGGTGGCCGTCCGTTTCGTGCAGTGCCCTCACCAGCCGCATGTAGAAGCTTTCCGCGCCGCCGAGGGCCTGGCTGGCAATGATGTGCATCGACTTGATCATGGGGCGCCGCCGCCGAGCAGGGTGCGGTAAAGTCCAAGGTTGCCAGCCACCATGCCCGCTGTGGAAAACTCCTCGCTGACGCGCCTGCGGCCAGCCGCGCCCATGGCCCGCCGTCTGTCGGGGGTCGCCAGCAGCGAGAGGATGGCCTGGCTAAGCCCCGCGGTGTCGCCCGGCTCGACCACCAGGCCGGTGCGGCCGTCCTCGACGGCCTCGGGGATGCCACCGGCGCGCGTGGCGACGACGGGCACGCCTGCCGCCGCGCCCTGAAGCAGCGATACCCCCAGCCCCTCCATGTCCGCCGGATGGACGATCATGTCCAGGCAGGGGAGCCAGCGGGCCAGGTCGTCGCGGAAGCCGGTGAACAGGACATGCCCGGCGAGACCCAGTTGCTCGACCTGCCGCTCGAGTTGCGGGCGATGGGCGCCCTTGCCGAAGAACAGGACGCGCACCTCGGGATGCCTGTGCACGATCTCCGGCAGGATGGCCAGCAGGTGGCGATGCCCCTTGCGCGGGATGAGCTGGGCGATCACGCCGAGCGCGAGGGCGTGCTCGGGCAGTCCGAAGGACTCCCGGAAGGCATCGCGCTCGCAGGCGTGCAGGAAGGGGGCGGCATCCACGGCGCTGCGCACGGTCACCACATGCTCGGGGGGAATCCCTTCCTGCAGCAAAACCTGGCGGATGCCCTCGGAAATGGCGATGACCTTGGCGTACAGGCCGTATTTCCAGTGCGCGAGCCAGCGCGGCTCGGGGTTGTCCACCCGGCGCGAGAGCACGGCGGGGATTCCCGCGCGGCGGGCGGCGATCCCGCCCCAGACGTCCACGCCGCGACGGCTGTGCACGTGCACGAGATCGGGGCGGGTATCAATCATCAGCCGGCGCAGGCGCTGCATGAGCATGAGGTCGAGCTCCCCCCCCATCCGCATCTCGACGACTCGTGCCCAGGGCTTGGCCTCGCGCGCGATGTCACTCCCTTCGGGGCAGGCGAGGATGTTCTCGATTCCGCGGGCGGCCAGACCCTCGAGCAGGTAGAGCACCTGGCGGGCGCCGCCGTAAAGGTGGCGGCCGGCCTCGATGTGCAGAACCTTCAACGAGATGTCTCCTGAAGTGCATCTTGGGCCGTCGCCAGCACCTCGTCGCAGGTGATCCCGCGCATGCAGGTGAACGCGCCCCCGCAGGTGGGCCGGCGGCGGCAGGGGGAGCACTCCAGCGCGTGATAGATGACCCGCGTCCGCGCACTGCCGGTAGCAAGGTACGGACAGGTAGAGCCGAACAGGGCGACCGTCGGCCGCTCGAAGGCCGTGCCCATGTGGGTGAGGCCGGTGTCGACGCCGATGAGGAGCCTGGAGCGGCGGATGATCTCGGCGGCCTCCAGCAGTGTGGTGCGACCCGCGAGGTCATGCAACTCGATCCCTTCGGCGATGCGGTCGGCCGCCTCACGGTCGGCGGGGCCGCCGAGCATGACCACCGGCAGCCCGAGCTCGCGGGTGATGCGCGGGATCAGCTCGCGCCAGGCGTCCTCGAACCAGTGCTTTTGCGGGCGGGTGGTGAAGGGGGCGATCACGGCATAGGGGCTGCCCAGCCCCTCGCGCACGAGCAGGGTGTCCACCGAGGCGCGGGTGGCGTCGTCGATGTGGATGGTGGGCCGGAAATCCCCCGTGTCGAGGCCGAGGTGCTCGGCCAGGAAGCGGTATTCGGAGGACATGAACAACGACGCCGGGAGCGTCGTTGGGTCGCCGTCAGGCGACACCTGAAGGGCGGAGTCCAAGGATGGATTCCTCCGTGAAGCGTCGCCACCTCGGGCGACCGTTTCGGTCATAAGCCAGCGGCTGCCTTCCCGGGAACCCAGCCCCACCCGTCGGCGCGCGCCGGATAGCCAGGCCCAGGTCGCGCTCTTGAGCAGCCCCTGCATGTCCAGCGCGGTGTCGAAGCGGTGCCGGCGCAAATCATGTACGAAGGCGCGGACCCGTTGGGCCAGTTCGCGCCATGCCCGCGCCTTCCACAGCCGTTTCCATTCCCCCTTCGGCCAGGCGATGACCTCGTCGAGCATGGGGTGGTGGCACAGCAGGTCTGCCACCGCCGGCTCGGCCAGCCAGGCGATGTGGGCGTCGGGATGGGTGCGCCGCAGGGCCTCGATGATCGGGGAGGCGAACACCACGTCGCCGATGGCGGAGAGGCGGATGATCAGGATGCGCTGCATGGTGGGGGGGCTCTCCCGTGAGCCGTCCATTGATAGCCGTAGGCAAGCCCTCCGAACAACACCAGGTACTGCCAGCCATGCTGGAAGAAGATGAAGCTGATCGAGCCGTTGTTCAGCAGGAAGATGGCCAGGGCCTCCAGGATGAAGACGAAAAAGAACACGGAAATGAGGCCGCTCCTCAGGGCATCGCGTGCTGCGCGGAAGACCAGAAAGGCTGCGGCAAGGAAGAAGGCCGCGCCGATCGCGCCAACGCGGACCAAGATCTCCAGATGGCCATTGTGGAATTGTGCAAAGTGGCGGATGGTCGCGTTGTGCTCATAGGTGGCGAGCAGGTGGTTGACCTTGGGTCCCCAGCCGAACCAGGGATGCTGCAGCCACAGCTCGATGGCAAAGCGCCACATGTGCACGCGCAGGCCGATGGAGGTCGGGGGGATGTGTTCCCAATCGCCCGCCAGGATGGCCCGCCAGGTGTGCTGCTCCGTCGTGAGGCGGGCCAGCATCTTTTGGCCGAATCCGAGGTACACCGCGGTCCCGAGGATCAACAGGGCAGCGAGAAAGATAAGCACCGTTCGCTTCCCCAGGGCGCCCCGGAGCGTCGCGGCCGCGAGGAACAGGAACATGAACGCCAGCGATGCCCCCAGGCTGATCCAGGTGGCGCGGGATGGATTGGATGCCCATGGCAGGAGAAGAAAGCCCAGGAGCGCGAAGGCGGCCAGCAGCCGGCCCCAGGCCCGGTTGTCGCCGATGTGCGTGGCCTGATGCATGGCATACAACAGCAGGCCGACCACGGCCGTGTCCATCATGACGCCTGCGATGTTCTTGTTTACACCGAAGGCCGTGTGCTGATAGTCGAAGAGCGGGCCAGCCCCGCCCCAGTTACCGTCCCAGATGATCCGCAGGACGATCCCCGCCAGGGCCAGAGCAAGGATCCAGCGAACGCGCCGGTTGTCACCCAGAGTGGCCCATGCGACCAGCGGTATGAGGCCGAAGCTGAACACCTCGAGCAAACTTCCGAATTGGTCGGCGGCCGTTTCGGGGAACTGGAGGGCGGCTCGCCCGGCCAGGACGAGGAGCAACAGCAACCACAGGCCGGATAGGCGGACAAGCGGGTCGCGGCGCAGCCATGGCCAGTTGTCGGGCAAGCGGGCCAGAAAGGCGATCAGCAGGAGGCCGAGGCCGATGTTCGCCAGGGCCTTGGAGGGGACGTATCCGAACGCAAAGGCCCCAGCGCCTACCAGAGCGAGGCGGTCGAAGAAGCGGGTGATCCCGTTGGGCAGCCAGCTCGATCCCGAGATGGTGGTGGAGAGGGTCATCGGACTTCGATCTTCAGGTGGTGCATGAGGTCGAGCATGTCGCGCCGCTCCTCCGCGGACTTGAAGCGAACGCGGTCCAGTCCGAAAGCGATGATAGACGTCTCGGGACCGTAGATTTCCCGGGCCAGGAACAGGACGGTGGAGCGCACCCCGAGGACATGCGCATACGCATGTCCTGCCATATAGGACTCCAGGGGCTCGTCGAGGTCCAGGATTTCGTACGAGGGGCGAAGGAGCTCGCGCCGGGGGTCCTTGGGGTGGGCCTTGTAGTGGACCTCTTCGATGCCGTGGACCTTGAGCCAGGCCTCGATCTCCCGACCGACCGCTTCAACCTGGGCCTCCGACATCAGTCCGGCACCGCTCAGGGGTTGCCCGACGACAAGGGCCCTTCGGTTGTCGATGTCCATGTCCGGGCTGCGTTCGACCAGAGGGGGCAGTTCGGCAACCTTCCCGGGCGGGTACTGGTGGGGAATCAGGGGCAGCGTGTAGATGCGGTCCACGAACGGGGCGTCGGATCCGATCCTGTCGCCCGAAAAGCAGGTGTAATCGAGCTCGGGGGCGATCAGTCGGCGCAGCTTGCGCAGGCACTGGGCCAGTCTCTTGGGCCGGGTGAGGGGGTAGCGGCGGATGTTGATGAGGCCATCCGGAAGGATCCTCGCCCGCAGAGTGGTGGCTCCCGTCAGGCGCGGCAGGCCGCGGACGAAGTAGTTGATGGCCTCGGTGTCGAATACCGCGCTGTGCAGATGGATTTCGTCCACGTTGCCGATGAGATCCGCGATGTCGCGCAGGTTTTTCCGCAGCCTGCGTAGGCGGCCGAAGGGGCCGGGCAGGGGCTCGAATCGCGGCCACGGCATGTAGGCGACTGCGTCCCAGTCCTCGGCGCGTACCACTGGGGCGACGCCGTGCTTGTAGTAAACCAGGATCTGGCGAGCCTCGGGCTCGAACCGTTCGGCGATCTGGCGCGCAGCAAGGTACTGGAGCGGGGAGGCGACGAAATAGATCGCAACCTGCGGGTTTCCAGTGGGGAGCGGAGCGGTCATCAAGGGGGAGGGCTCGTCATGAGTAGGGGGCGGGCTAGGTCGAAGGTTCGACTCGACATTACAATGTTTTGCCTTGCCCATGGATTCCCCCGGGCGTGTATTCCGGATAATGCCATGTCAGCGGCCGCCAGCCATTTCCACAGCCATCTCGACGTCGTTCGCGCACTCCAGGCCCGGATCGAGCCCATCGAGCGCATGGGGGCGCTGGCCATTGCCGCGCTGCGTCGGGGGGGGCGGGTCTTCCTTTGCGGCAACGGCGGCAGCGCGGCCGATGCGCAGCACATCGCGGCCGAGCTGGTCGGACGCTTCTCCCATCAGCGGCGCGGCCTGCCCGCCCTCGCCCTGACCACCGACACCTCGGCGCTCACCTCGATCGGCAACGATTTCGGCTTCGAGCACGTCTTCGCCCGCCAGGTGGAGGCGCTGGCGCGCGAGGGGGACATTCTGATCGGGATTTCCACCTCGGGCAACAGCCGCAACGTGATCGAGGCGGTGAAGGTGGCGCGTGAGATGGGCGTGACGACCATCGGACTGCTCGGTGGCACGGGCGGGGCGCTGAAGGATCTGGTCGATCACGCCCTGATTGTGCCTTCGCCCGACACCCCGCGCATCCAGGAGTGCCACATCCTGGTCGGGCACATCTGGTGCGCGATGATCGACGAGGCCTTCCGGGAGGATGGGGGCCAATGACCGACTGCAACAAGCTCGTCATCCTCGACCGCGACGGGGTCGTCAACGAGGATTCCGACGACTTCATCAAGTCGGCGGAGGAGTGGGTGCCGCTGCCGGGCAGCATCGAGGCGATCGCGCGCCTCAAGCAGGCTGGCTGGACGGTCGGCATCGCCACCAACCAGTCGGGCCTTGCGCGCGGCCTGTTCGACGAGGCCACCCTGCATGCCATGCACGACAAGCTGGCCGATCTGCTGGCGGAGCATGGCGCTGCGGTCGACTACATCACCTGGTGCCCGCACGGCCCGGGTTCGACCTGCCGCTGCCGCAAGCCGCTGCCGGGCATGTACGAGGAGATCGCGGAGCACTTCGGCTGCAGTCTGGCCGGGGTGCCGGTGATCGGCGACAGCTTGCGCGACCTGGAGGCCGCCGTCGCCGCGGGGGCGAGGCCGATGCTGGTGCGCACCGGCAAGGGCGAGCGCACGCTGGCGAAGGGGGGGCTGCCGGTGAACACGCCGGTGTTCGATGATCTGGCGCATGCCGTGGAGGACTTGCTGGGCGAAGGGTAGGCGCAACGCTCTTTCGGGGCGGCACGAAGGTTCGTAATCCTCATTGCGGCAGAAGCCATCCATGGCTTCTGGCCTGCGGCCAGCGCTGGCGCGCCGCAACATTGCTCCTGCAATGTCGTTAGCCGAAGGCGAAGCAATCCACAGACCGCCGTGGTATGGATCGCCACGGGCCTTCGGCCCTAACGCAAAGCTGGCGTAAGCCCGCGATGACGAGAATTGTGCTCTCGGCCCGGAACCAGACTGCTACACGGGCTGAATCACGTGGACCAGCGTTCTTGCCCTTAGCTGACCGCAGCCGCCGTCGATGTCCTGTCCGGCGGAGTTGCGCATCTTGGTCAGGATGCCGCGCCGGTGCAGCTCTCGCACCATCTCGGCGGTCCGCTCCCGCGCGGGACGGCGATAGGGCAGGGCGTCCACCGTGTTGTACGGGATCAGGTTCATCATCGCGTACTTGCCTGACAGCAGGCGGACGATGCCTTCGATCTCCTCCTCGCTGTCGTTGATGCCCTCGAGCAGGGTCCACTGGTACTGGATCGGATGGCCGGTGGCGCGGGCATACGCCTCGCCCAGTTCCACCAGCTCCTCGGGGTCGATGCGCGGTGCCTTGGGCAGCAGCTGCGCACGCAGGTCGGCGCGGCTGGTATGCAGCGAAAGAGCCAGCGCGGGTTTGGCCGTGCCTTGAGGCAGGCGCTCGAACACGCGGTGGTCGCCGACGGTCGAGAAGACCAGGTTCTTGTGGCCGATGCCCCCCTCCCTGCCGAGCAGCTCGATGGCCTCACACACGTGGTCGAGGTTGTGGGCGGGCTCGCCCATGCCCATGAACACCACCTTCTTCACCGGGCGCAGCCGGCGAGCCAGCGCCACCTGGGCGACGATCTCGGCGCTGCCCAGTTGGCGCAGCAGGCCCTCGCGCCCCGTCATGCAGAAGGTGCAGCCGACCGCGCAACCGACCTGGGTCGAGACGCACAGGCCATCGCGCGGCAGCAGCACGCTTTCCACCGTCTGGCCGTCGGCCAGTGCGACCAGCAGCCGCACGGCCCCATCCTCGGCCGGATGCCGCGAACGCAGGCGGGCCAGTCCCTCGATCTCGGCAAGGAGTGCGGGCAGCTCGGCGCGGACGGCTTTCGGGAAAAAGGTCTCCGTCTTGCTGTGGCGGTTGTCGAGCGACCTGACTTGCGCCCAGGCTTGCAGCACCCGGTGCTCGTGGCAGGGCAAGGCGCCATGGTCGCGCAGGCGTTGGCGGATGTGTTCAATGCGCATGGGAGGAATGCTGCTGGATGCCGCGGGACAGGGTGCGAGGAACGGGGTATCAGGGAGGGGGCGAGGCGATCACCGCCCGATGGATGAGGCGGCGTTATGCCTCGTTATCCGTTTTCGACTCGGCAGCCTTGCGCAGCACATGCCGGATGCCGAAGAAGAAGGCGACATGAAGCAGGATCGTCACCACGATGACGACGATCCAGAGTGGGTTGTCCAGCAGCAGCTGCATGGGCAGGCGCGTCCCGGCGGGAGGGGCTCAGTCGACCAGTTCGTACACCGCGCCGCAATAGATGCAGGTGGCACGGCCGCCGTTCTCCTCGACCGGGATGTAGACGCGCGGGTGCGAGTTCCACAGGCTTTCGCCCCCGCGCGGGCAGTGCACGGGCAGGTCCTTGCGGCTGACCTTGATCAGCTTGCTGGTGTTGGGGGTCTTGAAGTCCTGCGGGTGGGAGGCGGTGTTCGGGTTCATGCCATGGCTCCTGAAATCAGGCGACGTGGGTCAGCCAGCCCAGGTGCTTGGGATGGCGGCCGTGGACGACGTCGAAGTAGAGGGCCTGCAGGCGCTCGGTGATGGGGCCGCGGCTGCCGGCGCCGATCGGGCGGTTGTCCACCTCGCGGATCGGGGTGACTTCGGCCGCGGTGCCGGTGAAGAAGGCCTCGTCGGCGACATAGACCTCGTCGCGGGTGATGCGCTTTTCCACCACCTTCAGGCCCAGTTCGTCGGCCAGCAGGAAGATGGTCTTGCGGGTGATGCCGTCCAGCGCGGAGGTGAGGTCGGGGGTGTAGATCACGCCGTCGCGGACGATGAAGATGTTCTCGCCCGAGCCCTCGGCTACGTAGCCCTCGGCGTCCAGCAGCATGGCTTCGTCATAACCGTCCTGCAGCGCCTCGCGCAGGGCCAGCATGGAGTTCATGTAGTTGCCGTTGGCCTTGGCCTTGCACATGGTGATGTTGACGTGGTGGCGGGTGAAGGAGGATGTCTTCACCCGGATGCCGCGCTCCATGCCCTCGGCGCCCAGGTAGCTGCCCCAGGTCCAGGCGGCGACGATGCAGTGCACCTTGAGGTTGTCGGCGCGCAGGCCCATGCCTTCCGGGCCGTAGAAGCACATCGGACGGATGTAGGCGGACTCGAGCTTGTTCTCGCGCACCACGGCGCGCTGTGCCTCGTTCAGCTCGGCGGCGGACCAGGGCACGTCCATGCGCAAGATCTTGGCGGAGTTGAGCAGGCGCTTGGTGTGCTCTTCCAGGCGGAAGATGGCGGTGCCCTTGTCGGTCTTGTAGGCGCGCACGCCCTCGAACACGCCCATGCCATAGTGCAGGGTGTGGGTGAGGACGTGGGTCTTGGCCTCACGCCAGTCAACCAGCTGGCCGTCGTACCAGATCAGGCCGTCGCGGTCGGCCATGGTGGGCATTGCCATCGAAAAACTCCTGAAGAATGCGCTGCGAAAAGATCGCTGGATTATGGCATGGAAGGGGGGAGGGCTGAAGGTGGGGCCGCCGTGGGCGGCCTCACCTGGCCGATATCCTGGAGGCTAAGTGTGACGAGGGCGTCGCTCCTACGGGCTGGTTGGGAGGCGGCCCTCCGGCGGGGTGATCGCTTCCTCGGGTTTTGGCGCGGCGGGTGCGTCGCTCCTACGGGGCTCGCCGCGGGGTTCAGGCCATCATTCGTCGCGCCCACACCTCGCGCACGAAGGCACGCTCCTCGGCAAATTCGGAGGCGTCCACCAGGGGCTTGCGGCCTTCGAGCACCAGCCGGTGGCCACGGTCGCGCAGGCGGCGGTAGATCTCGGCTAAGGACGAGCTCTCCTCGGCGGCGAGGATGCCGGCGGCAGCGAGGTCCTCGAGCTGGCGGATGTTGTCGCTAAAACGCACGATCTGCGGGTGCGCATGGCCATGGGCGAGCAGGTGGTACTGGACGAGGAACTCGATGTCGGTCAGCCCGCCCGTACCGGTCTTGAGGTGAAACTTGCTGGGGTCTTTCTGGTCGAGCTCGGCACGCATCTTCTCGCGCATGTCGACCACCTCGCGGCGCAGGGTTTCGGCATCGCGCGGCAGGCAGAGGATGGCCTCGCGTACGGCCTCGAAGGCCCCGCGCAGGCGCGCCTCGCCCGCCACCCAGCGTGCCCGGCACAGCGCTTGGTGCTCCCAGGTCCAGGCATGCCCGCGCTGGTAGTCCTCGAAGGCGGCGAGGCTGGAGACGAGCAGGCCCGCGGCGCCGTCCGGGCGCAGGCGGGTGTCGACCTCGTAGAGGATGCCACCTGGGGTCTGGGTGGTCATGCGCAGGATCATCTTCTGCGTCAGGCGGGCAAAGAAGGCCGCGTTGTCGAGCGGTCGGTCGCCGTCCGTTTCCTGCTGCTCACCCATGGAGTCGTGCAGGAATACGAGGTCGAGGTCGGAGCCGTAGCCGAGCTCAATGCCGCCAAGCTTGCCGTAGCCGATCACGGCGAGACCGGGGGTGTGGGTGAGGCCGTCGACGATGCAGTGGGGCCTGCCGTGGCGGGCGACCAGTTCGGCCAGCGCCTCGCGGTGCACCTCGTCGAGCAGGGCCTCGGCGATCCAGGTCAGGTGGTCGCTGACCTTCATGATCGGCAGCACGTCCATGATGTCCGCGGCGGCCACGCGCAGGACATTAATCTGCTTGAAGCGGCGCAGCTCGTCCATCTGCCGCTCCATGTCGCCTTCCGGCACGTTGGCGAGCATGGCGGACAGTTCCTCGCGCAGCTCGTCCGGGCCGGGCGGGGCGTACAGGGTGCGGGCATCGAGCAGTTCGTCGAGCAGGATGGGATGGCGGGTGAGCTGCTCGGCGATCCAGGGGCTGGCGGCGACCAGGCGCACCAGATGGTCGAGCGCGGGTGGGTTTTCCAGCAGCAGGGCGAGGTAGACGCTGCGTCCGCCGATGCGCGCCAGAAGTTCGAAGATGCGCGGCAGGATCTCGACGGCACGCGTCTGGCTGGCTAAGCGGGTGAGCAGGCGCGGCAAGAGCTGGAACAGGCGCTCGCGCGCGGTGTCGCTGAGGGCGCGGAGGAAGCGCTCGCGCAAAAAGCCCTGCAGCAGCTCGAGTACCCGGGGGGCATCCTCCTCGGCAAAGCCTTCGGCGCGCAGGGTATCTTCCGCAGCTTCTTCCGCCAGGATGCCGCTGCACACATCGGACAGCAGGCTGCGCTCCTCGCCCTTGCCCTCGTCCAGCACGCGGAACACGCGGCGGAAGATGCGGTGCACCTCGGCGCGGACATGGTTGAAGGCGGTGATGAATGCCTCCCAGTCCGCGTGGCCCATGCTGACGGCCAGGCGCAGGCGCTCGTGGTCGTCCTCGGGCAGCAGCTGGGTCTGCTGGTCGCGCGCGGCCTGCAGGCGGTTTTCCACCCGACGCAGCACGTCGTAGCCTCGTTCCAGGGTGGCAACTTCATCCGCGCTCAGGATCTCGTCCTCGCCCAGCACGCGCAGGATGGGCAGGATGCCGCGCTGCTGCAGCGGCTTTTCCCGCCCGCCGCGCAGGAGCTGGAAGACCTGGCCGATGAACTCGACCTCGCGGATGCCGCCGGGCCCGAGCTTGACGTTGTCGCGCATGCCCTTCTTCGCCATCTCGCGCTCGATCATCGCCTTCATCTCGCGCAGCTGGCCGAAGGCACCGTAGTCGAGATAGCGGCGGTAGACGAAGGGGTGGAGCTGCTTCATCAGGCGTTCGCCCGCCTCGAGGTCGCCCGCGATGGGGCGGGCCTTGATCAGGGCGTAGCGCTCCCACTCGCGCCCGTGCAGGGTGTAGTACAGCTCCATCTGCTCAAAGGTCAGCGCGAGCGGGCCCTCGTCGCCCCAGGGGCGCAGGCGCATGTCCACGCGGAACACGAAGCCGTCCTCGGTAAGCTGGTTGATGGCGCGGATCAGGCGCTGTCCGAGGCGGGTGAAGTACTCGCTGTTGTCCAGTGGCTTCGGGCCGTCGGTTTCGCCTTCCTCCTCGAAGGCGAAGATCAGGTCGATGTCGGAGGAGAAGTTGAGCTCGTGCCCACCGAGCTTGCCCATGCCGAGCACGACGAGGCCGACCGGGTTGCCTTCCGCATCGCGCGGGGTGCCGTGGCGCCGCGAAAGCTCGGTGTCCCACCAGTCGAGCGCGCCCTGCACGGCGGCGTCCGCGAGCCAGGTCAGCTCGCGCAGGGTCTCCTCCGTGGGCGCCCAGCCGGCCAGGTCGCGCCAGGCGATGCGCACCATCTCGCGCCGGCGGAAGCGGCGCAGGGCTCGAAGCAGGGTGGCCTCGTCTCCCGCCCCGGCCAGCGCGGTGCGCAGATGCTCGGAGAGGGTGGTTTCGGCATAGGGTTCGAACAGGTCGCCGCTGTCGATCAGGTCCTTCAGCAGAGCGGCCTGGCGGGCGAGGGACTCGGCGACGAATGGGCTGGTGGCCAGCACGCGGGGCAGGGACTCCGCCGCCCTCGGGCTGGCATCCAGGGAGGCGCGATCGGCCTCTCCGAGGCGATCGAGGGAGGCAGCGACTTCGGCGAGCAGGGCGGGGGGCAGGGTGTCCATGCGGGTGGCTTCCAGTACCTGACGTATCCGATCAGGCTACTCCGGTCTTGTGGCCTGTCAAAACGGGAAGACAAGGTTGAACCCGGATTGTCCATTGGACCGGCCGGTCAGCCTTTGCGCCAGCGGAAAGGCTGGCGCGTGGCCTAACCGATTTGTCGGGCTCCCGACGGCCGTACCCCGAAGGGGCTTCCGGCATGGATGCCGGAAAGGTGCGGGCTTACGCCAGCTACGCGTCAGGCCAGGATGCGCCCGTGCTCCTCACCCATAGACCAGGCTATGGCCTCGTCGCCCGTGCGCAAATCTGCTCGCCCTCGGCTGCGCCATACTCCCGCGTTCCAATGGACAATCCGGGGTGAAGCGGCTTGCAGCGGCGAGGTCGTGCCTGGCCGGGATGCCGCCACCACGATTCCCGTCGCCCGGATGAAGCGGAGCGTAATCCGGGGGATCCCCCGGATTACGGCCTTTGGGCTCCATTCGGGCTACATCGCTATACATCACTAGCCGGTCAGGTGGACCGGTCGGTGGTTAGAAGCTCCACCCGCCACGGCGCATCCGCGGACTGGGCGAGGTAGTCGTGCAGCCAGCCGGTGGCCTCATGCAGGGTTTCATCGAGCTTCCACGGCGCGTTGACGATCACCATGCCGCTGCCGTTCAGGCGGGTCCCGGTAGTCGGCGGGTGGATGCACAGTTCGCCCGCCAGCAGGTTGGGCAGGCCGGCCGCGCGCAGCTTCCTCAGGACGCGATCGATCGGCGGTCGGTCCTTGATCGGATACCAGGCCGCCAGCACGCCCTGCGGCCAGCGCTTGTGGGCGGCGATCAGGGCCTCGGCCATCCGGTCGAGTTCGTTGGCAGCCTCGAACGGCGGGTCGATCAGCACCAGTCCTCGCCTGGCCTCGCGCGGTGGCAGCAGGCCTCCGAGCGCCTCCCAGCCGTCGCGCCCGTGGATGGCGATCCCCTTCCTGTCCTTTAGGGCCTGGCGCAGGGCGGCGTTGGTGCCTGGCTCGAGCTCGCACAGCACCAGCCGGTCCTGCGGCCTGAGGGTGGCTGCAGCCAGTGCGGGCGATCCGGGATAGGTGCGCAGCACCCCGGCGGGGTTGAGCGCGCGCACCTGCTGCAGGTAGGCGCGCACCACTGCAGGAGCCTTGGCCTCGGCGAAGATGCGCCCAATGCCGTCCTGCCACTCGCCGGTGCGGCTGGCCTCGCCGCCGCGGGGGAGTCCTTCCCTGGACTCCCCCCTTCGGGGAAGGCTACGCCTTCCAACCCCGCTCCCGGCGGGGTTGGTAAGGTCGTAGATGCCCGCGCCGGCGTGGGTCTCCAGTACCACGAAGGGGGCGTCCTTGCGCAGCAGGCTCTCGATCAGGGCCAGCAGGGTGACGTGCTTGTGTACATCGGCGAAATTGCCGGCATGGAAGGCGTGACGGTAGTTCATGCCGCTATGCTAAAGGAAAGTTAAAGAAGGATGTCGTCGATGACCTCGAAAAGGGAGCTTGTCGCCCTGCTGGTCCTGGTGCTGGGGGTGATGGCCTGGTCCTGGCACGAGCCCGCGGATCGCCTGACCTGGTGGCTTGAGGCGCTGCCGGTGGTGATCGCCCTGCCGCTGATGCTCTTCACCGTGCGCGCCTTCCCGCTCAGCCCGCTGCTCAACCGGGTCATCGCCCTGCACATGGTCTTCCTCCTGATCGGTGCGCATTACACCTACGCGCTGACGCCGGTCGGATTCTGGGTGCAGGAGGCATTCGACCTTGCGCGTAACCCTTATGACCGTTTCGGCCACATCATGCAGGGCATCACCCCCGCCTTGCTCGCGCGCGAACTGTTCGTGCGCCTGCGGGTGGTAAGGGAGAATGGCTGGTTGTTCTTCCTGGCCGTCAGTGTGGCGCTCGCCTTCAGCGCCTTCTATGAATTGATGGAGTGGGCCGCGGCCATGGCCTATGGCGCGGAGGCCGAACACTTCCTCGCCATGCAGGGGGATATCTGGGATACGCAGTGGGATATGCTCCTGGCGCTTCTCGGGGCGGTGGTCGCCCTTTGGGCGTTCGGCGGCATCCACCGGCGCCAGATTCGCAGTCTATTAACCCGGCCCTTAAATAAGCCGGGTTAATCCGGGGCATGGATGCCCCGACGCGGCAGCAAGCCGCGTGAGCCAAGGCCGGGCGTGTACCGGCCTTGGCGTGGCCCAAAATACCAGGAAGGTATTTTGGGGCCGGATTAATAGTGGGCGGAGGTCAGTCATGAACAAGCCAGCCGAAACATCCGTTCCGATCCTCGCGCAAATAGCGGCGCGCTGGAGCCCGCGCGCCTTCGATTCCGCGCGTCATGTCGAGCCCGAGAAGCTGGCTGCCCTGTTCGAGGCTGCACGCTGGGCCCCCTCCTGCTGGGGAGACGAGCCGTGGCGCTACATCGTGTGCGACCGGGGGCGGGATGCGGAGGCCTGGCAGCGGGCGTTCGACGTACTGGACAAGGGCAACCAGGCTTGGTGCAAGGATGTGCCGGTGCTGCTCGTCTCCCTCGCCGATACCCTGTTCACGCGCAACGACAAGCCCAACCGCTGGGGCGCCCACGACACGGGGGCGGCGAGCGAGAACCTGTGCCTCGAGGCCGTGCACCAGGGGCTCATCGCCCACCAGATGGGCGGCTTCGATCAGGCGGCCGTGCGCGAGGCCTTCAAGGTGCCGGAGCGCTTCGTGCCGATGGCGATGATCGCCGTCGGTTACCAGGGGCGGGCGGAACAGCTCGGGGGAAGCTGCTACGAGGACGAGGTCGCCCCGCGCAGCCGCCGCCCGTTGGGCGACTCCTTCTTCGCCGGTTGCTTCGGCCAGTCCTGGAAGGCGCGCTGAGGCATGGAACTGCTCCTCGCCTTCGTCAGCGCCACGCTGGGACTGGCCCTCGATGCCGCACCGTGGCTGCTGCTGGGCCTGGTGCTCGCCGGCCTGCTCAAGGCCTTCCTGCCGGAGGCCTGGATGGTGCGCTGGGTGGGCGGCGAGGGCGTCGGGGCCGTGGTGCGGGCGGCCCTGGTCGGCGCGCCGCTGCCGCTCTGTTCCTGCAGCGTGCTGCCGACCGCCCTCGGCCTGCGCCGCCAGGGCGCGGGCAAGGGGCCGACCCTCGCCTTCATGATCGCCACGCCGGAAACCGGGGTCGATTCCGTGGCCGTCACCTATGCCCTGCTCGGCCCGGTGTATGCCGTGCTGCGGCCTGTCGGGGCACTCATCTCCGCGGTCGCGGTGGGGCTGGCGGTTTCCCGTCTGGGCGATGCGAAGACGTCGTCTTCGTCCGCCCCGTCTGCCTGCGAGGCCGGATGTTGCGGATCGGGGTGCTCGCCCCCGCCTCTCCCGGCGGTGGAATCCATCCCTGGATTCCGCCCTTCGGGTGATGCTTCGCATCCCAACGCCGCTGGTCCCTCCTCTCCAGCCTATCGGCCCTCCGTGGCCGATATCCCTTTGGGATTCGGCTGTCGAGAGCCCGGCGGCGTTGTTGTGGAACCCATCCCTGGATTCACCGATCCGTCGGATCACGACGACGTTGCTCAGGAAGGCTGCGGCGCGAGCTGCTCGGGCGCCTGCGTCTCCTCCCCGGCCAGTTCGTCCTCCGTCCTCGCGAGGGCAAGGGAAGGGGTGCGCTACGCCCTGACCACCCTGTGGGACGATCTCGCGCCATGGCTGGGCGTCGCACTGCTGGCCGCCGGGACACTGGCCGCCTTCGTCCCGCCGCAGGCCCTCGCCGGCCTGGGGCAGGGGCTGCCGGGCATGCTGCTGATGTTCGTCCTCGGTCTGCCCATGTATGTCTGCGCCACGGCCGCGACGCCGGTGGCCGCCGCCCTGCTGGCGGTCGGCGTGGGGCCGGGCGCGGTGCTGGTGTTCCTGCTCGCCGGGCCGGCGGCCAATCTCGGCACGCTCGGCGTGCTGCGGCGGGAGTTCGGCGGGCGGCTGCTGGCGGCCTATCTGGTCGCCCTCGCCGCCGTCACCCTGCTGCTTGGCCTGCTGACCGAATGGCTGGTCGGCGTGCTCGGCTTGAACATCATCCCCGTCACCGGCGAGGCCGAGGCGGCCTCGCCGCTGGCCTGGGGGGCGCTTGCCGTGCTTGTGCTCCTGGCGCTGGCGGGGCTCGCACGGAGGGGGCGCGGATGCCGGACGGCGAGTCCCGATTCGCTCCCGGAGCATCGGTGATGATCCGCGTGGCGCTGGTGGCGGATACCCACGGCGCGCTCGATGAGCGCATTGCCGAGGTCGTGGCCGGCTGCGACCTGGTCGTGCATGCGGGGGATATCGGCACGCCGCGCGTGCTGGCCGCGCTGCAGCCGCTCAGTGGGCGGGTGATTGCCGTGCGCGGCAACAACGACACCCCCTTGCAGTGGCCGCGCGGCTCGGAGGGCTGGCTGCGCGAGCTGCCGGAGCAGGTCCGGATCGACCTGCCCGGCGGCATCCTCGTCGTCGAACATGGCCATCGCGTCCTTCCTGCAGCCCAGCGCCATGCGCGTCTGCGCGAGCGCCACCCTTATGCCCGGGCCGTGGTCTATGGCCACACCCATCGGCTGGTTGTCGACCGCGAGGCCGAGCCGTGGGTGCTCAATCCCGGTGCGGCGGGGCGCATCCGCACCTACGGCGCGCCCTCCTGTCTTGTGCTGAACGCGGGTCCGGATCACTGGACCGTGGACATCCACGCCTTTCGCGGATAATTTCCGAGTCTCTCATTGAGACATCTTGCGGAAAGCATGGCACGCATCCTTGGCACCGGCATTGCCACCCTCGACATCATCAACACGGTGGATGGCTACCCCGCCGAGGACAGCGAGGTGCGCGCCCTGGAGCAGGCCGTGCGTCTGGGCGGGAACACCGCCAACACGCTCGGCATCCTTGCCCAGGCCGGGCAGCAGTGCCACTTCGCCGGTGTGCTGGCGGGCGACATGGGGGGGCAGCGCATCGCGCGCGAGCTCGAGGCGCGCGGCATCGGCCTGGACCATGCCCGGCGGATGGCTGGCGGCGCCGCGCCCACCTCGTACATCGCCCTCAACCGGCGCAACGGCTCGCGCACCATCATCCACCACCGCGACCTGCCGGAGTTCGGCATGGACGACTTCATGGAGATCCCCGTGGAGACGTTCGACTGGCTTCACTTCGAGGCGCGCAACTGCGACGAACTTGCGGCCATGCTCGCCTATGCGCGCAGCATGGTGACCGACCAGCCGATCTCGCTCGAGGTGGAGAAGGAGCGCGAGGGGCTGGAGCAGCTGTGGGGCTATCCCGACATCATCGTCTTCTCCCGCGCCTTCGCCCGCGGGCGCGGCTTCGAGCAGCCCGGGGACTTCCTCGCCACGGTGCGCGAGTGGGCGCCGCGTGCCATCCTGGTCCTGCCCTGGGGCGACCAGGGGGCCTGGGCGATGCAAGGCGACGAGGTGCTGCACAGCCCGGCCTTCCCACCGGCCGAGGTGGTCGACACCCTCGGCGCGGGCGACACCTTCAACGCCGGGCTGATCCACGCCATGCTTTCCGGCCGCGCGCTCCGGCACGCCCTGGAGGACGCCTGCCGCCTGGCCGGGCGCAAGGTGGGGCAGGTGGGCCTCGACGGCCTGTTCGAGCCGGCAGCCATGGCCGCGGGCGAGCGCCTCTGTCCCCTCGCCAGCCTGTTTGACCCGGGCAGCCGCGGTTTCGAGGTCGAGATCGACGGGGCGATGCGCCCGATCTTCGTCGTCCGCCGGGGCAACGAGGTGAAGGGCTACCTCAACTCCTGCCCGCACATTGGCGCCGAGCTCAACTGGCAGCCGGACGACTTCCTCGACGCCGACCGGCGCTACATCCTGTGCGCGGTGCATGGCGCGCTGTTCGAGATCGACGACGGCCGCTGCATCGCCGGCCCCTGCCGGGGCGAGGCCCTGACGCCGGTCGAGGTGACGGTGGAGAAGGGGCAGGTCGTCCTCGCTCGGCATGGCGGGGAACGCCCATGAGTGTCCAGCGCGGTCAGAACGGGAACAACGCCGTAGGGCTCCCGAGGGCCGATCTCGACGGCCGTACCCCGCAGGGGCTTCGGCCATGGATGGCCGAAGGGACGGAGAGGAGGGACCATGGGACCGAGAGGAGGGATCAACCCCAAGGGGGCTTGCAGCATGGATGCCGCAAGGGTCCGAGGGGAGGGGCCAGCGGCGTTGGGTCGCGTAGCGACACCCGGAGGGCTGAGTCCATGGATGGATTCAGCAACAAGGCCGTGGGGGCCTGGTGCTGGGACATCGGCCAGGAGGAGGTGGATTGCACCCAGGGCATGTATGCCATCTACGGCCTGGATCCGGATAGGCCGCAGCAGCTTGCGCGCGACTGGCATGCCATGGTCCTGTCCGAGGACCGGCCGGCCTATTTCCATGCCGTCGACGAGGCCCTGCGCTCGCAGTGCCCCCTGTGCATCACCTATCGCATCCGTCGCCCCGATGGCGCCGTGCGCCTGCTGCTCGACCAGGGGCAGGTGGTGGCGGGGGAGGACGGCCGGCCGCTGCGCATGTTCGGCAGCACGCAGGATATCACCGAGCAGGTGGCCGCCGAGCGCGAGCTGGAGAAGACCCTGAGCCACCTGCGCACCGTGATGAACGCCACGCCGGACATCATCTGCCTGAAGGATGCCGAAGGGCGCTGGCTGGAGGCCAACGAGTCGGATCTCCGCCTGTTCGGCCTGGAGAATGTCGATTACCGCGGCAAGACGGATGCGGAGCTGGCGGAATATGCCCTGCCGCAATACCGCGAGGCCTTCCTGACCTGCATGGAGACCGACGAGAAGGCGTGGCGCGTCGGCTCGCTCAGTCGTGGTCGCGAGGACATCCCTGATCGCCATGGCACGATCCATCACTTCGACGTGCTGAAGGTTCCCCTGTTCGACGAGCAGGGGCGGCGCTCGGCCCTCGTCGTGTACGGGCGCGACAATTCCATCCTCGAGCGGGCGATCGCCTCGCTTGGTGAGAGCGAACGCTTGCTGCGCAGCCTGATGGAGGCCTCGCCGGACTTCATGCTGATCAAGGACGGCGAGGGGCGCTGGCGGGAGATGAATCCGGCCGGCGAACGGCTCTATGGCCTGGCGGACAAGCCGTGGCGGGGGCTGACCGACGAGGGGGTGGCGGAACTGGCCATCGAAGCGTGCCGCGAGGGGCTGCGGGGATGCACCGCCTCCGACGAGATGGCATGGGCGGCGGGATGCGTGACGCGCGGGATCGAGCTGTTGCCGCAGCCGGGCGACGGCCTGCGCGTCTTCGACGTGATCAAGGTGCCTTTGTTTGACGTCAGGGGCCGGCGCGAGAATCTCGTGGTCCTGGGACGCGACATCACCGAGCGCGCACAGGCCGAGGCCAGGCTCGAGCACGCGGCGATGCACGACGCCCTGACCGGGCTCGCCAACCGCAGCCACTTCGTCGACCGGCTCAACCATGCCCTCAGCGTGCTGCCCGAGGAGCAGAGTCTCGCGGTGATCTTCCTCGATCTCGACCACTTCAAGGCGATCAACGACACCTACGGCCACCATGTGGGGGATGCGCTCCTGCAACAGGTGGCCTCGCGCTTCCGCTCCGCCCTGCGCGAGGGCGACCTGCTGGCGCGCCTCGGCGGGGACGAGTTCGTCGTGCTGCTCGAGGGGCTTGGCGACCGGGCCGAGGCCGAGGAGATCGCGCGGCGCCTGATCCGCGGCCTGGGGGCGCCTTTCCAGGTGGATGCGCTCAGCCTGTTCGTGACGGGCAGCGCCGGCATCAGCTTTGCCCCGCGCGATGCGGGCAATGCCACCACGCTGATGATGTATGCCGACAGCGCCATGTACCGCGCCAAGGAACTCGGGCGCAACACCTACGCCTTCTACGAGGGGGGGCTGAACGACGCGGCGAGCGAACGCCTGATGATGCTGGGGGACCTGCGCTCCGCCCTGGAGAAGGGGGAGCTCAGGCTGAACTACCAGCCCCAGCTGGACGCGGCCGGCCTGAAGGTGGAGAGCGTCGAGGCCCTTGCGCGCTGGCATCACCCGCAGCGCGGCCCCATTCCCCCGGACCGTTTCGTCGCCATGGCGGAGGACGGCGGACTGATCCTGCAGTTGGGCGCGTGGGTGCTGCGCACCGCGTGCGAGCAGGCGGTGCATTGGCAGGAGCGCCTGGGAAGCCGGGTGCGCATGGCGGTCAACGTCTCTCCCCTGCAGCTCCAGCATCCCGATTTTCTGGCGCAGGTGATCGCGACCCTGGATGAGACGGGACTGGCGCCCGACCTGCTCGAGATCGAGATCACCGAATCGGCCCTGCTGCGTGACCCGGAGCGTGCGCTGCAGACCCTGCTCGAGCTGAAGGCCCTGGGCGTGCGCGTCGCCCTCGATGACTTCGGCACGGGCTATTCGTCACTCGGCTACCTCAAGCGCTTCCCCTTCGACCTGATCAAGATCGACCGCAGCTTCGTGCGCGACATTCTCGCCGATCCGGGCGACCTCGCGATCGTGCGCGCGATCATCGCGATGGGGCACAGCCTGGGCCTGCTTGTGGTGGCCGAGGGGGTCGAGACGAACGAGCAGCGGCTGTATCTCGAATCGCTCGGCTGCGACCTGTTGCAGGGGTATCTGATCGGCCGGCCGGTACCCGCGTCAGAGGTGGAGCGGCTGTTCGACCAGTGCCTCCTCTGACCGGCCCCGGCTGAAGCCTCGTCCTGGTCTAACGCGTAGCTGGCGGATGCCGGCCATCCATGGCCGGCCCCCTACGGGCTCGCCTTCGGTGATCCCCGATTTGTTCCCGACAAATCGGTTAAGCCCGCGTCCCAACGCCGTTGGTCCCTCCTCTCCGTCCCTTCGGCCATCCATGGCCGAAGCCCGCTCCTCGGGGGAGGCGCTCGATTCGTCCGGCGTCACCGTCACCAACCCTTCATCTGCGCACCGCATCCTTGGCCGCACCTGTTGCTGCCCGAGGGTGTGCACGATGCGCATCGCGCTGGTCACCGAAACCTATGCCCCCGATCTGAACGGCGTCGCCCGCACGCTCGTGGCCATGGTGCGCGAGCTGCGCGGGCTGGGCCATCGCGTGGACCTCGTGCGTCCGGAGCCCAGGGGGCCGTCCTCGCCACTCGAGGAGGGGGAGTTGCGCGTCCGCGGCGTGCCGGTGCCTGGCTATGCCGCCATGCAGTTCGGCCTGCCTGCCGGCAACCGCCTGCGCGCCCGGTGGACCAGCCAGCGTCCGGATGTGGTGCACATCGACACCGAGGGACCGCTCGGCTACTCCGCCCTGCGCGCGGCGCGCGCCCTCGGCATTCCCGTCACTTCCAGCCTGCACACCCATTTCCATGTCTATGCCCGCCATTACGGCCTGCCCTGGCTGAGCGGCCCGGTGCTGGCCTACCTGCGCCATTTCCACAACGCCACCGCCTTCACCCTGATCCCGACCGAGGACCAGCGCGCGCAGCTGGCCATCGACGGCTTCGAGCGGCTGCGGGTGCTCGGTCGAGGGGTCGACGCCGAGCTGTTCCATCCGGCCCGGCGCGATCCCGCGCTGCGCGAGCGCTGGGGCGCCGGGCCGGACACCCCGGTGGCGCTGTATGTCGGGCGGCTGGCGGCGGAGAAGAACCTGGACCTGTTCGTGCGCGCCATCCAGGCCATGCGCGAGGGACGCCCCGGCCTGAGAGCGGTGATGGTAGGGGATGGCCCGCTCGCAGCCGGCCTGCGCCAGTCCCATCCCGACATCCACTTCGCCGGGCCCCAGGTCGGCGAGGATCTGGCGGCCCACTATGCCAGCGCCGACCTGTTCGTATTCCCGAGCCTGTCCGAGACCTTCGGCAATGTTCTGCTCGAGGCGATGGCCTCCGGTCTCGCTGTGCTTGCCTTCGACTACGCGGCGGCACGCCTGCTGATTGACGACGGCCGCTGCGGCTTGGTGGCCCCGGTCAGCGACGAGGCGGCCTTCCTGCGGCAGTCCGTCCGTCTGGCCGGGGATGACGACCTGGCGGCGTGGCTGGGCCAGGCCGCACGCGAACGAGCCGAGCAGCAGGGCTGGGCCAGCATCGCGCGCCAGCTCGAGTCGATGTGGCTCGAGGTACTCGACATCGCATCCACGGAGCCGAGGAGGGTCGCCTGATGAATGCCCCGCGTCTTGCCCATCCTGCGGCGCTGCTCAGGGTGGGGCTGCATCGTTATCTCGGCTGGGAGCAGGCCGTCACCCTGACGGCCAATCGCCTGCACGCCTTCCGGCCGGCACGAGCGGTGTTCGGCGCGGCCAGCCGGCTGGGGGATGGCATCGGCTGGTATGCCATCCTGCTCCTGCTGGCGCTGGGTGACGGGCGCGCGGCCGTGGTGCCGGTCGGCTGGATGCTGGCCACCGCCCTGGCAGGGCTGCTGCTGTACTGGTCGATCAAGAAGCTCACCGCCCGTCCGCGGCCCTGTGCGGTGTGTGACGGCATCCAGCTGAGCGTGCCTCCGCTCGACAAGTACAGCTTTCCCTCCGGACATACCCTGCACGCGGTCAACTTCTCGGTGCAGTTGATGGCGTACGCGCCGGAGCTGGCCTGGCTGGTGGTGCCTTTCGCCCTGCTGGTGATGGCCTCGCGCATGGTGCTTGGGCTGCACTACCTCTCCGACGTGCTGGCCGGAGCCGCTCTCGGCGGCCTTTTGGCCGGTTTCGCCCTGCTGGCGCAGGCCGGGGGCTAGCAGCCAGTTCGCCTCAACAGGATGTTAAAAAAGGGCTTTCCTGCCCTTTTTTCAACTAGGCTGATCCCTCCTCTCAGGCTCTTCCGGCATCCCCGCCGGAAGGCCTTTGGGCTTCAGCCTTCGAGAGCGTCGCGAAGTGAATTTTCTCAAGGGCCGTACCCGCAAGGGCTTCCGACATGGATGTCGGCTCTCGACGGCCTCCGAGCATCGATCACTTGGCGTGATTGATGTTCGTCCGACACGCTGCCAGAAACAAGAACCCCCGCTTCGGGCGGGGGTTCGCGTTACGGGCTTCGGCAGGAAGGATCAGCCCCAGGTGTCTGCCCGGATGCTGTCGTACCAGCCCTTGGCGTAGAGGCCCTCGGCCTTCCAATTCTTGCCGGCCTTGGCCGATACGCCGCCGGAGATCTCGACGATCTTCTTCTCCGCGTCCAGCCCGTACACGCCGACCACGGAGATCGCGTCCTGGGCGGAGACGTAGCTGTAGCAGGTGTTGACCCACTTCGGCACGCCCGGCTCCTCGTCTCGCAGGGATGCGACGACGGCGGAGGCGGCGATCTTGGCCTCCGAGTTCGCACCGTAGCCCGACTTCGGCACCGGACCCGCGATGCAGCTGTCGCCGATCACGTAGATATCCTTGCCCAGGGTGGACTCGAAGGTCTGCTGGTTGACCGGTGCCCAGACCTTGTCGCCCGCGAGGCCGGATGCGGTGACGATGCGGCCGGGCTGCATCGGCGGGATGACGTTGATCACGTCGGCCTTGATCTTGTCGCCGTCCTTGGTCGTGACGGTCATCGAGCCGGCATCCACCGAGGCGACCACGCCGCCCCGCTCCGGGCTGACCCAGTCGATCATGTCGCCGTACAAGGTCTCCCAGGCCTCCATGAACAGGCCCTGCTTGGAGAACTTGTCCTTCGGGTCGAGGATGATGATCTTCGACTTCGGCTTGTGCTTCTTGAAGTAGTCCGCGATCACGCTGGCGCGCTCGTATGGACCCGGCGGGCAGCGGTAGGGGTTGGGTGGCGCCACCATCACGAAGGTGCCGCCGTCCTTCATGGACTCCAGCTGCTTGCGCAGGGTGACCGTCTGGTTGCCGGCCTTCCAGGCGTGCGGCAGCTTCTCGGCCACGTCCTTGCTGTAGCCCGCGATCTTGTCGTACATGAGCTCGATGCCGGGGGATAGCACCAGCCGGTCGTAGCTTAGCGTCTTGCCACTCTTGAGCCTGACGGTGCGCTTGTCCGCGTCGATGCCGTCGACGTGGTCTTCGACCAGCTGCACGCCGTGCCTGTCCCGGAGGGCGTCGAAGCTGACCTTGATGTCCTTCATCTCCATCTGGCCGCCGATGACCAGGTTGCTGAACGGGCAGGTGTGGTAATTCGACAGGGCGGCGTCGATCAGGGTGACCTTGACCGAGGGGTCGAAGCGGCGGATGTACTTGGCGCAGGCCGCGCCGCCGAAGCCGCCGCCGACGACGACCACGTGGCCGCCCGTGGCGCGTGGGGCGGTGGCACAGCCGGAGAGGGCGCCCAGGGCGGCGGTGGAGCCGGCAAGCTTCAGGAAGGAACGACGGGAAAGGGTCATGGGTCAGGCCTCCTTGGGAATCACTTGCCGTTCAGGGCGGAGAAGTAGTCCGCAACAGCACGCAGCTCCTCGTCGGAGTAGCCCTTGGCGTGGCGGTCCATCACGGTGGCCGGTCGCTTGCCGGTCTTGAAGTCGATGAGTGCCTGGTAGAGCGTGTCGGCGGAACGTCCCGCCAGCGGCGGGATCGCCCCCGAACCCTGGCCGGCATCGCCATGGCAGGCCAGGCAGGTCAGGCCGATGGTCTGGCCGCTGGGGGTGGCGGCGTGGGCGCCGGCCGCCGAGCCAAGCATCAGCGCCGCGGTAACGAGAGAGGCCGTGCGATGCATCTCCATCCTCCTTGGTGGTGGTCTATTTTTGTTTTTGCAGGCTTCAGCGCAGTCCGTGGACATGTCCCGTCTGTCTGATTCCATCAATAAAACTGCTCCCAACCTTGTTCCTGTACAAAGACAAAGTTTTTATGCGTGCATCGATTAATGTTTTTGTGGGCGTTCGTGAAAAAAGGGGTTGCGCATCCTCCGAAGCTGCGTATAATGCGCCTCCACACAAGCCGGATGGCTTAGCGGGAATAGCTCAGTTGGTAGAGCACAACCTTGCCAAGGTTGGGGTCGCGAGTTCGAGTCTCGTTTCCCGCTCCAGTTTTCCGGGTGGTTAGCTCAGCTGGTAGAGCGTCGCCCTTACAAGGCGAATGTCGGGGGTTCGATCCCCTCACCACCCACCAGACAAGGCTGCTACAATGCAGCGACCGTTTTCGGAGCGGTAGTTCAGTTGGTTAGAATACCGGCCTGTCACGCCGGGGGTCGCGGGTTCGAGCCCCGTCCGCTCCGCCACTATTCGGAAAGCGCCTTGGGAAACCGGGCGCTTTTTTCTTGCCTGCGATGTTGTGCGGGAATCGGCCGTCGGCCCCGTGCTAGCCTTTGGGGGAGCCCATCATCAAGGAAACCTCCCATGAGTCTTCAGATCGGTCACTCCCTGCCTGCGGGTACCCTCTATCGCCGCGGCGAGGCGGGTCTCGAGGAGATCGCCACCCGCGAGCTGTTCAAGGGGCGCCGGGTGGTTCTGTTCGCGGTGCCTGGGGCCTTCACCCCGACCTGCTCCGACGAGCACCTGCCGGGGTTCATCGTGCACGCGGACGCGCTGAAGGCGGCGGGCGTGGACGAAATCGTCTGCCTGGCGGTGAACGACCCCTTCGTCATGCGCGCCTGGGGGCTGGCCTCTGGCGCGACCGACCAGATCAGCTTCCTGTCCGATGGCAACGGCGAGTGGACCGCTGCCCTGGGGATGGTGCGCGACATGCGCAAGGCGGCGATGGGGCTGCGCTCCAAGCGCTATGCCATGCTGGTCGAGGACGGTGAGCTGAAGTGGCTCGGCGTGGACGAGTCCGGCCTCGCGCACAGCCGTGCCGAGGCGGTGCTCGAGACCCTGCGGGGCTGACAGGATGTTGAAAAAGGGCTTTCCTGCCCTTTTTCAACTCGGCTGATCCCTCCTCTCAGGCTCTTCCGGCATCCCCGCCGGAAGGCCCTTTGGGCTTCAACCTTCGAGAGCGTCGCGAAGTGAATTTTCTCGAGGGCCGTACCCGCAAGGGCTTCCGACATGGATGTCGGAAGGGACCGAGAGGAGGGACCCGCGACGGCCTCCGAACATCAATCACTTGGCGTGATTGATGTTCGTGCAAGCCATCCATGGCCTGCCAAGCGGGCTCAGGTCTTGAACAGTCGTGGATTCTGGCGCACCAGCTCGCGCCAGTAAGCCGGCAGCTCGAGCGCGTGCTTGCGTCCGATGTGGGCCGTGTCGCGCACGTGGCCGGGGAAGTCGTGCGCGCCGAGGGCGATGGTCTGGTCCCGCTCGGGGGTGGTGACGAAGGCCAGCCAGGGAAAGGCCTGCTCCATTGCGATGCTTGCCGCGAGGTAGTCCTCCAGCGGGTAGCGCCACAGGTTCGAGGCCAGCGCCCCCCGCGGGGCGAGGATGCGCGCGCAGTGCTGCTGGAATTCCCCCTCGCCCAGCGCGGGCACCATGCCCCGCGCATCGAACAAATCGGTCAGGATCAGCTCATAGTGTGAGGCCGGGGCGTTCCGCACGAACTCGGCTGCGTCCATAATATGCACCCGAAGGCGAGGCTCGTCGGGAAGGCCCAGCACCTCGCGCGCGGCCTGTGCCACGGCCGGTCGCAACTCGACGGCGTCGATCTCGAGCTTGGGGAAGGAGGCGAGCAGGCTGCGGGCCAGCGCTCCGCCGCCCATGCCGAGGATCAGGGTGCGCCGGGGCTTCGGTTTCCACAGCAGGGTCAGCAGCATGTGCCGCATGTAGCTGAAGCAGAGGTGGTTGCGGTTGTGCGGCAGTACCCGGGTCTGCTCGATCTCGTTGCCCAATCCCAGGACCAGCCCGTCGGGGGTGCGCCATACCTCGACCGGGCCGTAATTGTCATGCGCGCAGAAGATCAGCTGTCGGGTTGAATCCACCATGAGGTTCCTGTCGATGAAACAAGCGCACCGTTTTGCGCTCTTCGCAATGCTGGCCCTGGCCGGCGCGGTCCAGGCCCAGGTCCATGTGGGCGACCGGGTCTTCATTCCCATGTATTCCGAGCACCTGCGCGAGGACGGCTATGCCACCGGCATTGTCGAGGCGCTCGAGGGCGACCGGGCGGTGGTGATCATGCGCGAGCTGGTGCCGGGCAAGGGGAAGACCCTGTATGGGACCTGCCACCCCGGCGCGAACAGCCCATTGT
Source organism: Pseudomonadota bacterium (assembly GCA_049322715.1). GTDB lineage: Bacteria > Pseudomonadota > Gammaproteobacteria > Halothiobacillales > Halothiobacillaceae > Thiofaba. Next base: position 112,969 of record JBMOQP010000009.1, read on the forward strand.
CGGGCGCCGAAGTGCTGTCCGACAACCCGGATGCCCCCGTCCTGCGCAAGACCATGCCGCTGCGCGAGCTCAAGGGCTGGCGCGAGGGCAAGGACGAGTACCTCGAGCGTGAGAATGTCGGCACCATCTTCTACAAGTGGTTGGGCGACGGCATGGCCGTGACCCCCGAGCGTGCCCGCTTCGGCGCCGTCAAGGCCCGCGCGCTGGGGCTCCCGCGCGTCGCCGAGGCGCTTGACCTCGCGGCCATCCAGATCGACAGCAGCGGGGGGATGGGGTTCCCGGTGGGCGCGTCCCTGCTGCTGCATGGCGCCCCTCGGGCCCTCGGCGCGGTGCTCGAGCAGGCGCGCAAGGAGGCGGGGGCCGCGGAGGCGATGCGCGCGATCCTCGACGGCAGCCAGCCGATGAACGGCGATGACGTGCTGGGCATGGCGATGGCCAAGGTGCTGCTGATCGTGCGCGACCACTGGGATCGCCTGCCCACCGAGCTGGGTTCGATCCAAAAGGCGGCTGCGTGGGGACAAGCCTCCGCGATCGCGGAGGCCTATGTCGATGCCCTCACCACGGGAGGCGCGCATCCCTATGCCGGCAGGACGGCGGCGGAGCTCAAGGCCAGTCTCAAGGCCGAACTGAATGCGGGCCGCTGGCCGGCCCTGCCGGCGGGCAAGGTGGAGGAGTCCGCGACCCATCCATGGGCTGACCGGATGCGGGACATCAGCGGCTGATCACGCCACGCGCCCTCCACCCCGCGGGCGGTGGAGCGGCCACGCCCCTCACTTCCATGTGGCGTCTTTACCCCTTGTGCGGCTCCCCATGGGTGCGCTCGTATGCCTTCTCGAACACCGCCTGCTTCTCCGCGGTGGTCTCTTTCTGGTACTTCGCCTTCCAGTCCTCGTACGGCATGCCGTAGACCATCTCGCGCGCCTGATCCAGGCTAAGCGTGACGCTGCGCTCGTCGGCGGCGGCCTTGAGCCACTTGGAGAAGCAGTTGCGGCAGAAACCGGCCAGGTTCATCAGGTCGATGTTCTGCACGTCCGTGCGTTCCTGCAGGTGGGCGATCAGGCGTCGGAAGGCCGCGGCCTCGAGCTCGGTGCGGGTCTGGTTGTCCATGGGGGTCAGCCTCGGGATTCTTCGGGGGTATGGGTCTTGAGCGTCACGGCGTGCAGTTCGCCGCTCGCGATCAGGTCGTTCAGCGCCGCCATCACCTTGCGATGTCGCTTGAGCAGCGGTTCGCCGGCGAAGCTTGCACTCACCACGGTCAGGTTGAAGCTGCAGCCCTCGCCCGAGGGGGTGACCTCGGCGTCGGGGATGGCGTTGCGGATGCGCTGGATCAGGTCGTTCGGATTCATGCGGGGCTCGCGGATCAGAGGGCGTTACCGAGGGGCTCGCGCAGGAGCTGGGCGCGCCAGCCGCGAAGAGCGTCGAGCGTGGTTTGACCGCGCGCAAGGCGTTCCAGTTCTGCGCGCGAGAGCAGCAGGCTGGCGGGCAGGTCGAGCGTGGCGGCCAGCCGGTCGATGGCCGTGGTCAGGCGGTCGAAGCGGGCCCGCTCCTCGCCGCGCATCGGGGTCCAGGCCGGGGGGGGCAGGGGGGCGTCCGTCCGGGCCGCCTCGAGCGCGGTCATGATGTCCTCGGCGGCACCACGCAGACCGGGCGGCAGCACTCCGCCGTGCAGCAGGGCGTGCAGGTTGCTGGGCGGGCGGCTGGCGAGCGCGGCCAGGGTGTCGTCGTCCATCACCCAGCGGCGTGGGCGGTCGAGGGCCTGGGCGCGGCACTCCCGCCAGGCGGCCAGCTGGCGCAGGCGCGGGAAGGCGGCTGGGGGCATGCGTTGCCACCCCTTGATGCGGCGCCAGGCCTCGAGCGGCTCGGGGTTCCAGCGCGCGGGATCGAGTTGCGCGGAGCAGTCCTCGCGCAGCCAGTCGAGCCGGCCGAGGGTCATCAGGCGCGCCTCGAGGATGGCGTGGGCCTCGGGCAGGTAGTGCACGTCCTCGAGCGCGTAGCGAAGCTGCTCGCGGGCCAGGGGGCGGCGCGACCAGTCGGTGCGGCTGTGGGCCTTGTCGAGTTGCACGCCGAACAGGCGCTCGACCAGCGCGGCATAGCCGATCTGTTCGCCCAGGCCGCAGAGGGCGGCGGCGATCTGGGTGTCGAACAGAGGGGCGGGCAGGACACCGAGGCGCAGGTAGAGCACTTCGAGATCCTGGCTGGCAGCGTGCAGGACCTTGGTTTGCGCCGGGCTGGTCAGCAGGCCGGCGAGCGGCTGGAGATCGCCGAGCGCGAGGGGGTCGACGCAGGCCTCGGTGGCGCCGGTCGCCAGCTGCACGAGGCATAGCTGCGGGCGGTATGTGCGCTCGCGCAGGAACTCGGTGTCGAGGGCCAGCACGGCCGTGCCGGCCAGCGCGGCGGCCAGCGCGTGCAGGCCGTCCGGGGTGTCGATGGTCGGGATCAACGCGGTCAGGGCAGGATGCGGGCCTGCTTGATCAGCACGGTCTCTCGCGGCACGTCGCTGCGGAAGGGACCGCCGGGGCCTGTGGGCAGGCGCTGGATGCGGTCGACGACCTCCATGCCGGCCACGACCTTGCCGAACACCGCGTAGCCCCAGCCCTGCGGGGTGGGGGACTGGTGGTCGAGGAAACCGTTGTCCACCGTGTTGATGAAGAACTGCGCGGTGGCGCTGTGCGGGTTGTTGGTGCGGGCCATGGCGATGGTGCCGCGCACGTTTTTCAGGCCGTTGTCGGCCTCGTTCTGCAGCGGGGCGCGGGTGGGCTTCTGCACGAAGTCCGCGCCAAAGCCGCCGCCCTGGATCATGAAGTCGGGGATGACGCGGTGGAAGACGGTGCCGTTGTAGTGTCCGTCGCGCACGTAGGCGAGGAAGTTCTCCACCGTCTTTGGCGCCTTGTCCGCGTCCAGTTCCAGGGTGATCTCGCCCTGCGAGGTCTCCAGCACGACCTTGGGGCCTGCCCAGGCGGGCAGGACGAGGAGGGCGGCCAAGGCGAGAGGCAGGGCGCGAAGCACGGTCACTCCTCGCGGCGGACTTTTTCGAGGCGCTCGTGCTTCTCCTGGGCCTCGATGGTCAGGGTGGCGATCGGGCGCGCTTCCAGGCGCTTGATGCCGATCTCCTCGCCGCTCTCCTCGCAGTAGCCGTAGGAGCCATCGGCGATGCGGTTGAGCGCCTTGTCGATCTTGTTGATCAGCTTGCGGTAGCGGTCGCGGGTGCGCAGTTCCAGCGCGGCGTCCGATTCCAGCGTGGCGCGGTCGTTGATGTCCGGTTCCTGCCAATTTTCCTCACGCAGGTGGTTGAGGGTGGAGTCGGCTTCCTCCATCAGCTCCTGCTTCCAGGCCAGCAGCTTGCGGCGGAAGTACTCCAGCTGCATGGGGTTCATGTATTCCTCGTCATCCGAGGGACGGTAACCTTCAGGGAGTTCGATGCTCATGGCTGAGTTGCAGGTGTCGCGTTAGGAAAGGCCGGAGTATAGGGAGGGGGCAGTAGGCTCGCAAGCCGCGCCTGGCTCTTCGACCGTGGGGCGACCGAACAGGTAGCCCTGGCCCCAGTTCACGCCGAGATCGGTCAGCATGCGCGCGGTTTCCTCGTCCTCGATGAATTCGGCGATGGTGATCAGCCCGAGCTGGTCGGCGATGGACTGGATGCCCTGGATGATGGCGCGCGCCTTGGGTTCCTCGCGCATCCTGCGGACCAGCTCGCCCTCGATCTTGAGGTAGGTGACGGGCAGGTCGAGCAGGTAGAGGAACGACGAGTAGCCGCTGCCGAAGTCGTCCACCGCGATCTGCAGGCCGAAGTCGAGGAAGGGGCGCAGGATCTCCAGCGCCTCGCGCGGGTCGCCGACCAGCTCGCGCTCGGTGATCTCGATCACCAGTGGCTTGGACGTCGAGCACTGCATGCCGCACTGCTCGGCGGACAGGCGCGCCGCGGCCAGGATGGCCTCGATGCGCCGGGGGTGGCGCAGCAGGTCGGTCGAGATATTGAGGAAGTGATGGATCGGGTCGGCGCTGGGGGCGGCGATGACCTTCCGGGCGCAGCGCTGGATGGCCTGGGTCACGATGGCCTGGTCGATGCGGTGGGCGATCTGCAGTTCGCTGGCGGCCTCGATGAACAGGCCGGCAGGCAGCAGGCCGCCATCCCGCCCGCGGATGCGGGCCAGGGCCTCGTCGGCCACGACGCGCCTGGTCGCGAGCTCGACGATCGGCTGGTAGGCGGGGATCAGGCGATCTTCCTGCAGGGCGGCCTCGATCTCCGCGCTGGCGATGAAAATGCTCTTGCTGAAGTCCTGTTCGGTGGCTACCCGGTTGCGGCCGCGCCGCTTGGCCTGGTAGAGCGCGGAGTCGGCACGCGCGATCACGGTCTCGAAGCTGCTGTCCGAGGGGCTGCGCGACGCCACGCCGATGCTGATGGTGACCGTGTGGGGCAGGTCCGGCCGGTCGTGGTCGCGCTGGAAGCTGTGGCGGACGTGATGGCGGATGGTCTCGGCCAGTGCGCAGGCCTGCTCGTTGGTGGTCGCCGGGAGCAGGCAGATGAACTCGTGTCCGCTCCAGCGGCCGAGCAGGTGTCCTCTGCCAAGTCCCTCGAGCACATAACGGCTGAGGGCAATCAGGGTGTCGTCGCCCTGGGCCTGGCCGTAGTAGTCGTTGATGACCTTGAAGCGGTCGATGTCGATCAGCAGGATGGCGTAGTCGTCGCCGCTGGCGTGCGCGGCCTTCAGGGTGCCGATCAGGGCGTGGCGGTTCCGCAGGCCGGTCAGTTCGTCGCGCTGGCGGGCCTCCTCCAGCTGCTGGCGAAGGTTGACTGCCTCGCTGGCGTCGTGGAATTCGAGCAGCAGGCTGCCGTCGCCCAGGCGCTGGCTGGCGAGACGAATCGGGCGGCAGCTTTCCGTCTCGTGGCTGATGGTGGGGGCCGGGCAGACCAGCAGGTCACTGCGCATGAAGTCGATCTGCGCAAAGGGCAGTCCCCGTCCGCGGTAGGCGCAGGCGCCGTCGGTGCAGATGCAGCACAGATCGGTCAGGGCGCGGCCTGCGATCGCCGGCTGCGGTACGTTGCACAGCCGGGCGAAGGCATCATTGCCCCACAGCACGGCCCCGTCGGCAGCGACATGCGCCAGGGGCACGGAGGTGGAGGCAAGGAGGCGGTCAGGCCCAAGTGGAGCGTTGTTCACGGGAAAGATTACGACGGACGTGGGCAGCAAAATATTCCGCAGTGTGCAGGTCGGTCGGTCCTCCGTCCAATAAACTGTATTTGTTGCCTCGGAGATAGACTTGTTATGAGCATGGGATTGGACTGGCGCGAGATCGACACGGTGCTGCTGGACATGGACGGCACCCTGCTCGACCTGCATTTCGACAACCATTTCTGGCTGGAGCACCTGCCCCGGCGCTTCGCTGAACGCGAGGGGGTGCCGGTGCCGCGGGCGCGCGACGAGCTGTTCGCGCGCTACGGCGCGGTGCGCGGCACGCTGGACTGGTACTGCCTGGACTACTGGACGGCGAGCCTCGGGCTGGACGTGATCGCGCTCAAGCAGGAGGTGGCGCACCTGATCGCCGTGCATCCGCGGGTCATCGAGTTCCTCGACGCGGTGCGCGCCAGCGGACGGAGGGCCGTGCTGGTGACCAACGCACATCCCGCCAGCCTGGAACTGAAGCTGGCCCGCACCCCGCTCGGCGGGCACCTGGACGCGGCGCTGTCCGCCCATGCCTTCGGCCTGCCGAAGGAGGCTCCCGGCTTCTGGGCCCGCCTGCGCGGCCAGCAACCCTTTGATCCCGCACGCACCCTGCTGGTGGACGACAACCTGCACGTGCTGGAAAGCGCACGTGAGGCGGGTATCCGCTTCCTGCGCGGGGTGCGCCGGCCCGACAGCCGGGGGGATGATGTGGTGGCCGACGGCTTCGAGCTGATCGGTGGATTCGCCGAGCTGTTGCCGCTGACCTGAGGTGCGAGGGACGTAGCCAGGATGCGCTCCGCTCCATCCGGGCGGGGGCCAACCCCTCATTGGGTCCGCAGTGCTGCCAGCCACGGGGCGGTCAGGCGGGTGTGGATGCGAGCCCCGCCTTCCGGCGCGGCGGGCAGCAGGCGCAGGTTGTCGGCCAGGGCGGCCGGTGCGCCCGGGCGGGCCGCAAGGCGTGCCTCGAAGGCGAGCCCGCTGCGCGCGTCGCCTTCGAGGCGGCCCGCGAGCTCGAGCGGGCCGCCCTTGTCGTGCAGGCGGCCGTCCAGCCGACCGTCAATCACTTCGATCTCGGCGGCAAGATCGCCGAGAGCCAGCGGCTCGCCCAGCATGATACTGGTCTTGAAGACCTCCAGGATGACCCCCTCGGCCTTTGCCAGGCCTCCCGTCCAGTCGGCCTGGGGGATGCGCAGGCGTGCCTGGCCCCGGAGGGGCAGGGGGAGATGGCGGGCCAGCAGCGGGCTGTCGAGCGGGCCGCTCAGGGTGGCGTCGTTCACGCGCAGGGTGCCGTTCCAGCCCAGCCGCAACTCACCCGCAGCCTGCCAGCCCTGATGCTCGGCTGCGATCCCGGCGCCGAGCGCGCCCTGCCAGGGCCAGACGGGATGCAGGCGCCAACGGATATTCTGGATGGCCTCGCGGCCGGCCTGCAGGGTGCCCGCCCCCGCCCACAGGCTGCCGCGCACCTCCGTCAGGGGGGCTCCGCTCCAGGCCGCCACGCGCTGGGCGGGGAGGGTGAGCAGCAGGAAAAGCAGGTAGGACAGCAGGGCCAGCAGGACCCAGCCGAGCATGGGGCGGGTCATCAGGGCCTTCCGCGCTGCAGGGTGATCGAGGCGTTCACCCGCCCTGTCGTCACGGGGTCGATCTGGGCTTGGGCGACCCGCAGCCCGTACTGCTGATCCAGTCTTTCGAGCAGGCGCATCAGGGCGTCCGCCGGGGCGTTCTCCAGCACCAGATGTACCCCGTTCGCGCCTTCCGCTTCGCGTCGCTTGAGCTGCTCCAGCAGGCGCTGGTCGCGGGCCACGGCCTCGACGGCGGCCAGGGGGCTCTGCGCACCTGCGGCAGCGCCCCCGGTCTTGGCGCGGCTGGCGACCTGCCCAGCCAGGGTGCGCACCTCTGCATGCTGGGCGGCCGTCTCGGCCTGCGCCGTGCGGGCTGCCTCGCGCGCGGCATCCAGCGGCTGCCAGACCAGCGCCCAGCCGAGCAGGGGCAGGGTGATGGCGGTGCCGATCAGAAGGATGCGGCGATCACGGGTGCTCATTCCTGCCCACCAGCTCCTGATGTCCTTCATGCCCGTTTCCCCTTCAGCCGCAGCCGGGCAGTGGCCTGTCCACCCTCCACGCGTTGTTCCGCCAGTTCTACCGAAGCGCCTTGTTGCTTGCGCAGCGTTTCGAGCAGGGCCTCGAGGCTGCCGCCTTCCGCGGCGCTGAGTTGGGCCTCGAGCGTCCCACCCTGGAAGCGCAGGGTGCCGAGCTTGATGTCGGGCCGGGCCGCCAGGGCGGGGGCCAGCCTGGCGAGCATGTCGAGCATGCCGCTCTCGGCTGGGGGCGCCGTGCCGCCCGTGGCCAGTTGGCGCAGCTGGGCGATGGGGTTGACCCAGCGCCTGACCTCGGGCGCGGCCTCATGCGCCATGCGTTCGATCTCCGCCTGCATGGCCGCGCGTTGCCGGTCGAGGTTGCGGATGTCGTGCAGCATCAGTCCCCCCTGCAGCAGCAGGGCGGTTGCGGCGAGAATGGCCGGGATGCGCCAGGGGCGCAGGCGATCGCCGAGGCCCGCGGAACGGCCGCCGCCGACCAGGTCGATCATGCCGCGCTCGTGCAGGTGGCGATGGAGCCAGGGCAGCGGCCCCTCCGGTGTCTCGATGGCGCGGACAGGAACAACGCCGTCCAGCAAGGGGCCCAGCAGGCCGGGCTCGAGCGCGAGGGCTTCGCCCCGGCTCCCGCGCGCGAGCAGCATCCCACTCCATGCAAGGGTGACCCAGCCCTCGGCCGGGACGGGCAGGACATCCAGTTCGCTGTAGACCGCGGCGGGCTCGATACCGTGCCGGCGCAGCCGTCCCAGCAGCAGATCCAACTCCTCGCGGCGGACCACGCGGGCTTGCACCATGCCCCCGCCATCGCGCGGGCCGTGCGCGATGCGCAGCTGTTCGATGTCCTCGGCCAGCTGCTCCTCGAGGGCATAGGGCAGGGCCTGCTCGATCAGCTTCGGGTTGCGGGCAGCCAGGGATACGGCGGCATGGGTGATGCGATCACCGGGGATCAGCACGCGAATGCGGGTGGCCTCGGGCGGGCGCGGGATGGCATCCCACCCGGCCTCTCCGGAAAGCAGCCGGCCGTCGGTTTCCAGCACCCAGGCGCAGCGATCCTCGTCCAGGGGGCGCAGGGTCATCAGAGAGGCGGGCATCAGGGGCTCTCCTGAAAGCGGTGCAGCACGCGCACGGTTCCTTGGTCATCTCGCAGCAGCACACTGTAGCGACGTGTCTGGGTCCTGCCAATGCGGGCCTCGGCCTCGAGCAGGAAAAGCCGCGTGGCGATGCCCAGGCCCTTGGGGTCGATGTTGCCCTGGAAGGGCTCCTTGCCGAGCAGGTCGTCGACTTTTTTCAGGGGAGTGCGCGCGCGTTCCTCGACGAAGGCGCGCCAGGCCGCCTCGTCCACGCCCTCGCCAAGGCAGGTCAGCACCTCGAGCGGGGCGGTGTTGATGTTCACGGTGGCGTTGGCGGGCAGCGCCGCGACCAGTGGTCGAAGCCGGGGGACGATGGCCGGGTCGAAACCCTGGACCAGCGCCAGTTCGCCGCTGGTGAGCAGCGGCTGGTTGCCCGCGCGATAGGGACGGGGCAGGGCCTGGTAGACGCCATCCTCGGCCCCCAGGCTGCGCACGTCGCCATCCGCATCCAGCCAGTCGGCCAGCGCATCGAGGGCGGCATCGGTCTGCTCGATGCCGGCCCGGCGCAGCACGCAGGCGAGCCGCTGGCGCATCAGCGGGTCGATGCTGCCGTCCTCGGCGAGCAGGGCGTTGAGGTTGAGCCGGCCCTGCAGGTCGCCCAGGCGTCCCACGATCTCGCCGCCCTCGACCGGGATCGGCGGCAGGGGTGTGGCCCAGGGCTCGCCGAGGTGGTCCACCTCGCGCCCGTCGCGGGCGACGATCTGCCGCACCCAGTCCTCGGCCCCCTGCAGGTAGGCCTGGCCCTGGCCCTGATGGAGCAGGTTCTCGGTGCGGCGCAGGCTGAGCGCGCTCTCCTGCGCGAGGCTGGCCGCCAGCACCACGGCGATGGCCAGCACGAGCAGGGCGGTGATCAGGGCGATGCCCCGCTGTGTGCGCCTCATGAGCCGAGCGCCTCTCCCGGCCGCCAGGCGGGGCCGAGGCCAGGGATGGCCGCTCTCGAGGGCCGTACCCCCAAGGGGCCTCCGGCATGGATGCCGGAAGGGCCGGAGAGGAGGGACCAGGGGTGGGAGGCCAGGGATGAGCTGGCCCCGCTGGTGGCCGGGAATTCCGGCAGGGGCAGCAGGCGGCGGATTTCCTCCTCCTCCCGTGGCTTGAGGCGGATCTCCACGGCCCGCGGCAGGCCCGGATTCGCGACGTTGGGGGGCGGCCAGCTGCCGTAGGTCTGCAGTCCCCGGTCGAGGAAGCCGAGGGTCACGGATTCGACATCCCGCCACAGTGTGAGGGTGAAGTCGGGCTCCAGGCGGGCGGCATCGGGCGGGTTCCAGGTCTGGCGGACCAGGTTCCCCTCCTCGAGGACGTAGCGGACCCGTTCCATGGGGGCGGGCAGCAGGTCCGCCCGGGCGCGGCTGCTGCGCGTGAATTCCAGCAGGGTCTCGCCGTCGCGGCCGCTCATGAAGGCGAGGTGGGGGCTGCCCAGACCGTCGCGTACCGGACGGTCGAGGACGAAGGCCATGTCCTCCTCGAGCATGCGCAGGCCGCGCTGCTGGGCGGCCAGGGCCTCGCGGGTGTCAGTCGCGCCCTGGCTGGTGCGCAGCATGGCGGCCAGGCCGCCGTAGGCCATCGCGCCGAGGAAGGCGAAGATGGCCAGTGCGACCAGCAGCTCGAGCAGGGTGAAGCCCTGCGGCCACCGACCACTCATCATCGCGGCCTGGCCAGGAAGCCGGTCAGCCGCGCCTGCACGGGGCCATCCTCGCGCAGGCGGATTTCGAGGGTGACCCGGCGCAGGTCGGCGTCGGGCGTGGTCTCGAAGGTCGCTTGCCAGAACCAGCGGCGTCCGGCCTGGTCGACATGGTCCTTGCGCGTGCCCGCTTCCGGCCACAGGCGCTCGAGCTGGAAGCGGTGCAGCTGGTTCTCCGCCACGAGGAAGCCTTGGGTGCGCGTATACAGATCGTCGAGCAGGGCTACATGGTCGGCGCCGGTTTTGATCAGCGCGCCAAGGGCGAGGGCGAGGATGACGAGGGCCACCAACACCTCGAGCAGGGTGAAGCCCTGGCATCCGCGTTCAGCGGCCATCGGTCGTATCCTCGATGACGGCGCCATCCGCGCGAATGCGGATGGCGGCCACGCGCGCGGTGGCGGGGTGGGTGAGGGTGAGTCGTCCCTCCGGCATGAGCAGGTCCTGGGCGGTGGCGAGGATAGTGGGCGCGTACGGCTGCCCCGCCGGGGACATCACCAGGGTGGAAGGGCCGGCCTCGAAGCGCAGAACGGTGCCCGGGGGGAGGGCGCGCGGACGGAATACGCTATCATCCGTGAGCGGCAGGAAGGCGGGCGTTCCGGAGGGGCCGGACGGGACGAGGTTGAGGGGGGCTGACGCCTGTCCGTTTTCCTCCTCAGGGGCGTCGGACACAAGGCCCGAGGGAACGGCGGCCTGGACGAATTGGTAGCCCTCGGGCGTGGGCATGAACCCGAGGTCGCGGTCGCGCAAGACCGTTTCCTCGCGCAGGAGGTTGAGCAGGGCCGTGAGGCGCTTGGCCTCTTCCTCGAGTTGATCCCCGGCCCGGTCGCCACGCATCGACAGGCTCACCATGGTGACGAGGATGGCGATGAGGACGATCACCACCATCACCTCGACGAGGGTGAAGCCGCGTGCGGGGAAGCGGGACATCAGAACAGGTTGAGCAGCAGGGTGAACAGGGCCACGGGGATCATGACGAGGGTGGCGAGCACCGACAGGCCGACCGCGGCAAAGAAGCCCGGGGTCAGCATGAAGCGCAGGAAGGCGAGGCTGCCGGCCTTGCCGCGCAACTCCGCCATCGTGTAGCGCAGCTCCATGGCAGCCATGCGCGGGTCGCGCCTCTCCATGCCGGCGCGTAGATGGGCATCCAGTTCGCCCGACGAGCGGTGCATCAGGTCGAGCAGCTGGCCGAGGGCGACCATCACCAGGGTCAGCACGGTGAAGGGCGCGGCCAGCAGCAGGGCGAGCAGGATGTCCAGCACGCCGCTCGGGCCGCCGCGCAGGGTGAGCCAGAGCAACCAGCCGGTCACGACCAGGCTGACGAACCAGAACAGGCGCAGCGCGCGGCCGAGGCGCCCTCCCATGTCGGGCATCTTCTGGCCGCCGCGGGAGAGCAGTTCGCCCTCGAGTGGGCTGTCACCCTCGCGCGGTCCGCGTGGCGTCGGGAACATCAGTCCAGCGCCCAGTTGCCGATGTCGGCCGCCGCACCGGCACCGCCCGGCTGGCCATCGGCGCCGAGCGAGTACAGGTCGAAGGCGCGCCCCTGGTCGCCCGGCGACATGTACATGTACGGACGGCCCCAGGGGTCCAGCGGCAGGCGGTCGAGGTAGCCGCCCTGCTTCCACTTCGGCGGGACGGGCTCGGTGGTCGGCGGCTGCACCAGTGCCTCCAGCCCCTGGTCGGTGGTCGGGTAGCTGAAGTTGTCCAGCTTGTACAGGTTCAGCGCGGCCTCCAGCGCGCGGATGTCCTGCCTGGCCTTGGTGATGCGCGCCTCGTCCGGGCGATCCATGATCTTCGGTACCACGATGGCGGCAAGGATGGAGAGGATGACGACCACCACCATCACTTCGATGAGGGTGAAGCCGGAAGAGGTCAGTGGCCGGTAGCCAGTGATCAGTGGCTTTCGCCGACCACTGACCACTGACCACTGACCACTCTGTTCGACGGTTTTCGTACGCATAACGTATCTCTTCATTTCACGAGCTGGTTGAGTTCGAAGATCGGCATCAGGATGGCGAGCACGATGATCAGCACCACGCCGCCCATCACCATGATCAGGACCGGCTCGAACAGGCCGAGCGCGGTGGCGATGATGGCCGACAATTCGTTTTCCTGCTGGGCGGCGGCGCGCTCCAGCATCGGGCGCAGGCGGCCGGACTGTTCTCCGGAGGCGATGAGTTGGACTGTCATCGGCGGGAAGAGTTTGCTGTCCGCAAGCGCCGTGGCGATGCCGACTCCCTCGCGCACGCGCAGGGTGGCATCCTCCACGGCTTCGCGCATGGGCACGTTGTCCATCACCGAGGCGGCGATGCGCATCGCCTCGAGGATGGGCACCCCGGCGGAGGCGAGGATGCCGAGCGTGCGGGCGAAGCGCGCGGTGTTGACCCCGCGGATCAGCCGGCCGGCCAGCGGCAGGCGCAGCAGCAGATGATGCCAGCGGCGCTTGACGCTGGTGTGACGCAGGGCGCGTCGGAAGGCGAAAGCGCCGGCGGCGAGTCCACCGAGCAGCCAGATGCCGTAGTCGCGCAGGAAGCCGGACAGCGCCAGCAGGGCCTGGGTGAGGTCCGGAAGCTCCTGGCCGAGATGCTCGAACACCTGGGTCACCTGAGGCACCACGTAGGTGAGCAGGCCCATCACCACCACGATCGCCATCAGGGTCAGCAGGCCGGGGTAGAACAGGGCGAGCTGGATCCTGCGGCGCAGGGTCTCGCGCGCCTCGGTGTAGTCCGCCAGCCGCTCCAGCACCGCGTCCAGGTGACCGGACTGCTCGCCCGCCGCCACCGTGGCGCGGTACAGCTCGGGGAACACCCGCGGGTGCTCGCCCAGGGCATCGGCCAGGGCGTGTCCTTCCATCACTCGCGAACGCACGGCGTGGATGAGGTTGCGCGAGACGGCCTTCTCGCTCTGCCGCGCCACGCTGCCCAAGGCCGTCTCGATCGGCAGGCCGGCCTGCACCAGGGTGGCGAGCTGACGGGTGATCAGCGCGAGCTCGCCTGCGCCGATCCGGCCCCGGATGCGTCCCAGGCCGCCCTTGCGGTCGTAGGCTGCCACCTGGTCGGCGGTCTGCTCGACCGCAAGCGGGGTCAGGCCCTGTTCGCGCAGGGCCTGGCGCACCAGACGGGCAGAGTCCCCCTCCTGCACGCCCTTGCGGGTGCGGCCGGTGTCGTCGAGTGCGGTCCAGGAGAAGGCGGGCATGGTGGCCCCTTCAGACCCAGTCGCGCGGCTGGAGGAAGTGCTCGTACAGGCGCGCCTCGGGCGTGCCCGGCTCCGGCGCCCAGTTGTAGCGCCACTTCACCAGCGGCGGGAGGGACATGAGGATGGACTCGGTGCGCCCGCCGGACTGCAGGCCGAACAGGGTTCCGCGGTCGTAGACCAGGTTGAACTCGACGTAGCGTCCGCGGCGGTAGAGCTGGAAGTCGCGCTCGCGCTCGCCGTATTCAGTGTCCTTGCGGCGCTCGACGATGGGCAGGTAGGCCGGGACGTAGTGGTCGCCCACGCTCTTCATGAAGGCGAAGCTCCGCTCGAAGCCGCCTTCATTCAAGTCGTCGAAGAATAGCCCGCCGACGCCGCGCGGCTCGTTGCGGTGCTTGAGGAAGAAGTACTCGTCGCACCACTGTTTGTATTTGGGGTAGACGTCCGCGCCGAATGGCTCGCAGGCGGCCCTGGCGGTCTGATGCCAGTGCACGCAGTCGTCGTCGTTGCCGTAGTAGGGGGTGAGGTCGAAACCGCCGCCGAACCACCAGACCGGCGCCTCGCCGTCCTTCTCCGCGATGAAGAAGCGCACGTTGGCGTGCGAGGTGGGTACATAGGGGTTGCGCGGGTGGATGACCAGCGACACGCCGAGCGCCTCGAAGCGGCGGCCGGCCAGCTCCGGCCGGTGCGCGGTGGCGGACGGCGGCAGGCTCGCGCCCTTCACGTGGGAGAAGTTGATGCCGGCCTGCTCGAATACCGCGCCCTCGGCGAGCACGCGGGTACGTCCGTCGCCGGCGAGGTGCCCGCCCTCGGGACGGGTCCAGTCGTCGTGCAGGAACTTCGCCTGCCCGTCGGCGTTCTCGATCGCGTCGCAGATGCGCCGCTGCAGGTCGAGCAGGTAGCTGCGTACTTCTTCAACCATCGTGGTCATGTCGTTCTGGGCTCCTGTGGCGGGGTGAGGTTCAGGCCCTCGATACCCCGGATGTGGATGTCGCGTTGCGGGAAGGGGATGCTGATGCCGTGGTCGCGCAGGGCTTTTTCGATGGCGTAGTGCAGCTCGCTGAGCGTGTCCATGCGTTCCTCGGCATCCGCGACGAAGGCGCGCAGGCGGAAGTTGAGCGCGCTCTCGCCGAAGCCCATGAACCAGACCCCGGGGGGAGGCTCCTGGATCAGGCCGGCCACGCTGCCGGCCGCCTCGCGCAGGATCTGCTCCACCTCGCGCGGGTCCGAGCCGTAGGCCACGCCGACATCGAGCACGACCCGGGTGGAGGTGTCGGACAGGGTCCAGTTGGTGACCTGCTCGGTGATCAGCTTCTTGTTGGGGATGATGATCTCCTTGCGGTCGAAGTCCTCCAGCACCGTGGCGCGGATGTGGATTTTCTTGATGTGCCCGGTCTTGTCGCCGATGCTGACCATGTCCCCCACCCGCACCGGGCGCTCGAACAGGATGATCAGGCCGGAGATGAAGTTGGCGAAGATTTCCTGCAGGCCGAAGCCGAGGCCCACGCCGAGCGCGGCCACCAGCCACTGCATCTGCGACCACTGCAGGCCGAGGCCGCCCAGGATCAGCACCAGGCCGACGGCAATGATGAGGTAGCGGGTGATGGTGATCACCGCGTAGCGCGTGCCGGCATCCTGCTGGGTCCAGCGTTCGAGGATGATCTCCATCAGGCCTGGCAGGTTGCGCGCCGCCACCCACATTGCCAGCAGCCAGAGGCCGGAGAGCAGGAGGTCGCCCAGGCTGACGCTGACGGTTACCGTCTCGCCCTTGATTTCGCCGCGGTAGTCCCACAGCGCGATCTGCTCGAAGATGCCGAGGGCCGGCAGGATGGGGGCCCACACCGCATACAGGGCGAACAGCAGCGCGATCGTCAGGCTGAAGTTGAGCAGCTTGCGGCTCTGGCGGCTGATCTGCTCGACGTCCATGCCGCTTGAGGGCACGAGCAGGCCGTCCCCCTCGCCGCCGGTCTTTATCTGGGGCGGCGGCGCCTGCTCGCGCTGGATCTGCAGCCGGCGTTTGACCAGGCGCAGGGCGCGCAGGCCGAAGTCGTACACCACCACCAGGCCGAGGGCGACCCACAGCGAGGTCACCAGTTTCTGGGTCAGGATGCCGGCGCTGTAGAAGTACCCCACTGCCGCCAGGGCTGCGAACAGGATCGGAAGCCCGATCCCGAGCACGAACCACAGTGGGGCGAGACGTGCGCTCCAGTGGCGGGCGTGGGTCATGCGCCAGTAGAGCATGACGCCGCCGCGTGGGTGCAGCAGGCGGCCGAACATCAGTGCCAGGCCGAACAGCGCGAGCATGAACGCCAGCCGGCCGGCCCCGTCGCGCATGGCCTCCGTGTCCATGGCGATTGCCACCGCGGCGAGGAAGGCGAAAGGCAGGACGCCGAAGATGAAGAGGTGCATCGCCTGGCGCAGGGCGTGCAGCGTCTGCGGGCTCCAGCCGAAGTGGCGCTCGGCCAGGCCGTTGGGGTGGAACAGGGCCAGCGCGGCGCGGGCGTAGAGCAGCAGCGGCGCGAGCATCGCCAGGGCCTGTCCGATGCCTTGGGCAAAGCCGCCGGGGGGAGCCCCGGCCTGCAGGCGCAGGCCCAGAAGCAGGGCCAGCAGCGGCCAGGGCAGTGCGTACAGGAACACCAGCGTGATGGCGCCAAAGGTGGTCCACAGGGTCTCGGATGCCGGCCATCCCTGGCCGCCCCCCTGCGGGCTTGCTCCTGCGGAGCCCGTCCCGATTCGTTCCTGATCAGTCGGTCCCGGCTGCTCGAAGGTACGGTCGGCGAGCAGGCGGATGCGGCGCCGCAGCTGGGGACGCAGGGCAAGCAGGGCCAGGATCAGGGCGACGGTGGCCAGGTTGGCCACGGGCTGGGCGGCGAGTCCCCGGATGGCGACGCGCAGATCCTGCCAGGCGCTGCGCAGGTCGAACAGGGTGAGCAGCGACTTCTCGTAGTCCGCCCAGGCGGTGCTCCACAGGGGGCGGGCGTTGGGCATCCACAGCAGGTTTTGGGCGATGAAGTCGGAGAATTCGCGCGTCGTGCGGCGCTGGGACTCGAGCGCGAACTCCAGGTCGTTGATCGCCAGCAGTAGCGGCGGCTTGACGGCGTCCAGGCGCTGCAGGATGTCCTCGCGCTCCCGGGTCAGGCGCTGGATGGCAGGTTCGAGCGCCTCCTGCTCCTCCGCCGGAACGTCGATCAACAGCTGGCTGGCCAGGGTCTGCGGGGCGGACAGGGCCGCGCGGGCGTTGGCGACATCCAGGTCGAGCAGCTGGATGTCGCCCACCATGGCGCGGTTGTCCTTGATGCGGCGGGCCAGGTTGGCCTCGGTGGGCAGTTCGCTACGCTTCTGGAGCAGCAGGTTGCCGATGACCGGGCCGAGGCCGAGCTGGTCGAGGCGCTGGCGCAGGGTGACCATGTCCTGGCGCATCGCTTCGGTGCGGCGGGTGGCTTCGTCGCGCTGGCGGGTGATATCGCTTAAGAGCTGGGTCGTCTCGGTCAGGCGGTCTGCCCACTCCTGGTTGGCCTCGGCCAGGCGCTTGAGGGCCGGGTGGCTCTCGCTCTCGGCGCTGAGGCCCGCGCTCTGGCGGGCCGCCTCGGCCTCGGCCAGGCGCTGTTCGTTGAGGGTCGTCTCGATCCGCTCGCGCCGCTTGCGCAGCTGCTCCAGCTCGTGCTGGGCCTGCAGTTGGCGGGCCTGGGCCAGTTGCAGGGCGAGGGGCTGGGTGGACTGTTCCAGCGCGAGGGCCCTGGACTCCGCCTCCATGGCTTGCTGGCGCACCTGGGCCAGCAGCTGGCCGGCGCGCGCCAGCAAAGGCGGTTCGCCCTGCGCAACCGGAGGCGTAGGGGCGGCCTCGGGCGGTTGCAGGCTGGCCTGGCGCAGGGCCTGGCCTCGCTGCTCGGTCTCGGTGAGTGCGCGGTTGGCGGCCTCGAGCCGCTCTTGGGCGGCCTGTTCATCCGCGACGGTCTGCTGCAGCAGGGCGGTGATGCGCTCCGTCGACAGACCGCCCAGCACCGGCATGGGCGGTATCTCGCGCGCCTTGGCGAGCGCCCTGCCCAGTTCGACGCTGCCGCTGCGTTCGATCTGCCGTGCGGCCTTGGCCCGCTCCTCGGCCTGCTGCAGACGGGCCTGCTCGTGGCGGGTTGCCTCCAGGCGGGCTCGCAGCTTGTCGAGCAGGGCGGTGTCGGGGGCGGGGGCGGCCTCCGCCGCCTTCAGTTCGCCCTCCAGCGCCGTGAGGGCGGAGGAGGACGATGTCGCAGTGGAGGGGGCCGCCGCGGCCCAGGCCTCGGCCATGAATGCGAAGAGAAAGGCGATGAGGCGGAGGGCGGACATGACTCAGTCCCGCAGCACGCGGCCGCTGTGGATGTCCATGATGCGACTGGGGCGGGCCTTGCGGTCGACCGCGCCGCTCAGGATGAACAGCCCGCCGTGGCCGAGCTTGCGGCGCACTTCGAGGGCGCTGCGCGCCGGTGCCTGCCCGGCCCGGTTGGCGCTGGTGGAGACCAGCGCCCCGCCGAAGGCGTCGCACAGGGCACGGGCGAGGGGGTGGCCCGGCACACGTACCGCCAGGGTGCGGTGCTCGCCGCGCAGCAGCGGAGAGACCCAGGGGTGGGCTGGCCACAGCCAGGTGGTGGGCCCCGGCCAGCGGGCGTGTGCGCGCTCGACGCGTTCCGCATCGAGCGGAGCGAGGAAGGGTTCGAACTGGACAGGGCGCGCGCCGATCAGGATCAGCCCCTTGTGCCACGGGCGGCGTTTGAGTGCGAGCAGCTTGCGCAGGGCATCCGTGCGGGCGGGGTCACAGCCCAGGCCGTACACCGCCTCGGTCGGATAGGCCACGATCCCGCCCTTGCGCAGCCAGCGCGCGGCGAAGCGCAGGCGCCAGGGGGATGCGAAAGGCCTGGACGGGAGGCTCATGGGGCGGGCTCGGTGCGGACCTCAGCTGTCCGTCTTCTTGCGGCGCGAGGCCGGCGTCAAGGCGGATTCGCCCGCCGCCGGGCTCTTGCGTGCGCGGGGCCTGGCCGGCTTGGCCTCGATCCCCTCGCCCGCCGGCTTGGACTTGCCGGTCGTGGCCTTGCGGCCGCGCGCCGGGGCCACCTTGGCCTTGGCCAGCAGCTCCATGCACTCCAGCTCGCTCAGCGATTTCGGATCCCGGTCCTTGGGGATGCGCGCGTTCTTCTCGCCGTCGGTGATGTACGGCCCGTAGCGGCCGTTCAGCACCTGGATGCCGGAGGCGAAGGTCTGGATGACGCGGTTGGCCTCGGCCAGTTGCTTGGCCTCGATCAGCTCGATGGCGCGCTCGAGGGTGACGGTGTAGGGGTCGTCCTCCTTCTTCAGCGAGACATAGCTCTTGCCGTACTTTACGTACGGCCCGAAGCGGCCGATGTTGACCTGCACCTCCTCGCCGGTCGGCAGGGTGCCGAGGGTGCGCGGAAGCGCAAACAGCGCCAGCGCCTCGTCGAGGGTGATGGTGGCGATGCGCTGGCCGGGGCGCAGGGAGGCGAAGCGCGGCTTGTCCTCGTCCTCCTTGGTGCCGATCTGGGCGAACGGTCCGAAGCGGCCGAGGCGCACGGACACGGGCTTGCCGCTGGCCGGGTCGAGGCCCAGTTCGCGCGCCTGGGCGACATCCTGGCGGCTGACGTTCTCGGCCACGTCCTTGACGCGCTCGATGAAAGGCGACCAGAACTCGTCCATGACCGGCACCCAGTCTTCCTCGCCGCGCGAGATGGCGTCGAGCTGGTCTTCCAGTCCGGCGGTGAAGCCGAGGTCGACGTACTGGGTGAAGTGCTCGGTCAGGAAGCGGTTGACGATACGCCCCACGTCCGTCGGCTTGAAGCGGCGGTTCTCCAGGATGACGTATTCGCGATCCTGCAGGGTGGAGATGATGCTGGCGTAGGTGGACGGGCGGCCGATGCCGTATTCCTCCAGCGTCTTTACCAGGCTGGCCTCGGAGTAGCGCGGCGGCGGTTCGGTGAAGTGCTGGTCGGCGGCGATGTCGGCGAGCTGGATGCGTTCGCCCTCCTCGAGGGGCGGCAGGCGGCGCTCGTCGTCCTCGCCGGTCGGCTCGTCCACGTCCTCGCGGTAGACGCGCATGAAGCCAGGGTCGCGCACGGTGGAGCCGGTGGCGCGGAACACCCCAGCGTCCCCGGCGGCGAGGTCGACGCTGACGGTGTCCAGCAGGGCCGGGATCATCTGGCAGGCGATGGTGCGCTTCCAGATCATCTCGTACAGCCTGAACTGCTCGGCGGTCAGGAAGGGCTTGACCCGCTCCGGGGTGTTGAACGCGGAGGTCGGGCGGATCGCCTCGTGCGCCTCCTGCGCGTTCTTGGCCTTGGTCTTGTAGCGCGCGGGCTGCGGCGGCATCTGGTCGGCGCCGAAGCGCTCGGCGATCAGGCCGCGGATCTCGCGCAGGGCGTCCTCGGCCAGGTTGACCGAGTCGGTACGCATGTAGGTGATCAGGCCCACGCTGCCCTGCTCGCCGAGGGCGATGCCCTCGTAGAGTTGCTGTGCGATGCGCATGGCGCGGCTGGCGGAGAAACCGAGCTTGCGCACGGCCTCCTGTTGCAGGGTGGAGGTGGTGAACGGCGGCGCGGGGTAGCGCTTGCGCTGCTTGCGCTCGACGCCCTGGACGGTGAGCAGGCCGTTGGCGGCCTTGATCAGGCGCTCGCGGGCGGCGTGCGCGCCGCGCTCGTCCACGATGGAGAACTGTTCGACCTTCTCGCCGTCGAGCTGGGTCAGCTTCGCGCCGAAGGCCACCCCGCCATGCGCCAGACGGGCCTCCAGGGTCCAGTATTCGCGCGCGACGAAGGCCTCGATCTCTTCCTCGCGCTCGACGATCAGGCGCAACGCGGGGCTCTGCACGCGGCCGGCGGAGAGGCCGGGCTGGATCTTGCGCCACAGCAGCGGGGAGAGGTTGAAGCCGACCAGGTAGTCCAGTGCGCGGCGCGCCTGCTGGGCATTGACCAGGTCCATGGAGATGTCGCGCGGCTGGGCGATGGCCTCCTGCACCGCGCGCTGGGTGATCTCGTTGAAGGTCACGCGGTGCAGCGGCTTGGCGGCAAGCTCGGGATCCTGGCGCACGATCTCGGCCAGGTGCCAGGCGATGGCCTCCCCTTCGCGGTCGGGGTCGGGCGCGAGATAGAGGTCGTCCGCTTTGGCCAGATGCTTCCTGATCGCCTCGACGTGCTTGGCGTTGCGGTCGATGACCTCGTAGCGCATGGCAAAGCCATGCGCCGGGTCGACGGCCCCCTCCTTGGGGACCAGGTCGCGGACATGGCCGTAGGAGGCCATGACCTCGAAGTCCTTGCCCAGGTATTTCTTGATGGTCTTGGCCTTGGCCGGCGACTCGACAACGACGAGGTGTTTGCTCATGGACGTTTAATGCAGGTATCCGGTGACGTTGTCATAGACCAGCTCTTCCATCCATGCGTAGGCGATCTCCTCGCCGGGCTGGTTGAAAAGAACCAGCAGGATAAGCCATTTGAGTCGCTCGAGGTCCATCTCGTCTTCCGGCAGCGCGAACACGCGCTCGATCACCAGCTCGCGGTTGGCCGGGCTGAGGATACCGACCCCCTCGAGGAACAGCAGGAAGCCGCGGCAGTCGGTATCCAGGCGTTCCATCTCCTCGGGGGTGTAGAGGCGGATGCTGGGGGCGCGGGCGGCATCGCCCGGTGCTCGTTGCAGGGCGGGAGGAGGCAGGGCGCGGCGTTGCCACAGAGCGTCCAGCCAGCCGAAGGCTTTGCCGATCTCGGCGCTGCTGAAGCCGGCCTCGACGAGGCGTGACTCGAGCGTGTCGCGGTCGGCGTCGAACGGCTGGCCGGGATTGTCGGCCATGTAGTACTCGAACAGGTACATCAGGACGTCGAGGACGTTTTCTTTCATCAGGAATATCAGGATGTTGGCGGCAGGCGAACGTACAGCCCACCGGTTGCCGGGGCGATAAGGCCCTGCAGTTGGAGGATCAGCAGAATGGATGAAACCTCCGCCGCGGTCAATCCGCTGCGCTCGACCAGGCTGTCGACGCTGACCGCATCGAAGCCCATGGCCTCGAGCAGCCGTGCGTGGTCGTCGGGGAGCGCCGGCAGTTCGCCCGCGGGGCAAGGCGCGGCCGCTGGGGGAGCGAGCTGGCCCAGCCGGGGCGCCAGCTCCTCGAGGATGTCGGCGCTCGATTCGACCAGCTTGGCGCCGCTGCGGATCAGGGCGTGGCAGCCACGTGCCATCGGGTTGTGGATGGAGCCGGGAATGGCAAACACCTCGCGCCCCAGTTCGCTCGCCAGGCGGGCGGTGATAAGCGAGCCGCTGCGGGGGGCGGCCTCGACCACCAGGGTTCCGAGGCCTAGGGCGGCCAGGATGCGGTTGCGGCGCGGAAAGTGGCCGGGACGCGCGGGGGTGCCGAGCGGCAGTTCGCTGATGATCAGTCCGCCGCCATCGACGATGGCGTGTGCGAGCTCGCGATGCTGGGCCGGGTAGACGCGGTCCACCCCCGTGCCGACCGCGGCGAGGGTCAGCCCGTTCGCCTCCAGCGCGCCGCTGTGCGCCTCGGCATCGATGCCCTGGGCCAGGCCGCTGGCGATGGTCAGGCCGCGGCCGGCCAGGTCGCGGGCGAAGGCATGGGTATTGATCGCACCCCCGGGGGTGGGGTGGCGGGTGCCGACGATGGTCAGCATCGGCAGGTGCAGGAGATCGGGGTCGCCGAGGGCGAACAGAGCGGGCGGAGGGTCGTCCAGGTCATGCAGGGCGGGCGGATAGCGCGGGTCGTCGAGGGTGACGAGGTGGTGGCCGGGTTCGGCCAGCCAGGCCAAGGCTGCCGCGATCCGTGCCTCGTCGGGCTGGCGCAGGGCGTCGCAGGTTGCCTCGCCGAGGCCGGCCGCCCGCCAACGGGCCGGTGATGCGGCGAGGATGGCGACGGGATCGGGCAGGGCCGCCCACAAACGGGCAAATGCGCGTGGCCCGAGCGCCGGGGCGTGCAGCAGGGCGAGCCAGGCGCGTCGTCGGGGCTCGTCCTGGCCTAACGCGTAGCTGGCGTTAGCCCGCACCTTTCCGGCATCCATGCCGGAAGCCCCGCTTGTGCGGGGAGAGGCGTTGCGGAATCCATCCCGGGATTCCGCCCTTCGGGTGACGCTTCGCGTCCCAGCGCCGTTCCCGACGGCGCTGTTCGGCTCGTCCAGCGCGTGGCCCGTTCCCTGAGCCATGCTTCGCCTCAAGCTCAGTGGCAGGTGATGGTCGGCACGCTGGGCGAGGTGAAGCAGTCGCCCTCGCGCACCGGCTGGGTGACCTCGGTGATGAGGGCGTAGCTCACGCGATCAAAGACGAGGAACACCACGGCATCGCCAAGCGCCAGATCCGGCAGGCGTACCTCGCGGACCGGGTTGCCGAAGATGTCGCCGTTCGATGCCCCGCCGCGCGGATCGGGAATCGGGGTGGTGTCCACCTGGGCCACGCTGCCCGGTTTGTGCAGGCGGATGACGTTGCCCATGGCCATGCCGTCGACGCGGCCGCGGTTGATGGCGATGACCTGCCACTGGCCGGTCACGGTGGTGGTGTCCGGCAGGGAGATCACCCGGCCCTCGATGTCGGTCGCCGCCGGCATGAGTCGCAGGTCATGGGTCAGGACCGGGGGCAGGGGCACGATGCGGTCGCCCTTGCGCGTCTCGCGCGGGGACTCGGTCAGCTGGAGCGTTGCTGGTTCGCCGGCGTTCAGCACCCGCGCGATGCCGGCGGCCTCGGCCTCGTAGCCGAGCACCTCCTTGCTGTCCGGGTCGAGCAGCGGCTTGTGCGGGCGCACCACGGCCACTGTCTCGCCGCCCTCGAGGTGGCCGCCATGGGCGTAGAAGGTGTCGCCGCGCCCCAGCACGAGGCGGCCGTCCGGCGATCCGACGACTTGCGGCGCGTTGTTTAGCTCGTGGGCCTCCACGACCTGGGGATAGGCAAGGAACGGACGAAGGGCCTCGAGCGGCAGGGTGGGGATGGCCTGCTCCTGCGGCAGG
This sequence comes from Pseudomonadota bacterium, assembly GCA_049322715.1. Lineage (GTDB taxonomy): Bacteria > Pseudomonadota > Gammaproteobacteria > Halothiobacillales > Halothiobacillaceae > Thiofaba. Next base: position 136,188 of record JBMOQP010000009.1, read on the forward strand.
GGGCGCATGCGCGGCGAGAGCTTCTTGGTCAGGCGTGGCTGGCCCTTGATGCTGACGATGGCCAGCTGGTCGCCCGGGTAGATGCGGTGCGGGTTCTGCACCTGCGGGTTGTCGTACCAGATCTGCGGCCACGTCCACGGGTTGTTGAGGAATCGCTGGGCCAGGCCCCAGAGGGTGTCGCCCGGCTTGACCGTGTAGTTGAGCGGGGCGTCGGCGCGGAACGGCTGGGCGGCCATCCTGGCTGCACTGGCCGGGGCCGGATCCTGCAACGGAGTGGCCGTGGCGACTTCGGGGGCGGTGGTTGCCGACGGTGCCTCGGGGGCGCTGGCACAGGCGGCGAGCAGGGCGGGAAGGGCGATCAGGCTCAGGCGTAGTGCATTCCGGGGCATGGCGGTTCCATCGACGCAGGGAGAGTTTCCGAAGTTGATACCATAAAATAGGTGTTTTCGCGATGAAGAGTATCGGCTGAACCATGGCCCTGTTGCCCATTCTGGAGTACCCGCATCCCAACCTGCGCAAGGTCGCGCAGCGCGTGGAGCGCTTCGACGATGAACTGCGCCGCCTGGTGGATGACATGTTCGAGACCATGTACGCGGCCCCCGGCATCGGTCTGGCCGCCACCCAGGTGGACGTCCACCGCCGGCTTGCGGTGGTGGACGTGTCCGAGGGCAAGGACCAGCCGCTGGTGCTGATCAACGCCGAGATCCTCGAGGCCAGCGGGGTCGAGGAGATGGAGGAGGGTTGTCTGTCCATCCCCGGACTGCACGAGAGGGTGGCGCGCAAGGACCGCGTGCGGGTGCGTTACCAGGATCTCGACGGCGTCGAGCACGAGCTGGACACCGGCGGTCTGCTCGCGGTGTGCATCCAGCACGAGCTCGACCATCTCGAGGGGCGCCTGTTCATCGACCACCTCTCGCCGCTCAAGCGCGAGCGCGCATTGAAGAAATACGAAAAGCTGCGCAAGCGCGAACGTGCCTGAGACCGGAAGCATCATGTCCAAACCCCGCATCATCTACGCCGGCACGCCGGATTTCGCCGTGCCGGCCCTGCGCGCCCTGGTCGAGGGCGGCGCCAACGTCGTCGCCGTGTATACCCAGCCGGACCGCCCCGCCGGGCGTGGGCGCAAGCTGACCGCGAGCCCGGTCAAGCAGGCGGCGCTCGAGTACGGCCTGCCTGTGTTCCAGCCCGCGACCCTGCGCACTCCCGAGGCGCAGGAGGAACTCGCGGCCCTCAAACCCGACCTGATGGTGGTGGCAGCCTACGGCCTGCTGCTGCCCAAGGCGGTGCTGGATATCCCGCCCCGCGGTTGCGTGAACCTGCATGCCTCGCTTCTGCCCCGCTGGCGTGGCGCGGCGCCGATCCAGCGTGCCATCGAGGCGGGGGATGCCGAGACCGGCATCACCCTGATGCAGATGGACGTGGGCCTGGACACGGGCAAGATGCTGGCCAAATCCGCCTGCCCGATCACCGCCGACGACACCGCGCAGAGCCTGCACGACAGGCTGGCCGCCATGGGCGCGAAGCTGCTGCTGCAGCATCTCCCCGAGTTGTTGGACGGCACGCTCCCGGGCGAGGTGCAGGACGAGGCCCTCGTCACCTACGCGAAGAAGCTGGACAAGGCCGAGGCCCGTCTCGACTGGTCGCGTCCCGCCATCGAGTTGGCGCGCCAGGTGATGGCCTTCAACCCCTGGCCGGTGGCAGAGACCCTCTGGCGCGGGGAGACCTTCCGCATCTGGCGCGCCCGTGCGGCGGACGGCCTGTCCGACAAGGAGCCGGGTACGGTGGTCGCCACCGGCCGCGACGGCATCGATGTCGCGACCGGGGCCGGCATCCTGCGTCTCGAGCAGGTCCAGCGGCCCGGCGGCAAGCCACTCCTTGCTGCCGACTTCCTCAATGCCCAGCCCATACTGGGCGAAAGGCTCGGGGCCTGATGGCCGGCAAAGCCCAAGCCGAGGGGCGTCCTTCGGGCAAGGATGGGTCGGGCAGCGGGGTTCGTGCCCAGTCCGCCCGTGCCGTGGCCGCCGTGCTGGCGGGGCGCTCGCTGAGCGATGCCCTGCCGCCGCTGCTGGCCTCCCTGCCCGAGCGGGACCGAGGTCTGGCCCAGGAGCTGGCCTTCGGCGTGCTGCGCGAGTTCGAGCCGCTCGCCTTCCTCGCGGACGGCCTGGTCAAGAGTCGCCCCAAGCCGGTCGAGGTCTTCGCCCTGCTGCTGGTTGGCCTGTACCAGTTGATCCATACCCGCGTGCCGGAACATGCCGTGGTGCATGCCACGGTGGAGGCTACCCACAGACTCAAGGCCCAGCGTCTCGGCGGCCTGGTCAACGGTGTGCTGCGCACCTTCATGCGTGAGCGCGAGGCGCGCCTCGCCCTGCTCGGGACGGGAACAACGCCGTATGGATCGGCGTTGGGCCGCCGCGAGGCGGCACCTGAAGGGCGGAATCCAGGGACGGATTCCGCCGAGGCGGCCACCCGCCACGCCCTCCCGGGCTGGCTTTGGACGCGCCTGGCGCGTGACTGGCCGGGGCAGCAGGAGGCTGTGGCGGGGGCGCTGCGCCAGCACCCGCCGATGACCCTGCGGGTCAATGCCGCGAAGGGCGGGCGTGAGGGCTACCTGCGGCGGCTGGCCGAGGCGGGCCTTGCGGCGGAGCCGACCCGCCACGCCCCCCACGGCCTGCGCCTGGGGCGCGCCGTGCCGGTTGATCGCCTGCCCGGTTTCGCTGCGGGCGAGGTGTCGGTGCAGGACGAGGCGGCCCAGCTGTGTGCCGGCCAGGTCGAGCTGCGTCCCGGCATGCGGGTGCTCGATGCCTGCGCCGCCCCGGGGGGCAAGACCCTCGCCCTGCTCGAGCGAGAGCCCGGGCTCGCCATGCTGGCGCTCGACAGCGATGCCGCGCGGCTCGCCCGCGTCACGGAAAACCTCGCCCGCGCAGGTCTGGCCGCCGAGGTGCGGGCCGCCGATGCCGGCGAGCCGGACGGCTGGTGGGATGGCGTCCCCTTCGACCTGATCCTGCTGGACGCCCCCTGCTCGGCGACCGGCGTGATCCGCCGCCATCCCGACATCAAGCGCCTGCGCCGCGAGACCGATATCGCCGCCCTGGCGCGCCAGCAGGATCGCCTGCTGGACGCCCTGTGGCCGCTGCTCGCGCCCGGGGGGCGTATGCTCTACATGACCTGCTCGATCCTGCGCGAGGAGAACGATGCCCGCATCGACGCCTTCTTCCAGCGTCGGGCCGGCATCCGAGAGGTGCCGATCAGGGCGGAGTGGGGCCACCCCCTGCCACACGGACGGCAGATCCTGCCTGGGGAGGATGGTATGGATGGTTTCTACTACTGCCTGCTCGAGAGGGCATCATGAAGTCCTGGCTGGTGATCGGGCTGCTGGGGTGGTTCTTTGGCGTCGCGTCCCTGCAGGCTGGCGAGGTGGCGGTCACCCATGTCGCCACCGAGGTGCGCGGGGACATGCTGTATGTCGATGCCGACGCCCGCCTCGAGTTGTTCGGCGCCCAGCGCGAGGCCCTTGAGAGCGGCGTGCCGCTCACCTTCGCCTGGGAGTTCGTCATCGAGCAGGAGCGCGACTGGTTGTGGGCGCGCGAGGTCGCGAGCCAGACGATCCGCGCCCGCATCGAATACCATGCCCTCAGCCGGCTCTACCGGCTGGTGTGGCCGGAGAGCGAGGAGAGCGCGACCTTCACCAGTCTGGTCGGCGCGCTGGAGGCGTTGACCCAGTTGCGCAACGTGGCGCTGGGCCCGGCCGGCGACTTTCCGGCCCAGGGAACCTACCGGGGGCGGGCGCGACTGAGGCTGCAGCTCGACACCCTGCCCCTGCCGATGCGGCCGCGGGCCTACTTCTCCGAGCGCTGGGCCCTGGCCAGCGAATGGTATCTATGGGCCTTCTGACGCTGAGGGTCTTCTACCGCCGCCGCGTGCGCCCGCTGGTGCCGTGGGTCAGCGCGGGGGTGGTGGTGCTGCTGCTGGTCTCGCTCTATCTCTTGACCGACGCACTGCAGAACTCCACCCGTTACGAGTCGCTGTACGTCTGGTTGCTCGGTTTCAACGTCGTGGGCGTGCTGTTCCTGCTCATGGTGGTGGCGGCCAACCTCTGGCGGCTGGTCCAGAGCCTGCGCGCCCACGTGCCGGGCGCGCGCCTGACCATGCGCTTCCTCGGCGCCTTCGTGGCCCTGAGCCTCGCGCCGGTCGCCATCGTGTTCTACTTCTCGCTCGACTTCATCCAGCGCGGCATTGACAGCTGGTTCGACGTGCAGATCGAGCAGGCCCTGGGCGATGCGCTGGAGCTCTCTCGCACCTCGCTCGACGTGCGCATGCGCGAGGCCGTGCGCGCGACCTCGCGCGTGGGGGGGCTGCTGGCGGATACCGAGAGCGAGCGCGCCGCGCTCGAACTCGACACTCTGCGGCGCGAGACCGAGGCGACCGAGATGACCCTGTTCGGCGCCGGCAACATGATCATCGCCTCGGCCAGCGACGACACCCAGGGCATCCTGCCGGCCCGGCCGAACGAGGCCATGCTGATGCACGTGCGCCAGGGCAATGACTACATCGGCCTGGAACCGGCGGCGGGCGACCGGCTGGTGATCCGGGTGGTGACCCCGGTGCGGGGCTATGGCGTCCGCAACGAGACCTGGCTGCTGCAGGGGCTGTTCCCGCTCGATCCTCGCCTGGCGAGCCTTGCGGACAGCGTGCAGGAGGGGTTCCACCAGTACCGCGAGCTGATCTACCTGCGCCACGGGCTGAAGCAGAACTTTGGCCTCGCGCTCGGGCTCGCCCTGCTGCTCTCCGCCCTGACCGCAGTATGGCTGGCGTTCGTCGCCGCGCGCCGGCTCACCGCGCCGATCCGCGAGCTGGCCCTGGGCACGCGCGCGGTGGCGGCGGGCGACTACAGCCTGCGCCTGCCGGTGCAGCGCAACGACGACCTCGGCTTGCTGGTGCGGTCGTTCAACACCATGACCGCGCGTATCGCCGAAAGCACGGAGGAAGCGACCCGCCTCATGGAGGAGGCCGACGCGCAGCGCGATTATCTCGAGACCGTGCTGCAGCACCTCTCCTCCGGCGTGCTGACGCTCGACGAGCGGGCGCGGGTGCGGCATGCCAACGCCGCCGCGGCCAGCATGCTCGGCGTGCCGCTCGAGGAGGTCCGGCAGGCCAGCCTGCAGGGGCTGTGCCTCACCCATGCCCATCTCGCCCCGCTGTGCGAGGCGCTGCATGCCTGGCTGGAGGACGACGGCATGGTCGAGCTGGGGCGGGAGGTTCGCCTGTTCAGCGAGGCGGGCCGCCGCATCCTCATGCTGCGCGGCGCGCCGCTGGCGCATGACCTGCATGGCGGCGAGGAGGGGGGGCTGGTGCTGGTGATGGACGACATCACGGCCATCATCCAGGGGCAGCGCGACGCGGCCTGGAGCGAGGTGGCGCGACGCCTGGCGCACGAGATCAAGAACCCCCTCACCCCGATCCAGCTGTCCGCCGAGCGCCTGCGGCGCAAGCTCGGTCCGGTGCTGGAGGAGGACAACGCCAGGGTGCTGGAGCGCGCGACCCATACCATCGTGCAGCAGGTCGAGGCGATGAAGCACATGGTCAACGAGTTCGCGGAATACGCCCGCGCGCCGGAATCGCGGCTGGTGCCGCTGGAGCTCAACACCCTCGTGCGCGACGTGGTCGACCTCTACCGCGGCGGCAGCGTGCGGGTGCGGCACGACCTGGCCGCCGAGGCGCTGTGGGTGGAGGGGGATGCCGGCCGCTTGCGCCAGCTGCTGCACAATCTGGTGAAGAACGCTGCCGAGGCGCTGCAGGAGGCGGCCACGGGCGGTCTCGTATCGGCGAAATCCATCCCTGGATTCCGCCCTTCGGGTGTCGCTTCGCGACCCAACGCCGCTGGTCCCGGATCGAAGTCCCCTCGGCCATCCATGGCCGAGGCCCCTACGGGGTACGGCCGTCGAGAGCCCGATGGCGTTGTTCCCGCGGTCACCCTGCATACCCGTCTGCGCCCGGACGAGGGCCTGGTGGAGCTGTGCGTGGACGACAACGGGCCGGGCTTCCCTCCCGACCTGGTTGAGCATATCTTCGAGCCGTATGTGACCACCCGCCCGAAGGGCACCGGACTGGGCCTTGCGATCGTCAAGAAGATCGTCGAGGAACATGCCGGTCGCGTGCACGCCTTCAACCCCGCCGAGGGCGGGGCGCGCGTGCTGATCCTGCTGCCCGCCCTGGAATCAGGGGACGGCAGTCACGTATCTTCCGGGGCCGCCGTGCCTTCCGGGTGATGCCGACCATCCCTGGTCGCCCCCCTTCGGGGGCGTCTTGCGGCGACTCCCGATTCGCTCCTGGCGAATCGGTCCGTCGAAGGCGCTGCCGGCACGGTCACCAGGTAGTTGCTGAAAAAATCCGTCCTTGGATTTTTTCAGTTCGGCTCGTCGCGGTACATGCCCGCGACGGCTTCCGCGAATCAAGGGCTTACGCTCTTGTTCGCGTTGCGGCATCCAGCCGCAAACAGGAATCGCTGACAATCAGCGCTTCCCGCAGTTGAGGGAGAACATGCCTAACGCACACATCCTGATCGTGGACGACGAGCCGGATATCCGCGAGTCCGTCCGCGACATCCTCGAGGACGAGGGCTACAGCGTCGCGGTGGCCGAAGGTGCCGCGCAGGCCCAGGGGGCCCTGCAGGCCCGTCGCGCGGACCTGATCCTGCTCGACGTGTGGATGCCGGACATGGATGGCCTCGGCTTGCTGCGGCACTGGCACGCCCATGGGGGGCTGCCGGCGCCGGTGGTGATGATGTCCGGCCACGGCACGCTGGAGACCGCGGTCGAGGCCATCCGTCTCGGCGCCTACGACTTCATCGAGAAGCCGCTCTCGCTCGACAAGCTGTTGCTGATGGTGGAGAACGCCCTGCAGGCCCAGCGCCTGGCGCAGGAGAACGCCCGCCTCAAGCGCGAGGCCCGAGCCCTGTTCGAGCCGGTCGGCGATTCCGCCTACCTGCAGACGCTCAAGGCGCAGGCGCGCCGCCTGGCCGAGGCGGACGGCTGGGTGCTGATCAGCGGCGAGCCGGGGGTGGGCAAGCAGACCTTCGCCCGCTACATCCATGGCCTCGGACCGCGCCGCCACCAGCCCTTCATCGAGGTCAACCTCGCCACCCTCAACACCCGCCAGGGCGCGGCGGTGGAGCTGTTCGGCAGCGAGGACGGCGGCGAGCGCATCCGCTACGGCCTGCTCGAGCAGGCGCATGGCGGCACCCTGTTCCTGGCCGAGGTCGCCGACCTCGACAAGGGCGTGCAGACCCAGCTGCTGTCCGCGCTGGAGAGCCAGAGCTTCGTGCGCGTGGGCGGCAGCGAGCCGGTGCACGTGGACGTGCGTGTGATTGCCGCGACCGCGCGCGACCTGGCCGAGGAGGTGCGCGCCGGCCGTTTCCGCGAAGACCTTTACTACCACCTCAACGTCCTGCCGCTGCGCATCGCGCCGCTGCGCGACCATGCCGAGGACATCCCCCAGCTGCTCGAGCACGAGCTGCGTCGTGCCCAGGAGCAGGAGGGCAACGGGGCGCGCCGGCTCGATCCCGAAGCGCTCGCCCTGCTGACCGGCTATGCCTGGCCGGGCAACGTGCGCGAGCTGAAGAACGTGGTGCAACGTTTGCTCATTCTTGCCTCCGGCGAGGTCATCACCCTGACCGAGGCCCGCCAGGCCCTCGGCGCGCAGGGAGCGCGCATGCCGGAAGGGGGGGGATCCATCGCCCGCGAGCGGGGCGGACGCCTGATGGTCGAGGTGGAGCTGGCCCAGCCGCTGCGCGATGCGCGCGACGCCTTCGAGCGCGCCTACCTCGAGGCCCAGCTGCGCCAGAGCGGCGGCAGCATGACCGAGCTGGCCCGCCGCACCGGCATGGAGCGCACCAACCTCTACCGCAAGCTCAAGGCCCTCGGGGTCAAGGACAGCACCCAGCGGGACGATGACGAGAAGGACTGGTAAATGAAGATCGTCATCCTCGGTGCCGGCCAGGTCGGCACCACCGTCGCCACGCAGCTCGCCAGCGAGGCGAGCAACGACATCACCCTGGTGGACACCAACGCCGCCTTGCTGCGCGAGTTGCAGGAGAAGCTCGACATCCGCACGGTGGCCGGGCTGGCCTCGCATCCCTCGGTGCTGGAGGCCGCCGGGGTGGACGACGCCGACATGCTGCTGGCGGTGACCAACAGCGACGAGGTGAACATGGTCGCCTGCCAGCTGGCCTGGAAGCTGTTCCATACCCCGGTCAAGATCGCCCGCCTGCGCGCGCCGGAGTACCAGGCCATCCCCGCGATCTTCGACGAGGGCTACTTCAGGATCGACGTCGTGATCAGCCCGGAGACGCTGATCCAGGAACACATCGCGCGCCTGGTGGCCTATCCGGGCTCCCTGCAGGTGCTGGACTTCGCCGGGGGACGGGTGCGCCTGGTCGGCGTGCGCGCCTTCGCCGGCGGGCCGATGGTCGGACAGCCGATCCGCGATATCCGCGATCACATGCCGAACGTCGATACCCGCGTGGCGGCGATCTTCCGCCGCGGCCACGCCATCATGCCGACCGGCGACACCGTGATCGAGCCGGAGGACGAGGTCTTCTTCATCGCCGCGCGCGAGCACATCCGCGCGGTCATGGCCGAGCTCGGGCGCATGGAGCGCCCCTACCGGCGCATCATGATCGCGGGCGGCGGCAACATCGGGCGAGGCCTGGCCAAGGCGCTGGAGAGCCGTGCCCAGGTCAAGGTCATCGAGCACAATCCCGTCAATGCCAGGCGCCTGGCCGAGGAGCTGCACGAGGGCATCGTCCTGCGCGGCGACGCCACCGACGAGGATCTGCTGCGCGACGAGAACGTCGAGGACATGGACCTGTTCCTCGCGGTCACCAACGACGACGAGAACAACATCCTCTCCGCCATGCTCGCCAAGCGCCTCGGCGCGCGCAAGACCATGGCCATCATCAACCGCACGGTGTACGTCGACCTGATCGAGGCCACGGCGATCGACGTGGTCATCTCGCCGCAGCTGATCACCGTCAGCGCCCTGCTGGCTCACATTCGCCGCGGCGAGGTGACCGCTGCCCACTCCCTCCGCCGCGGCGCGGCGGAGGCGATGGAGATCATCGCCGTGGGCGACAGGCTGACCTCGCGCGTGGTGGGGCGGCGCATCGAGGAGCTCAGGCTGCCGGAGGGCGTGACCATCGGCGCGCTGGTGCGCGCGGAGGAAAAGGTCATCATCGCCCACCATGACACGGTCATCGAGTCGGACGACCACGTGATCCTGTTCCTGACCGACAAGCGCCGCGTGCGCGAGGTGGAACAGCTTTTCCAGGTTGGCTTCAGCTTCTTCGGATAGGGCGATCCATGCACTTCTCCATGGTCCAGCGCGTGCTGGGCGTGCTGATGATGATCTTCAGCCTGTCGATGCTGCCGCCAGCCGCGGTCGGCCTGTACTTCGGCGATGGGGCGGTACTGCCCTTCCTGCAGGGCTTCGCCTGGCTGTTCGGCCTCGGCCTGCTGATCTTCTGGCCGGTGCGCCGCCTGGCGCGCGAACTCAAGCTGCGCGATGGCTTCGTCGTCGTGGTGATGTTCTGGACCGTCCTTGGGGTATCGGGGGCAGTGCCCTTCTACCTCTCCGATGTGCCCGAGATGTCCCTCACCGATGCTGTGTTCGAGGCCATCTCGGGCCTGACCACCACCGGCGCGACGGTGTTGACCGGTATCGACGAATTGCCGCACAGCATCCGTTTCTACCGCCAGGAGCTGCAGTGGCTGGGCGGCATGGGTATCGTCGTGCTCGCGGTGGCCATCCTGCCGCTGCTGGGCGTGGGCGGCATGCAGCTGTACAAGGCCGAATACCCGGGGCCGATGAAGGAGGCCAAGCTCACGGCGCGCATCGCGGACACCGCCAAGACGCTCTGGTATATCTACGTGGGCATCACCGTGGCCGCCGCCATCGCCTATCGCATCGGCGGCATGAGCTGGTTCGACGCCATCGGCCACAGCTTCGCGACGGTCGCCATCGGCGGTTTCTCCACGCATGATGCGGGCTTCGCCCACTACGACTCCCCCTGGCTGGATGGCATGGCCACCTTCTTCATGCTGGTCGCCGGAGCCAACTTCGCCCTGCATTTCGTCGCCTGGAACCGGCGCAGCCTGGCTGGCTACTGGAACGACTCGGAGTTCCGCTTCTACGTCGGCGTGCTGCTGTCCATGGTGGTCCTCTACAGCGTGATCCTGTGGGGGGGCGGCATCTACGACGGTTTCTTCACCGCCCTGCGCTACGCCGCCTTCAATGTCGTCTCCTATGCCACCACGACCGGCTTCGCCACCGCCGACATCACCCTCTGGCCGGCCTTCCTGCCGGTGCTGATCGTGCTGCTGGCCTTCATGGGGGGCAGTACCGGGTCCACCGGCGGCGGCCTGAAGGTCATGCGCGTGATGTTGCTCATCAAGCAGGGGGTGCGCGAGCTCAAGCAGCTGGTGCACCCGCAGGCCGAGCTTCCGGTCAAGATCGGCTCCCACGTGGTGCCGGACCGGGTCATCCAGGCCGTGTGGGGGTTCTTCTCCGCCTACATCGGCATTTTCATCGTCCTCACCCTGGTCATGATGGGCATCGGCCTGGACGAGGTGACAGCCTTCGGTGCGGTGGCAGCCACCCTGAACAATCTCGGGCCGGGACTCGGCGATGTCTCGGGCAACTTCGCTTCCGTCCCGGATGCAGCCAAGTGGGTGGGGTGCGTGGCGATGATCCTGGGGCGTCTCGAGGTCTTCACCCTGCTCGTCCTGTTCACGCCGGTGTTCTGGCGCCGATGAGCTCGCGGATCGATCTCTGGAACAGCCGCTACGCGGACGCCGAGCGCGGCGCCGCGGCCTGGGCACTGCGCGAGCATGTCCACCTGCTGCCCGCGGCGGGGGATGCCCTGGACCTCGCCTGCGGCCTGGGGGCGAACGCCCTGCTGATGGCCGAGCATGGCCTGCGGGTGCAGGCCTGGGATTTCTCCCCGGTGGCGATCGAGCGCCTCGGGGAGGAGGCGGGGCGACGTGGTCTTGCCGTGCACGGCGTGGTGCGCGATGTCGTGGCTGCGCCGCCTGCGCCCGCGTCCTTCGACGTGATCGTCGTCAGCCATTTCCTCGAGCGCGGCCTGATCCCGCACCTGCTCGCCGCCCTGCGCCCCGGCGGCCTGCTGTTCTACCAGACCTTCACCATCGAGCGTCCCGAGGGATGCTCGACACCCTCCAATCCCGCCTTCCTGCTGCAGCCGGGCGAATTGCTCGAACTCTGCCGGCCGCTGCGCCTGCTGGTCTACCGCGAGGATGGCCTGTTCGGCGACCTGGGCCAGGGACTCCGGGCCGTGGCGGCACTGGTGGGCGCTCGGACATGACTATGCCTGCCCCCCTGAAGAACCGCGCCCTCTGGCATCCTCGCTACTGGGGGATGTGGCTGGGCATCCTTTTGCTGTGGGGCATCGCATGGCTTCCGGTCGGTCTGCGCATGCGGCTTGGCGCCTGGCTCGGTCGGCAGATGATGCGGCGCAACGCCAAGCGGCGGCGGATCGTCGAGATCAATCTGGGCCTCGCCTTCCCCGGGCTGGACGAGGCCGGGCGCGAGGCGCTGGCGCGGCAATCCTTCGAGCGGGCGGGCCAGTCCTTGCTCGATCTCGGCTACCTGTGGCTGCGCAGCCGGAAGGACTTGGCGAAGCGCTGGCGGGTGCACGGGCTGGAGCACCTCGAGGCCGCGCTGGCCTCGGGCCGCGCGCCGCTGGTGGTCACCGGGCATGTGGTGGGCCTGGACATGGGCGCGGCCTACCTGTCGATGGCCTGCGGCGGCGGGGCGGGCCCCTACAACCCCCTGCGCAATCCCTTCCTCGATGCCTGGATGGCGCATGGCCGCACCCGCTTCGGTGCCCGGCTGATGGCCCGTCAGGAAGGCCTGCGCCCGCTGGTGAAGGCCCTCAAGGCCGGTACCTTGGTGTATTACATCCCGGACGAGGACCTCGGCCCCGCGCACGCAGTGTTCGCGCCGTTCTTCGGCGTGCCCAAGGCGACCGTCCCCATGCTCGGCCGGCTGGCGAGGCTCGGTGATGCGGTGGTACTGCCCTACATCACCCGCCTCGACCCGCGGACCGGCCTGTACCACATCCACATCCGCCCGCCGCTGGCGGGCTTCCCCGGCGAGGACGTGGTGACGGATACCGCGCGCATGAACGCGGTGCTCGAGTCCATGATCCGCGAGGATCCGGCGCAGTACATGTGGAGCTTCAAGCTGTTCAAGACGCGGCCGGAAGGCCAGCCGCGCTTGTACTAGATTGGAAAGGGACATCTGTGCCGCGACAAGACGTAAGCGTTTCCTTCGGGAAGGCGCGGCCACGGACATGAGGCAAAGGAGGAGATGCTCCATGAAGGGCATGCTGTATGCGTTGTTGCTGGGGATGGTCCTGCTGCCATCCCTGCGGGCGGCCGAGGTCACCGGAACCCTGCCCTCCGGATTGAGGGTGAGCGCGGATTACCGCCCGGCGCGACCCGAGGCGCCATCCCTGCTGGTCCTGCACGGCTTCCTGGTGACCGGCGGCTTTCCGACCGTGCAGGCCCTGGTGAACGAGTTTTCCGCCAAGGGATACGCCGTGCTCGCCCCCACCCTGAGCCTGGGGATCACCGGCCGCCGGGCCGGGCTGGCCTGTGATGCCATCCATGCCCATACCCTGAAGGACGACCTCGCCGAGATCGGCTTCTGGGTGGACTGGCTGGCGCGGCGCACGAAGGGCCCCATCGTCCTGGTCGGCCACTCCTTCGGCAGCGTGCAGTTGCTCGACTATGCGGGCGCCGCGCCCCATCCCCGCGTCAAGGGCGTGATCGGCATGAGCATGAGTCATGTCGGGGCGAGGGGCGAGGAGTTGCGGGCGGACGATCTGGCCAGGGCGGAGGATCGCCTGCGTGCCGGGGATCGCGCGCTGGATCGCTACAGCCTGATCTACTGCCATGGCAACTACGTGGCCAGCCCGGAGGCCTACCTGTCCTATGCCAGCCTGGGGCGCGCGGGCGTACTGGAGCGGCTCGGCCGGGTCGGGCTGCCCACGATCGCCATCATGGGGGGCGAGGACCAGCGTTTTGGCGCGGACTGGGTGGCCTCGATGCGCCAGGCCGGCGTGTCCACGCGGGTGGTCGATGGGGCCAGCCACTTCTTCGACGGGACGCATGAGTTCGACCTCCTCGATGCCGTGGATGGCGCCCTGCGGGAGCTGCGCGTCCTCCCATGAGTGCATCATCCGCGATGGGGATCCTGTAGATGCGTGTTCCCGGTGTACGTACCTACGCCATCCTGTTGCTGGGGGTCGGCCTGGCCATCCTCCTGACCCTCGGCTGGCACATGCATGACCGGCTGCGCGCCATCCAGCAGGCCCAGGCCGCGGAGGGCGAGGCCGCGGCGCGGCTGGAGTTCGAGCGCGCCGTGGAGAATACCCTCGCCCAGGTGGCCGGCCTTGGCGAGCAGATCGCCAGCTGGGACGAGGTGCGGCAGCAGCTCGCCGCGCCCGCCTACTACACCTACTGGCGGGACAATCGCGCCACCGCGCAGGGGCTCTGGCCGGCCTGGGTGCGCGGGGTGGAGTTGTACGACTTGCAGGGTGGGCTGCTGTCGAGCTTCAAGGCCAGCCTTCCCGGCCAGCTCCCCGACGGACTGGACAGCGTGCTGATGGTCTCGCCCGAAGGGGGGCTGTGCCTCCTGCGCTTCGCCCAGGTCGTCGATCCGGACGACGGCTTGCATGGGGTGCTGGGCCATGTCGGCCTGCGCGTCGACCTGCTCGGTGCCCTTCGGGGGCTGCACCGCTTCGCCTATATCGACCCGGAGAGCTTCCGGCTCCGCCCCGGATACCAGGGCGTGCAGGGGGTGGGGCAGGCGGTCGACATGATCGAATACCGGATCCGGCAGGTCGGCTGGGTCTCCATGTTGCCCGAACTGGTGCGCCAGACCCTCCTGCAGTTCATGGCGGCCTTCTTCATCCTCATGGCCATGAACTACCTGCTGGTCACCCGCCTGTTCACCCGCCCCCTGCGCCGCCTGCGCGACGAGCTCACCCAGCTGCGCACCGGCGAGCCGTTGGCGCTGATGGCGCGCGACACCTTGCCCGTGCGCGAGCTGCGCGAGGTGAGGGAGGCATTGCACGACTACCGGCGCTCGCTCGAGCAGGCGCATGATGAACTCGATCGCACCAATGTCCGCCTGTGGGCCGAGGCGCATATCGACGCCCTGACCGGCGTCTATAACCGCCGGGCCTTCGACGAGGACTGGTCCCGCCTGCAGCAGGAAACGAACGAATCACCGTTCGCCCTGTTGCTGCTGGACTGCGACTTCTTCAAGTCCATCAATGACACCTATGGGCATGAGACCGGGGACCGGGTGCTGCAGGAAATCGCCCGGCTGGTGGGTGAGGAGTTGCGCCGCGATGATCGGCTCTATCGCCTCGGCGGCGACGAATTTCTCGCCATCCTGTGGGGCGCCGGCGAGGTCCAGGCGCTGCAGGTGGCCGAACGCTGCCGCATGGCGGTGGCCAACCATCCGGTGGAGAACCTCGGCATCAAGGAGCACCTGCGCATCAGCATCGGCGTGGTGGCCAGCGAGCATCCGCACCAGGACTTGCGGCAATTGCTCAGGCACGCGGACATGGCCATGTATGAGGCCAAGCGCGGTCTCGGCGAGCACAAGGTCGTGCTATTCCAGGCGGCCATGGAGAGCGGTCTGGGTGAGTGGTCAAACCGCCTGGTGCACGCCGTGCTCGATGCGGTCGACGGCGGGCGGGGCATCGTCATGCACTACCAGCCGGTGGTGGATGCGGCGACGGGCGAGGTTTCCTACTACGAGGCGCTGCTCCGCCTGCGGGACGCGGAAGGCATCATCGGGCCCGGCGAGGTCTTGCCCATCGCCGGCCGGCGCGGTCTGGAGACGGCGCTGGATCTCGCGGTCCTGCGCAGCGTGCAGCATGACCTCGAGTTCGGCGCCATTCCCCGCGGCACGGGGGTGGCGATCAACTTCGACGGCGAATCCATCCTCGATCCGGAGGTGTCGACCGCCATCCAGCTGCTCGCGAGGCACGCCGGGGATTACATGTCGTGTCCCGGCTGATTGGTTACGCGTCTGTTGAACAGCTCAGGGCGTGATTGCTGCCATTGTTTCATAGCCTGGATGGGGGTGACATGCCCCAAGGCCTTCTGTGGCAGATGATGATTGTA
>JBMOQP010000010.1:0-139420 GCA_049322715.1 Pseudomonadota bacterium
CCACCGCCACCTACAACCTCATCCGCATGGGAACGATCGGCGGGTGGTGGCGAGGTGCCCATGTGTAGGACAGGTGCGTCAAGAATGCGCCGGGGAGCCGTGAAAACCGCTCTCCGAGTGGTCAAGAAG
Source organism: Pseudomonadota bacterium (assembly GCA_049322715.1). GTDB lineage: Bacteria > Pseudomonadota > Gammaproteobacteria > Halothiobacillales > Halothiobacillaceae > Thiofaba. Next base: position 130 of record JBMOQP010000010.1, read on the forward strand.
CCCATATCAGCGGGCCTTGCCCCGCGGATCGGCAGGGGGCACAACGTCCCGCCGGATAATCTCGGAAATTTTTCAACGGCCTGCTAGGGCGCGGCAACCAGCCGATAGACCGCCCCCTTCTTCCCGAACTGCAGCACGTACACCTCGCCGTCCAGTCCCTCGGCGAATGACGCGATATTGATCCCGGTGATCATCAGCAACCGGGGCAAACCCTTGCCCTGACAGAGGGCCCAGATGCGGCCGCTGCAGAAGTCACCGTAGAGGTAGGCGCCATGCAGGGCGGGGATGCCCTTGCCGCGGTAGACGTAGCCGCCGGTGACGGAACAGCCCTGGTCGTGGCCGTACTCCGCGACCGGATCGATCAGGGCCTCGGTGCGGCACCGCAAGGTGCCGTAGCAGTGCGCCCCCTCGCGGATGGCCCAACCGTAGTTGCCGCCGCGGACGATCTTGTCGATCTCCTCCCACGCGTTCTGTCCCACGTCACCCGCCCACAGCTCGCCGGTGGCGCGGTCGAAGCTCCAGCGCCAGGGGTTGCGCAGGCCCCAGGCGTAGATCTCCGGCCGCCCTCCCCCCTCTCCATCGGCTTGGGCAAAGGGGTTGTCGGGGGGGATGGCGTAGGGATCACCCTTGTCCACGTCGATGCGCAGCATGGCGCCGAGCAGGGTTTCGACGTTCTGCCCGTTGCCACGCGGATCGCCCGCCGCGCCGCCGTCGCCCAAGCCGATGTATAGGAAGCCGTCCGGGCCAAAGGCGATCTGCCCACCGTTGTGGTTGGCGTAGGGCTGGGGCAACTCGAGCAGGACGGTCTCGGTGCCTGCGTCCAGCGTCCGCCCGCCGTCGCGGCTGAGGAAGCGCGAGACGCGGGAGACGAGCGGCGCGCCGTGGGTGGTGTAGGAGAGGAAGACCTGTCCGTTGCGGGCGAAGTCCGGGTGGAAAGCCATGCCGAGCAGGCCGGACTCGCTGTAGCGGGCCTGCACGCGTTCGCGGATGTCCGCGAACAGCTCGCTCCGGGCCACGTCGGGGCGGTTGTCGAGCACCCGCACCCGGCCTGCCTTCTCCACCACATACCAGCGGCCGGCATCGCCCGGCGCCTGCAGCATGGCCAGGGGGTCGCCGAAGGGGATGGCCGCGAACACCCTTTCGAGCCTGACGGACGACGCTGCCTCACCTGCCGCACAGCCGGCCGGCACGTTGCCCGAGAACCCTGTCGCCCGCCCCTCCGGATCCGCCCCGCAGGCAACCATGGACGCGCAGGCCATGAGGCACACGAGGGGACGCAGGATGACGGAGACGTTCATGGATGGTTCTCCCGGCCTGGCTGCCAAGGGCTTTCAATCCTTGTTGTAGTCCATCCCGCCCGCAGCGGCAGGCGAAAATCTCAACCGTGCACGACCTCGACCAGCTGCAGCTTTCCCCGCGCCTCCATCTTGAACCGCACCGGCAGGAATTGCTCGATCAGCCACATGACCGTCCGCGCGTGCAGGCTGACCTCCCGCACCGTGAAGCGGGAAGTCCCCCGCGCCTGCGCCGCGTAGATGAGAAGCTGGTCGGCGGCGTGGATGTCCAGCGCGGCGCCGGCATCCAGTTCCGCCCGCAGGGCATGGCCCGCATCCTCCCCCAGCTTCTCGGCCGTCACGCCGCGCTCGGCCACGGCCGCCACCCCCAGCAGGCTGCGCTCGGTTTCGGCCACGAGCACCATCGCGCCGCCGGTGCCGCAGGCCTCCTCCTCGGCCAATACCTTCGTCTCGATCTCGACCGGCCCGAAGCCGGTCAGGCAGGCGCGTGCCGCCCCAGCCATACGCTCGGGGATGTGCAGCGGCAGCCGGGACACGTGGGCCACGCCCCGGATGGAGCGCAGCGCGCCGGGCGATTCCGCGACCAAGGGGGCGAGGGCTGCGCAGGGCATGACCTTCAGGCCGACCTCTCCTCCACCCCTGGGGTAGTAGCCGTGCCGCACCGCCTCGACGCCAACCCGGGCCCCCATGCGCGCGAGCCAGGGCAGGAACACGAGACGCAGGTAGTCCACCGGCGGCGCCATCCTCACGTCGGTACCGCCGGTGATGGCGAGCCGGCAGGGTCCGTCGGCGTGCAGGACGACGGGCAGCAGCGCTTGCAGGACCAGCGCGATGCTGCCTGCGGTGCCAACGTCGAAACGGTAGTCGCCGCCCTTGATGCGCCCGGGCTGGAAGCGGACCTCCGCCGCCCCGAGCTCCGCGCCATTCAGCTCGCCGCCGCTAACCACGGCCACGGCCCGCATCGCCGTCAGGTGCTGAGCCATGAGGCCGGGCCTGGCGCGCCGGGCGCGGATATTCCTGAGGATGATCGGCCGCCCGGTGATCGCCGCCAGGGCCATGGCATAGCGGCTCAGCTGCCCGCCTCCCTCGCCGAAACTGCCGTCGATCTCGAGCGAGCTCATCCAAGCATCTCCTTCAGTTGCAGGGCATTGCGCACGGCATGGGCCGCCTCGTCGTTGTCAAAGTAGACGTAGGCCATCCTGGCCTCCTGGCGCCCGAGCCACTCGGCCCAATCGGCCAGCGCCCGCCTGTCGTAACGGCCGCAGTAGGGCTCGCCGGAGCCATGCAGGCGCAGGTAGACGAAATCCGCGGTGGTCACGCGCGGGCTCTCGAAGCCGCCGATGTCGTACACGCAGAAGGCGGCGTTGAACTCGGCCAGCAGGTCAATGACCTCCCGCGTGTGCCAGCTCGGATCGCGCAGCTCGAAGGCCGCCCGCACCCCTTCAGGCAGGGCCTGCAGGAAGGCCCGCAGACGCTCGGGATCCGCGTGCCAACGGGGAGGCAGCTGGAATAGCAGCGGCCCGAGCTTTCCCCCCAGTCCTTCGATGGCCTCCAGCAGCGGCGGCAGGGTCTGCTCCGGCGCCTTCAGCTTCTTGAAGTGGGTGATGAAGCGGCTGGCCTTCACGGCGAAGACGAAGCCCTCGGGGGTGGCGTCCCGCCAGGCGGCAAAGTTCTCCCGCGTGGGCAGGCGGTAGAAGCTGCGGTTGATCTCCACGCTGGCGAAATGGCCGGCGTAGAAGGCGAGCCAGTCGGGCTCCCGAAGGTCGACCGGATAGAAAGGACCCTGCCAGTGCGGGTAGGCCCAGCCGGACGTGCCGATATGCAGTTGCACCCGATTTCCCCCGCCGATGGCATGGAAACGCTGCCGTGACGCATCAAGTATCCGACGCTGACTTCTACTTCGCCATCATGCTGGCCCGCTTCACTTCGGACCGGGATCAATGGCTACGCTTGTTCTCTCAAAGCGGAATGGCTAAGACGCTGGAGCGCAAGGGCAGCTCTCGGAACCAGCAGCAATACCTCCAGCGGACTTACAACAAGGCACGGGGAAGGGCCGACAACGATGAAGCCGTAGCCCGCTGGGCGCGAAGCCTGATGCAGCCCCGCGACATCGAAGGCGAAGACCCGGACTTTGAATATCTGGACAGCTTCGCCGAGGGCGCACCGGCTGAACTCAAGCTGGTTGATGGGCTTCTGGGGGAAGGCGGCTTGTCGGTGATCTACGGCCCGCCGAACGCTGGCAAGTCCTTCCTCGCGCTGGACCTCGCCTTTGCCATAGCGTCCGGGCGTCCATGGTTTGGCAAACCCACAGTTGCCGGTCCGGTGCTGTACGCCGCAGGGGAAGCGGCTCCGGGTTTGCGCAAGCGGACGAGGGCCATCATCCAGCACAAGGGCTGTGCCGGGGCACCAATCGGCATCTTGAAAACGGCGCTGGACCTACCGAACGACTGGGACCTGCTGGCAGCTCGCCTTCGTAGGATGCAGCGCGACCTCGGCCAAGCACCGGCCCTGCTGGTCATCGACACCGTTAATCGCTTCTACGGCGACGGCGACGAGAACTCATCTAAGGACATGCGGGCCTTCCTCGGATCGGTGGACAAGGTGCGCAAGGAATTCCCGGCACTCCATGTCCTGCTGATTCACCACTCCGGCAAGGACGCGGACAAGGGGATGCGCGGCTCTACCGCTTTGCTGGGTGCTATCGACACCGCCATCCAGTGCAAGGCGGAACCGAAGCATCTGGCTTGGGTGGAGAAGCAGCGCGAAGGCGTGGCGCACTACGGCCTCCCGTTCAAGCTGCGCGAGGTCGTAGTTGATTACCCCGACGGGAGGGAGCTAACCACTTGCATCGTCGAACAGGACACCGACGGCAAGCCGGCCCCGGTCAATAAGAGCACCAGCCGCACCGTGCTGGCCCTCCGCAACCTAGACGCCTTCGCCAAGCAAAGCGGCGAACCCATCACCTTCCAAAGTGTGGTCAATACCGCCCTCCGACTGCGCGAACCGGGGGAGAAGGAAGGCACCTACAACTCGGAGAAGCAGAACGTCCGCAAGGCTCTGGAGCAACTGCGCGACGACTACAAGGCCGTTGATTACGACGGCGGAATGGCAGCAACCACAGTTATCACCATCCTCGACCGCTTCTGCGGCCTCGTCATCAGCTAACAAGGAGCAGCAACCATGAACTACAAAGCATTCGCCCCGACCGACCTCCCGAGGGGGGTCCCCAGGTACGCCGCAACGGTGCTACGCGACGAAAAAGGGGGCCTTTACGTCTCTCCGCGGGTAGCCAACCTAGATGAAATGGTAGCCGTGATGGCAACGAATTTTGATGGCGCCCCGTCCTTGAGCCACAAGGGTCATATCTACGTGCCGGCGGACTGGGTGCGGGCAGAGTATGCACATCACGTTAAAGGGCTTGACGAGCTACTAGACGCAATGGCGGCCACCATTGCGGAGCAGAAAGAAGATGCAACCGTGAGCAAGCAGAGCAGTCCCGTTCTTGAGCCCTTCGACGATTTCATTTCGCAGCCGGTGACCAAGCGCGACTTGGTTCTGGAGCACATCAACGATGCAGGCCGCTACGTACAGCATGGTTCCCCGGAGGGTGCCATCTGGCGACTGGAGGAAGCCTTGAAGCTCCTTCATGGCATGGCAGCAAAGGAGGACAAGTAATGAACGCAATGCACCTTCCCGGGCTGGCCGGAGAGATTGCCCAGCACCTCAACGAACAGGCCCCTGTCGCCACTCCCCGGATGGCAATGGGCGGGGCCATTGCCCTGCTGGGGGCCATCGTCGGCGCTGGCTGGGAGTTACCGCATATCGGCCTTTACCCAGAATCAGCCGTGCGCCGCGTCCTGCCGCACCTTGAGCCGGAGGACTTCCCGATAATGCAGCCCATCGGGCAAAGCGTCATGCTGGTAGCCGACCCGGCGCACGGCAAGGGCGGAATCATCGAAGGGGTCGAGGCCCTGCTGGGCGGGCTGCAACGGCTGCGCCCGGACACCTCGGCCATTGCCCAGCGGCTGCTGACCATCCAGCACTTCAACCATCTTGCGCTTGCGGGGATGGAGCCGGAACCCGAGGATGTGGATAGGGTGCGCGGCATCGTCAAGCCTGCGACCTTCGACCGGCTGCTAGACGGCTCCCTGTTCCTGCTGGCCGAATCGACGCCGGATGACTTTGATTACCTGCTGCCGCATTGGTACGAGGGCAGCCCGTTCTACGGCCAGTGCCTGATGATCCGGCACCATGGCCCGAGGGGCGAGAAGAACAGACAACCACATGGGCAGCCATCCGCTGCGCTGCTGGGCCGTCTGGCCGAGCTGGCGGACCTGGCCCAAGCGGAGCGAAAGGTTCTGGTCGAAGTCACCGAGGACGCCGCCGCTTGGTATCGCCTGTTCCTGCGCTTGGACATGGACACCTACTGCGAGCATGGGCCGGTCGGGCTGGAGGGCGAATGGGCGCGGCAGTCGTTGCAAGTGGCGGCCATCGTCGCGGTAGGGCTGGACCCTCTGCGCCCGGTCATCACCGACGAGGTTTTCCGGCTTGCCAGCGACCTTGCAAGCGAAGGCGTCCGGCTGGCCCGCGCTGGGCTGGGGGTGGCTGGGGTGTAACCCCGGCTGGGCTGGGAGGGTGTTTCACCCCCAACTTCACCCCCGGCCTTTGGCTGGCCTTGGTGGGGGCTGAGAAACGGGGGTGAAAAGACTGCACCCCCGGAAAGCGAAAGGGGCTACGGATCAACCGTAACCCCTTGAATTTATTGGTGCCGTTGAGAGGAATCGAACCTCCGACCTACTGATTACGAATCAGTTGCTCTACCAACTGAGCTACAACGGCGAAACCTTTACCAGCGCATTACGAATGAGCTGCTCTACCAACTGAGCTACACCGGCCAAATTTTTACCCTAGCATTACGAATCAGTTGCTCTACCAACTGAGCTATTGCGGCAATGACTCGGGATTCTAGCGCACGCGGCGCGACGGCCTCAATGCAGCCCGCCGGGACGGGGGGCATCGATGGCGTAGGGGGCAGGGTCGAGGACGGCCGCCTCGCCCTCGACGAGCTGGACCAGAAGCTCGGTGGAAGCCGGCCCCATCACCAGGCCGTTACGGAAGTGGCCGGTGTGCAGGAACAGTCCCTCGACCCCGGGATGCGGGCCGATGTAGGGGATGCCGGCCGGCACGCCCGGACGGAGACCTGCCCAGTGGTGCTCGAGGGGTGCGTCGCGCAGCTCCGGGGCCAGCTCGAGCGCGAAGCGGTGCAACTCCTGCCGGGCTTCGGGTGTGGCCCGTTTCTCGAAGCCGGCCTGCTCGACCGTGCTGCCGACCACAATCCGGCCGTCGCGGCGGGGGATGAGGTAGCGGCCGCCGCGCATCACGATGCGCCGGAGGCTACTGCCCGGCGCGTTCAGCACAAGCATCTGACCGCGCACCGGCTGGACCTGCGGCGGCTGGGGCAGCAACCCGGCCAGGCCGCCGCTCCAGGCCCCGGCTGCGAGGACGACGGCATCGGCCGGCATGGCCCGCCCCTCGACCCGCACCCCCTGGACGCGCCCGCCGCTCACCTCCAGCCGCTCCGCCGCGGCGCCCTCGACCAGACGGACGCCACTCGACTCCACCGCCGCGCGCAGGGCGCGCACCAGGCGCGGGTTGCGGATCTGCGCGACCTGCGGCATCCACCAGCCGGGCTCGGTGACGCCTGCCAGCCCCGGCTGGATTGCTGCGATGTCCACGGCCCCCACCGGCTCGACCGGCGTGCCGGTGCGGCACGACCAGGCCAGCGCCTCGTCGCCCTCGGCGCCGTCGAGTGTGAGCAGGCCGCTGGGCAGGTGCTCGGGGTCGATGCCCGTCGTCTCGATCAGGGCGGCGACCAGCGCCGGATAGAGCTCCTGCGAGCGTCGGGCGAGCGCATTGACCGGATCGGCATAGCGCCACGGATAGAGCGGACAGAGAATGCCGCCGCCGGCCCACGAAGACTCGCGGCCTGCCTGCTGTCGGTCGACAAGGGTCACGGCGTAGCCGCGCTGACGCAGGGCGAGGGCCGTCAGCATGCCGATGGCGCCCGCGCCGACGATGATGAAATCGCTCATTCGTGGGCGGTCATGGGCCTGGGATCAGGAAACTGGAGCGGGTGATGGGAATCGAACCCACGCTTGAGGCTTGGGAAGCCGCCGTTCTACCATTGAACTACACCCGCCTGGGCGCTCGATTCTAGCCCCCTTGCCCTCCCGAATCAAAGCCGCATGACCCTTACCGAACTTCGCTACATCGTCGCCGTCGCACGCGAGCGCCACTTCAGCCGGGCGGCCGAGAGCTGTTTCGTCAGCCAGCCCACCCTCAGCGTGGGCGTGCGCAAGCTGGAAGAGGCGCTCGGCGTGCAGATCTTCGAGCGCGGGCCGAAGAGCGAGGTGAGGCTGACCACCGCGGGCGAGCGCATCGTCGCCCAAGCGCAGCGGGTGCTGGAGGAGGTCGAGCGGCTCAAGCAGGTGGCCAGGCACAGCCAGGATCCGCTCAACGGCCCGCTGCGATTCGGCCTGATCTACACCATCGGCCCCTATCTCCTGCCCCACCTCATCCCCGCGCTGCATACCCGCGCACCGCAGATGCCGCTCCTGATCGAGGAGGGTTTCACCTCCGAGCTGGCGGAACGCCTGCGCTACGGCGAACTGGACGTGATCGTCGTCTCCCTGCCCTTCAGCGAGCCGGGCGTGGTCACCCAGGCGGTCTACGACGAGCCGTTCGTGGTCGCCATGCCGCCGGAACACCCATGGAGGGAGACGGCCATCCTGCCGCCGGAGCGGCTCGCGGAGGGCGAGCTGCTGATGCTCGGCCAGGGCCACTGCTTCCGCGACCAGGTGCTGCAGATGTGCCCGGACTGCAACCGCAGCGCGGCGATCGGCGGCCTGCAGCGCACCCTGGAGGGCAGTTCGCTGGAGACGATCCGCCACATGGTGGCCTCGGGGCTGGGGGTGACGGTGCTGCCGTGTTCGTCGGCGCAGAACGACATGGAGGGGGGACGGCTGGTGTATCGCGAGTTCCGCGAGCCCGTCCCCATGCGGCGGGTGGTGCTGGCCTGGCGCAAGAGTTTTCCCCGTCCGGAGGCGGTCGAGGCGCTGCGTCAGACCATTCTCGAGGCCAAGGTCCCCTGCCTGCGCATGCTGCCGGACCAGCCGATCATGCCGGGCAGGGAATGAGACGTCCCCGATCCGTCGGGAACGGATCGGGGACTGACGCAGGCAGGCCCGTAGGGTGCCGCCCAGGGATGGGCGGCATCCGCCGGTCAGGCGGCGATCACGTCCACTTCTTCCGCCTGCAGGCCCTTGCGGCCCTGGGCGATGACGAACTTCACCCGCTGGCCCTCGTACAGCACGCGATGTCCCTCGCCCAGGATGGAGCGGTAGTGGACGAAGATTTCCGGGCCCGAGTCACGCAGGATGAAGCCATAACCCTTGCTGGCATCGAACCACTTCACCGTACCCATCTCCTCCTTGCCGATATCCGCCGAAGACTGCACCCCAAGCGAGGAGCGGGGCATGCGGCGCGCGGCAAGCAGCTCGCTCCACACCCCGCCGGCCAGGGCGGTGAGCAGGGTGGCGACCAGGAACACCACGAAGACCAGGATGTAGTCGACCGCGCCGACCGACTCGACCGGAAGGATGGCGAAGACCGCAAGCGAGGCGATGGCCGACAGGACAACGCCGGCAACAAGGGAGCGGACAGGAAATTTTCGATTCATGGGTAGCGTGCTTGGGCTGAAATGAAGTAAAGGCTCGATCTCTGGATTACGCGCCAAACTCCCGGGGAGGACGGCCGACGAAGCGTTCGGCGGCGGCTCCGCCCGTCAAGGCCGCCTGACGGCGACCCAACGCCATTCCCGATGGCATTGACGAGGGAGGGCGCGAACCCGCCATTGTGGCACAAGGGACGGGGCAGGGTGAATGCTCACCCCCCAGTCCGCCAGCGTTGAAGCCGACCGAGGGTGGGTGGCAACATGGCGGCCAGCATTCAGACCAGGAGCCTCTCCATGTCCCTCGACAACTCGTGGATCAGTGAAATCGTCCCGCACATGGGCGCGGCCTTCAGCCTCAAGGTCACGCGCAAGCTGGACGAGGTGCAGAGTCCGTTCCAGAAGATCGCCGTGTACGAGACCGAGCACTGGGGCAACCTGCTGGTGATCGACGACGCCTTCATGCTCACCAGCCTGGAGAACTTCGTCTACCACGAGATGATGAGCCACCCCGCCCTGTTCACCCACCCGAACCCCAAAAACGTGGTGATCATCGGCGGCGGCGACTGCGGCACCCTGCGCGAGGTGCTCAAGCACCCGGGCGTGGAGCGGGTCACCCAGATCGACATCGACGCCCAGGTCACCCGCATGGCGGAGAAGTGGTTCCCGGAGCTGTGCGATTCCAATGACGATCCGCGCGCCGACCTGCGCTTCGACGACGGCATCAAGTTCATGCGCGAGGCGCCGGACGCCTCGGTGGACATCATCATCGTCGACTCCACCGACCCGGTCGGCCCCGGCGAGGGCCTGTTCGGCCCGGCCTTCATCGCCGACTGCCACCGCGTGCTGCGCAAGGGCGGCATCATGGTCGGCCAGAGCGAGTCGCCCTTCTACCACATGGACATCCTGCAGAATTACCACCGCGCGATGATCCAGGCCGGCTTCACTGATCGGCGCTCGCTGCTGTTCACCCAGCCGGTCTATCCGGGCGGCTCCATCACCTGCACCCTGGCGAGCAAGGGCCTGCCGCTCGGCACCTTCCGCGTCGGGGATGCTCGCAGCAAGGGCTTCCCGACGCGCTACTACAACGCCGGCGTGCATCAGGGAGCCCTGACCCCGCCGGAGTTCGTGCGCGAGGCACTGGATAACCTGTAAAGCTGTAGCCCGCATGAAATGTCGCGCAATCCCGGGCGGGGATTCCCGGATTGCGGCCAAGGCCTCCATCCGAGCCACGGATCCAGTGCGATTTGCGCATCGCCGCTGATACCGCCGCCACAGGCGCCCCCCACACAGCGCATCCGCGACAAGCCCCTTGCGCGGTAGCCCGGGCCACACAACAGGCATTCCTGCCTGTATAATCAATCGCTTGCCATTTTTTCGCCCGACTGGGCGACTCCAGACCGGTTGCTACCATGCTCTATCCTGAAGCGTTCGAGGTCATCGTCATCGGCGGCGGCCATGCGGGCACCGAGGCCGCGCTCGCCTCCGCGCGCGCGGGCGCGAAGACCCTGCTTTTGACCCACAACATCGAGACCGTGGGCGCGATGAGCTGCAACCCGGCCATCGGCGGCATCGGCAAGGGCCACCTGGTCAAGGAGATCGATGCCCTCGACGGCGCCATGGCGCGCGCCGCCGACCGCGGCGGCATCCAGTTCCGCATCCTCAACGCGCGCAAGGGCCCGGCGGTGCGCGCCACCCGCGCGCAAGCCGACCGCAACCTGTACCGCATCGCCATCCGCCAGATGGTGGAGAACCAGCCCAACCTGTGGGTATTCCAGCAGGCAGCCGACGACCTGATCGTGGAGGGCGAGCGCGTCACCGGCGTGGTCACCAACACCGGCATCCGCTTCCAGGCGCGCGCGGTGGTGCTCACCGCCGGCACCTTCCTCGGCGGCAAGATCCATATCGGCATGGAGAACTACGCCGGCGGGCGCATGGGCGATCCACCGTCCATCGCCCTCGCCCGGCGCCTGCGCGAACTGCACCCGCGCGTCGGCCGCCTGAAGACCGGCACTCCGGCGCGCATAGACATCCGCTCGCTCGACCTGTCCGTGATGGAGGAGCAGAAGGGCGACGACCCGGCCCCGGTGTTCTCCTTCATGGGTTCGCGCGCCGAGCACCCGCGCCAGGTGAGCTGCTACATCACCTACACCAGCGAGCGCACGCACGAGATCATCCGCGGCAGCCTCGACCGCTCGCCCATGTACGCCGGCGTGATCGAGGGCGTCGGTCCGCGCTACTGCCCGTCGATCGAGGACAAGGTGGTGCGCTTCGCCGACAAGGAGCGCCACCAGGTGTTCGTTGAGCCGGAAAGCCTGACCTCGATGGAGATCTACCCCAACGGCGTCTCCACCTCCCTGCCGTTCGACGTGCAGCTGGCGATGTACCGCTCGATCGCTGGCTTCGAGAAGGCGCACATCACCCGCCCGGCCTACGCCATCGAGTACGACTACTTCGACCCCCGCGACCTCAAGCCCACGCTGGAAACGAAGGTGCTCGACGGCCTGTTCTTCGCCGGCCAGATCAACGGCACCACCGGCTACGAGGAGGCGGGCGCGCAAGGCCTGGTCGCCGGGGTGAACGCCGCGCGCCAGGCCCATGGCCTGGAGCCGTGGGCGCCGCGCCGCGAGGAGAGCTACATCGGCGTGATGATCGACGACCTCATCACCCTCGGCACCAGCGAGCCCTACCGCATGTTCACCAGCCGCGCGGAATACCGCCTGCTGCTGCGCGAGGACAACGCCGACCTGCGCCTGACCGAGCTTGGCCGCAGCCTCGGACTGGTCGGCGAGGAGCGCTGGCGCGCGTTCAACGAGAAACGCGAAGCGATCGAGCATGAACGGCAGCGCCTGCGCGAGATCATGGTCACGCCCAACAGCCCGGCGGGCCAGGCTTTGGTTGAGCGCGGCATCGTGTTCTCGCGCGAGTCCACCGCACTCGACCTGCTCAAGCGCCCCGAGCTGGACTATGCCCAGGTCAGCGCCCTGCCCGGCATCGCCCCGGGCGTCGGGCGCGAGGACGTGGCCGAGCAGATCGAGGTGCAGGTGAAGTACGCCGGCTACCTCGACCGCCAGCTGGAGGAAATCGAGCGCGCCCGCCGTAGCGAGGAGACCGCCCTGCCGGACGACCTCGACCTCGACGCCATCAGCGGCCTGTCCAACGAAATCAAGCAGAAGCTCAAATCCCACCGCCCGGCCACCCTCGGCCAGGCCTCGCGCATCCCCGGGGTTACCCCGGCCGCGATCTCCCTGCTGCTGGTCCACCTGAAGAAGCTGCAGGCTGGCGGCAAGGCGAGGACCGGCTCATGAGTTTCCCGCGCGAGAAATGCGCCGCCCGCCTGCGCGACGGCATCGCGGCCATGGGCCTCGACATTCCGGACGAGGCGCAGGCCGCCCTGCTCGACTACCTCGAGCTGATGGCCAGGTGGAACCAGGCCTACAACCTGACCGCCATCCGCAACCCGCTGGAGATGGTCGACAAGCACCTGCTCGACTCGCTCAGCCTGCTGCCGCACGTGGCCGATGCCCCGCTGCTCGACGTCGGTGCGGGCGCCGGCCTGCCTGGCCTCGTGCTGGCCATCGTCCGGCCCGAACTCGAGGTGACCACGGTCGACGCCGTGGCCAAGAAGGTGCGCTTCATGGAGCACGCCACCCGCACCCTCAGGCTGAATCACGCCCGCGCCCTGCACGCCCGCATCGAGTCGATCGAGGGCCACTACCCCCAGATCACCAGTCGCGCCTTCGCGAGCCTGGCGGACTTCCTCGGCCTCACCCGCCACCTGCTCGCCCCGGGAGGGCGATGGCTGGCGATGAAGGGCCAGATACCGCATGATGAGCTATCGAAGCTGCCCGCGTGGGCCGAGGTGGTCGAGACGCCGCGTCTGAACGCCCCTGCCGTTCTCGGCGAGCGCCATCTCATCATCCTGCGTGACAAGGAAACCTCGTGACCGTTGTTGCGAAAACCATCCCTGGCTTCCGCCCTGCGGGTGACGCTACGCGTCCCAACGCCGCTCCAGGCGGCGTTGTTCTCGCCGTCGCCAACCAGAAGGGCGGAGTGGGCAAGACCACCACCGCCGTGAACCTCGCCGCCGGCATGGCGCTGGGCGACAAGCGGGTGCTGCTGGTCGACCTCGACCCGCAGGGCAACACCACCACCGCCAGCGGGCTGGACAAGCACACGGTCGCACCGACCGCCGCCGAGTTGCTGCTGGGCGAGGCGGAGATCGGCGCCTGCATCCACGAGACCGAATCGGGCGATTTCGACATCCTGCCCGCCAACGGCGACCTGACCGCCGCCGAGGTGCGCCTGGTCAGCCGCATCGGCCGGGAGATGGTCCTGCGCAACGCCCTGCAGCCGGTCATGGACCGCTACGACGTGGTCATCATCGACTGCCCGCCGGCGCTCAACATCCTCACCGTCAACGCGCTGGTCGCGGCCCAGGGGGTGGTGGTGCCCATGCAGTGCGAGTACTTCGCCCTCGAGGGCCTGTCCGCCCTGATGAACACCCTCGAGCAGGTGCGCGCCGCGGTGAACCCGGACATCGCCATCTTCGGCGTGCTGCGCACCATGTACGATGGGCGCAACCGCCTGGCGCAGGAGGTATCGCAACAGCTGGAGGCCCACTTCGGTCCCCGCCTGTTCAACACCATCATCCCGCGCAACGTGCGCCTGGCCGAGGCGCCGAGCCACGGCCTGTCCGGCCTCGCCTACGACCCCTCCTCCACCGGGGCGCAAGCCTACGTGCAGCTGGCCCAGGAGGTCATGGACAGATTGAAGGAGCTTGCCGCATGAACGCCGCCGCCAAGCGGGGCCTCGGACGGGGCCTGGAATCCCTGCTCTCATCAAGCGACAAGCCGCGCGAGGGCGATCTGCGCACCCTGCCGATCAGCAGCATCCGCCCCAACCCCTGGCAGCCGCGCCAGGTGTTCGAGCCGGAGCAACTCGAGCAGTTGGCCGCCTCGATCAAGGCCCAGGGCCTGCTGCAGCCGGTGGTCGTCCGCCCAGCTGACGACGGCTATGAGTTGATCGCGGGCGAGCGCCGCTGGCGCGCCTCGGGTCTCGCCGGCCTCACCCACATTCCAGCGGTGGTGCGCCAAGTGGACGATCGCACCACCGCCGCCCTCGCCCTGGTCGAGAACCTGCAGCGCGAGGATCTCAACGCGCTGGAGAAAGCGCAGGGCATCAAGCGCCTGATCGAGGAATTCGGCCTCACCCACCAGCAGGCCGGCGAGGCCGTCGGCCATTCGCGCACCCACGTCAGCAACCTGCTGCGCCTGCTCGACCTCGCCCCGGCGGTGCAGGGCCTGGTGGAGACCGGCCAGCTCGACATGGGCCACGCCCGCGCCCTGCTGCCCCTGCCCAGGGCCCGCCAGGAGGAGATGGCGGAGAAGATCGCCGCGCAGCAGATGACGGTGCGCGACGTCGAGGCCCTCGTCGCCCGCCTGCTGCAAGCCCCGCAGGCCAAGACCCCGGCGACCAGGGCTGCCGACCCGAACATCGCCGACCTCGAACGCCGCCTGAGCGAGCGCCTCGGCGCCCCCGCGGAGATCCGCCACGGCCAGCGCGGCAAGGGCCAGATCGTGCTGCGCTACGCCTCGCTCGACGAGCTCGACGCCCTGCTCTCGCGCCTGACCCCCGAGGACTGAGTCCGCCTCAGTCCGGGAAGGACGGCCTGACGTCCATCTCCAGCCAGGCCCGCGTGCCGCCGCCCTCGCGCGGCTCCATCCCCAGCCGCCAGCCCTGCACCCGCGCGAGCTGGCGCGCGATCGAAAGGCCGAGGCCGCTGCCGCCGGTCGAAAGGCTGCGCGACGCCTCCAGACGCACGAACGGCTCGAACACCGCCTCACGCATGTCCTGCGGGATGCCGGGGCCGCGATCCAGAACCTCGAAGCGCACGCGTGCCGGCGTGCAGTCAAGCACCAGCTCGACCGGCTGAAAGCCGCCATAGCGCCAGGCGTTGTCGACCAGGTTGGTCAGGATTCGGCTCAGGGCCTGGGGCACGCAGCGGCCGCGGCAAAGCGCGGGTCCGCTGAAGCTCAGCTCCGTGCCGCCCCGCCGCAACTCTTTGACCAGCTGGCCGGTGAAGGCGACGAGATCCGTCTCCTCCTCCGCCATCGTCTCCGCCCGGGCAAGCTGCAGGGCCTGGCCGATCAGGCGGTCCATCGCCTCCACGTCACGCGCCATCGAATCGTGCATGCCCCCGGCACCGTCCCGCGGCAACATTTCCAGCGCCAGCCGCAGGCGGGCCAACGGGGTGCGCAGGTCATGCGACACGCCCGCCAGCAGGGTGGTCTTGTCATGCTCGTGCCGGCGCAGGGCCCGCATCATCTGCTCGAGCTGCTCGGCCAGCTCGCACACCTCGCGCACCTGGCATCCCCCCGCCGGCGGGGGGGCCGGCTGTCCGCGCCCCCAGATCTGGGCGGTGCGCGCCATGCCCTCCAACGGACGCACCAGCCTGCGGGCCAGGAGCAGGGCGACCAGCCCCGCCAGCAGCGCCGACCCCAGCAGGACCAGACCCAGCGCGAGCAGGCGTCCGCTGATGAGGCGCGGGGCATCGAAACGCAGGGTAAACGGCTGGCCATGCACCCATAGGAACACCTCGACGGTCTGCAGCCCCTCGACGAGGCTGACGGTGGGAGGGTAGTCGACCCGCCGGGCCAGCGCGCGCTGCAACAGGTAGGGATAGGGCAGCCAGCGGGACGGGGCCTCGGAGGACTCGCCACCGCCCACGCTCAGGATCAGGCCGTGCCGCTCGCGCAGCTCCGCCTCGAAATCGGGACGCGTCCCCGGCGGCAGCTCCAGCCAGGTCTGCGCCGAGAGCACCAGCAGCCCGGCCTTATCCTGCGCCGCCCGATCGGTCAGCGGCCACAGCACCAGCGCCACCGCCAGGACCAGGGCCAGCACCAGCTGCGCCGCCAGCGCCCAGGCCATGGCGCGGGCAAGGTGCTGGAATAGCGGGCGGGCCGCCTTGTGGGGTCCGTCCGTGGACGCCTGCCTTTGGCTGTCGCCCCGCGGCGACCCAACACCGTTCCTGACGGCGTTGTTCATGCGGGCTGGCGCCCCTCGGGCACGAACACGTAGCCTTCGCCACGGATGGTCAGAAGGTGGCGCGGCTGGGCTGGATCGGGCTCGATCCGGCGCCTCAGGCGAGCTACGCGCACATCGATGCTGCGATCGAATGGCGAGCGGTCATAGCCCTTGAGCAGGTCCATCAGCGCATCGCGCGAGAGCAGCCTGCGAGGATGTTCCATGAGCACCCGCAGCAGCTGGAATTCGCCCTCGGTCAGTGCGACCGCCTGTCCGTGCAGCATCAGGGTGTGCATGTCGAGGTCGATGCGGAACGGACCATGCTCGACCACGTGGACAGGCCTGCCCGCCCCCACCAAGGATGGCGCGGGGGGGACGGCACGCCGCAGCACGGCCCGGATGCGCGCGAGAAGCTCGCGCGGGTTGAACGGCTTGGGCAGGTAGTCGTCCGCCCCCACCTCGAGGCCGACGATGCGATCGATGTCCTCCCCGCGGGCGGAGAGCATGATGATCGGCACGGACAGGCTGGCGCGCAGGCGGCGGGCGATCGACAGCCCGTCCTCTCCCGGCAGCATCAGGTCGAGGAGGATGACGTCGGGCCGGAGGCCGTCCTGCAGGGCTCGATCCAGCTCGGCCCCGTTCCCGACGCCCACGACATCGAACCCCTGCTCGCCCAGATAGCGCACCAGCAGCTCGCGCAGGGGCTGATCGTCATCCACCACCAGCATCGTGGGCATCGGCCTTCCTCCGGGGCCCTGTTACATTGCGTTACACACGGTTGCACAAGGGACATGCCCATGCAAGACACCTTTCCCAAGATGGCACACGTGCTCCCCCGAGGCCCCGCGCCCATGCATCGATTCGTCCTTCCCCTCCTGCTTGTGACCTGCCTGGGTCAGGCGTGGGCGGACGAGCGGACGTTCGATGCCGGGCGCCTGCGGCAGCAGATCGAACGCCACGCCGAGCAAGCCAGCAAGACCCTGCCGGCGCCGGCCGGCGGCGAGGCGCCCTGGATGCACGAGACCAGGCGAGAGACCCCGTATGGGCAAGAGCGAACCGATCGCCCGCACCTCCCGCCCGACGGTGCATCCCGCATGCGGGACGACCGTGGCGGCGGCGGTTACGGACGAGGTTACGAGATGCGCTACGGCCCCGGGGGGGGCATGTCTCCGGGATCGGGCGGCCGAGGCGGCCGCCGATAAGAGCCACAACGTCCATCAGAGGTGTCACCCCATGTTCACGCGTTCCATGATCGTTTCCGCCACGCTCGCCCTCGCCATGACCGGCGGCGTCTTCCTTCCGGTCCAGGCGGATGAGCCCCAGCTGAACCAGGATCGACTGCAGCAGCAGATCCGGGATCGCGCCATGACGCAGCAGAACCTGCCAGACAACGGCCAGCAACAGATGCGCCAGGAGCAGCACGAATACACCCACCAGAACCGCAACGAAACCCGCTCCGGCAACCGCCAGGGCAACCGTTCCTCCGACATGGGCCAGGGGAGCTTCGGCGGCACCGGGAGCATGGGCGGCGGCGGGCGCGGCGGGCGCTAAGCCACGCCCCTCTGCCGGGCCGTCTCCACGCCGGACACGGCCTCACCCCAGCCAAGGAATGTTTCATGCGCAAGCGCCCCATCAAGAACACATTGATCGCCCTGACCATCGCAGGCCTGGGTCTATCCCTCCTGACCGCCCGCGGTGGCGCCAGCGCGGCCCCCGCCCACGCCGCGCCAACGGTCTCGGCCGCCCCTTGCCCGAGCATGGTCACCCCCCTCACCCAAGCCGAGATCGACGAAGCCCTGTTCATGCGCGAGGAAGAAAAACTGGCGCGCGATGTCTACGACGAACTGGCCGCCTACTGGCTGGCCCAGGCGGGCGCCGCACCCGTGGTCGCCATCGCGGACAACATCAGCGACTCCGAGCAGCAGCACATGGACAGCATGAAGTCGGTGCTGGACTGCTACGGCCTGCCCGATCCGGTGGACACGGCCGAGACGCCCGGCGTGTTCATCGCCCCCGAGCTGGGCCAGCTCTACGCCATCCTCGCCGCGCGGGGCCGGCTCAGCCAGCTTGATGCGCTCAAGGTCGGCGCGCTGATCGAAGAGGTCGACATCGAGGACCTGCAGGAGTCCATCGAGATCAGCCAGCAGGCCTACACCGACGAGGTCTACGCCAGCCTGATGTGCGGCTCGCGCAACCACATGCGCGCCTTCGTCGGCCAGATCATCAAGACCGAGGGCAGCTACACCGCCCAGGCCATCGACCAGGCCATGGTGGACGCCATCGTCAACTCGCCGATGGAAAACTGCGGCCGATAAACCGCCTCATGCCTGCATACTTGACGGCACCGGGCCGGGCGGCGACGCTCCCCCAGTGTATTCTTTCGTGTGCCCGCCATGCTCCGCTTCGACCTGCCCGACCAGCCGCCGCTGGAACTGCATCACCTCGTGCTCGACTTCAACGGCACCCTCGCCCTGCGCGGGGCGGTGGTGGCGGACGTGGCCGAGCGCCTGCGTGCCCTCGCGCAACGGCTTGAACTGCACTGTGTGACCGGCGACACCTTCGGCACCGCCAGGGCCTCGCTGGAGGAACTGCCCGTGAGCCTGCACGTGCTCCCCGCCACCGGCCAGTCGGTCGCCAAGCGGGACTTCCTCGCCGGCCTCGAGGGCGGCACGGCGGCCATCGGCAACGGCTGGAACGACCGCCTGATGCTGGAGCGCGCCACACTCGGCCTCGCCGTGCTGATGAACGAGGGCGCGGCGGGCGCGACGCTGATGGCCGCGCGCGCCGTGTTCCCCTCCATCCTCGATGCGCTGGACGCCCTGCTCGTGCCGGGAAGGATGGTCGCCGTCCTGCGCGACTAGCCCGTCCTCGAGGCCAGATAGGCGCGCCAGCCGCCGAAGACGGTGATGTCCTCCGCGCCTTCGATGCCGCGCGGCTCGCAGATGAAGCCACTCACCTCTCGCCCCCCCTCGAGCGTCACCCGGCCGATGCCGAGCGGCGCCGGGATGCCCGCGACGAAGCTGCCGAACTGCTCGGCGGGCACCGCCCATACCTCCACCTCGATGGCCGCGCCGCCCTCTTCGACCCGTATCAGCCCCGGCCGGAACGGCGGTCCGCCCACCAGCGCGTAGCAGCGGTAATCGGGCGAGGTGCGGGTACGCTCGACCAGCCAGGCCCCGCGCTGGGTGAGTTGCCGGTTCAACGGCAGGCCCTCCAGGTGCGCCCCGGCCACCGCCACCTCGATGACCCCGGCCCGCGGCTCGGACACTTCAACCGTGGGCAGCGTGACACCCGTCGCCCCCATCGCCCCGCCCTGCGCGGCATGGAGGCGCGCGCCGAGCGCGAGCAAGGCGCGGTCACGGAAGGCGGGCGCGAACAAGGTCACGCCGAACGGCAGCCCGGCCGGGGTGAATCCGGCCGGCACCGCCACGGCGGCGAAGTCCAGCAGGTTCATGAAGTTGGTGTAATAACCCAGCTCGCTGTTGAGCCGGATCGGGTCGGCCCGCAGTGCCTCGATGGTATGGATGCGGCCGGCGGTGGGGGTCAGCACCAGATCCACCGAGGCCATGACCGCCTCCGCTGCGCGGCGCAGTTCGGCCAGGCGGTAGAAGCCGCTGAAGGTCTGGGCCGCGTCGAAATCACGCCCCTTGCCGATGATGGTGCGGATCACCGGCAGCAGCGCCTCCTCGCGGGTGTCGAAGAAGTCACGGATGGCGGCATAGCGTTCGGCCACCCACGGCCCCTCGTAGAGCAGGCGCGCGGCCTCGAGGAACGGCGAGAAATCGATCGTCACAGCACTGCCGCCCAGTCTCTTCAGGCGCTCGACGACATTGGCGAACAGCATCGCACCGGCATCGTCGCCGAAGAAGGCCAGCTGGTCCGCGCGTGGCACACCGAAGCGGAAGTGTGGTGGGAAGGGTGCCTCCGAGCGTCCCGGGCGGGCCTGCGCGTCGAGTGGGTCGTAGTCCACCGCCACCGCCAGCACCACATCCGCATCCGCGGCGTTGAGCGCGAAGATGGAGACGCAATCCAGGCTCCGGCAGGCGGGCACTACGCCGCGCGTGGAGAGCAGGCCGCGCGTCGGCTTGAGGCCGACGAGGTTGTTGAAGGCGGCGGGCACGCGTCCCGAGCCCGCGGTGTCGGTGCCGAGCGCGAAGCTGACCTGGCCGAGCGCCACCGCCACCGCCGAACCCGAGCTGGAACCGCCGGAGATGTAGTCCGGATCGAAGGCATTGCGGCAGGCGCCATAGGGCGAGCGCGTGCCGTTGAGGCCGGTGGCGAACTGGTCGAGGTTGGTCTTGCCGAGCGGGATGGCGCCCGCGTCGATCAGGCGCTGCACCACATGGGCCGACCGCTCCGGCTCATAGGCGAGCTCGGGGCAGGCCACCGTGGTCGGCACGCCGGCAAGGTCGATGTTGTCCTTGATCGCGAACGGGATGCCGTACAGGGGCAGGGTGGCCGGGTCCTTGCCCTCCAACGCCCGCGCGTAGTCCAGCACGGCCTCGCGCGGCAGGCGCTCGATCCAGATGTGGTGGACGTCCTCGCCCTCAAGACGGGCGAGCACCTCCTCCATCAGGGCGACGGGAGTGAGTTCGCCGGCAAAATAGGCCCGGCGCAGGCTGGCGATATCGAGGCTGCGCGCCATCTCACACCTCCTCCTGCAGGATCAGCAGGTCCTGCCCGGCGGTGACCGGCGTGGCCTCGCGGCAGAACAGCCTGAACACCTGGCCGTCGCAGGGGGCCTCGATATTGATCTCCATCTTCATCGACTCGACCACCACCAGCACGTCCCCGGCCTTGACCGTGTCGCCCTCCGCGACCTGCACCTTCCACACGTTGCCGGACACCGGCGAGCCGACCGCGCGGCTGTGCTCCGGCAGATCCAGCTCGCTGTCCGCCGCCGCGCCCGCCACCATGGCGTCGCTCGCGTATTCGGCCTGACCGAGGGCCTTCCAGCGCTCGCGCTCGGCCTCGAAGGCGGCCTGCTGGCGCCGCTTGAAGGCGCCGATGCTGTCCGCGTTGGCGTCCAGGAAGGCCTGGTAATCGCGCAGGCTGAAGGTGGTCTCCTCCACCCGCAGCCTGAAGCGGCCGCGCGGGAAATCCTCACGCATCTTCAGCAGCTCTTCTTCCGTCACCGGGTAGAAGCGGATCTGGTCGAAGAAGCGCAGCAGCCAGGGCTTGCCGTCCCTGAAGTCGGCGGTCTGCTTGTAGCGGTTCCACATCTGCACCGTACGTCCGACGAACTGGTAGCCGCCCGGACCTTCCATGCCGTACACGCAGAGGTAGGCGCCGCCGATGCCGACCGCGTTTTCCGGCGTCCAGGTGCGCGCCGGGTTGTACTTGGTGGTGACCAGGCGGTGGCGCGGATCGACCGGGGTGGCGACCGGCGCGCCCAGGTAGACGTCGCCCAGGCCCATCACCATGTAGCTGGCCTCGAACAGCACGCGCATGACCTCGTCGATGGAGTCGAGGCCGTTGATGCGGCGGATGAACTCGATGTTGCTCGGGCACCAGGGGGCGTCCGGGCGTACCGACTGCATGTACTTGTCGATCGCGAGGCGAGTCTGGCTGTCGTCCCAGGCCAGCGGCAGATGCACGATGCGCGAGGGCACGGTCAGGTCGGCGATCTCGGGCAGATCATCCTCGGCGCGCAGCAGGGCGGCGATCAGGGTGTCGAGCGGCAGCGCTCGCGGATCGTAGTGGATCTGCAAGGAACGGATGCCCGGCGTGAGGTCGATGATCGCGCCTTCGAACAGGTCCGCACGGCACGCCTGCACCCACTCCATCAGGGCATGGGCGCGCATGCGCAAGGCGAGGTCCAGCTTCAGTTCGCCGTATTCGACCAACAGGTAGGCATCGCCGGCCCGGCGGTAGACCACGTCCACCCCGCCCCCCTCGTCGACAGATGGGGCGGCGCGGCGATGCACCACGGCCTCCAGCGCGTCACCCGTGGGGTTGTCCTCCACGGGCAGCATGAGTGGCGCATCCAGCCCGGCGATAGCCGCATCCAGCGCCCGGGCACGCCCGGCGGCCTCGGCCTGGGTCAGGCGGTGGAAGCGCACCGTGTCGCCCGGACGCAGCTGGCCGAGCTTCCACAGCTCCGCCTGCACCACCACCGCCGGACAGACGAAGCCGCCCAGGCTGGGGCCGTCCGGGCCGAGGATGACCGGCATGTCGCCGGTGAAGTCGATGGCGCCGATGGCGTAGGCATTGTCGTGGATATTGGACGGGTGCAGGCCCGCCTCGCCGCCGTCGGTCCGCGCCCACTCGGGCTTCGGCCCGATCAGGCGCACGCCGGTGCGGCTGGAGTTGTAGTGCACCTCCCAGTCGGTGGCGAAGAAGGTGGCGATGTCGCCGTCGGTGAAGAAGTCCGGCGCGCCGTGCGGGCCGTACAGCACGCCGATGTCCCAGTGCTTGCCGAACACGGGCCGCAGTGCCTCTGCCAGCGCACGGCCCGCGACCGCATCGTCCGCGGGCGGGCGGATGCGCAGCACGTCGCCCACGCGCAGGGTACGCCCGGCATGGCCGCCGAACTGGCCGAGGGTGAAGGTGGAACGGCTGCCTAGGTAGTCCGGCACGTCGAAGCCGCCCTGCACGCAGAGGTAGGCGCGGGCGCCGCCCTCCTTGATCGCGCCCAGGCGCAGCACCGCCCCGGCGGGCACGCGATGAGCGGTCCAGGGATCCAGGACCTCCCCGTCCAGGGTAGCTGGCATGGCCGCGCCGGTGAGGGCGACGATGGCCTCGCGGTTGAAGCGCAGCGTCGGCCCGGCCATGGTCAGCTCGAGCGCGGCGGCGCCCTCCTCGTTGCCGACCAGGCGGTTGCCGAGACGCAGCGACAGCGCGTCCATCGGCCCCGAGGGCGGCACGCCGATGTCCCAGTAGCCCAGCCGCCCCGGCCAGTCCTGGATGCTGGACTGCACGCCCGACTCCAGCACGTCGATGCTGTTCGGGCGGTAGTGGAAGCCGTTCAGGTAGCGCGTTGTCTGGCGGCCTTCGGTGAACACGGCGTCGCGCACGATCTGGCGCAGGTAGTCGAGGTTGGTCTCGATGCCCGCCACGTTCGAGGCATCCAGCGCCGTTCGCATGCGGGCGATGGCCTCCCGACGGTCCTTGCCCTTGACGATGATCTTGGCCACCAGCGGGTCGTAGAAAGAAGGGATCTCGCTGCCGCGCTCGACCCAGGTGTCCACGCGAGCGTCCGACGGGAAATCGGCGGCGGTCAGCAGCCCGGCGGAAGGCTGGAAGTTCTTGGCCGGGTCCTCCGCGTACAGGCGCACCTGGATCGAGGCGCCGCGCGGCTCCGGCAAGGCCCAGGCCCCGGTCAGCGGGCTCTCGCCCGCCGCCGCGCGAATCATCCATTCGACGAGGTCGACCCCGGTGACCTCCTCGGTCACGCCGTGCTCGACCTGCAGGCGGGTGTTCACCTCCAGGAAGTAGAACTCACCGCTCTGGGTGTCGTAAACGAACTCGACCGTGCCCGCCGAGGTGTAGCCCACTGCCTCGCCCAGGCGCACGGCGGTGGCGAGCAGGTTGAAACGCTGCGCATCGGTCAGGCCCGGCGCGGGAGTCTCCTCGATCACCTTCTGGTTGCGGCGCTGGACCGAGCAATCGCGCTCGCCGAGCGCGACCACCCGCCCCTGGCCGTCGCCAAACAGCTGCACTTCGATGTGGCGCGCGTGCTCGACGTACTTCTCGAGGTAGATGCCGCTCTCCTTGAAGTTTGCGCGCGCCAGCCGCTCGACCGACTGGAAGGCCTCGGCCAGCTCGTCCGCGCTCCAGCACAGGCGCATGCCGATCCCGCCGCCGCCGGCGGTGCTCTTGAGCATGACCGGGTAGCCGATGCGGGAGGCCTCCGCCTGCGCGTGCCCGGCATCGCTCAAAAGGCCGGAGCCCGGCAGCAGCGGCACATGATTGGCCAGCGCCAGCTCACGCGCGGTGTGCTTGAGTCCGAAGGCGCGCATCTGGGCGGGGCTGGGCCCGATGAAGACGATCCCGGCGGCGGCGCAGGCCTCGGCGAAGTCTGGGTTCTCCGACAGGAAGCCGTAGCCGGGGTGGATGGCCTGCGCGCCGGTCTGCCGCGCGACCTCCAGGATGCGCTCGGCGCGCAGGTAGCTCTCGGCGGCCGGCGCGGGGCCGATGCACAATGCCTCGTCGGCCAGCGACACGTGCATCGCGCCGGCGTCGGCCTCCGAATACACCGCCACGGAGGCAATGCCCATCTTCTTGAGCGTGCGGATCACCCGGCAGGCGATCTCGCCCCGGTTGGCGATCAGAACCTTGTTGAACATCGTTGGGGTCCTCGACTCCTTCCCGTGCCGCGCAGGGCTCTTCTGGCCTCTTTCGCGGGGGATGCCGGGTCGTCCCGGCGGGTTCGGATGGCGACGCGGGCCGTCCCGCGCGCGATGACCTTGCTTCAGACCGGATCCCACACCAGCAGGCGGATCGGGGTCGGGTTGTAGGCGTTGCAGGGGTTGTTGAGCTGCGGGCAGTTGGAGATCAGCACCGCCACGTCCATCTCGGCGCGCATCTCGACGTACTTGCCGGGCGCGGAGATGCCGTCCTCGAAGCTGAGCCTGCCCTCGGGCGTCACCGGCACGTTCATGAAGAAGTTGATGTTGCTGGTGATGTCGCGCTTGCTCATGCCCAGGTGGTGGGCACAGCCGCAGGCGTTCAGGGCGTGCATGAAGTTGTCGCGGCAGCTGTGCATCGGGCGCTTGTCGAGCGCGTAGCGCACGGTGTTGCTCTCCGCCGCGCAGGCCCCGCCGAGGGTGTCGTGACGGCCGCAGGTATCGGCGGTGATGGTCAGCATCACGTTGCCCTCGGAGGAGATCAGCCTCGAGCCGGTGGTCAGGTACAGCCGGCCCTGGCGGCGGATGGTGTCGGTTGCGCTGTAGCGCTCCTCGGCGTCGTGCGCGTTGTAGAACAGGGTGTCGACCGCCTGGTTGCCCTCGAGGTCGACGATGCGGAAGGTCTGGCCCTTCTTCACCGTGCCCATCCAGGCCTCGCCCGCCGGGCAAATTTCATCCAGCACCGCATCACGCGGGTCGAGCGGACTTTCGATCAGCATGTTCATGGTCGCTCCCCCTTACTGCGCGAAATAGCGCTCGGTGTTGATGAAGGCGCGCGCGTTTTCCGGACGGAAGTTACGACAGTAGTCATCCTCGGCGGCAAGGCCCGCGCGCCAGGCGGTCAGCAGAACAGGCCCCGGCGCGTATTCGGGCTTCGGGTCGAGCGGGTGCGGGGCGGCGGAGAGCACCACCAGCACATCCATGTCGAAACGCAGGCCCACCGTGGCGCCCGCGCGGGAATGGCCCTCGGCGAAGGACAGATCGCCCTCGTCCCCCACGATCACGCGGCTGAAGAAGTTGACCCCGGGCACTAGGTCGCGCTTGCCCAGGCCCCACTTGCCAAGCTCGATCAGCAGGCCGTCGCGGCCATTGCGGTACATGGCGTTGCGCGCCGCGCCGAACGGGCGCTCGCCGTACTTCTCGCGGATCAGGGCGGCGTCGGACACGCCGCAGAAGGCGTCGTGACCGCCGACGTCGTCGGCGGTGATGGAGGCGAGCACGCGCCCCATGTCGGACATCAGCACGTGCCCGCGCGTGAGCAGGGCGGTGTGCTGGGCCTTGAGGGTATCCGCCATGTTGTAGCGCTCGAGGCGCTCGTCGTCGTTGTAGAACAGGGCCGAGAGGTTGGCGCCACCCTGAAGATCGGTCAGGCGCAGGGCCGTGCCGCGTCGCATGAGACCGGACCAGTGGTTGCCGCCGGGGACCAGCTCTTCCCACAGGACGGGTTCGGGACGGGACATGTCCGCTTGGGAGGTCATGGACAGGTTTCTCCGTTGATGAGTGCATGAAGGTTGGTTCAAGCGGCCAGGTCTCCCCGAACACCAGGCCGCATCGATCAGGTAGCACGGGGCGTGCCAGCCCCTAGGAAGATGCTGAATAAAGCCGTCCTTGGCTTTATTCAGCTCGGCTCGTCCCGGTACACGCCCGGGACGGCCTCCACGAATCAATGACTGACGTCACTGCTCGCGCCGGGGCACCCATGCTCCAAGCGGGAACCACGGAGTTTTTCAGTGGTTTCCCAGAGCAACATGCACCAGGGATCTACCCGTCCGCCCCCAAAAAAACGCCACGCGACGCACCAAATTGGCGCGTCGCCCTCCAATGCCGCCCGCCCGGGGGGCAAAACCCGGTATTTCCAGACCATATCCGGGCATTCTCCAGGCTGGCACAGCTATTGCGTTGCTCTTTTCCGGGCGCATCTAGGGTTCCGGCTCCACCACGGAGTGCTGGTCCGAGAGAGGCGGTCCGCCGGAGATACCGGCGGATACACGGCGGGACAAAAGCCCGGGAGGTCACCCACGAGGAGGGAGCACACCATGCTCGCTATCCCCGAGGCGGCTTCGTGTCCTCTCCTCAAGCAGCGCGATTCACCACGCACAACACTGAGGAGCGGATTCATGCGCAGATCCTTTCTTTCCCGAGTTCTCAAGCCGCTGGCCCTGGCCACCGCACTGACCGGCCTCGCTGCCAGCCCCGCCGCCCTTGCCGCCGAGAAGAGCGAGTTCAAGATCGGCTGGAGCATCTATGTGGGCTGGATGCCGTGGGACTACATGTCCAAGAGCGGCATCATGAAGAAGTGGGCCGACAAGTACGGCATCAAGGTCGACGTCGTCCAGATCAACGACTACATCGAGTCCATCAACCAGTTCACCGCCGGCCAGTTCGACGGCTGCACCATGACCAACATGGATGCGCTGACCATCCCGGCCGCCAGCGGCGTGGACAGCACCGCACTGATCATGGGCGATTTCTCCAACGGCAACGACGGCATCGTGCTCAAGGGCGCGGGCAAGAAGCTGGCCGACATCAAGGGCCAGAAGGTCAACCTGGTCGAGCTGTCCGTCTCCCACTACCTGCTCGCTCGGGCGCTGGAAACGGTCAGGCTGAAGGAGAAGGACATCAAGGTGGTCAACACCTCGGATGCCGACATCATCGCTGCCTACGGCACCCAGGACGTGACGGCCGTGGTGACCTGGAACCCCCAGCTGTCCGCGATCAAGGGCCAGGCGGGCGCCTCCCCCGTGTTCGACTCCAGCCAGATCCCGGGCGAGATCCTCGACATGCTGGTGGTCAACACCGAGACGCTGAAGGACAACCCCAAGCTGGGCAAGGCACTGGTGGGCGCGTGGTACGAGACCATGGCCGTCATGTCCAGGGATGACGCGGCAGGCAAGGCAGCGCGCGGGGCGATGGCCAATGCCTCAGGCACCGACCTCGCCGGCTTCGACGCCCAGCTGAAGACCACTCGGATGTTCTATGCCCCGGCCGAGGCGGTGAGCTTCACCAAGGGTGTCGATCTCGTGAAGACCATGGACCTCGTGCGCACCTTCTCCTTCGACCACGGCCTGCTTGGCCAGGGCGCGAAGAGCGCGGACGCGGTCGGCATGGCCTTCCCGGGCGGCAAGACACTAGGCGATGCGAAGAACGTCAAGCTGCGCTTCGATGCCGACTACATGAGCATGGCCGCCGAAGGAAAGCTCTGACATGCGCCTTCTCAATCGGACCCCGAGCCTGGGCCGCGCGATCCTGCTTGGAGTGCTGCCCTTCCTGGCGGTGATCGTCATCTACCTGCTCGCCTCCGACATGCGTCTGACGGCGAACCCGAATGACAAGCTCCTGCCCTCCCTCGGCAGTTTCGCCGAGGCGATCCAGGGCTTTGCCCTGTCCCCGGACAAGCGCACCGGGGAGTACCAGCTCTGGGCCGATACCACTGCCAGCCTCACCCGCCTCGGCCTGGGGCTGGCCCTGAGCGCGCTGATCGGACTTGCGTTCGGCATCCTGACCGGGCTGATCCCCTACGCCCGCGCCACGCTGTCGCCCTTCATCGCCGCGCTCTCCCTCATTCCCCCCCTCGCCCTGCTGCCGGTGCTGTTCATCGTGTTCGGCCTGGGCGAGGTCTCCAAGGTGGTGCTGATCGTGATCGGCATCGCCCCGTTCATCATGCGCGACGTCGCGCTGCGGGTGGCCGAGCTGCCGCACGAGCTGCTGATCAAGGCGCAGACCCTCGGCGGCTCGACCTGGCAGATCGCCCTGCGCGTGATCCTGCCGCAGATGCTGCCGCGCCTGATCGACGCCCTGCGACTCGCCCTTGGCGCCGCCTGGCTGTTCCTGATCGCGGCCGAGGCCATCGCCGCAGAGGACGGCCTCGGCTATCGCATCTTCCTGGTGCGCCGCTACCTGGCGATGGACGTGATCCTGCCCTACGTTGCCTGGATCACCATGCTGGCCTTCCTGATGGACGTGCTGCTGCGCCAGGCCTCGCGCCGCCTGTTCCCCTGGTACCACGTCGGGAGCGCCCGCACATGACCACCCTGTCCATCAAGCACCTGTGGAAGGAATACGGCGACCAGATAGTGCTCGAGAACGTCAACCTGGAGGTGAAGGATCATGAGTTCATCACCATCGTCGGCGCATCGGGCTGCGGCAAGACCACCTTCCTGCGCATGCTGCTCGGCATCGAGCAGCCCTCGCGCGGAACCTTCCTGATCGACGGCCAGCCGCTGCCGGCCGAACCCGGCCCGGACCGCGGCATCGTGTTCCAGCGCTACTCGGTGTTCCCGCACCTGACCGTGCTCGAGAACGTGCTCATCGGCCTGGAGCTTGAGCGTGCGCCCTTCCTTGGCCGGCTGTTCGGCGCAGGGCGCAAGGCCGCCGTCGCCGAGGCGGAGGCGGTGCTGGAGGAGGTTGGGCTGTACGGCGCGCGCCACAAGCATCCGACCTCCCTGTCCGGCGGCATGCAGCAGCGCCTGTCCATCGCCCAGGCCGTGATCAAGCGCCCCAAGGTCCTGCTGCTGGACGAACCGTTCGGCGCGCTGGACCCCGGCATCAGCGCCGACATGCACCAGCTCATCCTGCGCCTGTGGGACGAGCACAAGATGAACATCTTCATGATCACCCACGACATCAAGGAGGGCTTCGAGCTCGGCACCCGCCTGCTGGTATTCGACAAGGTACGCCTCGATCCGCAGGCGCCGGGCGCCTTCGGCGCCACCATCACCTACGACATCCCGCTCGGGGTGACCCACAAGAAGCTGTACAAGGAGCTGGTCGAGACCACCAGCCGCACGGAGCGCTTCCATGACGAACTCGTGCACCCCGCCTGACGGCGCCCCCGTCCGCTGGGCGGAGCTGCGCTGGGAAGATATTGCCGCCCTGCCCCCCACAGGCATCGACATGGCGATCCTTCCGGTCGGCGCCACCGAGCAGCACGGCCCCCACCTGCCGCTCGGCGTGGACACCCTCTCCGCCGTCGCGGTGGCGGAAGGCGCGTCTGCCCTGACCGGCATCCCGGTCCTGCCTGCCCTGTCCTACGGCTGCTCGCTCGGCCACTCCGCCAAGTGGGCCGGCACGCTCTCCCTGCGCCCGGAGACGCTGTCCCGGATGGTCCTCGAGATCGCCGAGTGGGTGCATGCCGCCGGCTTCCGACGCCTGCTGCTGCTCAACGGCCACGTGACCAACTGGGCGCCGCTGCGCTGCGCGCTGGAGAACATCCGCCACGACCTGCCGGAGATGCGCATCGCCCTGCGCTCCCTGTGGGACATCTCCACCGAGATCCGCCGGCAGTACCACCAGGATGCGGAGAACTTCCACGCCAACTGCGCCGAGACCTCGCTGATGCTGGCTCTCCATCCCGATCTGGTGCGGATGGGCGAGGCCGTCGACGAACCCGACCGCTCGGCTGGCTGCTTCTTCAGCTACCGGGTCGACCAGGAGTGCCTGCACGGCGTGGTCGGCCAGCCAGGCCGGGCCAGCGCCGCCGAAGGCCGCGAGCTGCTGGAGCGCTGCACCCGGTCGCTCGCCGCCCAGCTTGAAAAAGCCCTGCACGAGACCACGCCCCTCGAGATGTGGCACGACTCCCTCATTTGACCCGAACTCCGACCAGGAACCTCCAGCATGGCAAAACACCCCCGCTCGCCTGAAATCCAGGCCCTCCACAGCGCCCTCGAGAGCGAAGGCGTGAAGTACGCCCTCGCCAGCTTCGTCGACATCCACGGCGTGTCCAAGGCCAAGGCCGTCCCGCTAGCCCACATCGACCAGATGCTGCGCGGCTCCGAGCTGTACACCGGCGCGGCGCTGGACGGCGTGCCGCAGGCGATCAGCGACGAGGAGGTCTCCGCCCGACCCGATCCGTCCTCCGCCACCGTGCTGCCGTGGAATCCCGAGGTCGCCTGGTTTGCCAGCGACCTCTACTACCAGGGCCAGCCGTTCGAGGCCTGCGCGCGCGGCATCCTCAAGCGCCAGATGGCGAAGGCCGCCGAGATGGGTTTCACCTTCAACCTCGGCGTGGAAACCGAGTTCTTCATCCTGCGCGAAGGCGAGGACGGCCGCCCCCTACCGACCAGCCCGCGCGACACCCTGGCCAAGCCCTGTTACGACGTGGAAGGCCTGCTCGACAGCTATCCGCTGGTGGACGAGCTTGTGCAGGCCATGAACAAGCTCGGCTGGGACGTCTACTCCTTCGACCACGAGGACGCGAACGGCCAGTTCGAGACCGACTTCATGTATGCGGACGCGCTGACCACCGCCGACCGCATCACCTTCTTCCGCATGATGGTGCGCGAGCTGGCCAAGAAGCACGGCTTCTTCGCCAGCTTCATGCCCAAGCCGTTCGGCAACCGCACCGGCTCCGGCGCGCACTACAACATGTCGCTGGCCGACCGCGAGACCGGCGCCAACCTGTTCGAGGACGACAATGATCCGCGCGGCTGCGGCCTGTCGGAGCTCGGCTACCAGTTCACCGCCGGCATCCTGCGCCACGCCAGGGCCATCGCCGCCGTGATCGCCCCGACCGTCAACAGCTACAAGCGACTGGTGCGCAAGGGCAGCATGTCCGGCTTCACCTGGGCGCCGGTCTACGTCTGCTACGGCAACAACAACCGCACCAACATGATGCGCATCCCGCTCGGCGGCGGCCGGGTCGAATGCCGCGCGGCGGACATCTCCGGCAACTTCTACCTGGGCGCGGCGATGATGCTGGCGGCGGGACTGGAAGGCATCCGCGAGAGGCTCGATCCCGGCGCGCCGAATACCGAGAACATGTACCAGCTGCCGAACGCGGAGCTGAAGGCGCGCGGCATCGAGTTGCTGCCGCGCAACCTCGAGGAGGCGGTCGACGCCTTCGAGGCCGACCCGCTGTCCGAAGAGGTGATGGGGCCGCTGATGTTCCGCACCTACGCCGACTTCAAGCGCCAGGAGTGGCTGGACTACCACAGCCACGTCTCCGACTGGGAGCTGGATCGCTACCTGCGCCTGTTCTGACCGGGGCGACGGACACGGACGAGAGGACGGGGCCACGCGCCCCGTTCTTTTTTTCTGCTCAGACGACCGCCGGCCGTTTCCCCTCGCGCCAGCCTTCCAGGAGGGCCGCGCCAAGGATCAGCGCCCCGCCCACCATCTCCAGGGGACTCATGTGCTCCCCGCCGATCAGCAGCGCGGACACCACGGCCACCACCAGCTCGAGGATGATGAGGATGGCTGCACGTCCGGCCTCCATGTGGGTCACGCCCCATTGCGTGCCGAGGGTGGCGAGCAGCACCCAGACCAGACCGAACAGCAGCACCCCGCCCCAGATCCCGGCAGGGGCCGCGGGCCAGTCCTGAGCCCCCGCCACCAGTCCCGAGGCCGCCATGGCCGCGCAGCCCAGGAACATGGCGGCGAGCTTGCTGCCCATCGGCAGCTGCGGCCGGGCACGAAACACGATGTTGTTGCCCGCGAAGGCCAGACCGCAGCTGATGGCCAGCAGATCCAGCCAGGACACGTCCCCGCGCAGGACCGCCGGACCACCGAGAATCAGCAGCGCGCCTCCCAGGGCCAGCACCACCCCGAGCAGGCGCGGCCGGTCGATCACCTCGCCCAGGAACAGACGCCCGCCCAGCACGCCCCACACCGGGACGAGGTAGAACAGCACCATCACCCGCACCACCTCGCCGAGGGCCATCCCGGTAGTGAAGGCGAAATTGGCGTAGCCGCCGAGCAGGGCGATGCCCAGCAGGGTCAGCCCCTGACCGCGCCAGGCCGCTCGCTGCCGCCACAGGAAAGGAAGGAAGAGGAGGGCCAGGCCGCCATAGGCGACCAGGTTGAGCGACACTCCGTGCACGTCATGGGTGGCGAAGTGCTTGAGCGGAATCCAGCTCAGACCCCACATGATGGCGGCCATGAGCAGGGCGATGAGCGGAGCGCTCGCCGGCAAGATCATGAGTCAGTCCTGTGCTGTGCTGTGCTCGTTGAGGGAGGTCAGACATGGGGCCGCCAGCGCATCAGCTGGCCCGTGCCCCGGTCGCGGAGGATGCAGTCCCCCGGCGCCGTCTTCGGCATGCTTATGTGGTAGCGATCGGCCAGAGACGTCCCGACCAGGGCGGCCTCGCTCGAACAGAGGATGGCCCATGCGCCGCCCCCCTCCCCGCGCAGCCCGTAGCTGATCTCCCGGCTGGGCGGCTGGCCTTCGTTGCGGAACAGGGCCCACATGAAATAGCGCCCGAGCATGACACATATCCCCCGGCCCGCCCCTTCGCCTTCCCAGACCAGGGCCAGGCCGTCCCCTCCATGGGCCACGCGTTGCCACACCTCGCGGTAGGGCTGGTGCACGCCGAACTCCTCCAGCAGGTCGCCCTCCCCGCGCATGTAGCCGACGTCCGGCCAGGGTGACGGAGGCGAGAGGTCCAGCCAGCGCTGCCAGGTCAGGACATCACCGTCCACCGTCAGCCTCCCGGCAAACCCTTCGCACGGGGCCTGCCGCCCCAGGGGCACGCGCAGATCGACGTAGAGGGTGGGCGTCTGCAGCCAGAAGACCTCGGTCGAGGTGTCGCGCACCGCGGGGGTCTCGAGCAGCCGACGGTGCCAGAGGCCGACGAAGCGCTGGGGAACGCGCGGCGTCATTCGTAAGGCGCCGGGAACGGCCGGCACGCACGGAAGAAAGCCATGTCGTGGTTGGGCCATAGCTGCGCGCCAGCCTCGCGCGCCAGGGACTTGAGCTTGCGGATGCTCGCGAGGGCCAGGTCGTCGCGCTCCTGCCAGCACAGTCCGGGAGCCACCTCGTCCTCGATGTTTTCACGCAGGTCGGCGGCATCCCCCGCCAGCAGGATGGGCGGCCCCTTGGGCAGCTCGACCAGCAGCGACATGTGGCCGGCGGTGTGGCCGGGCGACTCGATCGCGCGCACGCCCGGCAGCAGGTCGTACTCGCCCTGCGTGACGCGCCAGCGGTAGTCGCCGGCGAAGTCCTCGGCGAAATAGGCCCCGTCGGCGCCGGCGCGGGCTGCCTCCAGCTCGCGGGCATGCACGTGGATCTCGCTGTGGCAGAACTCGCACAGCCCGCCGGCGTGGTCGAAATGCAGATGGCCGACGAACACCAGGTCGACATCCAGCGGCGTCAGGCCGAGGCGCGCCAGCCGGTTCGGCAGGCGATGCTCCTCGGTCATCTCCGGCGGGCCGAAGGGGAAGTCCGGTCCCTCGTAATGCCGCGCCCGCCGCACCGGATCAGCGATCTTCGCGTGGTCGCAGCCCACGTCGTAGAGGATGCGACCGTTCGAGGTCTCGATCAGATAGGCGAGGATCGGCGCCTCGATCGTGACGCCCTGTCCCCGTCCACGGGTAGACAGGCTCTTGTCGTAACGGTGGGTGCCGGTCAGCAATGGCCAGAAACGGTGCACCTGGGTCATGGTGCACCTCTCTGGCGCGCGCAAGGGGTGGGAACGTGCATGGCTCGCTGCTCCATGAAGGACGGCCCCCTCCTTCAAGCAAGAGCCGCGCCATGCACGGCAAGG
Organism: Pseudomonadota bacterium; assembly: GCA_049322715.1. GTDB lineage: Bacteria > Pseudomonadota > Gammaproteobacteria > Halothiobacillales > Halothiobacillaceae > Thiofaba. The sequence continues at coordinate 34,007 of JBMOQP010000010.1, forward strand.
ATTCAACCCGGATTGTCCATTGGACGATCCGGGCTCAACTGAAGTCGTAGCGCGCGAGGTCGCGGTAGCCGATCGCCTCGGCCAGGTGCCCGGCGCGGATCGACTCGCTGCCGGCCAGGTCGGCGATGGTGCGCGCCACGCGCAGCACCTTGTCGCGCCCGCGCACGGAGAGGCCGAGCCTTTCCATCGCCTGCTCCAGCAGGTCAGCCTCTCCGGCCCCAAGCCGGGCATGACAAGCCAGCTCCGCCGCCCCCAGACGCGCGTTCGGCCTGCCCGAGCGTGCCATCTGCACCTCGCGGGCCTGCTCCACCCGCTGCCGCACGACCGCGCTGGACTCGCCGTCCGGCGGGGCGTCCAGGCGCAGGTGCTCCCTGGCCACCGGGGGGACCTCGAGCTGGATGTCGATGCGGTCGAGCAAGGGGCCGGACAGGCGCGCCCGGTAGCGGCGCCCGGCCTCCGGGTCGCTGTCGTCGCCCCTGGGGCTCGGATTCATCGCCGCGACCAGCTGGAAGGCGGCCGGGAACTCGACCTGGCGCGCGGCGCGCGAGATGACGATACGACCAGTCTCCATAGGCTCGCGCAGCACCTCCAGCGCACGCCTGTCGAACTCGGGCAGTTCGTCCAGGAACAGCACGCCGTGATGGGCAAGGGATATCTCACCCGGGCGCGGGGTCGAGCCGCCGCCGATCAGGGCCACGCCCGAGGCGGTGTGGTGCGGGGCGCGGAAGGGACGCCGCATCCACTGGCCGTCCGCGAAGCCCTGCGAGCTGACCGACCAGATCGCCGCGCATTCCAGCGCCTCATCCTCCCCCATGGCGGGAAGGATGCCCGCCAGCCGGTGCGCAAGCATGCTCTTGCCCGCGCCGGGAGGGCCGATCATCAGCACGTTGTGGCCACCCGCGGCGGCAATCTCCAGCGCGCGCCTGGCGCGGTGCTGGCCGCGCACGTCGCGCAGGTCGGGAACGGCCGGCACGGACGGCACCGCGACCTGCGTCGCCGGGCTCAGGCGCTCGACACCGAGCAGGTGGGCGACCACCTCGCGCAGATGGCCGGCGCCAAAAATCTCCGCCCCCGACACTCTCGCGGCCTCCGCGACATTGCCGTGCGGCAGGATCAGCACGCGCCCGGCGTCCCGCGCGCGCATGGCCGCGGGGAGCACACCGGGCACCGGACGCAGCTCGCCGCTGAGGGCCAGCTCCCCCAGAAATTCGTAGGGCGCGAAGAGATCGGGCGAGAGCTGCCCCGTGGCGGCCAGCAGGCCGAGGGCCATGGCAAGGTCGAAGCGGCCGCCCTCCTTGGGCAGGTCGGCGGGAGCGAGATTGACGGTGACGCGGCGGGGCGGCATCTCGTAGCCGCTGGTCAGCAGGGCGGCGCGCACCCGTTCGCGGCTTTCGCGTACCGCGGCTTCGGGCAGGCCGACCAGGGCGAAGCTGGGCAGGCCGTTGGCGACATGGGTCTCCACGCTGACCAGCGGTGCCTCGATACCGACCTGGGCGCGGGCGTAGGTGACGGCGAGTGACATGGTGACCCTCCTTGGTCAGTGGTCAGTGTAGGAGGCCCGCCCTCGGGCCGATAGTCAGCTTGGTCGTGCGGGGCGGCGCCCCCTACGGGGGACTCGCCGCCGAAAGTTGGAAACCGGTCACTGATTGACGCCGTGGGCCGCGGCCTCCAGTGCCGCCACGCGGTGCTCGAGCGCCTCGAGCCTGGCGCGCGTGCGCTCCAGCACAGCCTTCTGCACCTCGAATTCCTCGCGCGTGACCAGATCCATTTTCTCCAGCATCTGCTGCAGTCCGAGCCGCGCGGTCTTTTCGATGTCGGAGCGCAGCTCGGTCAGGCCGGCGGGCATGGCCTCGCCGAGGCGGCGGGCGAAATCATCCAGTTGTTTGGGGTCGAGCATGAGAGCACCTCGTTGTCTGACCGGACCAAGTCTAGCCCAGGAGCCCCCTCAAGGACGCCTCTTTCCGGGGCGTCGCGGCGCACCATGTTGGTGCGCCAATCCTTCACCCCCTTGGCAAAGGCGATGATCAGTCACCAATACATTGATTTTCAAGCCAATATCAAGTTGGCACCGCTCCTGCTAGAGACTTCCTGCGATCCTGCAGCAACCGACCAATACCTAGAGGATGCTTCCATGCACGTTTCCATGAAAAAAGTCACTGCCGGTGTTCTGATGGCCCTCGGCCTGGCCGCCGCCCACGCTCCCGCCATGGCGGAGGACAGCCCCTACACCCTCAGCGCCAACATCGGCCTGACCAGCGACTACGTCTTCCGTGGCGTCTCGCAGACCCAGAATCAGCCCGCCCTGCAAGGTGGTTTTGACTTCGTCCACTCCAGCGGCTTCTACGTAGGCACCTGGGGCTCCAACGTCAACTGGGTCGAGGAAGGCGGCTACAAGGACAAGAACAGCATGGAGATCGACCTCTACGGCGGTTTCCGTGGGGCGCTGGCTGGCGACTTCGGCTACGACGTCGGCGTGGTCACCTACTACTATCCGGGTGACGATGTCACTGGCGCAATCGATCCGGACACCACCGAAGTCTACGCCGGCCTGACCTGGAAGACCGTGTCGCTGAAGTACAGCCATGTCGTGTCCGAGCACTTCGTGGGCTGGACGACCGTGGACGGCGACGAAACCCGCGGCAGCTACTACCTCGACCTCTCCGGCACCTATGACCTCGGCGGCGGCTGGGGCGTCCTCGGCCATGTCGGCTACCAGAACGTGAAGGACAACGACGATGCCTCCTACACCGACTGGAAGGTAGGCGTCACCAAGGACCTGGGCTTCGGCGTCGCGACCCTGGCCTACACCGACACCAACGCCGACGAAAATGCCTATACCTGGGCTGGCGACCAGGTCGCGGACGGTCGCGTGATCGTGTCCTTCCTCAAGACCTTCTAATCAAGCCCGAGGCCGAGGTCACCCCGGCCCGAGGCCGGGATGCCCCATCAACCTGGAGAGAGTTATGAAACTCATCACCGCCATCATCAAGCCCTTCAAGCTCGACGAGGTTCGCGAGAGCCTCGCCGAGGTTGGGGTTCAGGGACTGACCGTGTCCGAAGTGAAAGGCTTCGGCCGCCAGAAGGGTCATACCGAGTTGTACCGCGGCGCGGAATACGTCGTGGACTTCCTGCCCAAGATCAAGCTGGAAATGGTCGTGGACGATCCGCTGGTCGACACCGTGATCGAGGCCATCACCCGCGCGGCCAAGACCGGCAAGATCGGCGACGGCAAGATCTTCGTCTCCCCGGTCGAGCAGGCCATCCGCATCCGTACCGGCGAGACCGGCCCGGGCGCACTGTAAGGAGGACGCAAGATGAATCCGATGCTTCTCAAATCGATGCTGATGCTCGGTGGCCTGGCCACCGGATCGATGGTCCTGGCCGAAGAGGCCGCGCCTGCGGTCGAGGCGGCCGCCGAGGTGGCCGAAGCCGCCGCCCCCACGCTGGACTCCGGCGCCACCGCGTGGATGCTGACCTCCACCGTGCTCGTGCTGATGATGACCATCCCCGGCGTGGCCCTGTTCTACGGCGGCATGGTGCGCAAGAAGAACGTGCTCGGCACGCTGATGCAGAGCTTCGCCATCACCGGCCTCGTGGGCGTGCTGTGGATGCTGTTCGGCTACTCGCTGGCCTTCGACACCACCGGCATGGAGGAAGGGGTCACCAACCTCAACTCCTTCATCGGCACCTTGAACAAGGCGTTCCTGAGCGGGATCGAGAAGGACACCCTGTTCGGCGCCATCCCCGAGTCCGTGTTCGTCGTGTTCCAGATGACCTTCGCCATCATCACCGCCGCGCTGATCACCGGCGCCGTGGCCGAGCGGATGAAGTTCAGCAGCCTGCTGGTGTTCATCACCGCCTGGCTGTTCCTGGTCTACGTGCCGATCGCCCACATGGTGTGGAGCGGCGTGGGCGGCTTCTTCTGGGACATGGGCGTGCTCGACTTCGCGGGCGGTACCGTGGTGCACATCAACGCCGGTGTGGCCGGTCTCGTCGCCGCCATCATGCTGGGCAAGCGCCTGGGCTACGGCAAGGAGCCGATGGCACCCCACAACCTGGTGCTGACCCTGATCGGCGGTGCCCTGCTGTGGGTCGGCTGGTTCGGCTTCAACGCCGGCTCCGCTGTCGCAGCCGATGGCCGTGCAGGCATGGCGATGCTCGCAACCATGGTCGCCACATCGGGTGCCGCGCTGGCCTGGATGTTTGCCGAGTGGCTGGCCAAGGGCAAGCCGAGCCTGCTGGGCATCGTCTCCGGCGCGGTGGCTGGCCTGGTTGCCGTCACTCCGGCCGCCGGCTTCGTCGGCCCGGTCGGCGCCCTGATCATCGGCCTGGTCGGCGGCGTGGCTGCCTTCTGGGGCGCCACAGGACTGAAGCGCATGCTGGGCTATGACGATTCGCTGGATGCCTTCGGTGTCCACGGCGTGGCCGGCATTGTCGGCGCCATCCTGACCGGCTTCTTCGCGGTCGAGGCGATCGGCGGCGTGGCCGGCGGCATGGGCCAGGTCGTGACCCAGATCGTCGGCGTCGCCATCACCGTCGTCTACGTCGCGGTACTGACCTTCGTCATCCTCAAAGTGATCGACATGGTCATGGGCCTGCGTGTCAGCGAGGAGCAGGAACGCGAAGGCCTCGACACTGCCCTGCACGGCGAGCGCGTCGAATAACCCCCCTACCCCGCGGGGCCGGAAGCCCCGCAATGATGCAGGCGCCCCATTTGTGGGCGCCTTTTTTGTGCGCGCTATATTCTCAAGGCGCCTTCCTTGCGCATCAAAAGGGTGGCGCGCTTATTGCTTTAGCGCACCCCTCGTTGTTTTTGTTCGTGAGGTTGCCCATGACACCCACCGGTATGGACGTCTTTTTCCTGCTGATCGGCGCCGCGATGGTGCTGGCCATGCACGCAGGCTTCGCCTTCCTCGAAGTCGGCACCGTGCGGGAGAAAAACCAGGTCAACGCGCTGATGAAGATCATGGGCGATTTCGCCGTGGCAACCATCGCCTATTTCTTCATCGGCTACCCCCTCGCCTATGGCGTGGACTTCTGGAGCAGCGCGCAAGCGCTGTCCGCCGACCACGGCTACGGCCTCGTCAAGTTCTTCTTCCTGCTGACCTTCGCGGCCGCGATTCCCGCCATTGTCTCCGGCGGCATCGCCGAGCGCGCACGCTTCTACCCGCAGCTGGGGGCGACCTTCATCCTCGTCGCCCTGTTCTATCCGCTGTTCGAGGGCATGATCTGGAATGGCTCGTACGGTGTGCAGGGCTGGCTGGAGGCGAGCTTCGGCGCCAAGTTCCATGACTTCGCCGGATCGGTCGTGGTGCATGCCTTCGGTGGCTGGGTGGCGCTCGCCGCCGTACTGCTGCTCGGGCCGCGCATGGGGCGCTACGGCAAGCTGGGCGGCATGACCGCGCATCCGCCGTCGAGCATCCCCTTCCTCGCGCTCGGGGCCTGGACCCTGACCGTGGGCTGGTTCGGCTTCAACGTGATGTCCGCGCAGACCGTGGAGGCCGTCTCCGGCCTGGTCGCGCTCAACTCGCTGATGGCGATGGTGGGCGGCATCCTCGCGGCCCTGGTCGCGGGCAGGAACGACCCCGGATTCGTCCACAACGGCCCTCTCGCGGGTCTGGTGGCCGTCTGCGCGGGCTCCGACCTGATGCATCCGCTCGGCGCGCTGGTCACCGGCGCCATCGCGGGCGGCCTGTTCGTGGCGCTGTTCACCATCACCCAGAACCGCTGGAAGATCGACGACGTGCTCGGCGTATGGCCACTGCACGGCCTGTGTGGGGCCTGGGGCGGCATCGCGGCCGGCATCTTCGGCCTGGAGGCGCTGGGCGGCATGGGGGGCGTCAGCCTGATGAGCCAGCTGGTCGGGACCCTGCTCGGCATCGCCATCGCCCTGCTCGGCGGCCTCGCGGTCTACGGCGTGCTGAAAAAGATGGTCGGCCTGCGGCTGGACCAGGAACAGGAGTACGAGGGCGCCGACCTCGCCATCCACAAGATCAGCGCCACGCCCCCGACCAACCGCTGATCGCCCTTCCGGAAACGACAACGCCCCGCATCTTGCGGGGCGTTGTGTATTAACCCGGCCCTTGAATAGGCTGGGTTAATCCGGGGCAGGGATGCCCCGGAACGCGAAGCTGGCGAAGCCTGCGGCATCAAGCCGCGTAGCCAAGGCCGGGCGTGTACCGGCCGAGGCTGCGCCCCAAAATACCACGGAAGGTATTTTGGGGCCGGACTGATACGGCGCCGGGGCCGGGTCAGCGAACCAGTCCGGCCTCCACCTCGTCGCGCTTGCCCCGGCCAAGCAGCTGCTCGACCAGCGCCAGGGCGAAATCCATGGCCGTTCCGGGGCCACGCGAGGTGATGACCCGGTCATCCAGTTCGATCGTGGCGGAGCTGTCCGTCATGCCGGCCAGTTCCTCGGCGTTCAAGGCGCCGGGATAATGGGTCGCCCGACGCCCTTGCAGCAGGCCGGCATGCGCCAGCACCTTGGGCGCGGCGCAGATCGCCCCAACCAGCCGCCCCTCGGCATGGGTGCGCTGCAGGATGTGCAGCACCCGCGGATCGTCGCGCAGGTTGTCCGCCCCCGGCAGGCCGCCGGGCAGGACAACCAGGTCGAAGTCCTCATGCAGGACCTGGTCGAGGCTCGTGTCCGGCACGAGGACCGTGCCACGCGCCGCCCGCACTGGTCCAGGCTGCAGCCCTGCGGTCAGCACCTCGATCCCGGCGCGGCGCAGGATGTTGGTGATGGAGATGGCCTCCAGCTCCTCGAAGCCGGGAGCGAGGGGAACCAGGACGCGTGGCATGGCGACCTCCTTAGCGGGTGCCGAGAATGACCATGCCCTTGAGCATGTTCAGGGCCTCGAACAGGGCAAAGTCGCTCTGCGCCAGCGGCTTGCCGTCCTCGCCGTTGACCACGTCGGCGGGCTTCGCCGCGCCGTTGCCCGGCCGGTTGCCGTTGTCGAGATGGCGGGAAAGATCGGCCTCCTTGAGGCGATGATCATCCATCTCGACCTTGTCGACCGTGATCTGCGGCAGGAGGATGTCCGGGACGATGCCCTCGGCCTGGATCGAGCGGCCGGACGGGGTGTAATAGCGGGAGGTGGTGAGCTTCACCGCGCCACCATTGGCCAGCTCCTGGATGCTCTGCACCGAGCCCTTGCCGAAGGTCTTGCTGCCCATGATGATCGCGCGCTTGTGGTCCTGCAGGGCCCCGGCAACGATCTCGGAGGCCGAAGCCGAGCCGCCGTTGACCAGCACCACCATCGGTGCGCCGTCCAGCATGTCGCCGGCATGCGCGCTATAGCGCATCTGCGCGTCCTTCACCCGGCCGTCCGTATAGACCACCAGGCCGTTCTCCAGGAAGGCATCGGCCACGCTCACCGAGGCCTGCAGCACGCCGCCCGGATTGTTGCGCAGGTCGAGCACCAGGCCCGAGAGCTTGCCGCCCGCCTGCTTCTGCAGTTCCTCCACCGTCTGGCGCAGCTGCTCGCCGGTCTGCGACTGGAACTGGGTGATGCGAACGTAGCCGTACCCCGGTTCGAGCACCCGGCTCTTCACGCTCTTGACCCGGATGATGGCGCGCTCGAGGCTGAGCTCCAGCGGTTTCTCCAGGCCCTTGCGCACCACGGTCAGCTTGATCGCGGTACCCGGCTCGCCACGCATCAGCTTGACCGCGTCGTTCAGGGTCATGCCCTGCACCGGCTTGTCGTCCAGGCGGATGATCAGGTCGCCCGCCTGCAGGCCGGCGCGCTGGGCCGGGGTGTCGTCGATCGGCGCGATCACCTTGACGAAGCCATCCTCCATGCCGACCTCGATCCCGAGACCGCCGAAGGTGCCGCTGGTACCAGCCTGCAGCTCCTTGAATTCCTCCGGGTCCAGGTAGGTGGAGTGGGGATCCAGGCCGGCGAGCATGCCGCGGATGGCATGGGTCAGCAGGGTCTTGTCGTCCACCGACTCGACATAGTCCGCCTTGATGCGCGCGTAGACGTCGGTGAAGGTGCGCAGCTCGTTGATCGGCAGGGACTCGACCGCGACGGCCGGGGTCTCGCGCTCCGCCAGCACGCCTGCGCCGAAGGTCAGCCCGAAGCCGAGGGCGACGCCGGTCACCACCAGGGCCGCGGCACGCATACGCTGTTGCATGGATTCACTCCTCATGTGCGCGGGCCGTGCCCGCGCGGAAAACCTGTTGCCGAGAGTCTATCAGCGCGGGCTAACCCTGTCCCGGGCCCACTACCCGCCCTTCATGGCTGCCCAACGCGCGGGGTTGATCGGCTGACCGCCACGCCGGACCTCGAAATACAGCCCCGCCTGGCGTGCTCCGCCGCTGCGGCCTGCCGCACCGATCACCTCGCCGCGCCGCACGCTTGCCCCCACCGCCTTGTAGATCGATTCGTTATGCGCGTAGAGGCTCAGATACCCCCCCGCATGCTGCAGAATGACCAGTTGACCGTAGCCGCGCATCCAGTCGGCAAACACTACACGCCCATCGGCGACCGCACGCACCGGCGCCCCTTCCGCCGCGGCGTAGAAATGGCCGTCGGAGCGCAGCTCCCCCAGTCCGGTCGGGTCGCCATACTTGCGCGCCAGGCGCCCCGCCACCGGGATTCCTCCCGCCGCGCCCGCCGGGGCCGGGGCTGCCTCGCCCCTGGATGCCACCGTCTCCCCGCTGTCCGTGGCCTGCCTGCGCATCGAAGGCGGCTGGACCCTGGGCGGAGGGGGAGGCAGCCTTGCCGCCTCTTCCAGCTTCCTGACCAGCCGCGCGAGGTCGCGCTGGTCGCTCCTGATCTGCTCGACCCGTGCCTCGCCCGCCTTCAGGCGGGCCTCGAGGGCCTCGATTGCCTGAGACTGCTTCTGACGAAGCTCGTCAAGACGCTGCTGCTCCTCGCGCGCCGAGCGCTCCAGTGCGATTAGATGGGCCAACCCGCTCTCGAGTTCAGCCACGACGCGCGCACTCTCGTCCAGGTCCGCGCGCAGGCCAGACAAGGTTCGGGCATGGCGGTCGCGCAGCACGGCGAGATAGCCCTCCATGCGCAGCTTGTCGGCACGCCCCCCGGGGCTCAGCATCCCCTGCAGGGGCGAATCCGGCCCCAGGGCATACAGTGCGCGCACGCTCGCGGCCAACCCCTCCCGGCCGCGCGCGATCGAGCCTTCCAGCTCCACCTGGCGGGCGCGCAGCGCCTCGAGGTCGGCCTGCTGCCTTACCTGCGCCTCGCGCGCCTCGTGCAGGGCCCGGGCCGCGCCGGCCTGCTGGTTCTCGAGGCTGCGCAGGGCCCGTTCCTCGTTGTTGCGCAGCGCACTCAGGCTGTTCAGTTCGGACCGCGCGGACTCGAGGGCCTTCTGCAACTCCTTGAGTTCCCTAGCCTTCTGCGCGGCATCATCCGCCCCAGCCGAAGCCGCGGAGCCCACCAGGAGGAAGAGCGCGACGAGCACATGGGCAGTTCGCTGGAAAAGGTTTACCATTTATCAAAATATTCTGATTTAACCTGTGGCCACGCCAGGAACACACCCATGGTGCATGACGATACCGATATCTGCGCCCCGCGCCTGATGACCCGCGCCGAAGACATCGACCGCGCCTCGCGCTCGCTGAAGGCCATGTCTCACCCCTTGCGGCTAAAGATACTGTGCGTGCTGGGTGACCGCGAGGTCAGCGTGCAGGACATCGTCGATGCCGTCGGCACCACGCAGAGCAACATCTCCCAGCACCTTGCCATCCTGCGCGACAAGGGCATCCTCGCCTCGCGCAAGGACGCCAACCGGGTATACTACCGCGTCAGTGACGCGCGCACCCTGCGCCTGATCGGCATGATGCAGGAAGTATTCTGCCCCCATTCATCCTGACTGATCCAACGACCCGAGCCCTGAGATGACCACCGACCGCATTGTACGCATCGTCGCCGGCTTCATGATCCTGCTGACCCTGGCCCTCGCCCACTTCACCGGCCAGGTCGACATGTCCCAGATGAACTGGCTGTGGCTGACCGCTTTCGTCGGCCTGAACCTGTTCCAGAGCGGCTTCACCCGCTTCTGCCCGCTGGACAACATCTGCGAGAAGATGGGCGTCCGCCGTCCCCAGTAAATGTCCATGGACCTGATCGACTTTCTCCAGCGCCACTGGATGCTGACCGCTGCCGCGGTCGGCATCCTGTTCATGCTGATCGCCTCCGAGATCTCGCGCCTCACCCGCAAGTATGCCGAAGTTGGCCCAGCCGAGGCCTCGCGCATGATGAGCCACGAGGAGCCGCTGCTGCTCGACGTGCGCGAAATCAACGAATACCGCGAAGGCCACCTGCGTGACGCGAAGCACATCCCGCTCGGCCAGCTGGGCGGCAAGATCGACCAGATCGAGTCCTGGAAGGACAAGCCGGTGATCGTCTACTGCCGCAGCGGCAACCGCTCCGGCATGGCCTGCAACCTCCTCGCCAAGCAGGGCTTCACCAAGCTCTACAACCTGGCGGGCGGCATCATGGCCTGGAAGCACGACGGCCTGCCGGTAAAAAAGAAGTAAGCCCGATGGCCCAGGCGGACGTCAGCGTCTACCTCAGCCGCGCCTGCTTCTACTGCACGATGGCGCAACGCCTCCTTAACACCAAGGGTGTAAAGTTCGCGTCCATCGTCGTGGACGGCGACGCCGACCTGTGGGACGAGATGGAGGAGCGCTCCGGCCGTTCCACCGTCCCGCAGGTCTTCATCGATGGCCGCCCGGTCGGCGGCTACACCGACCTGATCGCGCTCGACCGCGAGGGAGTGCTCGATGACCTGCTGTTCCCCACCCGCTGGCCGGACACGCCCATGAAGGAGATCCCGCATGAGTGACAACCTGCATGTCGTCTGCCCGCACTGCGGCGGCGTCAACCGCGTGCCCGCCGGGCGCCTGCGTGACGGCGGAAGCTGCGGCCGCTGCCACAAGCCCCTGTTCACCGGCCACCCGGTCGAGCTGACCTCGGCCACCTTCGAGCGCTTCGTCGGCCGCAACGACCTGCCCGTGCTGGTCGACTTCTGGGCACCGTGGTGCGGCCCCTGCCGCATGATGGCCCCGGTGCTGGACGAGGCGGCGCGCACGCTCGAGCCGCGCCTGCGCATCGCCAAGGTCGACACCGAGAGCGAACCGATGATCGGCCAGCGGTTCGGCATCCGCAGCATCCCCACCCTGGCCCTGTTCCAGGGCGGCCGCGAGATCGCCCGCCAGAGCGGCGCCATGCCATTGCCCCAGCTGGTGCAGTGGCTGCGCCAGCACATCCCTCTTTGAAGAACACCTTCCAAGGACCGACCGATGACCGACGCCCAGCATGCCCAGCGCGCCTTCTTCCTGCAGCGCATCTACCTCAAGGACGTCTCCTTCGAGTCCCCCCGCGCGCCGGACATCTTCAAGATCGCCGACTGGCAGCCGAACATCAACGTGCAGGTCGGCAACGCCACCCACAAGCTGGCGGATGACGTGTACGAGGTCACCCTGACCGTCACCGCCACGGCCACGCAGACGATCGACGGCAAGGAAGAGACCGCATTCCTCGCCGAGGTCGCGCAGGCTGGCATCTTCACCGTCACCGGCTTCGACGGCGCGGAATTCGGCCACATCCTCGGCAGCGTCTGCCCGACCCAGCTGTTCCCGTTCGTGCGGGAGACCGTGGCCGACCTGGTGTCCAAGGGCGGCTTCCCTCCCCTGCTGCTGCAGCCGATCAATTTCGACGCGCTCTACGTCCAGCACCTGCAGCAGCGCGAGGCCCAGGCGGCCCAGCCCCTCACCCACTGACGCGCGCCCGCGCGCCACGGGAGCAGCGCCATGAGCCATGCCATGACGGGGGACAACCCGGCCAGCCCCATCTCCGTCGCCGTGTTCGGCGCCGGAGCCTGGGGCACCGCGCTCGCCATCCTGATGGCCCGCAACGGCCACCGCGTGCGCCTGTGGGGACGCCACCCCGAGACCATGACGCGCATGCAGGAGGAGCGCTGCAACCGCCGCTACCTGCCCGACGCTTCCTTTCCCGACACACTTGCCGCCACCGGCGACATCGAGACGGCCCTCGACGCGGCCGACCTCGCGCTGGTCGCAGTGCCGAGCCAGGGCTTCCGCGCCTTCCTGCGCGACCTGGCGCCCCATCTGCGCCAGCCCACCCGGCTGGCCTGGGCCTCCAAGGGGCTCGAGGTCGACAGCGCCAAGCGGCTGGACGAGATCGTCGCCGAGGAGCTGCCCCACCTCGCCCCGCCCGCGGTGATCTCCGGCCCGACCTTCGCCGCCGAGGTCGCCGCCGGCCTGCCGACCGCCGTCACCGTGGCATCCCACGATTGCGACTTCGCCGAGCAACTGGCCGGCTGGCTGCACAACCCGCGCTTCCGCGCCTACCGGGTCGATGACGTGATCGGGGTGGAGCTGGGCGGCGCGCTCAAGAACGTGCTCGCCATCGCCGCCGGCATCGCCGACGGCCTGCGCTTCGGCGCCAACACCCGCGCCGCCCTTATCACCCGCGGGCTGGCGGAGATCATGCGCCTAGGCGTTCATGCCGGTGCCCGCAAGGAGACCTTCATGGGCCTCGCGGGCCTGGGCGACCTGGTGCTGACCTGCACCGACAACCAGTCGCGCAACCGCCGCTTCGGCCTGCTTCTGGCCGAAGGCAAGAGCGTCGACCAGGCGCTCGCCATCATCGACCAGGCCGTCGAGGGCCAGCCCACCGCACGCGAGGCCTGGCGCCTGGCCGAACGCCACGGCGTGGAGATGCCCATCACCCACGCCGTGTACAAGGTGCTGTATGAAGGCCTTCCCGCCAGAGCGGCGGTGGACGAGCTGCTGCGGCGAAACTTGCGCCAGGAGCAGGACGGGTAAATCATCTGCCCAAACACGGGCAAGCCATGTCGCTGCTCACCGCCCCTTCCCGGCGCCGGACCTCCCGCAACATGCAGACACCGCCCCCCCCACGCCTGGGCAAACCGATGGCGCACATCCTCCTGGGGCTGGTGCTCTCTGCCTGCATGTACCTGCCGGACGCGCTGTACGGGCTGGCCAACAGCCAGTACAGCGCACACCTGAGCTTCATGGACGGGATCGCCCTGTGGCTGGCCAGCCTTCTGCTGCTGGGCACCCCGTGGAAAGCCGGGGCCTACGCCATCATCGCGCTGATCGCCCATCTGCAGTTGGGCCAGTTGCTGTATTTCTCCTACTTCGGCACCCACTTCCATCCACAGGCCCTGGGCCTGCTGCTCTCCGAGCTGGACGAGATCGGCCTCACCCTGGGCAGCTTCATACAACACCTCTGGATACCCCTTGGGCTCGTGCTGGCCTCCGCCCTGATCAACACCTGGCTGTGGCACCGCAGCCGCGGCCGCGTGTTCTCGTCCATTCACGCCCCCCTCGTCCTGCTGTTTTTGCTGGCCATCCTTCCCTACCAGGCCTATCACGCCACGGCGGCCCACGACTTCTATCCGCAGCCCAATGAAACCTCCCTGCGCAATTCGCTGTACGCCGTCTCGTTCTTCATCGGCCGCAATCTTGCCGCCCCCGCCGCCAACCCGTCGCCCCGCTACGCACCCTATGCCGTGCACGAGACCCACACGCCGGAGCCGGCGATCATCGTGCTCGTCATGGGCGAGAGCCTGACCTACAAGCACATGCAGCTGTTCGGCTATGAGCGCGAGACCACCCCACGACTCATGACCTGGCGTGACGATCCCGCCTTCGTCCACCGCCCCGCCATCGCCGCCGGCGTGAGCACCCGGGTCAGCCTGCCGCACTTCTTCAACATCGTTCGCGAACCCGGCAACCTGCCACAGATGACCAGCGGCGAGACCAGCCTCATCCGCCTGGCCCAGGCGCACGGCATGAAGACCTACTACATCTCCGCCCAGGCCGCCGACCTCGTGGCGCATACGGGAGGAGAGCGCGCCGACCTTTTCCTCACCCAGGAAGACATGCTGCCGGACTACGAACTCAAGCGAGACGACATCCTTCTGGAACAACTCGCGCGGCTGCCTCTGGACGAACCGGCCCTCATCGTCCTGCACCAGCGCAACTCCCATAATCCCTACGAGAAATCGTCCCTGCCGCAATACTGGAAATGGCCCATCGAGGGCCTTCCGCGCCACGACTACGCGGTCAACAGCTACGACAACGCCATCCGCCATACCGACGCGCTGATCGACCGCATCCTGCGGGACCTGCGGGAACGGAGCCGACTTCCAGGCTATCTCGTGTTCACCGCCGACCACGGCGAGATGATGGGCGAGCACGGCAGATACGGGCATACCCTGCTGGAGGCCGACGTCGCCCGGGTGCCCTTCCTGTTCTATGCCACGGACGCGCAGTCCGTCTGGCTGCGGGCGGCCCGGCAGCTGGACGAGCCGAGCCACTACGAGATAGGGCTCCTGCTCGCCCGCATGCTGGGCTTTCGCATCGACAACCCCAACGACGATGGCCGCACGGTGTTCGTGAGCGGCGCCGACCTCGGCGGCGGGATGGGATGGATGCGGATCGAGCGCAGGCCCGGACGGGCCTTCACGGAATCGCAGGTTCAGGTCAAGGCGCCGTAGCGTCCGCTCCGGCCACCGGGACCATCTCGATGACGCGCACCACCCTGCCGGCCACGGACCAGCGCACATCCAGGTCGTACAAACGGATCCCGTAGATCCGCGCGGGGGCATCCTTCTGATAAGCCGGGCGCGGGTCGCGCGCCAGCAGGGCCTCGATGAGCCCAGGCAGATCGGGATGCACGTCCGCCCACTGGGCACACTGGCCGCGCGCCACCTCGCTCCAGACCACAAGCAGACGCTCGCCGGGCGCCTCGGGTGCGAACCCGCCCGCCGCATCCGGCACCGCGTCGGCGTAGGGGATATAGGGTTTGATGTCGAGCAGCGGCGTGCCGTCGAGCAGGTCCGCCCCGCGCACCACCAGCCGGACTCCGCCCCTAACCGGCTCCACGGCCTCCAGCCGCACCAGCGTCAGGCCGATCGGATTGGGACGGTAGGGTGCGCGCGTGGCGAACACGCCGAGCCGGGCATTGCCCCCCAGGCGCGGCGGGCGCACAGTCAGCCCGGCCTCGCCCTTGCCGGCGTGGAACCAGGTGATCAGCCACAGGTGGCTGAACCCCTCGACCCCGCGCCAGGCCTCCTCGCGGTCATAGGGTGGCTGCAGCTCGACGACCGCGCGCACCTCGTCCACCCCCCCCCCCTGACGGGGGATGCCGAACTTCTCGCGGAACGGCGTGCGCACCACGCCGATAGGGTGCAGATGCAGTCCTTCGGCCCCGGGGACAGCCATCACGCCGCCCCCTCGAACCCAAGCTGCCGCCAGGCCTCGTACACCGTCACCGCCACCGCGTTGGAGAGATTCAGGCTGCGCGAGCCCGCCCGCATCGGCAGGCGCAGCCGCTGCCCCGCGGGCAGGCTGTCCAGCACGCCCGGCGGCAGGCCGCGCGACTCCGGCCCGAACAGCAGGACATCCCCCTCCGCGAACCGCACCTCGAACGGACTGGCCTGCCCCCGGGTGGTCATGGCGAACACCCGCGCAGGAAGCATGGCCGCGAGGAAGTCCGGCCAGGAGGGGTGTACCCGCACGGAGGCAAACTCGTGATAGTCCAGCCCGGCGCGGCGCAGCTGCGCATCCTCCATGCGGAAGCCGAGCGGCTCGATCAGGTGCAGGGAGGCCCCGGTATTGGCGCACAGGCGAATGACGTTGCCGGTGTTGGGTGGAATTTCCGGCTCGTACAGCACCACATGGATCATGCGTCCGCCTCCCCGGTCAGCCAGGACCGCACCAGGCGCAGCTGACGGCGACTGACTTCGACGGGCCGGGCATATCCGCGCAGATGCAGCCAGTGCCGCCCCTGCCCATCGTGCTCCAGCCGCTCGATGCAGCGCTTGGACACCAGCGCGGAACGGTGCACGCGCAGGAAAGCATCCCCCACCTTATCCTCGATCTGGCGCAGGGAAAGGTCGAGCACGCGCTCCCCTTCGGGCAGGTGCGCGGTGACGTATTTCTCGTCAGCCTCGAACCAGATCACCGACTGGGCCGGCAAGACCTGGACCGAGCGACCGACGCGGGCGACCAGGCGGTCATCCGCCTGGTGCCGCTGAGCCTGGGCGCGGGTGGTGCGCCCGGCCGCCTCGAAGGCCTCACGCAGTTGATCCTGAGATACCGGCTTGAGCAGGTAATCGACCGCGTGCGTGCCGAAGGCACGCAGGGCGTGCTGAGGGTGTGCGGTTACGTAGATCACCGCCGGGGGCCAGTCGAGTGCCGCCAGTCGGGCGCCGATCGCCACCCCATCATCCCCCGGCATGTCGATGTCGAGCAGGACGATGTCCGGTGCCTCGCGCTCCAGCGCCTGCCAGAACGCTTCGCCCTCGGCCACGCTGGCCACCACCTCGGCGTCACCGAGCTGCCCGACCATGCGCTCGAGGCGCTCGCGCGCGAGCCGCTCGTCGTCGGCAATCAACACCCTCACCCGTCAACCCTCCGCCCGCGGCACGTCCAGGCGCACTTCGAACACCCCCCCCTCCCGCATGAACGCAAGCCCACCCCGAGAGCCGAACAGGGCCTCGAGGCGGGCACGCACGTTCTCCAGCGCCATGCCGCTCCCGCCCGCCACGGTCTCTGCCGGGGCATCCGGCGGCACGCTGTTGCGCACGCTGATGCGCACCCCCTCCCCCGCCGTGGCCTCGACCGAGATCAGGATCTCCCCCCCTCTGCGCGCAGGCTCCACCCCGTAGCGCACCGCATTCTCCACCAGGGGCTGGACGGAAAGGGAAGGAACGAATGCAGCCGGCAACGGCTCGGGCAAAACCCACTGCACGCGCAGACGCTCATCCAGCCGCGTCGACTCGATCGCAAGATAGGCCCGCACCAGTGCCAGCTCGTCAGCAAGGAGGACCGCGCGCGGCCCCTCCAGTGCTGCGCGCAACATCCGCGCCAGCGATTCCACCATCTGCTCCGCCTCGGCGGGCCGCGTCGGCACCAGGCTCGCGATCGTGTTCAGGGTATTGAACAGGAAATGCGGACGGATACGCGCATGCAACGCTTCCAGCTCCGCATCCTTGGCGCGCAGGGCCAGTTCATGCGCCCGCCAGTAGGCGTAAAAGCCCATCACGCCCGTCACCCCGACCACCAACGCCATGGCCGCCACATGAGAGAGGAAGATGGGCAAGGGTTCCAGCCTCGCCCCGAGATCTCCGAGAATGCCGTGGGCCAGCCCTCCGACCAGCAGGCTCACAAGCTGCAGCGCCAGCACCGCCAGCCAGGCCACGCGCCCCGGGGAGAGGCGAGCCAGCCACCGCCGCCCCAGGCAGAGGGCCGCAACCCAGCCCAGCGCCACCCACTGGATGAACAGCGAGGCCAGTCCAAGGCGCCCCCAGCGCTCCCCTTCCACTCCAGGCGCCAGGGCCAGCAGGATGGCCACCCCTTCACCGGCCACCATGGCGGCGACATACACCTCGACGCGACAGAATGCGTCGAGTACGGGACGGGCCAGGGGGAAGGAGCGATCGCTCATGCGAGGGCTCGCCCCCCGACGGGACAAGTCCTTGCTCCCTCCACGATCAACGAGGGGATGGACAGGTCCAAGGCATGACGGCGAGAGGGGTTCCCGTCCTCATGAAGATGAATCGCACGGATCACCAGCACGCGGCCGGGGTGCGGCTCTCGCCGGCCGCGCCAACGGCCAGCGTCATGGTGGAGCAGGTCGAATCCGTACCGCTTGCAAGGGTTGCCGTCACACTGAAGCCCGCGGCATCCGCCGCCGTGATCGCCATGTTGTAATAACCCTCGGCGGAGGTTGACGGCAAGCCGAGCGTGGCCAGGTTGTTCGTGTACGCGGCATTGTTGACCCGATGTTTTTCTTCGGCCAGCTGGATCTTAAGCAGTGCCTCCTTGGCATCGGAGCGCTTGGCCTTGCGCACCGATTCCTGGTAGCTCGGATAGGCGATGGCTGCCAGAATCCCGACCACGGCCACGACGATCATCAATTCGACCAGGGTGAAGCCGCGTGCGCGGCAGGTTCGGAACGTCATGGGTAAGCCCTCCTGCACCGTGAAGACCATGCTTCGATGGCGGAAGAATAGCAAACGCTCGCGTGCACATCCCGACCCAACCCCCTCCGCCCGACAAGCGGAAGAATTCGGTGCCCGAGCGGTCGGGCCATGGTGCGCTTCCCCCCTATACTTTCCTCACGTCATTCCCGGATGCGCTTGCCATGACGGAACGCACGCCACAAGGCTTTACCCTCCTCGAACTGCTCGTCACCATCGCGGTGATCGGGGTACTGGGTGCCCTGGCCTACCCCATCCTCGATGTGATCGACAAACGCAGGGTGCAGGGCGCCGCCGAGGAGATCTACGGCATGGCCCAGTACGCCCGCTCGGAGGCCATCAAGCAGTCGCGCGACATGTTCCTGGTCGCCCAGAAGGCCGGCACCGCCTGGTGCGTCGGAGTCAGCGAAGTCCCCAATTGCGATTGCACGGTCACGGATCCCGATGCGGCAAACGCCTGCATCGTTGCCGTGGATAACGGCGGCGCGCAGCAAAACGTGCTCAAGACCATCACCAGCGCGGCGTTCCCGCAGACCACGATGGCCAGCGATGCCGTCGCATCCACCTTCGACCCCGTGCGCGGCACGGTGACCGGCAACGGCACGGTGACGCTGGTGCACGCTACCAAGGCGGACATCGGCCTGAGCATGGCCATCAGCACCATGGGACGCGTCCGCATCTGCATCCCGACCGGCAAGACGCCCATGGGAGGATATGCCGCATGCTCATGAACCCCCTGCATCACCAGCGCGGCGTCACCCTCGTCGAGCTGATGGTCGGCCTCACCGTCGGCCTAATCGTCATCGGCGTAGTGGGCTCCCTCTTCCTGACCACCATGGGCGGCAGCAACGACAGCCTGCGCTCCATGAAGCTGAACCAGGAGCTCCGCACGGCGATGGACTACATGGCGGCCGACATCCGCCGTGCCGGCTACTGGTCCGGAGCGGCCGCCGCGAACAACCCCGCGGCGAACCCCTACATGGTCCGCACCGGCACCGCCACCGACGTGTTCGTCGGCAATGGCTGCGTCCGCTACAGCTATGATCGCGACGACGACGGCACCACGCCCCGCTTCGGTTTCAGGCTGCAGGGCGGGGTTCTCCAGGTTCCCCAGGGCACCGCTCTCGGCGCAGCCAATGGCACGGGCGACGGCTGCAATGAGGGTGCCTGGGAGGATCTGACCGAATCCAGCACCGTCGTGATCGACCAGCTGACCTTCAGCACGCAAGGCTCCCAGTGCCGCAACCTCAACCGGACGGCAGGCACGCCCCCCGCGCCCGTTACGTGGGAGGCCCCGGACGACAGCACCACCCCCGCCTGCGCAGACACCACGGCCACCGGCTATGCCGCGCCGACCGCTGGCGACCAGTTGGTCGAGACCCGCCAGATCACGATCCGGCTGGTGGGCCACCACGCCCGGGACGCCAACACCACACTCGCCATTGAGGAGAGCATCAGGCTCCCGAACAACCGGGTGCTGAGTGCGCCATGACCGGAGTCGCCCGCATGAACGCCATGCCGAAACACGCATCCCTGCCCTGTCGTCAGCAAGGCGTCGCAAGCCTCCTGGTCGCTCTGGTGCTGCTCGTCGCAACCACCCTGATGGTGCTCTTCACGGCGCGCTCGGCCTTCATGGAACAGCGTATCTCCGGCAACGAGATCCGCGCGAAGCAGGCCATGCAGGCCGCCCAGGCCGGACTGGACTATGCCCTGGCCTACCTGGGCGAGCCAGGTGGGCTCGACCAGAATGGCAACGGCACCGTCGACACGGTCAATGCGATCGACTTCGACAGCGACGGTGACGGCACCAAGGAAGCCTCCTTCAGGGTGTTGTTCTGCAACACGGACGAGGACATCCCCACGTGTCCCGCGACCCCTTCGGACGCTTTCGCCTGCGACTCCGGCGCATTGAGCCTTGCACAAAAGGCCGCCCGCGTCGTGTCATGCGGCTGGAGTGACGACAACTCCGCCCGCCACGTGGTGACCTCGCTGATCCTCGGCGTTTCCGCCCTTTCCAACCCGCCCACCAACCCCCTGATCGCCAAGGGAACCGCATTCGTGGGGGGCAGCGCCTCCGTCGTGAACCAGTTCAACAACCTGACCGTCTGGTCCGGCGACAGCCTGGCCGGGGCCAGCGGCCTTGGCTCGGGCCAGACCTTCATCCGCGACCCCGACCTTCCGCCCCCCCCTCTCCCCGACCTGGACGACCCAAGCACATGGGACGAGTACGCCGCGGCCAACCCCCTGCCGCCGACCAACACGAACTGGCAGTGCAACAACCCCGAAGCCGGCTATGTCTGCACCACCAACAGCAACGTGCTGGGACCCGACGTGATCGAATCGGACTCCACCCTGGCCCACCTGACGGACGCCCAGTTCTTCGAGGCCTTCTTCGGCATGTCGGAGGACATCTACAGGCAGACCCTGCCCACCCGGGAGGTGACCGGATCGATATCCGGGTCTGCGGGGAACGAAGTGATCTGGGTTGATGCGTCCTCGGGCACAGCCACCCTTAGCGGCACCTTCGGCGACCGGCTCGATCCGGTCGTCCTGATCGTCGATGGCAACGCCGCCATCCAGGCCAACACCACGATCTACGGCGTCCTGTTCGTCACCGGAGACATGGATGTCGCCGGCACCCCGAATTCCTATGGGGTCACCGTGGTGCGCGGCTCGATCACCGGCAGCGGCAGCATGACTATTTTTTACGACCCTCTCTCGGTGGCGGGGGCCGGCCAGCTGTCCGTACCCGGCCTCGCACCGGGCACGTGGCGGGACTGGCCCGATTGATCGGCTGGCCGCCCACAGCCAATGCATTCCATGGAGAACCAGCCATGAACACCACCACCCACCAGCGCGGGTTCACCCTGCTCGAGGCACTCGTCAGCGTCGCGGTGCTCTCGCTCGGGATGCTCTCCGTGGCCAAGCTGCACAGCGACCTCATGGCGTCCAGTGGACTGTCCAAGGCCCGTACCGAGGCAGTACAGCTGGCGGAAAGCGACCTCGAGCAGCTTCGCAACATGATGCTCGAAAGCCAGTTCGATGCCATCGCGAGCGTCACCGGCGATGCAGTCGTCACCGTGACCGGCACCAACGCCACCTTCACCCTGCAGCGCGATGTGGCCGACGCGACGGCCCCCGAGCGGAAGAACATCGCTGTCACCGTGAGCTGGAACGACCCCAAGGAGGGCCCCCAGACGGTGCGGGTCAGCGGCATGCTGGCCTGGAACGACCCGGCCCTGGGCCTGCTGGCTGGCGGAGGCGGCCTGGGAGGAAACATCGGGCGCATCAGCCCTCCGACGGGAGCCGCCACGCAAGGGGGGCGCGAATACACCAATCTCCCGGCTGGGGCTTCGGCCAATACCCTGCCTGACGGCACCACATCGGACGGCACCTACACCTATGATGCGGAGGACGGGAAACGCGAACTGCTCGTGTGGGATGCCGACAAAAACAAGTACGTCGCGGTCTTGACTGTGGCCCCCGACAAGGGCTTCAGCTCGATCAGCGGAAGGGTCTACAGTACGAGTCTTCCGAGCAGGAGATCTCCGACAGGCTACCCATTCTTTACCGGGAGCCCAGTCGCGCAAACGACCTATGTCATGTCATCCGATGCGTCCTATTGCGCGAACGTGTTCGCCTCGCCGCTCGCCACCGTCGGCAGCCAATACATCGGCTTCCAGTACAAGTGCTACTTTGGCGCGGGCTGGTACGGCAACATCGGCATCGTGCGGACCGACGCCGTCTCCCCCAGCGAGCGGGTCTGCGTTGGCAGGCCCAACGAACCGGTGGACGCCACCCGCATGGACAGCGAACACCCTGCCCTCAGCACGGTACGCATGTATCGCGGCTTCAAGCTGCTGGGCGATGGACATACCCAATCCACCGGCATCGGCATCGATCCGAGCACGGGCAACTACACCCCCACCGCTTACACCGGGCATGACTTTCTCTTGACCGTGATCAGCGGCAACCCCGTCGACAGCTCCTGCAACGCCCGCCTCCAGCTGGTTGATGCGACTACCCCGTTTGGCAATAACTTCGGACGCGGCTTCTGCTTCACCTCGGACTGCCCACCCGATCCCCTGTCGACCATCGTGTCGGCCACGACCACCATCAGTGGGACGGTCACAGGAGGCGTCGCCGACGTCACCTACGTGACGGACATCACCGTCGCCGGGGGAGTCGGCACCTGCGAATTCGATGCGGACAGCTACAGCTGCGTGATCGACTGGAAGGGCTGGACCGGCACGACATGGACAGGTGACATGAGCTTCACGGTGGCCGGTGGGTCAGTGTGCTCGGAGGCTGGCCCCGGCAGCCTTGCCGACAACAAGATCACCTTCACCGGGGTCACCTCCGATACGACCGCGATCACGGAGGACGTCACCTTGTGCCCGTCGACGCCCTGATCGTTATTCTGACGCTCCGGAAACAGAATCGCCTCGCCACCGCGGGGCGATTTTTTATCCGGACCAGCACCGTCAGTCCGAGCGGCTGGTAGTGAATTCGGTTTGAGCGAGCACGCCAAGCCTTCGGCATGGCCAAGCACTCCGCCCTGAAGGATTCTGGATATCCGCTTGATTTCATGGCAGAGTT
This sequence comes from Pseudomonadota bacterium, assembly GCA_049322715.1. GTDB lineage: Bacteria > Pseudomonadota > Gammaproteobacteria > Halothiobacillales > Halothiobacillaceae > Thiofaba. Next base: position 56,612 of record JBMOQP010000010.1, read on the forward strand.
GTGGTCCGCACTCTCAGCTCAAGGACAGATCATGAGGGACTTCCTGCCACGGCAGCGGCACGAGAGGGGCTTCACCCTGATCGAGTTGCTGGTGACCATCGCGGTGATGGCCATCATCATGGGCCTCGCCGTGCCGAGCTTCATGTCCACCATGGCCGGCGCCCGCCTGACCGCAGCGGCCAACGAACTGCTGGCTGCCATCCAATACACCCGATCGGAAGCCATCCGCCGCGATGTGCGCGTTACCCTGTGCAAAGCGGGGCATGCGTCCAACCAGTGCGAGACCGCTGCGGCAACCAGTTGGGGCCATGGCTGGATGAATTTCACCGACCCCGCGACGCAAACACCCCCACAGGTCGACGCCGGAAGCAGCATCCTCGTCCGGGGCGGCGGGCATCTTGCACCGGACATCGTCATCGCAGGAGGAAGCAGCAGCGCCACCGCGCTCTACGTCTCCTTCACCCCCGACGGCGTAAGCAAACTCATGAACGGCGGCTTTCTCGCCGGAACGATCCGCGTCTGCTCCACGTCAAGCAGCCTCGACAATGATCACCGTGCACGCGACATCGTGATCAACAGTACCGGCCGCGCCGTCATCCAGCGCCCGACCGGGATCGCGGCAACCTGCCCCTCCCCCTGATCGACCAAGGACACGTCATGAAGACACCGTCCCGTCCCTCCATGCAGCACGGCGCCGGGCTCATCGAAGTCCTGGTCGCCGCTCTCGTTCTGTCCATCGGGCTGCTTGGCATCGCGGCCCTCCAGTCCAATGCGCTGAAGAACAGCCAGAGCAGCCTCGCACGCAGCCAGACGGTCATGCTGAGCTATTTCATGCTCGATGCCATGCGCGTGAACCGCGCGGCGGCCGTGAGCGGGCAATACGACCTGGGCAAGACGTGCACCGTGGTCGCGGACGCCGGCAACCTGATCTCCCATGACCAGCACGTATGGCTGCAGGCCATCAAGGATCTGCTTGGAGACCATCCCACTTCGTGCGGCGAGATCGATTGCCAGGGCGCCGACTGCATGGTCCGGATCTATTGGGACGACTCGCGGGGAACCGCGGGCAGCGCAAGCCAGATGATCGAAACGAGGACCCGCCTATGATCACCGGGCTCGACAACAACGCCATCCGGCTCTCGACGGCCGTTCTCGACGGCCGCACCCCGAAGGGGTATCGGCCATGGATGGCCGATGGGCCTTCGATGCGGGATCAACCCCACAGGGGCTCCCGACATGAATGTCGGAAGGGACTTCGATACGGGACCAACGGCGTTGGATCTCCGTCAGGCATCCCTCGAAGGGCGGAATCCAGGGATGGATTCCGCAACACGGCACGAGGCTTCTCGCTGGTCGAGCTGATGATCGCCCTCGTACTGGGACTGCTGGTCATCGGGGCGGTCGTCAGTGTCTTCATCACCAACCAGCAAGCCTTCCGCACGGCCGAGAACATGGCACGGCTGCAGGAAAATGCGCGTTTTGCGTTCGAAGCGTTGGCGCGGGAGATGCGTGAGAGCGGCGGCACCCCCTGCGGGGCGACCGCGGTCGCGAACGTCCTCAATGGCGGCGGAGGCTGGTGGGACTGGGGCAACGGCCCGCTCATCGGCTACGACGGCAACCAAGCCGGTCCCCTGTCGTTTGGCGGCGGCCCGGGCCAGCGGGTCAACGGGACGGATGGCGTCCTGGTCCTCACGGCAAGCCTGTTCGAAGGCGTGGTCATCACCAATCACAACGCTACCGCCGCGCAATTCACGGTGAACATGGCCAACCACGGCATCCAGGACGGTGACATCGTCATGGCCTGCGACAGCCAGTCCGCTGCCATCTTCCAGGTGACCAACGCCAACCAGGCCAATGCGACCATCGTTCACAATACCGGCACGGGCGCCCCCGGAAACTGCAGCAAGGGCCTAGGGCTGCCGACGGTCTGCACTGCCAATGGCACGCCGAAGAGCTTCGCGAACGGCGGCCTGATCGCGCAATACAGCGCATCGTTCTGGTACATCGGCAACAACCCCCGTGGGGGGCGGTCCCTCTATCGGCTGGGCTTCACTGGCGCCCCCTCCCCTCAGGCCCAGGAGATCGCCGACGGGATCACCGGCATGCAGATCGAGTACCTCACGGCGGCACCAGGAGCCCCCCCTGCCCTGGCCAGCGGCTACGTCGCAGCCTCCGCCATCGCCGACTGGGACGACGTCGTCGCCGCGCGCATCACCCTCACCATGGAAACGGATGATCGGGTTGGCATAAACGGCAACGCGATCCTTCGCCCCTTCATGCACGTCATCAGCCTGCGCAATCGGGAGTATGTGCCATGACCAGCCCATTCATCCTGCGGTGGAATCCTTCCATGGATTACACCCTTCGGGGGACACTTCGCGTCCCAACGCCGCTGGTCCCTCCCCTACGTCCCTTCCGGCATCCATGCCGGAAGCCCCTTCGGGATCCAGCCGTCGGGATCCCTGCGGCATTGATGATGATGCCGCGCCACCAGCACGGGGCAGCGCTCATCGTGGCGCTGATCCTGCTGCTGATCATGAGCATCCTGGGCGTCAGCAGCGTGCGGACGACGGTCATGGAAGAAAAAATGGCCGCGACAAGCTATGACCGCAGTCTCGCCTTCCAGGCGGCCGAAGCGGCCCTGCGTGTCGGAGAGGCCGTGGCCCTTGCGCAGTCAACAGCCTCCCCAAGGAACGCCACCTTTCCGAACGCCGGCCTGTACACGAATGCCAACACCAACTGCGAAAACTCCCCCTGCAACGCACAGGGGCTATGTGCGCAACCCGATCCTGACTGCTCGTCCCGCTGGCTCGATCCAGGCTTCGGCAACTGGACCAACGCCCCGAAGGTCAACGACATCGCAGGCACGCCCCAGTATTTCGTCGAGTACCTCGGCAACAACTTCCCGTGCACCCCGGGCGACATCACCAGCCCGGCGAACTGCTCGAACTACCGCATCACGGCGCGCAGCAATCCAGGTCCGGGACGCGCAAGAGTCGTTCTACAGTCCATTTTCCTGACGAACTGAGGGAGCCGTGCCATGAAATTTCGCCTCTCGCCCCTCGTTTTGGCCCTCGGCCTCGGTCATTTACCCACCCTTGCCCACGGCGCCCTGGACATCCCCGCCGTCCCCCTCCAAACGGGTTCGGCGGTCGCGCCGAACCTGTTCTACATGCTGGACGACTCCGGAAGCATGCAGTGGGAGATCATGCCGGAGAACTATCTGTACGCTTACTACATGTTTCCCCCTCCGGGCGAAGGGCAAGGCAAAGACTACGGGGGCGCCCACGTCTATGGCGGGACGATGTATCCCTACATCGTCATGAAGTTCGACACCGACACGCACCAGGCGGTCTACCTGCGCTCCTCGACCCTCAATGTCGTTTATTACAACCCCCGGCAGGACTATGTCCCCTGGGCCAGACACGACGGAACGAGCTTCCCCAACGCCGCCCCCGGCACCGCCTATTACAACCCGCATGAAACGGGACGCGGCAGCCTCGACCTCACGGTCCAGCAGACGCGATCGGCCTACTGGAACAACGGCAATTGGGAATCGCACACCTTCTGGCCCGTCACCTACTACGTCTACAAGGGCACGGGGAGCCAGACCGACAAGACCAGCTACATCCGCTACCAATATCGCGAAGGCGGGATGTATGAATGGGACCTGGGCAAGAAAAAGAGCACGGAGAAGGCCGTCGCCAAGCTGCCATGGGGCAGGAGCGTGGCGGAAGAACTCCAGAACTTCGCCAACTGGTTCAGCTACTACCGTTCCCGGATCCTTGCCGTGCGCGCGGGCACCAGTCTTGCCTTCAGCACCCTCGGCGACAATTACCGCATCGGCTTCGCCACCATCCACCAAACCGGCTGGAAACACCCCCCGGCCAATAACGATGGCTTCAACGCCTCCGAGCGGCAGGACTTCTACACCCGCCTGTTCCAGACACCGATCGGCACGTCCGGCACCCCCCTGCGCTCGGGACTGGATGCCATCGGCAAGCAGATCGAAACCAACCTCGATTATTTCCGTCCCGATCCTGCACTCTCCTGCCGCCAGAACTTCACCATACTGACCACTGATGGCTACTGGAACGACGGCAACATCAATGGCGGCTCGGTGGGCAACGAGGACAACTCGGATGGCGCCACGCTCACCCACGCCGACGGCCAGACCACCTATCAGTACAAGGCTGACCGGCCCTTCAGGGATGACTGGAGCAACACCCTTGCCGACGTCGCCATGGAGTACTGGAAGCGCGACCTGCGCACTGACCTCAGGAACGATGTGGCGACCACCTCGGCCGACCCGGCCTTCTGGCAGCACATGACCACCTATGCCCTCTCCCTTGGCGTGAGCGGCAGCCTCGACCCGCAGACCGACTTGCCCGCGCTGACCTCCGGCGCGAAGAGCTGGCCCAAGCCGACCAACTCCAATGCCGCCAAATCGGACGACCTATGGCATGCCACGGTCAATGGCCATGGGGAATTCGTCGCGGCGCAAGACCCGCGGGAATTTGCCGAGGGCCTGAAGAAAACGCTCGGATCCATCGCCAATCGGGTTGCGGCAGCGTCCAACGTGGCAGGGAACAGCACCAAGATCGATACCGGCAGCATGGTGTATCAGGCTCGCTACAAGTCCGGCGTGTGGACAGGCGAACTCCTGGCCTACGCGGTCACGCAGAGTGGTGCAACCTCCACGCCGAGCTGGAATGCCTCCAGCCTGCTGCCCGACGCCAGCAATCGCAACATCTTCTCGATGACCCCCGGCGGGACGAAGATCGCCTTCACCTGGAGCCAGCTGGACAGTACGCAGCAGACCGAACTCACGTCACCGGACGTGCTCGACTATCTGCGCGGCAGCCAGAGCCAGGAGCAGAACCAGGGGGGCGGCTTCCGTAACCGCGAAGGGCGACTGGGCGACATCGTCGACTCGTCCCCGGCCTACTCCAAGGCCACGGATACCCTGTTCGTGGGGGCCAACGACGGCATGTTGCACGCATTCGACGCCCGCACGGGGGAAGAACGCTTTGCCTATGTACCCCTGGGGGCTTACCCCTATCTGAAGCTGCTTTCCGACCCGAACTATGGCCACAGGTATTTCGTGGATGGCGACATCGCCGTCAGCGATCCTGCGGAGACGGGCGGCCGGGCTATCCTCGTCGCGGCCCTGGGGCGCGGCGGCAAGGGCTTGTTCGGGCTGGATGTCACCACCCCTGGCAGCTTCCAGAAAACGGACGTGCTCTGGGATCGCACCGTTGATGATGGCGACCCCGACATGGGCTTCATCCTGGGCAAACCGGTCATCGCCAAGGTGGATGGCCTGGGCTGGCGCATCATCACCGGCAATGGCATCAACAGCAGCAACGAGCGGGCCGTGCTCTACATCATCGACCCGACGACAGGTGCCATCGACGCCAAGATCGATACCGGCGCCGGCTCATCCGCCCAGAGCAACGGCCTGTCCAGCCCAGGCGTCTACGATGCGGACGGCGACGGCGATGTCGATGTCGCCTATGCCGGGGACCAGCTGGGCAACTTCTGGAAATTCGACCTTGCGGCCCGCGGTCTCGCTCTGGCGGGCCAGCCGCTGTTCGTCGCCCGGAATGGCGGTGGTCAACGCCAGCCGATCAGCGACCCGCCCCTGGCGATCAAGAACACCACGGCAGGGGATCCCCATGTCGGCAAGACCTTCATTTTCTTCGGCACGGGGCGCTATTTGACCACCGGTGACCCCAGCGACAAGAGCGTGCAGAGCTGGTATGGCCTGATCGACGAGGGTTCGACCATTGGCGGACGTTCCCAGTTGCGGCAGCGCGCCATTGGCACCGCAACCCTGCAGGACGGCAAGCTGGTCCGAACCTTCTCGAAGGCCAGTGCCAACGACATGCTGGGGCTGCAGGGCTGGTATGCGGACCTTGTGACCAACCAAGTCGCGGAAGGTGAGCGCATGGTCGGTGCCCAAACATTCCTCCAGGCCGTCAGCCCGGTGTTGATGGCCAGCAGCCGCATCCCCGAAGGGGACACCTGCACCCCGGGCGGACGCGGCTACCTCAATGCCATCGACCCATTCACGGGGGCAAACCTTGGATTCATTTTCTTCGATGTCAACGACGACGGGAAATTCGACACCGCCGATCAACGCAACAACGAGCCCATCGCCTCGATCGACCTGGGCGTGGGCATGCCCACCGATCCGGTGTGCATCGGTGACCAGTGCTTCGTCTCGGGCTCGACCGGTGATCTGGGGCATGTGCGAATCAATCTTGGCGGCGCGACTACCCCACGACGCATCGGCTGGCGTGAAATCGTCGCCGATTGAATACCCCGATTCGGAATCATGCACAGGCGGGTTGCCATGCTCGGAATGAACCTTTCACGCATCACCAGGCTCGCGGCCCTGGGGGGCGCGCTCACCCTGCTGCCCCCGCCCTGCGCCCAGGCCGAGGAACAGCGACCTCCGATGCCGCTCCTGCTCGAAGAAGGGGGAAACCTGAGCTTCTTCGACCCGGCCACCACGACGCTCAACATCCAGGGGCGTCCCTACCGCATCGACCCGGCGAGCACGCAAGTCATCGTCGTTTCCGCACAGGGAATGCGCGAGATGCCCGCAGGGCAGCTCAGTGACCTGGCGGAGCGTCTCGACAGGCTCCGGGGCCGCCCCCTGTCCTTCCAGTCAAGCCCGGATGGCCGGCTGGAATTGCTCGTCCTGGATGAAGCCCGTGCCGCATCACCCCTCGCCCCATGAAGCCCGCCGGGATCAAGCCATGAAATCAAGCAAGGGATTCACGCTCATCGAGTTGATGATCGCCGTGGCCATCGTCGGCATCCTCGCCGCCATTGCCTACCCGGGCTACCAGCAGTATGTCCTCAAGACACGGCGAGCCGCCGCGCAGGGCTGCCTGCAGGAGCTCGCTCAATGGATGGAGCGGTATTACACCAGCAACATGACCTACGCCAACGCGAACCTGCCGCAGACGTCATGCCGCAATGACCTCGGAGGCTTTTATGCCTTCGCCTTCAGCGGCGCCCCCGATGGGGCATCCTACACCCTGCAGGCCGCGGCCCAGGGGAGGCAGGCCGATGATGAGGCCGGCGGCACGAGCTGCAGCTCCCTCACCCTCGACCACCAGGGCGCCCGCAGCCCCTCGGAATGCTGGAGTCGCTAACGGGGAACTTTTCTGGGCCGCCTCCAGCCCTCCCGGCCGGTCTGCGGCACGCGCGACAGGGCGAGTGAACCCTCCGCAACATCCTTCGTGATGGTGCTGCCGGCGCCGATGGTGGCGCCTGCACCGACCGTGACCGGGGCAACGAGCTGGGTGTCGGAGCCGACGAAGACGTCGTCGCCGATGACGGTCTTGTGCTTCTTGGCGCCGTCGTAGTTGCAAGTGATGACGCCGGCGCCGATGTTGCAGCCGGCGCCGATCTCCGCGTCCCCGATGTAGGTCAGGTGGTTGGCCTTGCTGCCGGTGCCGATGCGGCTGGCCTTCACCTCGACGAAGTTGCCGACGTGCACGTGGTCGGCCAGGGAGGTGCCGGGACGGAGGCGGGCGAAGGGTCCGATCACGGCGCCCGCGCCGATGGTCGCCCCCTCGAGGATGCTGTGGGCACGGATCTCCGCCCCCTCGCCAAGGACGACGTCCTTGAGGATGCAGCCGGGGCCGATGCGCACAAAGGGGGCGAGCACGACCTCGCCCTCCAGCACCACGTTCACGTCGATGAATACATCGCGCGCCGGAACCACGCGGCCGCGCACATCCAGCCTTGCGGGGTCGACAAGGGTGACGCCCTCGTCCAGCAGGACGCGCGCCTGATGCCCCTGGTAAACGCGTTCGAGCTGGGCGAGCTGGGCACGGTTGTTCACCCCCGCCACCTCGTCCGCATCGCCCGCGATGACGGCCTCCACCCCGCCCCGCTGCGCCGCCATGCCGACCACGTCGGTCAGGTAGTACTCGCCCTGCGCGTTGTCGCGCGAGAGATTCGCCAGCCAGGCGCGAAGCTGCTTCGCTCCCACCGCCATCAGGCCAGTGTTCACCTCGTGGATGGCTCGCTGCTCGGGCGCGCAGTCCTTCTCCTCGCGGATGCCGACCACCCGTCCGCCCGCCTCGCGCAGGATGCGGCCGTAGCCGCGCGGATCCATCAGCTCGACCGTCAGGAGGGCAAGGTCGGCTCGCGCCAGCCCCTCGACCAGCGCCCGGCACGTGGCCGGGCTGATCAACGGCACGTCGCCGTACAGGATCAGCACCCGCGCATCATCCGGAATGGCGGGCATGGCCTGCATCACCGCGTGCCCCGTGCCGAGCTGCTCGGCCTGCAGCGCCCAGCCGACCTCGCGGTGGGCCAGGCGCTGGCGCACCTGGTCCGCGCCATGGCCGACGACCACGTGCACCCGCTCGGGCGCGAGGGTGGCAGCGGCGTCCAGCACATGCTCGAGCATGGGGCGGCCGGCGATGGGATGCAGGACCTTGGGCAGGCTGGAACGCATGCGCGTGCCCTGGCCGGCGGCGAGGATGATGACGTGAAGGGGCATGGGTGCTTCCGTGAAAAGGGACATGCCGCAGGAACGAGCCCAGGAGCCTGTCGGACTTGAGCCGAACTGGCTGCAAAAGCCGCGGGCCGGTCCATATTTCGCCGCTTTTTTGGGCCATAGTACCCACTATGGCCCGGCAAAACCGTCAAAATCTGTCCTCGGCCGGCGACTTTTTCGCTTCAGCCGTTCAAGTCCGACAGGCTCCTCGCTGACAGGCATGTTCACCGCGTCACGGACGATTCTATCAATCCGCCAGCGGCACGTGCACCGCGCGCCACAGGCGGTAGTAGGCCTGTGCCGCCTCCGAGCGCGGCTGGCCGTAGACCACCGGCACGCGGCTGACGGTCTGGCGCTCGATCTCGCTGCTCGAGGGAATCGACTCGGACAGCAGTTCAGGCAGCTCCTCGCCATGCTGGTCGAGGAAGTCTCGGTGCAGGGCGCGACGGCGGTCAACCAGGCTCAGAAAAGCCTGCATCCTCGGCGGGTGGGTGCGCGCCGCCAGCGCATCGCGCACCTGCAGGGCGGCGCGCAGGGAAAGCGGCGCGGGGATCAGCGGCACGAGGACCTCGTCCGCCGCCGCGAAGATGTTGTCGGCCATCAGTCCGAGACCTGGGGGACAGTCGAGCACCACATGGTCGAAGCGATCCGCCAGCGGCTCGAGCAGGCGGGCGAGGCGCTCGCCCGAGTGCTTCATCTCGGCCATCTCGAGCGCGAGGTCGGCCAGTTGCGGGCCGTTGGGCCACAGGGCGAGGTCACGGTAGCGGGTGGCGAACAGCCGTTCCTCAAGGTCCTTGCCCTTGAGGGCGCGGCGTCCCCCGCCCTCCGGCAGAGTGCCCTCCATCATCCAGGTCGCGGCCCCCTGCGGGTCGAGGTCGAACAGCAGGGTGCGCCGCCCCTGCAGGGCGGACAGGGTGGCGAGATTGACGGCCGCGGTGGTCTTGCCCACCCCGCCCTTGACGCTGTACAAGGCAAGGACGCGCATGGCGCATCTCCCGGAACGTGATGACCCGTCCATACTATGAAACGGTGTTTGCAAAAAGAAGGTTTTCCGGGCCACGCAGGCTGCGTTGCTCGACTGATCCAGGGGGCTGCCGCACATGATGAACACGCCCGAAACCCTCGATGAGCTGTTCCGCGAGCGCGTCCGGCTCAGCCCGGAAGCGCCCGCCTACCGGGTCTTCGACCGCGCGCGCGGGGACTGGGCCGAACTGAACTGGCGGGCAATGGATAAGCGAGTCGCCAGCCTGCGCAGCGCCCTCGCCGCCGAGGGGCTGGCGCGCGGCGAGCGGGTGGCGCTGATGCTGGAGAACGGCCCGGACTGGATCGCCTTCGACCTCGCCGCGCAAGGCCTGGGACTCGTCAGCGTGCCGCTATACGTCGACGACCGGCCGGACAACGTGGCATTCATCCTGCGCGAGACCGGGGCACGCATCCTGCTGCTGCAGAACGGGGCACAGTGGCTCCGGCTCGAGCCCGCCCTGGCGGAGGACGAGGTCGAATCCTTGCGGCGCATCGTCGCCCTCGGGTCGCTCGCGACGGACGATCCGCGCGTGGTGGCGCTGGAGGCGTGGTGCGCCCGGGCCGAGGGCGAGGAGCACCACGTCCCGGCCATCGCCCCGGACGACCTCGCCACCATCGTCTACACCTCGGGCACCACGGGGCGGCCCAAGGGCGTCATGCTCAGCCACCGCAACATCCTCTCCAACGCCCGCGCGGCAGCAAGCCTGATCGACATCGGACCAAGCGACCGCTTCCTCTCCTTCCTGCCCCTCTCCCACATGCTCGAGCGCACGGCGGGCTGCGTGCTGCCGATGCTGTGCGGCGCCGAGGTCGCCTTCGCGCGCTCCATCCAGCAATTGGGCGAGGACCTGCGCGAACAGCGCCCGACCATCCTGATCTCCGTGCCGCGCATCTACGAGCGGGTAGCCCGCCGCATCCAGGCCGGGCTGGCTCGGAAGGGCTTCGTTGCGCGCCTCCTGTTCCGCGCCGCCGTCGCCGTGGGCTGGCGCGCCTTCGAGCACGACCAGGGGCGCACCGGCTGGCACCCGTCCCTGCTGCTGCGGCCGCTGCTGCACCACCTGGTCGGCCGACCGGTGCTGGACCGGCTCGGCGGACGGGTACGCCTGGCCATCTGCGGCGGCGCGCCACTGCCGCCCGACATCGCGCGCCTGTTCATCGGCCTCGGACTGCCGCTGCTGCAGGGCTATGGTCTGACCGAGACCTCCCCCGTAATCAGCGTCGGCCGCCCGGACGACAACCTCCCCGCCAGCGTCGGCCAGCCCCTGCCCGGCATCGAAGTGCGCCTGGGCGAGCAGGACGAGCTGCAGGTGCGCGGACCGAACGTGATGCTCGGCTACTGGCACAACACGGCGGCCACCCGCGCCCTGTTCACGCCGGACGGCTGGCTGCGGACCGGTGACCAGGCACGCATCGACGCGGCCGGGCGCATCTTCATCACCGGCCGGCTCAAGGACATCCTCGTCCTGGCCAGCGGCGAGAAGGTGCCCCCCGCCGACATGGAGCTCGCCCTGCTGGGCGACCCGCTGTTCGAGCAGGTGATGGTGGTCGGCGAAGGCCGGGCACACCTCGCCCTGCTGGCCGTGCTCAATCAGGAGGAGAGCGAACCGCTGATCCGAGCCGCGGGCGTCGACCCCGCCGTTCCCGCGGCCCTGGGCGACCGGAGGGTGGAGAAGGCCGTGCTCGCCCGGGCCAACCGGGCGCTGTATGCCTTCCCGGGCTTTGCCAAGCTGCGCCGCGCACTCCTGTTCGACCACCCGTGGACGGTCGAGGACGGCCTCCTCACCCCCACCCTAAAGCTCAAGCGAGCGGCAATCCTGGCAAGACACGCCAAGGAGATCGAGGGGGTGTATGCCGCGCATGAGTAAGCAGACTCCGCACCCCCATCCGCCTCGTCCCTGGCGGGCTCCTGCCATGCTCGGGGTGCTCTGGTGCGCCCTGCAGGCGCTCGGCGGGTCCGCCATGTGGGGATATGACCGCCAGGCCGTCGGGGATGGGCAGGTCTGGCGCCTGCTGACAGGCCAGCTCGTCCACCTGAACGCCGTGCACCTGGCCCTCAACCTGCTCGGTCTTGCCGGGGTGATGGCGGTGTGGGGACGGGAGCTTGCGCGACCTACCGCCCTGCTGGGGATGTTCCTGGGCAGCGCGCTCGCCGTCGACCTCGGCCTGTGGTTCCTGGAAGCAAGCATTGACTGGTATGCCGGGGCATCCGGAGCCCTGCACGGCCTGTTCGCCGCCGGTATCGTCCTGGCCACAAGCGCCGGCCGGACGCTCCGAGCCGCCGCTGCCCTGGGCTTGCTGCTCAAGCTGGTTCTGGAGGCTCACGTCGAGACCGGCGCCGCCGGGTTGATCGGTGCTCCGGTGATCCATGCGGCGCACCAGTTCGGCGCACTGGGCGGAATCCTGACCGCGCTGATCTGGCACTTCTGGCACAGGACAGGAAGGCTCGCTTAGCCCTTATGGAACCGGCCGGAATCCGGGCTAGCGGCCTGTCGGACTTGTGGCGAACAGGCTGCTAGGGGTTGGATATTGCGCCGCCGCCACGCGGCGAATCCGGCCAGCCCGAGCAGGGACAGCAGCCCCGCCGCGCCGCCACCCCCGCCTGAGGGCGGGGCTGCCTCGGTCGTGCTGGTGAAGGTGCCGCTCACGCCACCAACCATCAGCGTGGTAGCCATGGCGGTGGCGTGGGTGGCGGCCGAGATGTGGCGCACGCACACGCTCTGACCGTTGGAAATCACGCCGGCCGCGCTGGTGAAGCTGCTGCCGCAGCCCAGGCTGTATTCGCCGTTGCGCACGCTGACATGGGTTTCATGGCCAAGGCCGCTGATGATCACGGGCTGTGAGGTCACCGTTACGCCGAGGGCCACGTCATCCTGGGCCGCGAAGCCGAAGGCATCCGGAACGAAATCCTCCCCCCGGGCCGCGAGCACCGCCCAGTCCGCCCGCGCAATACCGGCGCCGCAGGTGGCCATCGAGCAGTCCCCATTGGTGCCGTATTGCGGGAACGGGGTGGCCGTGGTGCGCAGGGCATCGCGCGCCTCCGTACCGGTCAGCCCCGGGTTCACCGCGCGCATGAGGGCCACGAGGCCGGACACATGGGCTGCTGCCATGCTGGTCCCGGCGGCGAAGGCATAGCCGTCCGCCCCCGGCACGGTGGTGCCGCTGTTGGAGGTGGAGAGGACCATGGCATCCACGGCGGGATCCCCACCCGGCGCGCTCAAGGTCACCACGCTGCCGGTGTTGGTGTAGCTCGCCCGCTGGCCCTGCCGGTCGGTCGCTGCGACCGTGATGACGCCGCTGCAGTTGCCGGGAAAGTAGCTGCCTGCGCTCCCGGCATTGTTGCCGGCGGCCACGACGACCGTGGCGCCGGCGGCATGGATCGCGCTGAAGGCGCTTTGCAGGCTCAGCGGGCATGGGCCGGCCCCGCTCAGACTCAGGTTGAGCACGCGCGCGGCGTTCGGGTTGGCCGGCACATTGGCGACCGCAAGCCCCGCCGCCCAGTGCATGGCGTCGACGATATCGGACAGCAGGCCGCCGCACTTGCCCAGCGCCCGCACCGGCAACAGGCGGGCCTGCCAGTCGATGCCGGCCACCCCCGTCGCGTTGTCGGTCGCCGCGCCGATGGTGCCGGCAACATGGGTGCCATGCCACGAACTGTCCGCCACCTCGCACTCGGGGTGGAACTTGCGGTCATCGGCCGAGACCCAGTCCCCGGGATCGAGCGGATTGGCATCGCGCCCGTCGCCATCATTGGCGGTGAAGAAGTCGTCCTCCGTCCCGTCCCCATTCGTGTCAAGGCCAGAGATGAAGTCGTAGCCCGGCAGGACCCGTCCGGCATCGATGTCCGCGTGCGGCAGCAGCCCGGTGTCGATGACCGCCACGACCACCGAGCCGCTTCCCGTCGTGCCGTCCCAGGCCGCGGGCAGGTTCAGGCCATAGTTGTTCTGGCCATAGGGCCGCCCCGTCACGAGGGGGTGATAATGCCACTGGTTCGGGTAGCCGGGGTCATTGGGTGCAAGGCTCGGGTAGACGCGCAGGTCCGGCTCGGCCATGCGGGCCACGCCGGACTCGACCAGCCGCGTGGCGTAGGCCCGCGCCTCGTCCGGGCGCATGGGGTGAGGCAGCCTCAGCACCTGCGCCTGGCCGGGCAGGGGGCGCACATGCTCCATGACCACCCCGGCCGCCTGGACGAAGGGCGCCATGGCCGCCACATCGAGACGGGAGGCGTGCGCCGCATGGAAGCTGCTGGGCTGGACGATCAACTGGGTGACGGGCGCCTCCTGTTCAGGGAAGGCCGCCTGGGCAAGAGGAATGAGCCCGGCGGCGACCAGGCTGGCGGCGAGGGGAAATCGCTTCATTGGTGCTGCACCCGGCGGTCCGGCTCGGCGTATTCGACGTCCGGCATGGCCTGCAGGACACGCAGCGCCTGCTCGACCTGTACTGGCGTGGCCGCGGCGGGGAAACGCAGGACATGGGCCTGGCCGGACATGGGACGCACGTAGGCAAGCTCCAGCCCGGCCACCTGCGAGAGCCGTGGAAGGCTCGCGCGCACCGCGCGCTCGTCGCGTCCGTCCTTGAACTTGAGCATGAACTGCTGCGTCGCCTGCGGATTCACCGCGGCAGGCTCCGGCGGCGTGGCCATGGAAGGGAAGTCGCCGCCAAGGCAGCCCCCCAGGAGCGGCAGCACCAGGACACCGAGAAAGACAGGACGGAACGTCGGCATGGCGGGGTCACCACAGGTTGGATGAGGTGATACTCGCCCCACCCGACCGACGTTGCAACCCTCACTCCATCCCCAGTTCCTTCATCTTCCGCGCCAGGGTGTTGCGCCCCCAGCCGAGCAGCAGGGCGGCGTCCTGCTTGAGGCCGCGGGTCTGGGCCATGGCGGACTCGATCATCACCCGCTCGAACATCGGCATCGCCTCGTCCAGCAGGTCACGCTGGCCAGCCTCGAGGCGGGCATCGGCCCATCGGCGCAGCAGGACGGGCCACGCCTCCGGGGCCTGCGCGGGCAGGACGGCCCGGGCCTCGCCCGCCACGGCCAGCGGCTGCCCGCCCGTGCGCAGGATCTCCGGCGGCAGGTCGGAGGGCAGCACCTCGCGCCCGCTGGCCATGACGGTCAGCCAGCGGCAGGTGTTCTCCAGCTGGCGCACGTTGCCGGGCCAGTCGTAGCGCTCCAGCAGCGCGGTGACCTCCGGGGTGAGGAGCTTGGGCGGGGTATCCAGCTCACGCGCGGCGCGCTTGAGGAAGTGCTCGAGCAGCAGGTGTATGTCCTCGCGCCGCTCACGCAAGGCCGGCAGGGCCAGGCGGATGACGTTGAGGCGGTGCATCAGGTCCTCGCGGAACAGGCCGTCGCGCACGCGGGCAGCGAGATCCTGATGCGTCGCGGCGATGATGCGCACGTCCACCTTGACTGGGGTGTGGCCGCCGACGCGGTAGAACTCGCCCTCCTGCAGCACGCGCAGGAGACGGGTCTGCAGGTCGAAAGGCATGTCGCCGATCTCGTCGAGGAACAGGGTGCCGCCGTCGGCCTGCTCGAAGCGCCCGCGTCGCTGGGCCTGGGCGCCGGTGAACGCACCGCGTTCGTGGCCGAACAGTTCCGATTCGAGCAGATCCTTGGGGATCGCGGCGGTATTGAGGGCGATGAACGGGCCGTTGGCACGGGGGCTGTGCCGGTGCAGGGCCTGCGCGACCCGCTCCTTGCCCGTGCCGGACTCGCCGGTGATGAGCACAGTGATGCTGGAGCGCGAGAGGCGGCCGATGGCGCGGAAGACCTCCTGCATGGCAGGCGACTGGCCGATGATGCCGGTCTGCTCCTCGGTTTCCTCCTCCCCCGCCCCGCCGGTCTCGGCGCGGCTATCGATGGCGCGGCGCACGAGGGTGAGCGCCTCGTCGATGTCGAAGGGCTTGGGCAGATAGTCGAACGCGCCGCTCTCGAAGGCGTTCACCGCGGAGTCGAGGTCGGAGTGCGCGGTCATGATGATGACCGGCAGCCGCGGGTAGCGCTCGCGCACCTCGCGCATGAGCTGCAGACCATCGATCCCCGGCATGCGGATGTCACTCACCAGCACGCCCGGCTGCTCGCGGCGCAAGCTCGCGAGCACCTCCTCGCCAGAATCGAACAGGCGCGGCTGCCAGCCGACCTTGCTCATCGCCCGCTCGAGCACCCAGCGGATGGAGGGGTCGTCGTCGACGATCCAGATTTGTTTCGCGGCGCTGCGGAATCCGTCCCTGGATTCCGCCCTTCGGGGATCGCGATGCGATCCAACGCCGTTTCCTTCGTCGCTGTTCATGGGGCGGTCTCCGGAGCGGATGGTTCGATGGGCAGGAGGATGGAGAACAGGGTGCGACCGGGGTGGCTGGCGAACTCGATCAGACCGCCGTGCTGGGCGATCAGCGACTGGCTGATCGCAAGCCCGAGCCCGGTACCGCCCGGCCGGCCGCTGACCATGGGCAGGAACAGGGTGTCCTGCAGGGCCTGCGGGATGCCGGGACCGTTGTCCTCGATGTCGATGCGCGCCACCAGCCGATGGCGGGCGCTGCCGAGGGTGAACTGGCGCAGCACGCGGGTACGGATGACGATGCGGGCATCGGCCTGGCCAGCCAGTGCCTGCATGGCATTGCGCACGATGTTGAGCACGGCCTGGATCAGCAAGTCGGGGTCGGCGTACAGCTCGGGGATGCTCGGGTCGTAGTCGGTGACCAAACGCACGCGGCTGTCCTGCATCTCCATGCTCACCAGCCGACGCACGTGCTCGAGCGGCTCGTGCAGGTTGAGCATGCGCTTCTTCGGCAGCACGTGCGGGCCGATCATGCGGTCGACCAGCGCGCGCAGGCGGTCCGCCTCGCGCATGATCACTGCGGTGTACTCGCGCTGTTCGGCCTGCTCGAGTTCGCCATGCAGCAATTGCGCCGCGCCGCGCAAGCCACCGAGCGGGTTCTTGATCTCGTGCGCGAGGCCGCGCAGCAGGCTGCGGGTGGCTTGCTGCTGCGCCAGCAGCTGCTCCTCCCGGGCGATCCGCAGATGGCGTTCGACGTCCATCATCTCCACCAGCACCCCCTCTCCCAGATCAGGGTCGATCAGCGGGCTGATCGCGCAATCGACCATCACGTCGCGACCGGCGGCGTGCAGGGGCATCTCGCGGAAGGTGCAGGGATGGCCGCTCTCGAACGACTGGCGCAGCACCTCGGGCAGGCTCGCCTCACCCGGCAGGATGGAGCGCACCGGCAGGCCCCGGGCCTGGCGCAGACTCAGCCCGAGCAGATTCTCGGCGGACGGGTTGAGATAGACGACCTGCAGCCCGGCATCCAGCCAAAGCAGGGCAACCGTCTGGTGTTCAAGCAGGCGCGCGAGGAGGGCGCATTCGGGAGTCTGATTCATGTCCAGATCGAAGCAAGAGTCGGGCCAGATCAACGCCATCGGTGAATCCAGGGATGGATTCCGCCGCCGGAGGCAGCTGCCATGGCGCTCCCTGCACCATTATGTCGCACGGGGCGGGATGTTTACGGCGGGGAGTCCCCGCATCCTCGAAAGCCTCGGGACGACCGGGGGGCCACACCACCAGGACTCAGGGCGCAGGGCGCAGCTGCGGCACCGGGGGCGGGACAGGACTGAGCGGGGCTCCCGGCGGCTGGCGCCCCGGTTGCAACAGGCTCGGTCGCTGCAGGGTGAAGCGCACGGGAGCGGACTGGATCAGCACCTGACCCGCGGCATCCAGCACGAAGGCCTCGAGCACATGCTCGCCACGTTCGATGTTGCTCAGCGCAAGGTTCATGCGCGCGGTGTTCTGCACCACGGGCACGCCGTCCAGCAGCACGGTCAGGCCGTGCCCCAGGTCCGCGCGCAGGGCGGGGTGGAGGTTGATGCTCACGTCCACATCGCCCACGGTGCTGAGCAGGGGCTCGCCCGGACTCGGTTGGGTAATGCGCAGGGCCTCGTAGCCCGCGAACGGCTCGCTGCCGGGCTTGGTCACGGCCTGGGCGGCAGGCGTGGCCGGCACGGCCGCCGGCAGGCCCGGCACCACAACGCTGGTCGCGGGGGCAGGCTCTATGACGACCTTCTCCGCCCCCTTTTGTGGCTTGTCGGTGAAGACCACGCCGCCCTTCTCGTCGACGTAGCGATATACCTCGGCAGCCTGGGCCGCGAGGGATAGAGCGATCAGCAGGGGCAGGAGAAGGATGCGCATGACCGGAACATAGGCCATGCGCGCCAGGAAGTAAACGAGCGCCTCATCGCGCCAACACGCAGCCCGCCAAACGAAAAAGCCCCGCACGGGGCGGGGCTGCAGGAGAACGCTGTGCGCTCCATCGCCGCTGATCCCTCCCCTCGCTCCATTGCGGGGTACGGCCCTCGGGAGCCAGACGGCGATGTTCGGTACAGCGGGTAAGCCGGAGCTTACAGGCTGTAGTACAGGTCGAACTCGACCGGGTGGGTGGTCATGCGCACGCGCTGCAGTTCGGACTGCTTGAGCTCGATGTAAGCATCGATGAACTCGTCACTGAACACGCCGCCCTGCTTGAGGAAGTCGCGGTCCTTGTCCAGGGCATCCAGGGCCTGCTCCAGGGAGAATGCGACCTCCGGGATGGCCTTCTCTTCCTCGGGCGGCAGGTCGTACAGGTTCTTGGTCGCTGCCTCGCCCGGGTGGATCTTGTTCTTGATGCCGTCCAGGCCGGCCATCAGCAGGGCCGCGAAGGCCAGGTACGGGTTGGCGGTGCTGTCCGGATAGCGCACCTCGATGCGGCGAGCCTTCGGGCTCGACACGAACGGGATGCGGATGGAGGCGGAGCGGTTGCGGGCGGAATAGGCCAGCTTCACCGGGGCCTCGAAGTGCGGCACCAGGCGCTTGTAGCTGTTGGTCGACGGGTTGCACAGCGCGTTCAGGGCGTGGGTGTGCTTGATGATGCCGCCGATGTAGTACAGCGCGATCTCGGACAGGCCGGCGTAGCCGTCACCATTGAAGGTGTTCTTGCCGTCCTTGGACAGGGACATGTGCACGTGCATGCCGGAGCCGTTGTCGCCCACGATCGGCTTGGGCATGAAGGTCACGGTCTTGCCGTAGGTGTGGGCCACGTTCCAGATGACGTACTTGAGGGTCTGCACCTCGTCGGCCTTCTTGACCAGGGTGTTGAAACCCACGCCGATCTCGCACTGGCCGGCGGTGGCCACTTCGTGGTGGTGCACCTCGACCTTCAGGCCCATGTCCTCCAGCACCAGGCACATGGCCTGACGGATGTCATGCAGGTTGTCGACCGGGGGAACGGGGAAGTAACCGCCCTTGACGCCCGGACGATGGCCCATGTTGCCGTCGGCGTACACCTTCTCGGTGTTCCAGGCGGCCTCGGAGGAGTCCAGCTTGACGAAGCAGCCGGACATGTCGGCGCCCCAGCGGACGTCGTCGAAGATAAAGAATTCGTTTTCCGGGCCGAAGAAGGCGGTGTCGGCCAGACCGGTGCTCTGCAGGTAGGCCTCGGCGCGCTTGGCAATGGAGCGCGGGTCGCGGGAGTAGCCCTGCATGGTGTCCGGCTCGATCACGTCGCAGACGACGATCAGGGTCGGCTCTTCGCTGAACGGATCCATCAGCGCGGTGGACGCGTCCGGCATGAGGATCATGTCGGAGGCCTGGATGCCTTTCCAGCCGGCGATGGACGAACCGTCGAACATCACGCCGTTCTCGAAGGCTTCCTCGTCGACGCGGGAGGCGGGATAGGTGACGTGCTGCTGCTTGCCACGGGTATCGGTGAAACGGAAGTCAACGAACTTGACGCCGTGTTCCTGCATCATCTTGATGACGTCAGAGGGGGTCATGAGGATCTGCCTCCAGAATGGGCCGAAAGAGAGGGTAGGACTGAACCAGCTAAGTTTACCCTTGCGGGCGCTACCCGCAATTGAAGCATGAAGCATGCCACCCCTGCCAGATTCCGAACACCCACTGTTCGCCATCGGTGTCACCCCCTTTGCCGTGGCAGGGAGCAAACCATCGCGATTCAGAGCCTCCTGTCGATGAACCATTTTGGTGCGCGCGCACTATTTTGGTGTCCAGAATAGTGCGCCGCATTCATGAGCGTTCACTCTATCAGCGCCACGGACTTGATCAGGGCATAGGCCGGGGCGCCCGGAGCCAGATCGAGGTGGCGCTGCGAGAAGGCGGTGATCTCGGCTAGCAGCAGCTGCCCGTCGACCAGGCGGCAGGCCACGGTGACGCGGCCGTCACGGGATGGGTCGATGCGCTCGACGGTGACCGGGAGGTGGTTGAGGATGCTCACCCGCTGCGGCTCGTCGATGGCGAGGCTGACATCGCGCGCCAGGATGCGCAGGCGGGTGGCGGTCTTCTTCTCGGCGCAGGATCCCGTCAGGCGGATGGACACCCTATCGTTGCCGAACGGGGTCAGGCCGTCCGCGTCGGGCAACCCCATCCTCCCCTCCAGCACGGACACCGGCCCCTCCTCGTCGAACAGGGGGGAATCCGGGCGGGCCAGGGCCTCGCGCAGGGTCTCGATGCGCTCGATGCGCCCGTCGGCCATGAACACCACGCGCGCGGCCAGGCGCTCGACCTCGATCGGCGCGTGGGTGATGTAGAGCACGGGCACGCCGGTCTCGCGCGCCAGCTCGTCGATCAGGGTCAGAAGCTCGCCCTTCGCGCGCCAGTCGAGCGCGGACAGGGGCTCGTCCATGCACAGCAGGCGCGGACGGGACAGCAGGGCGCGGGCGATGGCGACGCGCTGCTTCTCGCCGCCGGAGAGGGTGACAACATCCTGGTCCAGCTTGTGGGCGATGCCGACGCGGGCGGCGATGGACTCCAGCCCCGGCCCGCCGGTCTTCGGCGCGCGCTTGAGGGCGTACTCGAGGTTGCCGCGCACACTCAGGTGCGGGAACAGGGCGGCGTCCTGGAACACGAAGCCAATGTCGCGCTTCTGGGTCGGAAGGCGCCAGGCATTGTTCTGCCAGCGCTCGCCGTCGAAGCTCAGCGTGCCTCGGGTGTGCTTGTCCAGTCCGGTGATGGCCCGCAGCAGGGTGCTCTTGCCCGAGCCGGAGCGGCCGAACAGCACGGTCACGCCGGCGGTCTCGATCTCGAAGGGGCCGGATTCGAGCAGGAAGCTGCCCTGCCGCAGGGTGAGATGACCTTTGAGCATGGCGCCGTCTTAGGGCTTGAGCGGGCTCATGGCCCGGCGGTTGATAGCGTAGAACAGGAACAGGATGATGAAGGAGAAGCCGAGCAGGATGGCGGAGAGGCGGTGCGCCTCCGCATACTCCATGGCCTGGGAGTGATCGTAGATGGCGATCGACACCACCCTCGTCTCCCCGGCGATGTTGCCCCCGAGCATGGCGATCACGCCGAACTCCCCCACCGTGTGGGCGAAGGTGATGACCACTGCGGTGAGAATGCCGCTGCGAGCGAGCGGCAGCACCACGCTGAAAAAGCGGTCGAGGCTAGAGGCGCGCAAGGTCGCCGCCGCGTCAAGCCACCTGGGCGGGATGGCGGCGAACGCCTCCCGCAGCGGCTGTACGGCAAAGGGCAACGAATAGACGACCGAGCCGATCAGGATGCCCTCGAAGCTGAAGGCCAGGTGGTGCAGCCCCATTTTTTCCAGCGTGCCGCCCACCGCGCCCTGCGGCCCGAGGGCGATCAGCAGGTAGAAGCCGATCACCGTCGGTGGCAGCACCAGCGGCAGAGCCACCAGCGCTGCCGTGACATCGCCGAGGCGGCTGCGGGTATACGCGAGCCACCAGGCGAGCGGCGCGGACAGCACCAGCAGGATGAGCGTGGTCAGCCCAGCGAGCTTGGCCGTGAGCCAGATCGCCTGCCACTCGCCCGGCGTCAGTCCGAACATGGCTTACTCGACCTTTTCGCCCGGCAGCAGGAAGCCATAGTGGCGCATCACCCTGCGCGCCTCCTCGGAGCGCATGAACTCGGCAAAGGCCTGCGCGGCCCTGTTGTTCTCGCCGTGCTTGGTGACCGCGTAGGCCTGCTCCAGCGGCTGGTGATAATCCTCAGGAATGAGGTAATAGCCGCCCTTGCTCTTGAGCTTGTCGTTCAGAGCCAGGGAGAGGGCGACGATGCCGATATCCGCCGCCTGGGTATCGATCAGCTGCGCGGTGTGGGAGATGTTCTCGCCATAGACCATCTTGTCCTCGACCCTGTCCCACACCCTGGCGTGCTCCAGCGCTTCCTTTGCGCGCGCGCCGTAGGGCGCGTGATCAGGGGCGGCAATAGCGACCTTGCGGAATTCGGCCCTAGGCAGGTCTCCAAGGGTCAGCCTGGCCGCGTCCACCTTGGCGCTCCACAGCACCACGCGGCCGAAGGCGTAAGTGGTCACCGGAGCGATGGCCTTGCCCGATTCCACCAGCTTCCTCGGCATGCTTACGTCGGCGGAGAAGAACATGTCGAAAGGCGCGCCGTTCTCGATCTGCTGGGTGAACTTGCCGGAGCTGCCCATGATCATCTCGAGCTTGTGCTCGGGATGCCTTTTCTCGAACAGGGGCTTGAGCTCGTCGAAGGCGAACTTGAGGTCGGAGGCAGCAGCGATTTTCGCCTCATCGGCAGCGCAAACACCGGAAAAACCCAGCGCGGCGGCAAACGCCAGAACATTGATCAGTCGCATAATGTGAAATCCTTCTGAAACAGGGAGATCAGTCGTCCACGCCCAGGATGACGTGGCTGGCCTTGATCAGGGCGCAGGCGGCGTCGCCGACCTTGAAGCCGAGATCCTCGAGGCTCGCCTCGGTGATGATGGCGGCCACGGTGTTGCCGCCCGGAAGCTCGAGCACCACCTCGGCGTTCACCGCGCCCTCGTGGATGCGCTTGATGGTGCCGCACAGGCGGTTGCGCGCGGAGATCCGGACGCACTCGTCCGGGGCGGCGAGGATGACCCAGGAGGCCTTGATCAGGGCCCAGGCCGCCCGGCCCGGCGCGAGCCCCATCGACTCGGCGGAATCCTTGGTGATGATGGCGTGCAGGCAGTCCTCGCCCTGCAGGCGGAGGGTGATCTCGCTGTTCACCGCCCCGTGGCGGACTTCCTCGACAGTGCCGCGCAGTGCGTTGCGTGCGCTGGTCTTCATGTACAGGCTCCTGAGCATCGACAGGCTTTCGCCCATGGTTTCCAGTCCGCCGTCCTCCCCCCTGAACTGCTCGAGCACCGCCCCGAGGGCGCTCTCGAGGCGCCGCTGGGTAGCCAGAATGCGCTCGCCCAGCGGCGTCAGGCGCGCCCCGCCCCCGTGCCTGCCGCCGTGCTGGCTCTGCACCAGCGGCTGTCCGGCGAGGTTGTTCATCGCCTCGATCGCGTCCCAGGCCGCCTTGTAGGTCATGCCCACATGCCGCGCGGCTCCGCTGATCGATCCGGTCTCGGCCACCCCGGCCAGCAGGGCGAGGCGGCGGGCCGAGACCTCACCCCCGCCGAGCTGCAGCACCAGGGGCGCCGCGAAGGACTCGGCCAGGGCGCCGTTATGTCGCTTGGGTGATAACGGCATACGAAATATACCTTGGTAAATCTTGGTTGCAACGGAATTTTAGCGAATGCTCATGCTTGAGCTCAGGTCCGCCAGTCGATCGGCGGCTGCCCCTGCCCCTCGAGGAAGGCGTTGATCCTGGAGAACGGCCGGCTGCCGAAGAAGCCGCGATGGGCGGACAGGGGCGAGGGGTGCGGGGCCTCGAGCACCAGGTGGCGCGCACGGTCGATGTGCGCCCCCTTCTGCTGCGCCGGGCGCCCCCATAGGACGAACGCCAGCGGCCGTGGCTGGGCGTTGAGCACCTGCACGGCGCGGTCGGTCAAGCGCTCCCAGCCCTTGCCATGGTGGCTCGCGGATTTGCCACTCTCCACCGTCAAGACCGCGTTGAGCAGCAGCACGCCCTGGTCGGCCCAGGGGATGAGGCTGCCGCAGGTGTTGCGGATGCCCAGGTCGTCGTTCAACTCGGTGAAGATGTTCTGCAGCGACTTGGGCAACGGCCGGACCTGTGGCTGGACCGAAAAGCACAGGCCATGCGCATGGCCCGGCGTGGGGTAAGGGTCCTGCCCCAGAATCACCACCCGCACCCTCTCCAACGGGGCATGGTTGAAGGCGTTGAACCACTCGTCCGGGTTCGGGTGCAGGCGCTTGCCGGCCTTGAGTTCAGCGAGCAGGAAGGCGCGCAGGTCCGTCATGTAGGTCTTCGCGAACTCGTCCGCCAGGGCGGCCTTCCACGAGGGTTCGAGCTGGATGCGGTCGGGGTTCATGAGCCAGTCCGGGATAACCTGGCTCACGGCATCAGGCGCTGGATGGCCCAGCCGTCCATGGTGCGGGTGTAGGTGAAACGGTCGTGCAGGCGGCTCTCGCGCCCCTGCCAGAATTCGTACACCTCCGGCACCAGGCGGTAGCCACCCCAGTCGGGGTTGCGCGGCACGTCGCCCGCAGGGTACTCCCGCTTCAGCTCATCGATGCGCGCCTCCAGCACCTCGCGGCTCTCGAGCGGCTGGCTCTGGTGCGAGGCGGCGGCGGCCAGGCGGCTGCCGATGGGGCGCTGGTTGAAATAGGCCTCGTCTGCCTCGTGGCCCAGCAGTTCGACCCGCCCCTCGACGCGCACCTGGCGGTCGTTCTCCGGCCAGTAGAAGGCGACCGAGGCCCGCGGGTTGGCCGCAAGCTCCACGCCCTTGCGGCTGCGCCGGTCAGTGTAGAAGCACAGGCCGCGCGCGTCGAAGTGCTTGAGCAGCACCCAGCGCACCGAGGGCCGGCCGTCCGGCGTGGCCGTGGCGAGGGCCATGGCCGTGGGGTCGAAGTTGCCGGCCGCCTCGGCCGCCTTCAGCCAGTTCGCCAGCATCATCCAAGGTTCCGGCAGGAGATCCGCGCGGTGCAGCTCGCCGTGCAGGAATTCACGGCGGGTGCTGCGGTGGTCGATCTCGTCCTGGGGGCTGGCCATGACTCATGTCTCCATTAACGGCGGCGGGGCTGTGCGGCTATACTGCGGCCACTTTCCGACAGTTCGCAAGACGCAACGATGTCATCCACCTACGATCTCTCCACCTTCCAGGGCCTGATCCTCGCCCTGCAGGACTACTGGGCCCGCCAGGGCTGCGCCGTGCTCCAGCCGCTGGACATGGAGGTCGGCGCCGGCACCTTCCATCCCTCGACCTTCCTGCGCGCGGTCGGACCGGAGCCCTGGAACGCGGCCTACGTGCAGCCCTCGCGCCGCCCGACCGACGGCCGCTACGGCGAGAACCCCAACCGCCTGCAGCACTACTACCAGTTCCAGGTGGTGATGAAGCCCTCCCCGCTGGAGATCCAGGAGCTCTACCTCGGCTCGCTGCGCATGCTCGGCTTCGACCTGCTGACCCACGACATCCGCTTCGTCGAGGACAACTGGGAATCCCCCACCCTCGGCGCGTGGGGCCTGGGCTGGGAGGTGTGGCTGAACGGCATGGAGGTGACCCAGTTCACCTACTTCCAGCAGGTCGGCGGCCTCGACTGCCGCCCGGTGACCGGCGAGATCACCTACGGCCTGGAGCGCCTTGCGATGTACATGCAGGGCGTGGAGAGCGTCTACGACCTGATCTGGGCTCGGACCCCGAACGGCGTCATCACCTACGGCGACGTCTACCACCAGAACGAGGTGGAGCAGTCCACCTACAACTTCCAGCATGCCGACGTGGACTTCCTGTTCGGCCTGTTCGACCAGTGCGAGAAGGAGGCCAAGCGCCTGATGGAACTGGGTCTGCCGCTGCCGGCCTACGAGCAGGTGCTCAAGGCCTCGCACACCTTCAACCTGCTCGACGCGCGCCGCGCCATCTCCGTCACCGAGCGCCAGCGCTTCATCCTGCGCGTGCGCGAACTGGCCCGCAGCGTGGCCGAGGCCTATTACGCCTCGCGTGAGCGGCTTGGCTTTCCCATGGTGTCCCGAGCAGCACAACAGGAGGGCGCAGCATGAGCACGCGCGACCTGCTGATCGAAGTCGGCACCGAAGAGCTGCCGCCGAAGGCCCTGACCACCCTCGCCAACGCCCTGGCCGACGGCATCGTGCGTCGCCTGCATGACACCGGCCTGGAACCCCAGGGCCACACCGTCTACGCCGCCCCGCGCCGCCTCGCCGTGCTGGTCCAGGGCGTGGCCGAGCGCCAGCCCGACCGCGAAGTCGAGCGTCGCGGCCCGGCCGTCAACGCCGCGTTCGACGCCGAGGGCCGCCCGAGCAAGGCACTGGAGGGCTTCGCCCGCTCCTGCGGCGTGACCGTCGACGACCTTGAGGAGCTGACCACCGACAAGGGCGCGTGGATGGTCTACCGCGCCCAGCAGCCCGGCCAGCCGGTGCAGGCGCTGATCCCGGACATGCTCGCCCAGGCGCTGGATGAACTGCCCATTCCGAAGCGCATGCGCTGGGGCGCTGGCGAGGCCGCCTTCGTGCGCCCGGTGCACTGGATCGTGCTGCTGTTCGGCAGCGAGGTGATCGACGCCGAGATCTACGGCGTGCGCACCGGCCATACGACCCGCGGCCACCGCTTCCACCATCCCGCCCCCCTGCCCGTGCCCGCGCCCGGCGACTACGCCGCGCTGCTGGAGGGCACCGGCCACGTGATCGTCGACTTTGCCGCCCGCCGCGCCATGATCAAGGCGCAGGTGGAAGCCGCCGCCTGCGAGCTGGGCGGCCGCGCCGTGCTGGACCCGGACCTGCTCGACGAAGTGACCGCGCTGACCGAATGGCCGCGCGTGGTGACCGGCAACTTCGAGCCGCGCTTCCTCGACGTGCCGAAGGAGGCCCTGATCTCCACCATGCAGGGCAACCAGCGCTACTTCCCGCTGCTGGACGAGGCCGGCGAGCTGCTGCCGCACTTCATCACCGTGGCGAACATCGACAGCCTCGACCCGACCGCCGTGCGCCTGGGCAACGAGCGCGTGATCCGTCCGCGCTTCTCGGACGCCGAGTTCTTCTGGAAGGAAGACCTCAAGCAGCCGCTGTCCGCGCATCTCGGCAGCCTCAAGACCGTGGTGTTCCAGCAGAAGCTCGGCACCCAGTTCGACAAGACCGAGCGCGTCACGCGCCTGACCCGCCACATCGCGGGACTGACCGGCGCCGACATGGAGCGCGCCGCGCGCGCCGCCCTGCTCGCCAAGTGCGACCTGATGAGCGGCATGGTGGGCGAGTTCCCCGAGCTGCAGGGCATCATGGGCCGCTACCTCGCCCGCCACGACGGCGAGGCCGCCGATGTCGCGCAGGCACTGGACGAGGTCTACATGCCCCGCCGCGCCGGCGACGAGCTGCCCGCCACCGGTGTCGGCCAGGCCCTTGCCCTGGCCGAGCGCCTGGACACCCTGGTCGGCATCTTCGCCATCGGCCAAGGCCCGACCGGCGCCAAGGATCCGTTTGCCCTGCGCCGCGCCGCGCTCGGCGTGCTGCGCATCCTGATCGAGCGCGGGCTCGACCTCGACCTGCACGCCCTGCTCGCCTTCGCCGCCGAGGGCCTGCAATCAAGAGTGGACGCCAAGGCCGTGGTCGAGACCGTGTTCGACTTCATGCTCGAGCGCATGCGCGCCTACGCGCTGGACCGCGGCATCCGCCACGACGTTTTCGACGCCGTGCTGGCCACCCGCCCGGTGCGCCCGCTCGACTTCGAACGCCGCGCCCAGGCGGTCAACGACTTCCTCGCCCTGCCGCAGGCCGAGGCCCTGGCCGCCGCCAACAAGCGCATCGGCAACATCCTCAAGAAAGTGGAGGGCGAATTGCCGACCACCATCGACGCGGCCCTGCTGGCCGAGGACGCCGAGCGCGAGCTGGCCGCCCGCGTGCAGCAACTCGAGACCGAGCTCGCCCCGCTGTTCGCGGTCGGCGACTACACCTCCGCGCTGGGCCGCTTGGCCCACCTGCGCGATACGGTCGACGCCTTTTTCGACGGCGTCATGGTGATGGCCGAGGACGCTGACCTGCGCGCCAACCGCCTCGCCCTGCTCGCCCGCCTGCGCGCGCTGTTCCTGCGTGTCGCGGACATCTCGGTGCTGGGTGGCTGACAGCCGTCCCCTGACAACACTGCCGGGAGCAGTGTTGGGTCGCCGCAAGGCGACACCCGCAGGGCTGAATCCAGGGATGGATTCAGCCGCGGGGGCGGAATCCCTCCGGGGAGGCCACCCCTCTCATTCCCGGCGGATGCCGCCCATCCTTGGGCGCCCCCCTTCGGGTGGGCTTCGCCAGCTTAACGCGAAGCTGGCGCAAGCCCGCGTAGCGCCTGTCGGCGAATCCAGATTTGTTCCTGACAAATCGGTCATGGCCGGCCTGTTGCTGCTCGCCCTCGGGGCGGGCGCCGGGCCGACCGCGGCGGCCGACCTCCCCCATGCCATGCTGGCCGACTTCAACGACGGCAAGCCGCTGGTCAACCGCGTCATCCCCTGGTCCGTGCCCGTCGCCGGCAACAACGCCGTAGGGAACGGCGTTGGGTCGCGAAGCGACACCCGTAGGGCTGAATCCAGGGATGGATTCAGCCGACCGCTGCTGAAGGTCGACCTCACCACCACCCCGCGACGCGGCAAGCGCGGACTTGCCCTGCGCGTGCGCTACGCCTTCACCGGCCCCGAGGACGGGCCCCAAGGTCTCGTCCTCCGCCTGCCTAAAGTGAACTTCGCGGACTATGACCACCTCAGCCTGTGGGTTCGCGGCAGCCGCAAGCACGGCTTTCCGCAGCAGATGCGCGTGCGCTTCCTGGGCGAGGAGACGGTTCCCGCAAGCCAGGCGGGGCGGGGCTTCATGGCCATCAACCTGAGTGACCAGTGGCGCCAGCTGCTGATCCCGCTCAACGCTCTCAGCGGCATCGCGGACGGCAAACGGCCCGCCCTGCTCAGCCTGGAGTTTGACCCCTCGCTGATGGAGGATCGGCAGGGCGCGCTCTATATCGACGACATCGCCCTCATCCGCACGGGCCAGCATGTCGGGCCGCAGGAAGACCGCGCGGTCGCCCCCGGCAAGAAGGCCTGGGAGATGGCGCGCGGCGGCGAAGCGGCTGCGCGCGCCGCCATCCGCGCCCGCGCCGTCGAGCTGCCGCCCGCGCCGCTGGTGCGGCGCGACAGCCTGCCGATGGACGACCGGGCGCTGCTCGAGCGCGTGGCGCGCGACACCTGGCGGGGACTCGACGGCCTGCGCGACCGGCCGAGCGGCCTGCCGTTCGACACGGTCACCGTCCATCCGGGCGGCGGTCCGCCGCTGGTCGGCGACTACACCAACATCACCAACATCGGCCTCTACCTGATGTCGGTGGTGGCCGCGCGCGACCTCGGCCTGATCACGCCCAAGGCAGCCGAGGAGCGCCTCCGGCAGGTGGTGGGCACCCTGGAGAAGCTGGAGACCTGGCAGGGCTTCTTCTTCAACTACTACGACACCACCTCGCTCGAGCGCACCAGCCACTTCATCTCGTTCGTCGACTCCTCCTGGCTGACCGCCGGGCTGATGGTCGCGCGCATGGCCGAGCCTGACCTGTACCCGCGCATCACCCGCCTGCTCGAGCGCGAGGACTACGCCTTCTTCTACGACCCGTCCGTCGGCCAGATGACGCACGGTTACCACGTCCAGCGCCACGCCCGCTCCAGCAACTACTACGGCCTGCTGTACTCGGAGCCGCGCCTCGGCAGCCTGATCGCGATCGGCAAGGGCGACGTGCCCGAGAGTCACTGGTTCAGCCTGGCGCGCACCTTCCCGGCCGACTGGACCTGGCAGAACATGATCCCGCTCGAGCGCACGTCGCGCCTGGTGAAGGGCTATCAGGTCATCGGCGGCTACTACGCCTGGGAAGGCATCCGCTTCCTGCCCTCCTGGGGCGGCAGCATGTTCGAGGCGATGATGCCGGGCATTGTGCTCGACGGGCAGGCGCATGCCCCCGCCAGCCTCGGTCGCAACGCGGTCGCCCACGTCGACATCCAGCGCCGCTACGCGCAGGAAGTCCTCAGCCTGCCGGTGTGGGGCATGTCGCCGAGCGCCAACCCGGCCGGCGGCTACGGCGAATACGGGATATCCATCCTCGGCGTGAAGGGCTATGCGGAAGAGGTGGTCACCCCGCACGCCTCCGGCCTGGCCGCCATGGTCCGCCCCGAGGATGCGGCCCGCAACATGCGCCAGCTGGCCCAGCTCTACGCCGTCTACGGACCGTTCGGCTTCTACGACGCGGTCAACCCGATCACCGGGGACGTGGCCTACAAGTACCTGGCGCTCGACCAGGGGATGATGTTCCTGGGACTCGCCAACCACCTGCGCCCGCACCTGATTCAGCGCTACTTCGCCGCCGACCCCATCATCCGCCGCGTCCTCCCCCTGCTCGGGGCCGAAGATTTCTTCCAGTAGGAGCGATCCCCATGGCCGACGTGGTGTTCGACAAGGTCCGCAAGCTCTATCCCGGCAGCACCGGCCCGGTCATCGACGGGCTCGATCTCGACGTGCCGGACGGCGAGCTGCTGGTCATGGTCGGCCCGTCCGGCTGTGGCAAGTCCACCGTGCTGCGCATGCTGGCGGGGCTGGAGACGATCAGCGCGGGCGAGCTGCGCATCGGCGGGCGACGGGTCAACGAGCTTGAGCCCGCGGCGCGCGACGTGGCCATGGTGTTCCAGGACTACGCCCTCTACCCCCACATGAGCGTGCGCGAGAACCTCGACTTCCCGCTCAGGATGCGGCGCATGCCGAAACCCGAGCGTGCCGCGCGGATCGCCCGCGTGGCCGACATGCTGCACCTCGGCGAGCTGCTCGAACGCAAGCCCGCCCAGCTCTCCGGCGGCCAGCGCCAGCGGGTCGCCATGGGCCGCGCGCTGGTGCGCGAGGCCTCCGTGTTCCTGCTCGACGAGCCGCTCTCAAACCTCGACGCCAAGCTGCGGGTGCAGGTGCGCGCGGAGATCGCCGAGCTGCAGCGCCGCCTCGGCACCACCATGCTCTACGTCACCCACGACCAGACCGAGGCGATGACCCTCGGCCACCGCGTCGCCGTGTTCAACCAGGGCCGCCTGCAGCAGGTCGCCTCGCCACGCGAACTGTACGAGCGCCCGGCCAACACCTTCGTCGCCAGCTTCATCGGCCAGCCGCCGATGAACCTGGTGCCGGCCCGGATCGAGGGCGGAAGGATCACCATAGGAGCGCCCCCCCGGCCGCGATTCATCGCCGATGCGCTCGTCGCCGCCCGGGAGGCGCTCCTGCCGGACGGCCCCGTCATCCTCGGCATCCGTCCGGAGGACCTCCGGCTGGCCGCGCCGGGCGAGGAAGGCCTGGACACGCAGGCCGAGCTGGTCGAGTTCCTCGGTCACGAGACCCTGTTGCACGCACGCATCCAGGGCAGCGACACCCGCCTCACCCTGCGCGCGCCGGGCCGGCTGGAGCTCGCCGCCGGCGCGGCGGCAAGGATGCACGTGGCTGGCGTGCCCCACCTGTTCAGTGCCAGCGACGGCAAGCGGCTCCAGCGCTGATGCCGGAAGCGCACCGATGCCCGCCTTCCGCCTGGCCGTCCTGACCCTGCTCGCGATGCTGGCCTTTGCCGCCAATTCCGTGCTTTGCCGGCAGGCGCTCGAGCGCACCACCATCGACGCGGCAAGCTTCACGTCGCTGCGCCTGATCTCCGGCGCGCTGGTTCTGTGGCTGATCGTGTACTGGAAGCAGGGGTCGAGACGAACCGAGGGCAGCTGGGGCTCGGCCCTCGCCCTGTTCGCCTATGCGGCGGGGTTTTCCTTCGCCTACATCAGCCTGCCGACGGGCACCGGCGCACTGCTCCTGTTCGGAGCCGTCCAGCTCACCATGCTCGCGGCCGGGCTGCTGCACGGCGAGCGTCCGGGACCATGGCAGCTCGCCGGCATGCTGCTGGCCCTCGCGGGTCTCGCTTACCTCCTCTCACCAGGCCTCGAGGCCCCGCAGCCGCTCGGGGCGATCCTCATGATCGGCGCGGGCATCGCCTGGGGGCTGTATTCGCTGCGGGGCCGGAGCGAGCGCCATCCCCTCGGGGCCACAGCGGGCAACTTCCTGCGCTCCGTTCCGCTGGCCGTCGGCCTCGGCCTCGTCGCCCTTCCCTGGTTGCAGTGGGATGCACAAGGCGCACTGTTCGCCCTAGCCTCCGGAGCCCTCGCCTCAGGCATCGGCTATGCCATCTGGTACGCGGCCCTGCCCGGGTTGCGCGCCACCAGCGCGGCCACGGTGCAGCTCAGCGTCCCCGTGCTGGCTGCCGCCGGCGGCGCGTTCGTCCTCGCCGAGCCTGTCACGCCACGCCTGCTCATCGCCTCGCTGGCGATCCTGGGCGGCATCGCCCTCGTCCTGCTGGCGCCCCGGCGCCCCCCCTCGGCCTAGCCTGTCGGACCTGAAGCGAACTGGCTGCCAGCCGGCGGGCTGCTATAGTTTCGAATCAGGGCTGCACAACCCCGTCAGCCACGCGCCCGATTCAGGAGACGGCATGACATCCAGGAGCGAAAAGGGTGGCGGGGCCTTCCACGGCATCAAGCTGCTGCTGTGCGAGAACCCCCTGCCGCCGATCGACGAGGCAATCGCGGCCGCGCAGGACGAGGTACCGCACTCCAACTACTACACCGAGCCCTATTCGGCCCCCCTGCGCGGCCTGCTGTCCCGCCAGTTGGGCGTGCCGGAGCGGCTGATCCACATCAATGCCGGCTCGGAACTGATCCTGCGCCAGCTGTTCGAGCGCTTCGGTCAGCAGGTGCACCTGCTGACGCCGACCTACGCGCTGTTCCCCGAGATCGCGCGCAGTCACACCGAGACGCGCCTCCCACCCGGACGGGGCTTCGCCTTCGACCTCGCCGACCTCGTCATCCCGCCGGGCACGACCCTGGCGGTGATCGTCAACCCGAACAACCCCAACGGCGGCACCTTCGACATGTCTCCGCTGCCAGGGCTGCTACGCCGCCATCCGGACACCCTGTTCCTGGTCGACGAGGCCTTCATCGGCCTGGCGGGCCGTAGCGTCGTCCCCTGGGTACCGGAGCACCCGAACCTGCTGGTGACCCGCACCCTGTCCAAGGCGCACAGCCTGGCCGGCTTCCGCGTCGGCTATGCGGTGCTGCCCGAGGCGATCGCCGACGACCTCAACGCGCACAACGACGCCTATCCGCTCGCCCGCCCGAGCGAGGCGGCGGCCATCGCCACCCTGCTGCACGAGGAGCGTATCCGGGCGCGCCTCGCCGACCTGCGCGCCTGGACCGGGGCGCTCGCCGCCGAACTGCAGGCCATGGGGGTGCGCACCTTCCCGACCGAGACTTACTTCTTCCTCGCCGACTTCGCCCCGCACGACGCCGTCCGGCTGGCCGAGACCCTCAAGGCCCGGGGCATCCTGGTCAAACCGCTGAACGATCCCGTGCTGGGTCCCGGCTTCATGCGCATCACCACCGCCCTGCCGGAGGACAACGCACGCTTCGTGGCCGCGCTGCGCTCCCTCCTGGCACGCTAGACAAGAGACCTTCATGGCAGGCCAGAAAACGCCGCCTCCGGATGCACTGTTCAGGGCCATCGTCGACGCCCAGCCGGAAAGCATTGCCGTCATCGACGCCCAAGGCCGCATCATCTACGCCAACAACGCCTGGGTCGAATTCGGCCGCCGGAACGACCTCCCAGCGCCAGAAGCGTGGTCGGAGCTCAACTACCTGCAGGCCTGCCAGGCTGCCGCGAAACGTGGCGATGCCGACGGACGGGTCGTCGTCACCGGGATACGCGACGTCCTCGACGGCAATGCAACGGCCTTCCGACACGAATATCCCTGCCACAGCCCGGATAAGCAGCGATGGTTCATGATGCAGGCCACGCCCCTACGCTGGGAGGGCCGTGTGTACGGCATCATCTCGCACCATGACATCACCGAACGGAAGCTGGCCGAGGAGCGGGTCGAGGCAATGGCCTACATGGACGGACTCACCGGCATCCCCAACCGCCGCTATTTCGATGCCTTCATGGAGCAAGAGTGGCGCCGCGCCAGCCGGACCCACACCCCCCTTGCCCTCGTCATGCTGGACATCGACCACTTCAAGCAGTTCAACGACCACTATGGCCACCAGGCAGGGGACGAGTGCCTGCGCAGGATCGGCCGCACCCTGGGAAGATTCGCCCAGCGCGCGGGCGACATGGCCGCGCGCTACGGCGGCGAGGAATTCGCCGTCATCCTGGCCAACACCGAACTGACGCAGGCTGCCGAGATCGCGGAGGAGATTCGCACTGCCATCCAGGCGCTGTACATCCCGCACGAGCACTCCCCCTTCGGCCAATGCCTGACGGCGAGCCTGGGGGTGGCCGCCATCCGCCCGAACAGGGATGAACCGCCGTCTCACCTGATCGAGGCGGCCGACCAGGCCCTCTATGTCGCCAAGGCGGCGGGCCGGAACCGCGTGGCCACGGCCCCACCGGTCTGTCAGGAACAGACCGGGGATCGCCGCCAGGCGGGCCCGGAGGGGGCCGCCTAGGGAGGGGCGGCATCACCGATTCGCCAGGAGCGAATCGGGACCTGCCTTGGCAGGCCCGGAGGGTGACGGCCATGGATGGCCGGCATCCGCCTCGCCCGAAACACAGGCGGGAGGTACGATATGAACATCCGGCTCAAGCGCATCTACGAACCGAAGGCGCCCGGGGATGGACTGCGCATCCTGACCGATGGCCTCTGGCCACGCGGAATCGCGCGCGAGGCCGGTGCATTCGACGCCTGGCACAAGGCAATCGCCCCCAGCAGCGAGCTGCGGAGCTGGTTCGGCCACGATCCCGCCCGGTGGGCGGAATTCCGCCGGCGCTACTTCGACGAGCTGGACGGGAAGCCCGAGGCCGTGGAGGCGCTGCGCGGGGAGATCGCCGCCGCACGCGGTCCGGTCACCTTTGTCTTTGCCTCGCGCGACACGGAACACAACAATGCCGTCGCCCTGCGGGATTACCTCGCGGGGCGACGCCAGGACTGACGCACAACCTGCACGAGAACAACCGCTTGAGCACCCGCTTTCCTGCCGGCTTCACCTGGGGCGTGGCCACCTCCGCCTACCAAATCGAAGGCGCCCCGCTGGCCGATGGCGCCGGTCCGAGCAACTGGCACCGCTTCGCCCACGAGCCGGGACGCACCCTGGGCGGCGACCACGGCGACGTGGCCTGCGACCACTACCACCGCTGGCGCGAGGACGTGGCACTGATCAAGCGCCTGGGCGTCGTGGCCTACCGCTTCAGCTTCAACTGGGCACGTATCCAGCCCGAGGGGCGCGGCAAGGTGAACCCCAAGGGCCTCGATTTCTACAAGCGCCTGGCGGACGAGCTGCTGGCCCGGGGCATCCAGCCCTTCGCCACCCTGCACCACTGGGACCTGCCCGCCGCGCTGGAGGATGCCGGCGGCTGGCTGAACCGCGACACCGCGCTGCGCTTCGCCGACTTCACCGAGATCATGGCCGGCGCCCTCGACGGCCAGGTAGAGGACTGGTGCACCCTCAACGAGCCGTGGGTCATCATGCATGCGGGCCACGTCGAGGGCGTGCATCCCCCCGGCCTCGCCAACCTCGCCCTCGTGCCCAGGGTGGCCCACAACCTGCTGCTCGCCCACGCCGAGGCCGTGCGCGCCTACCGCGCCAACGGCCGCCACCGCATCGGCCTGGTGGTGAACATCGAGCCGAAGTACGCCGCGAGCATGGACCCCCGCGACCACGCCGCGCGCGCCCGCGCCGAGGCCTACATGAACCGCCTGTTCGTCGATCCGGTCTTCCGCGGCGAGTGGCCCGAGGAGCTCGTCGAGGCCCTGGGCGAGGACGCCTGGCGCGAGGTGCTGGCCGAACCGGTCGCGCGCCTGTGCGAGCCGATCGACTGGCTGGGCCTGAACTACTACACCCGCGCCGTGGTGCGCCACAAGGCGGGCGGCTTCCTGGACACCGAGGTCGTGCGCCAACCCGGCACCCATACCGAGATGGGCTGGGAGGTCTTCCCGCAGGGCCTGACCGACACCCTGCTCTGGCTGCATGAGCGCACGAACGGCATCCCCCTCTACGTCACCGAGAACGGCGCGGCCTTCGCCGATCCGCCGCCAGCCGACGGCCGGCTGCACGACGCCCCGCGCATGGCCTACCTGCGCGACCACCTGAGGGCCGCCATGGAGGCGATCGAAAAGGGCGCGGACCTGCGCGGCTACTTCGCCTGGTCGCTGCTGGACAACTTCGAGTGGCAATTCGGCTACTCCAAGCGCTTCGGCCTCGTACATGTCGACCCGGCCACGGGGGCGCGCACGCCGAAGGACAGCGCGCGGCTGTTCGCCGAGGTGGCGGCGACGAACGGCGAAGCACTGGCTGATGCCGACCCTCCCGGGTCGGCCCCCTTCGGGCGGGCTTACGCCAGCTTCGCGTTCGCCCAAGGGCGATCCCCGATCCGTTCCTGAAGGGTCGGTCATGCTTGAACGCCTGAGGACCTGGCGGCGGCGGCGCATCCTTGAGCGCCACCCCATCGCCGAGGCCGACTGGCAGGCAGCGCTCAAGGCCGTGCCGATCCTGCAGCAGCTCCCGGAGCGGGATCTCGAGCGCCTGCGCCAACGGGCCACCCTGTTCCTCCACCACACGCCCTTCACCCCCATCGACGGCCTGGAGCTGACCCCGGCCATGCGGGTGCGTATCGCCGCCCTGGCCTGCCTGCCTGCCCTCAACCTCGAGGAGGATGCGCTGAACATGATCGTCCGCGTCATCGTCTACCCGGATGCCTTCGTGCCGGAGATCGAGGAGGTGGACGAGGCCGGCGTGGTCCACCGCCGCCGCGAGGTGCGCGGCGGCGAGGCCTGGGGTAGCGGGCCGCTGGTGCTGTCCTGGGGCGACGTCGAGGCCTCCGGCCACGGGGATGGCTACAACGTGGTCATCCACGAGGTGGCGCACGTGCTGGACATGGGCAACGGCGCGCCGAACGGCTTCCCACCGCTGCCGCCGGGGATGAGCGCACGTGGCTGGAGCGTGGCCTTCGGCGCGGCGTTCGAGGACCTCAACCAACGCCTCGACCACGGCGGGGAGCCCCCCATCGATCCCTATGCCGCCGAGGCACCGGAGGAATTCTTCGCCGTCGCGAGCGAATACTTCTTCGAGCAGCCTGAGGTGCTGCGCGCCGCATTCCCGGCGGTGTTCGCACAACTCGAGGCCTACTACGCGGGCGGGATCAGCGCTGCTGCATCAACCCCCTGAGCATCTGCTGCATCTGCGGGTCGTTCAGGTTGGGCAGGCCGTTCGGCAGTCCCGGAAGGGCCACCGTCCCGGGCCTCCGGGGCAGCACGAAGCGCTCTGCCGGCACGGCCCCCTCCTCGACGCGAAGCAGGCGCATCCCGCCGCCCCCGTTGGTCAGCGCGCTCAGCACGCCCCGCTCGCGTAGCTGGGGCACATCGCGCAGCTGGCGCCAGGTGCGAGTCACCTGCGCATCGCCGAGGATCCTTTCCATGCGGTCACCCAGGCGCTCCATCGCCCGCCTGAGCAGACGGGCCCTCGGATCGGACGACACCACCGCCTCGCCCGCGTGCCGGCCATCGGCCCAGCGGTAGACCTCGCCCTTCAGCCCGGCCACCGTCCGGCTGCGGCCGGTGGCCTCGACCTTCGGGTCCTGCACCACGACCTGGCGTGCCTGGGGAGGCATCAGGGCACCGGCGATCGCACCCATCATGCTCATGTCCATCACCTCGCCCTGCGCGGTGATCAGGTACAGCCTGTCGCCCAGCAGGAGGGAGGAACCGGACTGGCCGGCCTCCCGACCCCGCATGTCGTAGCGAATGGTGTGTTCGTCCCGCATCTGGATGGTCAGCGTCCCGGCGTCCCGCTGGCGCTCGTCGATCAGCTGGTAGACACCGGTCAGGTCGGCGCGGGCAAGGGCGGGGAGAGTGAGCGCGAACAGTAAAAGAAGGCGGTGCATGGAGGTATCCCGTGGTATGTATTGGAGGCTTTCGTCCATGATGCCCGAGTCGATGTCAGACCACGCAACATCCCGCCCGTTCCCGCACGGCCGCCTCAAGCTCAACTGCGACCTCGGCGAGGGCTTCGGTCCGTGGACCATGGGCGAGGATGAGGCGGTGATGCCGCTGATCGACCAAGCCAACATCGCCTGCGGCTTCCACGCATCCGATCCGCTGACCATGCGCCGCACGGTGCGCCTCGCCCTCAAGCACGGCGTCGGCATCGGCGCCCACCCCGGCTACCCCGACCTGCTCGGCTTCGGCCGCCGCTCCATGCCTGTCGAGCACGACGAACTGGTCGCCCTGCTGCGCTACCAGGTCGGCGCGCTGGACGCGATCGCCCGCGCCGAAGGCGGGCGGGTGGACTACGTCAAGCCGCACGGCGCGCTGTACAACGACATGATGCGCACTCCCCACGTCCTGCGCGCGATGCTGGAGGCGGTGGCGGGGATGGACGGGGGGCTCGCGCTGATGGTGCTGTGCCACGCCGACAACACCCACGCCCAGGGGCTTGCCGGGGAATACGGCGTGCCGCTGCTGTTCGAGGCCTTCGCCGACCGGGCCTACGAGCCGGACGGCAGCCTGCGCCCGCGCGGCCAGCCAGGGGCGGTGCACGCGGAGGTCGCGGCGATCATCGAACAGGCCCTGCGCCTTGCGCACGGGGAGCCGCTGCCGCTAACAGCGCCGTCAGGAACGACGCTGGCTCGCCACAAGGCGAGCCCCGCAGGGCGGAATCCAGGGATGGATTCCGCCGAGGACGGCACGTCGCTTGTCCTGCAGGCCGACTCGCTGTGCGTGCATGGCGACACCCCGCAGGCGCTGGCCGCCCTGCGCGCCATCCGCGAGGCGCTGGGGCCCCGCGCATGACGGCCCGGCGACTTCAGATCGAGGTTGCCGGGATCGACGCCTTCCTCGTCCGCCTGGGCGAGGCCATCGATCCCGCGCTGATCCCCTGGGTGCAGGCTGCCGCCCTGCGCCTGCGCGAGCGCCTGGGCGGCCGGCTGGTCGAGGTCGTGCCGAGCTACACCACGATCCTCGTGCAGTACGACCTGCTGCGCGAGGATGCCGAATCGATGCGGCGCGACCTCCTCGCCGCGCTGGAAGGGCTGCACCCCGTCGCCGCGGGCGAGGGCCGGCTGCACGAGATACCCGTCTACTACGCGGAGGAGGTCGGCCCCGACCTCCCCCGGATCGCCGCCCGCGCCGGACTGACGATCGAGGCGCTCATCGCCCTGCACAGCGGCCGGGACTACCCGGTGTTCGCAGTCGGCTTCGCGCCCTGCTTCGCCTACCTCGGGCTGGTGGACGAACGCCTGTCCACCCCGCGCCTGGCCAGCCCCCGCCCGCGCGTGCCCTCCGGCACCCTCGGCATCGCCGAGCGCCAGACTGCAGTCTACCCGCTCGACTCCCCCGGCGGCTGGAACCTCATCGGCCGCACCCCGCTGCGCCTGTTCGATCCCGCGCACGACCCGGCCTGCGGCCTCGCTGTGGGCGATGCGGTGCGCCTCAAACCCATCGACCGCGCCACCTACCTCGCCATGGGGGGACGACTGGACGACCTGCCGTGGGGCAAGCCGGAATGAGCCTGCTTGTCCTCAAACCCGGCATCTTCGCCCTGCCGCAGGACGGCGGGCGTCGGGGCCTGATGCACGCAGGCCTCACCCAGGGCGGGCCGCTGGACCTGCATGCCTGGGCCTGGGCCAACCGCCTGCTGGACAACCCCTGGGGCGCGGGCACGATCGAGATCGCCTACGGTGGGCTGGAGCTCGAAGCCGAGGCCGACCTGTGGCTCAGCCTCACCGGCGCCGACCTCGACTCCCGCATCGACGACGAGCCCCTCGCCCCCTGGCAGAGCTTCCTCCTGCGCCGCGGCCAACGCCTGCGCTTCGGACACCCGCGCACCGGCATCACCGATCCGTCTGGAACGGATCGGGATTCGCCGACGGGTGAATCCGAAGGGGGCCGCCCAAGGATGGGCGGCATCCGCGCCTATCTGGGTGTGGCCGGCGGCCTCGCCCTCGACGGCCCAACCGTGCCGCGCGAGGGACTTGGCGGCCTCCACGGCGACGGACGTCCGCTCGCCAGCGGCGACCGCCTGCCCTGCACGCCAGGCCTTGCCGGCCGACCGCGCGTGGTGCCCGGGCACTTCCACCCCGATTACTCCGCGCCGCTGACCCTGCGCCTGATCCCGGGCTCCCAGTTCGGGGCCTTTTCCGCCGAGGCGCGCGAGCGCCTGTTCGGACAGTCCTGGCGCCTCTCGCCCCGCTCCGACCGCATGGGTGCGCGGCTCGAAGGCAAGCCGATCGAGGCGCCGGCAGGCCTCGTCTCGGAGGGCATCGCCCTCGGCGCGGTGCAGGTCCCGCCCGACGGCCAGCCCATCGTCTTGCTCAACGACCGCCAGACCCTCGGCGGCTACCCCAGGCTCGGCGCCATCCACCCGCTCGACCTCGCCGCCCTGGCACAGCGCCTGCCGGGTACCGCACTCCGCCTGCGGCCCTGCGCGCTGCACGAAGCCCAAGAGGAGATGCGGAACTTCCTAAGGTATTTCCAGACTCATGCAGCACGCGGATGCCGCCCATCCTTGGGCGGCCCCCTTCGGGGGGCGGCTGTCGAGAACGGCCGTCGGGAGCGCCTGTCGGCGAATCCCGATCCGTTCCCGACAAATCGGTCCTGACACATGACTGCCACATCCCCATCCCATCATCCGGGTGGAGGCAGTGCTGCATTCAAGCCTGTACAATCCGTGTTTTGAACCGTGCCCACCGGGCACGCTTTTCCTTTTTCGCCGTCGGCAAGGGTCGCCCATGAGATTCCGCTTCCCCATCGTCATCATCGACGAAGACTTCCGCTCCGAGAACGCGAGCGGTTTCGGCATTCGCGCCCTGGCCAAGGCCATCGAGGAGGAAGGCGTCGAGGTCATGGGCGTCACCAGCTACGGCGACCTGTCGACCTTCGCCCAGCAGCAGAGCCGCGCCTCGGCCTTCATCCTCTCGATCGACGACGAGGAGTTCAACTCCGGCAACCCGGAGGAAGAGCTGCATGTGGTGCGCCAGCTGCGCTCCTTCGTCGAGGAGATCCGTTTCCGCAATGCGGACATCCCGATTTTCCTCTACGGGGAGACGCGCACCTCCAGCCACATTCCGAACGACGTGCTCAAGGAACTGCACGGCTTCATCCACATGTTCGAGGACACACCGGAATTCGTCGCGCGCCACATCATCCGCGAGTCGAAGGCCTACCTCGACACCCTGGCCCCGCCCTTCTTCCGCGCCCTGACCGGCTATGCGGCCGATGGCTCCTACTCCTGGCACTGCCCCGGCCACTCCGGCGGCGTGGCCTTCCTGAAGAGCCCGGTGGGCCAGATGTTCCACCAGTTCTTCGGCGAGAACCTGCTGCGCGCCGACGTGTGCAACGCGGTCGAGGAACTCGGCCAGCTGCTCGACCACACCGGCCCGGTGGCCGCCTCCGAGCGCAACGCCGCACGCATCTTCCACGCCGACCACCTGTACTTCGTCACCAACGGCACCAGCACCTCCAACAAGATGGTCTGGCACAGCGTGGTCTCGCCGGGCGACATCGTGGTGGTTGACCGCAACTGCCACAAGTCGATCCTGCACGCGATCATCATGACCGGCGCGATACCGGTGTTCCTCACCCCGACACGCAACCATTTCGGCATCATCGGTCCGATCCCGCTGGAGGAGTTCAAGCCGGAGAACATCCAGAAGAAGATCGAGGCGCACCCGTTCGCGCGCCATGTAGAGAACAAGAAGCCGCGCATCCTGACCATCACCCAGTCCACCTACGACGGCGTGGTGTACAACGTCGAAGCCATCAAGGAGTTGCTGGACGGCCATATCGACACCCTGCACTTCGACGAGGCCTGGCTGCCGCACGCCGCCTTCCACGAGTTCTACGGCGACTACCACGCCATCGGCGAGGGGCGACCGCGCTGCCGCGAGTCGCTGGTGTACTCCACCCAGTCCACCCACAAGCTGCTGGCCGGCCTGTCGCAGGCCTCGCAGATCCTGGTGCAGGACTGCGAGCAGCAGAAGTTCGACCGCGATGTGTTCAACGAATCCTACCTGATGCACTCATCCACTTCTCCGCAGTACGCGATCATCGCCTCCTGCGACGTGGCGGCGGCGATGATGGAACCGCCGGGCGGCACCGCGCTGGTCGATGAGTCCCTGACCGAGGCGCTGAATTTCCGCCGCGCCATGCGCAAGGTGGACGAGGAGTGGGGCAGCGACTGGTGGTTCAAGGTCTGGGGCCCGGATCACCTCCCAGAGGAGGGACTCGGCCGGCGCGAGGACTGGATGATCAAGCAGGGCGACCGCTGGCACGGCTTCGGCCCCCTTGCGGAAGGCTTCAACATGCTCGATCCGATCAAGGCCACCGTAATCACCCCGGGGCTCGACGTGGACGGTGACTTCGCCGACTGGGGCATCCCGGCCGGCATCGTCACCAAGTACCTGGCCGAGCACGGCGTGGTGGTGGAGAAGACCGGCCTGTACAGCTTCTTCATCATGTTCACCATCGGCATCACCAAGGGCCGCTGGAACACCCTGGTCACCGCCCTGCAGCAGTTCAAGGACGACTACGACAAGAACCAGCCGCTGTGGCGCATCCTGCCCGAGTTTGTCGCCAAGCACCCGGTGTACGAGCGCATGGGCCTCAAGGATCTGTGCCGCAAGCTGCACGACATGTACAAGCAATACGATGTCGCGCGCCTGACCACCGAAATGTACCTGTCCGACATGGTGCCCGCCATGCGTCCGGCCGACGCCTGGGCCAAGATGGCACATCGAGAGATCGAGCGTGTACCGATCGACCAGCTGGAAGGCCGCATCACCGCGAGCCTGGTCACCCCCTACCCGCCTGGCATCCCGCTGCTGATTCCGGGCGAGCGCTTCAACAAGACGATCGTCGATTACCTGAAGTTCGCGCGCGAGTTCAACCGCCAGCTTCCGGGTTTCGAGACCGACATCCACGGCCTCGTGGCGGAAGAGGTGGACGGACAGATCGTCTACCACATCGACTGCGTGAAGGATTGAGAAAGGGGGCGCGAGCCCCCCCCTTCTCTTTAAGCTGCCGGCTGGCCCCCGGAACACGGGCAATAAAAAAGGAGGCCTTGGCCTCCTTTTTCAATGGTCACCCGTCACGGGTCACTGCGAGGTGTTGCTCCGCACGCCACGGATCTCGCGGATCCAGCGCAGACGCTCGGCGCCCTCGATCAGCTCGTTCTGCAGGCGGAAGTAGTCCACCTCGGCGCCCTCGGCGATGGCACCCTTGCTCTCGAGGGCCTTGAGGCGGGACTCCTCGGCGGCGAGCTCGACGGCACGGGCATCCTCTTCACGCAGGGCGCTATCCGCGAGGATGGTGATCTTGAGGGGTTGCACCTCGATCACACCACCGGAGACGTAGTAGTGGCTGGTATTGCCCTTCTCGTCGGTCACGCGGACTTCACCCGGCTTGAGGGTTGCCAGGAGCTGCGTGTGGCGCGGGGTGATGCCGAGCTCGCCCATTGTGGTGGGGGCGACCACGAAGGTCGCCTGGCCACTCAGGATGGGCTTGTCGGCGCTCACGATGTCCACATGGATGGTCATGGCCATGACAGCCTCCTAATTACTTGGCGGCGATCTTGGCGGCCTTCTCAACCGCTTCGTCGATGCCACCGACCATGTAGAACGCCTGCTCGGGCAGGTGGTCGTACTCGCCTTCCAGCAGGCCCTTGAAGCCGCGCAGGGTTTCCTTCAGGGAAACGAAGCGGCCCGGGGCGCCAGTGAACACCTCGGCCACGAAGAACGGCTGCGACATGAAGCGCTGGATCTTGCGCGCACGGGCCACGACCAGCTTGTCCTCTTCGGACAGCTCGTCCATGCCCAGGATCGCGATGATGTCCTTGAGCTCCTTGTAGCGCTGCAGGGTCTTCTGCACGCCACGGGCGATGCCGTAGTGCTCGTCGCCCACGACCTGGGGGTCGAGCTGGCGGCTGGTGGAGTCCAGCGGATCGATCGCCGGGTAGATACCCAGGGCGGCAATGTCACGGGACAGAACCACGGTCGCGTCCAGGTGCGAGAAGGTGGTCGCGGGGGACGGGTCGGTCAGGTCGTCCGCCGGAACGTACACGGCCTGCACGGAGGTGATGGAGCCGGTCTTGGTGGAGGTGATGCGCTCCTGCAGGACGCCCATCTCTTCCGCCAGGGTCGGCTGGTAACCCACCGCGGACGGCATGCGGCCGAGCAGTGCGGATACTTCGGTACCGGCCAGGGTGTAACGGTAGATGTTGTCAATGAACATCAGCACGT
The DNA here is from genome assembly GCA_049322715.1 of Pseudomonadota bacterium. Taxonomy (GTDB): domain Bacteria; phylum Pseudomonadota; class Gammaproteobacteria; order Halothiobacillales; family Halothiobacillaceae; genus Thiofaba. Next base: position 100,304 of record JBMOQP010000010.1, read on the forward strand.
CACGGCCTTCGTCACGGAAGTACTCGGCCATGGTCAGACCGGTCAGCGCGACGCGCAGACGGTTACCGGGCGGCTCGTTCATCTGGCCGTAGACCAGGGCGACCTTGTCCAGTACGCCGCCTTCGCTCATCTCGTGGTAGAAGTCGTTGCCCTCACGGGTACGCTCACCCACGCCGGCGAATACGGAGTAGCCGCTGTGCTCGACCGCGATGTTGCGGATGAGCTCCATCATGTTCACGGTCTTGCCCACGCCGGCGCCGCCGAACAGGCCGACCTTGCCGCCCTTGGCGAACGGAACCAGCAGGTCGATCACCTTGATGCCGGTCTCGAGCAGGGCAGTGCTGGAGGACTGCTCGTCGAATGCCGGCGGCTTGCGGTGAATGACGTTGCGATCTTCGGTGGCGATCGGACCGGCGTGGTCGATCGGCTCGCCCAGCACGTCCATGATGCGACCCAGGGTGGCCTTGCCCACCGGCACGGAGATCGGTGCGCCGGTGTTGGTCACGGCCAGGCCGCGACGCAGGCCTTCGGAAGCGCCGAGGGCGATGGTACGCACCACGCCGTCGCCGATCTGCTGCTGAACTTCGAGGGTCAGACCGGTGCTGTCGACCTTCAGTGCATCGTAAACCTTCGGCACGGAATCACGCGGAAATTCCACGTCGATTACCGCACCGATGATTTCGCGAATCTTGCCAGAACTCATGTTCGGTTCCTCATCATCAATACGTAAGAATTCAAGCCTTAGCCGACCGCAGCCGCGCCACCGACAATTTCCGCGATCTCTTGGGTGATCGCTGCCTGACGAGCCTTGTTGTACTTCAGCTTCAGGTCGCGGATCAGCCCGCCCGCGTTGTCGGACGCGTTCTTCATGGCGATGCGGCGTGCAGACATTTCACAGGCCACGTTCTCGATGGTCGCCTGGTGAACGCTGGCAGCGACATAACGCTTGAGCAGCAGATCCAGGACGTCCTTCGACTCGGGCTCGTAGATGTAGTCCCAGCGATGCTGCAGTTCGGGCAGGTCCACCGGCATGAGCGGCAGGATGCGCTCGACGAGCGGCTTCTGGGTCATGCTGTTGACGAAGTCGTTGCGCGCGACCCAGATCTCGTCCAGGTTGCCCGCCTCGTAGGCGTCGAGCATGACCTTGACCGCCCCCTGCACCCTCACGAACTTCGGGCGATCGCCCAGGCCCGTGATCTCGGCCACCGGGTTGAAGGCCCCGCGCTTGACGAAGGCCACACCCTTGCTGCCGATGGCGCAGACATCGATCTCGATGTTCTTGTCCGCCCAGCCCTGCATGGTCCTGAGGGCCTGCCTGAACAGGTTCACGTTCAGGCCGCCGCAAAGACCACGGTCGGTGGTTACCAGGATCATCCCCACACGCTTGACCGGACGCTCCACCATGAACGGGTGGCGGTATTCCGGATGGGCGTTGCTGAGATTGGCGATCACGTCCTTGACCTTCTGCAGGTAAGGACGGGTCGCCTCCATGTTTTCCTGGGCCTTGCGCATCTTGCTCGCCGCGACCATTTCCATGGCCTTGGTGATCTTACGCGTGTTTTGAACGCTCTTGATCTGCGTACGGATTTCTTTAGCGCCGGCCATGACAGTCGCCTCTCTTACCAGACACCGTTGGCTTTGAAGGCCTCGAGGGTCTTCTTCAGGCCAGCGGAGATGTCGTCGTTGAGGTTACCGTCATTGCCGATCGCATCCATCATGTCCTTCGCGTTGCTGTGCGCGTAGGCGTGCAGCGCGGACTCGAAGGAACCGATTTTCTCGACCGGTACGTCGTCCAGGTAGCCCTCGTTGGCGGCGAACAGCGAGAGGGCCATTTCACCAACCGACAGCGGCTTGTACTGGGCCTGCTTCATCAGCTCGGTGACGCGCTTGCCGCGCTCGAGCTGACGGCGGGTGGCCTCGTCCAGGTCGGAAGCGAACTGCGAGAACGCAGCCAGCTCGCGGTACTGGGCCAGGTCGGTACGGATACCGCCGGAGAACTTCTTGATGATCTTGGTCTGCGCGGCGCCACCAACGCGGGATACGGAAATACCCGGGTTGATTGCAGGACGCAGGCCCGCGTTGAACAGATCGGTCTCGAGGAAGATCTGGCCGTCGGTGATGGAGATCACGTTGGTCGGAACGAACGCGGAAACGTCACCACCCTGGGTCTCGATGATCGGCAGCGCGGTCAGTGAGCCAGTCTTGCCCTTCACTTCGCCGTTGGTGAACTTCTCGACGTAGTCGGCGTTCACGCGGGAGGCGCGCTCCAGCAGGCGGCTGTGCAGGTAGAAGACGTCACCCGGATAGGCTTCACGGCCCGGCGGACGGCGCAGCAGCAGGGAGATCTGACGGTAGGCCCAGGCCTGCTTGGTCAGGTCGTCGTACACGATGAGCGCGTCCATGCCGCGGTCGCGGAAGTACTCGCCCATGGTGCAGCCGGCGTAGGCGGCCAGGTACTGCATGGAGGCCGGGTCGGAGGCGCCGGCGGCAACGACGATGGTGTACTCCATCGCGCCGTGCTCTTCCAGCTTGCGCACGATGTTGGCGATGGTGGAGGCCTTCTGGCCGATCGCAACATAGACGCAGTAAACGCCCTTGCCTTTCTGGTTGATGATGGTGTCGATGGCGACAGCGGTCTTGCCGGTCTGACGGTCACCGATGATCAGCTCGCGCTGGCCACGGCCGATGGGCACCATGGCGTCCAGCGCCTTGATACCGGTCAGGAGCGGCTGGTCGACGGACTTGCGATCGATCACGCCCGGGGCGATGACTTCGATCGGAGCGGTCAGCTTGGCGCCCAGCTCGCCCTTGCCGTCCACCGGACGACCCAGGGTGTCGACTACGCGGCCGAGCAGTTCCTTGCCGATGGGCACTTCCAGGATGCGGCCGGTGCACTTGACCTGGTCGCCTTCCTTCAGGTGGCCGTAAGCGCCCAGAACGATCGCGCCGACGCTGTCGCTCTCGAGGTTCATCGCCACACCGAAGGTGTTGCCCGGGAACTCGATCATCTCACCGAGCATGACGTCGGTCAGACCGTGGATACGCACGATACCGTCGCTGACGCTGACAATGGTGCCAACGGTGCGGGCATCCGCACCGACTTCGAAACTTTCAATCCGCTGTTTGATCAGGGAACTGATTTCAGAAGGATTAATCATGAAAATAACTCCTTAGCGGACCACGGCGTTCGCCAGGCCCTGCAGGCGACCCCGCATTGAACCGTCGATGACCAGATCCCCGGCGTACACGATGGCGCCGCCGATCAGGGATTCGTCAATTTCATTGGCCAGGGTGATGACCTTGCCCAGACGCTTGCCGAGGGCTTCGACGAGCTTGGCCTGCTCGTCGGCACTCAGCGGCTTGGCGGAAACCACACGCACGTCCATCCGGCCCTCTTCGGCGCGACGGAGTTCCTCGAATTCCACCGCGATCAGCGGCAGAAGGGCGAGGCGCGCATTCTCGCCCAGCAGGCGCACGAGGTTTTCACCCTCGGCGCTGAGGCGACCCTGCGCGACGTTGAGCATGAGTTCCGCCAGCTTGTCGCGACCGATGGCCGGAGAGGCGATCATGCGCCCCATGTCGGCATCGTTGGCGACCGCCGCCAGGAAGGCCAGCATCTCGGACCACTTGGCCTGCTGACCCTGTGCCTGGGCCACCTCGAAGGCGGCACGGGCATAGGCGCGGGCGGCTTTTGCGATCTCGGACATGGTGCCCCCTTAGACGCGGGCCACGAGGTCGGCAAGCGACGCTTCGTGTGCCTTGGCGTCCACTTCGCGCTTCAGGATGCGCTCGGCGCCGGCTACCGCAAGCACGGCAACCTGCTTTCCGAGCTCCTGCTTGGCGCGCTCGACTTCGCGGTCGATCTCGGCCTGCGCACCGGACAGGATGCGGTCGGCCTCGGCCTTGGCGTTGTTGCGGGCTTCGTCAATGATCTCGTTGCTGCGGCCATTGGCCTGGGCCAGCATCTCGGTCGCCTTCTCTTTGGCTTCCTTGATGATCTGGACCGCGCGCTCCTCGGCCAGCTTGAGCTCGTGCTTGCCGCGCTCGGAAGCGGACAGGCCGTCGGCGATGCGCTGACGGCGTGCTTCCATCATGGCGGACAGCGGGGCCCACAGGAATTTGTTCACCAGCCAGATCATCGCCACGAAGGCGATCATCTGGGCAATCAGGGTGACCGTAATGTTCACGGTTGCCTACCTCTTTAGGGGACACAGGAAAACCGCGTGCGGACACCAGGGCCCGCACGCCGGGATTCACCGTGTCTTAGCCGCCGACTGCCTGGATGGCGGCCTGCAGGGCGCCCACGAACGGGTTGGCGAACAGGAACCACATGGCGAATGCCAGGATGATGAACGGGAAGGATTCCATCAGACCGGCGAAGATGAACATGTTGACCATCAGCTGCGGACGCATTTCCGGCTGACGAGCAATACCTTCGAGGGTCTTGGAGCAGATCAGGCCCCAGCCAATGGCCGAGCCCAGGCCGGCAGCGGCAAGAATCACGCCCACGCCTACGGCAGTGTAGGCATAAATCATCGCGATCATGTCAGCGTTCATCGTCGGTTCTCCTTACGGATTTTGTTTAAGGTGAAGGGTTGAGAAGGTGGTTGTCATCAGCGACTCAGTGGTCATCTTCGGAGGCGTGCGCCATGCCCAGGTAGACGATGGTCAGCACCATGAAGATGAAGGCCTGCAGCGTGATGATGAGGATGTGGAACAGCAGCCACCCCAGATCAAGCACAACCTGCAGCGGGAACCAGATCAGCAGGGCCGCGCCGATCGTCGCCGCGCCGGACAGCAGGGCGATGAGCAGGAACACCAGCTCGCCGGCGAACATGTTGCCGAAGAGACGGAGGCCAAGGCTGAGGGGCTTGGCCAGTTCCTCGATGGCGGTCATCACGACGTTGACCGGCACCAGGAACTTGCCGAAGGGGTGGAACAGGAACATCTTGGCATAGCCGACGACGCCCTTGACCTTGATGTTGTAGTAGACGGTCAGCAGGAACACGACGCCCGCCATGGCGAGGGTGGTGTTGATGTCGGTGGTCGGCACGACCTTGAAGTACTCGAGGCCGGCGCCGTGCAGGATGGCCGGGATCAGGTCGACCGGGATCAGGTCCATGAAGTTCATCAGCCACACCCAGACCAGCACGGTCAGGGCGAGCGGGGCGATCAGCTTGTTGTCCTTGCCGCCAAAAGAGTCCTTGACCTGCTTGTCGACGAAATCCAGAACCATCTCGACGAAGTTCTGGAAGCCACTCGGCGCCCCCACCTGGAGGCTGCGGCCAACACGCATGGCCGCAAACACGATCAGGGCGCCCAGCATGACGCTGACGACCAGGGTATCGAGATTGAGGGTCCAGAAACCCTCGCCGACCGACCAGTTGGTAAGGTGGTGCTGAATGTACTCGACGGACCCGCCGCCCGAGTTCTCCGCTGCGCTCACGGTTGTACTCCCCAAATCCAATGCTTCAAGAAAACTAGCGCCGCGCGACAGCGAGGAACCCCAGCTGCGCGAGCACGAAACCTGCGAACAGGGGCAGCGCCGGCAGCTTCAGCAACCCCATCCCGATGCCAAGCAGGCCGATGAGGAGCAGGAAACGCACGACCGCGCCCACGTACAAAACGAACATGCTGCCCTTCGGATCACTGATGGCGCGCTGTTCGGCCTTGCGAACCCCGCGCTTGTGCAGCCAGGCAAGCAGCATGCTGACGAGCCCGCCGTACACCACGGCAACCCCGTCGAAATAATGTCCGAGCGCCCCCCAGATCATCGCCAGGACCGCGGTGGCGATCAGCTGACCCAGCATCAGCCGGCGGGCGAGAAGCTCAACCCTGGTCCCGGGCACGATCCTGCATCCTCAGCAGCTGGTGGGCCTTCTGGAAGCCACCGATCAACCCCAGCCCCCCGATGATCAGCATGAACAGGGGCCTCGTGTCGAGCCAGCCATCGACCAGATATCCGATGATGAAGCCGGAGGCGATCATCGATACGAACATGTTTCCGGCACCGATGAGCGGCAGGCCCATGGAGGGGGACTTACTCATTTTTGGGAGTCTAACATCGTTTTCTTTTCACCCTCAACTTGCGGCCCCACCCCCAGGACCGGCGCGAGCACGGCCCATACGTTCTCCAGCACTTGCCGGTGTCCATCCGCGTTCGGGTGCACGCCATCCTGCTGGTTGAACCGCGGGTGGCCGGCCACTCCGTCCAGCAGGAAGGGGATCGTCACGATCTCCCGCCCCAGTTCGGCATAGATGGCGGCAAACTGGCTCGTGTAGATCGAGCCGTAGTTGGGCGGAAGGCGCATGCCGGCGAGGATGGGAAGGGCGCCCGCGGCATCCACCTGGTCACGCATGGCGTGCAGATTGGCGCGCAGCGCCTCGAGCGACAGGCCGCGCAAGCCATCGTTGGCGCCGAGCTCGATCACCACCCAGCGCGGCCGGTGCCGCTCGAGCAGGCTGGGCAGCCGCGCGCGCCCCGACGAGCTGGTCTCCCCGCTGATGCTGGCATTGACCACGCGCACGTCCAGCCCCCCATCGTGCAGGCGCTTCTGCAGCAGGCTAGGCCAGGCCTGCTCCCGGCCCACCCCATAACCCGCGCTCAGGCTGTCGCCGACGATCAGCAGCACGTTGGCTGCCCGGGCGGCTGGATGGCCTGCCACGAGCGTGATACACAGAACCGCCAGCGCCATCCATGATCTATGGAAAAGGGAACCGACCAAGAAACGTCTCATGCAAGCACTCCTCCACACCCGCGGTCTCGGCAAGACCGTATATACCGCCGACGGCCCGCTGCGCCTGCTTGAGGATATCAACATCGAGCTGCAGCGCGGCGAGCGCGTCGGTCTGGTCGGCGCCTCGGGCTCGGGCAAGACCACCCTGCTCAGCCTGCTCGCGGCGCTCGACGCCCCGACGGAAGGCGAGATCCTGCTCGACGGCCAGGCCCTCGGCCCGTTGTCCGAGGACGAGCGCACGACCCTGCGCGGGCGCATGATCGGCTTCGTGTTCCAGTCCTTCATGCTCCTGCCTGGACTAACCGCGCAGGAAAACGTCGAGTTGCCATTGCGCCTGGCCGGGCATCCCACGCCATCAGCGCGCGCGCGCGATCTGCTCGGGACCGTCGGCCTCGCGCACCGCATGCATCACTACCCGGCCCAGCTGTCCGGCGGCGAGCAGCAGCGCGTGGCCATTGCCCGCGCCTTCGCCCTCGAGCCGCCGCTGCTGCTGGCCGACGAGCCGACCGGCAACCTCGACCAGGCCACCGGGGCACGCATCATAGACCTGTTGTTCGAACTCAACCTCGAGCGCGGGGCGACCCTCCTGCTCGTCACGCATGATCCGGCCCTGGCCGGGCGCTGCGACCGCCTGCTGCGCCTTGACCAGGGACGGCTGGCCGCCTCATGAGGGAAGCGATGAACCGCGGGGTGATGTGGTACGCGCGCCGCCAGCGCCAGAGGGCCTTCGGGATGGTCATGGCGCTGGCGATCGGCGTCGCCGCGCTGGTGGCGGTCAGCACCTTTGCCGAACGCCTGTCCGGCGCACTGAAGCACGGCGCGGCCGAGGCCCTCGGCGGCGATCTCGTGCTGGTCGCCGACCGCGCGATCCCTCCCCGCTTCCGCGCCGAAGCCGATCGCCTCGGCCTGCGCAGCGCCTCGACCACAAGCTTTCCGAGCATGATCCTGGCCGCCGAGCGGACACGCCTGGTCGAGATCAAGGCGGTCAGTCCCGAGTACCCACTGCTCGGTGAACTGCGCGTGAACGGGGCCACAGCCAGCGCACCTGCCGCCGGCCGGGCCTGGCTTGAACCGGATGCCCTTGCCGCGCTCGGCCTCGCCAGCGGCGAGGTCTTCACCCTCGGCCAACTCACCCTTCATGCGGCCGGCCGGCTGGACCGCGAGCCGGACCGCGCCCCCAGCGTGTTCGCCATCGGGCCGCGGGTGATGATCGCCGAGGCCGACCTCGCCTCGAGCGGCCTGCTCGGCTTCGGCAGCCGCATGACCTACCGCCTGCACCTGGCCGGCGAGGCCGCCGCGCTGAAGGACTTTGCCGATTACGCGCGGCGCCACCCCGAGCGCGGCCGGCGCCTCGAGGGACTGGACGAGACCCGCCCGGAACTGCGCGAGGCGCTGAACCGCGCGGAGGGTCTGCTGCGTGTCAGCGGCCTGCTCGCCCTGCTGTTGGCGGGACTCGCGGTCGGCATCGGCATGCAGGACCGCCTGCGCGCCCAGCTCGATGCCGCCGCCGCCTTGCGCGCCCTCGGTGCCCCGGCCCGCTTCATCGCAACCTCAGCCCTGCTCGCCCTGTTGCCCACCGCCGCGCTCGGCAGTCTGATCGGCGTCCTCCTCGGTTACGCCATCCAGCCGCTCCTGCCCCTGCTGCTGCGGGGCGTGATACCCGCCGACCTGCCCCCGCCCGGCCCCATGCCCGCCCTGCTCGGCCTGCTGGCCGGACCGGTCATCACACTCGCCTTCGCCCTGCCCGCCGTGCTGCGCCTGCGCTCCACCCCGGTGCTGCGCATCCTGCGTCGCCATCTGGAGCCGCCCGCCTGGGGCCCCGCCGGCTGGAGCGCCCTGGCCGCCGGCATCACCCTGCTTGGGGCTCTGGTCGCCGTCATCGCCGGCCCCACCCGCCTCACCGCCGCGGTCCTCGGCGGGACGCTTGCTCTGGGCCTCGTGCTGCTGCTCCTCGCCAGCCTGCCCATCCTGCTCGCCCGGCGACGCTGGCTGCCCGCGGGCTCCGCCGTCCTCGGCCGACTGGCCCAGCCCGGCAGCCGCGCCCATCTCACCCTTGCCACCCTCGGCCTCGGCCTGATGGCCCTCACCCTCGCCTTCAGCCTGCGCACTGACCTGCTTGAAGGCTGGTCGGCGCGCCTGCCGGCGGATGCCCCGAACCGCTTCGTCATCAACCTGCTGGAGGAGCAGAAGGAGCCTTTCGCCAGCCTGCTGGCCGAGGCCGGCCTGCCCGCACCCGTGCTCAGACCGATGATCCGCGGTCGCCTGCTCGGCATCGACGGCCAGCCGGTCAGCGAGCGCCCGCTTGCGGAGGGACGGGCGCGCGCCCTCGCCGAGCGTGAGTTCAACCTGTCGATGGCCGAGGGCCACCCTGCCGACAACCGCATCATCGCCGGGCGCCACTGGCGCGCCGACGAGGCCGGCCAGCGCTGGCTATCGGTGGAGGAGGGCATTGCCAAGCGCCTCGGCATCGGACTTGGCAGCATGCTGGACTTCGAAATTGCCGGCGAGCGCTGGCAAGGCACCGTGCTCAACCTGCGCCAGGTGCGCTGGGACAGCTTCAACGTCAACTTCTTCGTCTCCGCCCCGCCCGGCACGCTGGACGGCTACCCGGCCACCTGGATCACCAGCTTCCACCTGCCGGACGACAAGGCCGGGCTCGCGGACCGGCTGGTGGCGGCGCTGCCAAACATCACCATCATCGACATCCGCGCCGCGCTGGCCCAGGTGCGCGAGGTGCTGGTACGCATCGAGGCCGCGGTGGGTCTGGTGCTCGGCTTTGTACTGATCAGCGCCTGGCTGGTGCTGTGGAACGCCGCTGCCGGCACCGCCCGCACCCGCCGCCGCGAAACCGCCCTGCTGCGCACCCTCGGCGCCTCACGCAGCTGGCTGCGCCGCCAGCTGGTGGGCGAGTACGCCCTCCTCGGCCTGCTCGCGGGGTTGCTCGCCGCACTGGCCGCCACCCTCGTCAGCGCGGTTCTCGGCCGCCTGATCCTGGAGGAATGGCTGCCGGTCTCGCCCCTGCCATGGCTCGTCACACCGATGCTCGGCGCCGCCCTCAGCGCGGTGGCCGGCTGGCTGAGCCTGCGCGGCACGCTGGACACCCCGCCCGCGCTGGTGCTGCGCGAGCCGGATTGAAGTCGGACCGGTCAGGAACCAGCAAGACCATTTTCGTGGGCGACGCCTGCAGCGGCGATGCTCCGGTCAGTCGCCCCGCTCCCGGTCCTCCCAGGACATGCCACGCGCTGGGGTCGCCGCGGCCGCCAGGGTGGTGCCCTCGTCCAGGATCGCCTCGAGCGGTCGCGGCATGTCGATCCAGTAGCCCTGGGCATGGTCCACGCCCATCTCGGCCAGCATGCCGAAGATCGACTCGTTCTCGACGAATTCCGCGACCGTCTCCATTCCGAGCGACTGCCCCACCTGGTTGATCGCCCGCACCAGGGCGGCATTGTGCGGATTGCGGTCCATGTCGCGCACGAAGGCCCCGTCGATCTTCAGGGCGTCGACATGCATGTCCCGCAGGTAGGCGAAGGACGAGAGTCCGCTGCCGAAATCATCCAGCACGAAGCGGCAGCCCAGCGCGCGCAGCGACTCGATGAACACCGCCGCATTGCCGAGATTGGTCACCATGGCGGTCTCGGTGATCTCGAAATGGATCCGCTCCGGCGCGATCCCGCTGCCCCTGACCAGCGCCATGACGCGATCGAGAAAGCCCTGGTCGGAGAGCGACTGGGCGGAGAGGTTGAGGGCAAGGTTCAGCGCGGGCAGGCCATCGCCCCCGCTCTCCTCCCACCGGCGCACCATGGCCAGGCAGTGCTCGATGATCCAGGCATCCAGGTCGACCATCAGTCCGTAACGTTCCGCGGCGGGGATGAACTCGCCCGGCATGGCCAGCCGTCCGTCCGGGCAGCGCATGCGCACCAGCACCTCGTAGTGGCGGGGCCCCGCCCCCTTCAAGGCCCGGATCTCCTGGCCGTAGAGCACGAAGGCGCTCTCGTCCAGCCCCCAGCGCAGGCGGTGGACCCAGGCCATCTGCTCGCGCCGGCGCCTGGCCGACTGGTCATGGGGATCATGGATGTGCAGCTGGTTGCGGCCGATCTCCTTGGCGGCATAGCAGGCGCTGTCCACCCCGCTCATAACCTCGACGACCGTCCCGCAGCCCGGGTTCAGCTCGGTCACCCCGGCCGTCACGCTGACATCAAAGACCTTGCCATCCCAGCGGAAACGATGGCCGACGATGCATGCCTGCAACCCGCGCACGATCGCCACCCCCTCATCCAGGGGACAGTCGAGCAGGAGGAGGCCGAACTCGTCCCCGCCGAAGTGGGCGAACACATGCCGGTGCCCGATACCGTCGCGCAGGATCCCGGCAACCTCGCTGATCAGCGCATCCCCCCCCTCATGGCCGCACAGGTCGTTGATGATCCGCAGGCGATCCACGTCGAGGAAGCACAGGGTGTGGCGCCCCTCCTCCATGCCTACCAGGATGTCGGCCAGACGGTGCTCGAACTGCGGGCGGTCGAGGGGCGGCTGCCCCCCTTCGTCATCCGGGCACCACTTCTCCGGCAACGAGGCGATATCGCCATCGTCCTCGGGAGCGGCACGCATCTCCCTGATCCGCTGGGGCAGCATCCAGGCCCGCTCCTTGCTGACGAAGGCGCAACCGGGGGCGGATACCACATCCTTCACGGCGCCATCGAGATCCTGCGCGGAAAACACGATGAACGGCACCTCCGGCGCCACGGCGCGCACCCGGGCGTGGACCTGCGCCACATCCAGCGTGGGCAACCGATGATCGCAGACGACGATGTCCGGCCTTCCCCGGCGCAGACAGGCATCGATCTCCTCCACGCTGGTCGCGTAGTGGATGGCCGGCTTAATCCCCGCGGCACGCAGAAGCTCGGACAGCAGGATGCGGTCATCCTCGAAATTCTCGATATGCAGCAGGCACAGTTGCGACATCTTCCTTATCCTCCCCTCAGCGGCGCGCCTGTTGCAGGGCCGCCGGGATGTCGTACAGGGGCACGACATGGCAGGCCGCGTCGCGACGGATCGCCTCCCGGGGCATGCCGAACACCACGCAGGTTTCCTCGCTCTCGGCGAAAGTGACGGCCCCGGCCTGGCGCATCTCCAGCAGGCCCTGGGCACCGTCGTCCCCCATGCCGGTCATCAGCACGCCGGTGGCCTGCGGTCCCGCGACCCGGGCCACGGAGCCGAACAGCACGTCCACCGAAGGCTTGTGGCGGCGCACCGGCGGGCCATCGAAGACCTCCACCGTGTAGCCCCGGCTGTAGCGCTTGAGACGCATGTGCCGCCCGCCCGGGGCCAGCAGGGCACGCCCCGGGCGCACCTCGTCGCCGTCGCGCGCCTCGAGGACCTCGAGCGCGCTGATGGTGTTGAGGCGTCCGGCGAAGGCCGCGGTGAACTTCTCCGGCATGTGCTGGACAATGACGATGCCGGGCGTGGAGGCGGGCAGGCGGGTGAGGACGGCCTCCAGGGCCTGCGTCCCCCCGGTCGACGCCCCCAGGGCGATGACATGCTGGGCGCCGGCAGGAACCGGTGCAGCCCCGGGGGTGACAGGCCTGACGGCCTTCTCTCCCGCGGGCGTGGCGACCTTTCCCGCCCCGGCCCCGGGGGCGCGGCGCAGCCTGGCATCGGCGGCTGCCTTCACCGTGCGCACCAGGTGCGCAGCCTCCTCGTGCAGGAAGCTCTTGAGGCCGATCTTCGGCTTGGTCACGATATCCACCGCCCCGGCCGAGAAGGCCTGCATGGTGGCCTCCGCGCCCTGCTCGGTGAGAGTGGAGCACATCACCACCGGCGTCGGACGCTCGGCCATGATCTGGCGCAGGAAGGTCAGGCCGTCCATGCGCGGCATCTCGATGTCCAGCACGATGACGTCCGGCCACTCCTGCTCCATGCGCTTCATGGCGAAGATGGGGTCGGAGGCCGTCCCGATGACGCGCAGGTCCGGGTCCTGGCCGAGCACCTCGGCCAGGACCTGGCGGATCACCGCCGAATCATCCACGATCAGAACCTTCTTCATGCTTCCCATCCCGACTCACGAGGCATCCACGAGGACGCTCTGCTCGATCACGCCGACCTTGCCAAGACGCAGGTCCAGCGTCACGTTGCGATAGATTTCACCGCCCACCCGGCGCTCGCCGATACGGAAGCCGCTCGCCGCAAGAGCCTTCTCGACGGCCTCGACATTGCGCCGGCCGATGTCGAGCGAGGCGCGCCGCTCGGCCGCCCCGAACATCACCCCGCCGCCATAGACCCCGACCTCATAACCGGCCGGCCAGGTGCCCAGCCGGCGCACGCGCTCCAGCAGCCAGGCCACCGCCCCGTCCGCGTAGCGCGGGTCGGGTTCAAGACCCCCTCCTCGGCCGGGGATGGCCTTGGGGTTGTGGGGCAGGACCACGTGGCACATACCCCCGACCGCGCGGGACGGATGCCAAAGCGTCACGGCCACGCATGACCCCAGCAGGGTGCGCAGGATGGCGTGCTTCCGCCCGAAGTAGATCTCGCCAGGCTTCAGGTAGAGCATGCCACACCCATGTTACTCGCGCGTTGAGGTTGAGCCGGTCATGCGTCCCCCTTCTCGGACGCGAAGCTGGCGTTAGCCCACGGCTCGAAGTCGTCCTCGTGGGCATGGTGGTGGCGGAGGTCATGGCCGCGACCGTGGACCTGCGGCTTGAGGCGCGCCACCGCCCGGCGCGCGGAACCGTGGCCGTGCTCCGAACCGTGCGACTCGTCCAGCTTGAAGAACGCCATCGTCTGCTGCAGCTGAACCGCCTGCGCGCTCATCTCCTCCGCCGTCGCCGCCAGCTCCTCCGACGACGACGCGCTCTGCTGCGACACCTTGTCCAGCTGCTCCACCGCCACCGTCACCTGGCTCACCCCGGTCGACTGCTCCACCGAGGCCGCCGCGATCTCCTGCACCAGCTCCGCCGTGCGCTGGATCGCCGGCACCACCTCGTTGATCAGCGTCCCGGCCCGCTCCGCCACCTTCACGCTGTTGCCCGCAAGGTCGGAGATCTCCTGCGCCGAGGTCTGGCTGCGCTCCGCCAGCTTGCGAACCTCGTCCGCCACCACCGCGAAGCCCTTGCCGTGCTCGCCGGCGCGCGCCGCCTCGATCGCGGCGTTCAGCGCCAGAAGGTTGGTCTTGTACGCAATGTCCTCGATGATGCTGATGCGGTCCGCGATCTGCTTCATCGCCGCCACGGTGTCGGTCACGGCGCTGCCGCCCTCGCTCGCCTGGCGCGAGGCGTCCGTCGCGATCCGGTCCGTCGCCTGCGCGTTCTCCGTGTTCTGGCTGATCGAGGCGCTCATCTGCTCCAGCGACGCGCTCGTCTCTTCCACGCTCGCCGCCTGCTCGCTCGCGCCCTGGCTCAGGCTCTGCGCCGTGTCGCTCACCTGGCCCGCCGCCCCAGTCAGGGCCTCCGCCGCGCTGTTCACCTCGCCAATCACCTGCTTCAGGCGTTCCACCATCGCCGCCTGCGCCGCGATCAGCTGTCCCACCTCGTCGCGCGAGTTCGACTCGATCCGCACCGTAAGATCACCCTCCGCAAGACGGTGGGTCGCCTCCAGGGCGCGCTTCAGGGGGCGGGTGATGCCCAGGGTGACCCAGGCGATGATGACTAGGCCCAGCACCAGCGCCACGAGGGCCATGACCAGGCTGAGGCCCAGGATCCGGTCGCTGCTCGCCTGGACATCGGACCGGGTGCGCACCAGGTCCTCCTGCAGGGCGCTGCGCATGCCCATGAGCTGTTCACGGATCTTGCGCCAGGCGGGCGTCTCCTGCCCGTTCAGGATGCCCTTGGCCCCTTCGAGGTCATTGGCCTGAACCCGCTCCAGCACCGCGGCCTGCAGCGGCCTCTGCGCGCTTCGCAGCTCCTCGAGGCGGGCAACCTGCTCCGCCACCTCGCCCGTCGCGATGGCCTTGGTCGCCCGCAGCGCGGTCTCGAAACCGTCCGAGGCACTCTTGAAGTTCTCATGGGCCGTCTTGTTGCCCGGGTTGAGGATGATGTTGCGCATGGCCTGCCCCACCTGCAGCCCCTGGGCATACATCTCGGTCACCGACTGGAACAGCGCCTGGTCATGATCGAGGAAGTCCGTGAACTGGCCGCGCATGTTGTGCAGGCCATACAGTGCCGTGGCGATGGCGGCGATGAACAGGGCGAACACGACGCCCATGGAAAGGAACAGGCGGCCGCCAATGGATCTCAACAGGTTCACGGTTTTCCTCTTTCTAGTTCTTGTGACGTGTGCGGGAAGGCGTCGGACGACGCTGCATACCGATCCATGGGATCAGCGGCGCTTGCCTGCCCCTCCCGTGGCAGGAGAGTCGGTCAGGCGGTAGATGGAAGGCCTCACGGCCTGCAGGCGGTCGGTGATGCCGTTCAGCGTCTCCGAGTGCCCGATGATCAGGTGCCCCCCGGGCTGGAGGTGGTCCAGCATGCGCAGGACCAGGCGGCGCTTGGTGGGCGGGTCGAAATAGATCATCACGTTGCGCAGGAAGATCACGTCGAATCGCTCGCTGAAATCCCCCCAGTCGCCGTTCAGGTTGAAGTGCTCGAAGCGGGTGGCCGCCCGCAACCTGGGCGACACCCGCATGAAACCTTCCTGCGAACGCACCCCGCGCAGGGCGTAGGCGTGCAGATAATTCCTGGGGATGCGCTGGGCATGCTCGATGGGATAGCGGCCGCCGCGCGCGACCTCCAGCACCCGCGTGCTGATGTCGGTGCCGAGCACCTCCCAGCGCCCCGAACCCAGCGCCTCGTCCAGCACCATGCCCAGGGTATAGGGCTCCTCGCCGGAGGACGAGGCCGCGCTCCACACCCGGAACGGCCGAGCCGATGGTGCGTGCGGCAGGATGTGCTGGCGCAGGAAGTCGAAGTGGGCCGGCTCGCGGAAGAAGGAGGTCTCGTTGGTGGTCAGAAGGTCGAGCATCACGCGCAGCTCGTCGCCGCCCTCCGGCCCCGTCGCGAAGGCCACGTAGGCCTCGAGGTCCGGCAGGCCGTGATGGCGGACCCGGCGCGCCAGGCGGTTGGCCACCATCGACTTCTTGTTCGGCGCCAGGCTGATTCCCGCGCGCTGGTGGAGGAAGCGCTGGATGCGCCCGAACACCTCGTCCCCGACCGTGAGTTCCATGCCCCCCATCCTCAGCCCCGGATGCCGCTGCCGACCTTCAGTTCGTCGAGCCAGTGGATGAAGCGCTCGACGTCATCGCCCCGGAAGATCGCGCCGTGCTGCGGGCAGAGCATGTCGATCCGCATCCGGCTGGCGCGCTCGCACCAGTCGCGCTTGGCCTCGTTGGAGCCCATCCAGCGTCGGTGGAAGCCCTCCATGTAGCGGATGTGGCGGTCGAAGTCGGTGACGAACAGGTAATCCTCCTCGTGCGGGATCATGGCCGCGCCGATGTCGCCGGAGAACAGGATGCGCGCCTTCGCGTCGTAGAGGTGGAAGTTGCCCGAGGAGTGCAGGTAGTGCGCCGGCACCGCCTGCAGGGTCAGTCCGCCGAGCGGGATCGCCATGCCCTCGTCCGGGATCAGGCGGAAGGTGTCCTCGTTGCCGCCGAAGTGCGGCACGAAGCTGTCCCACAGCCAGCTCAGGTAGCAGTGCAGGTTCGGGTTGAAGTCCAGCCACAGGGCCAGCGAGGAGATGATGTCCGGGTCCTGGTGCGAGGCGAACAGGTTGTGGATCTTCTCCGGGTCGAACACGCCGCTGATGGCGGAGAACACCGCCGGGAAGATCTCCATCCCGCCCGGATCGGTCAGCAGGCCCTCGCCCGCCGAGGTGATCAGGTACTCGTTGGTGTCGATCAGATGGTCCGGGCGCTCGGGATCGCGGGCGATGGCGACCCAGCGGTGGTCGCCGTCCTCATAGATGGTGGTGGTCTTCTTCATGCGGTGACTCTCAGTGATCCAGCAGGGCACGCGCCCCGTTCAGGCGGACGAGGATCTCGGCGATCGCCTGCTGCAGGCGCACGGCCACCGACTCCAGCTCCGCATTGGCGCCTCCCGCCTGCGCCTCGACCTTGGCCAGCACGGCCAGCTGCTCGCCGATGCCGCACAGGCGCAGCGCGCGCCCGAGCGCCCCGGCCATGGCCTCGCGCAGCGCGCCCAGCCGGCGTGCATGCCCCGCCTGGCGGGCCTGCTGCGTGGCAAGGGCACCGGCCAGCAGCGCCGGGCTCGCGCCCTGGCGCCGGCAGCCCGCGTCGGCGCGCTCGAAATGGCGCCCGCGACGGGCCTGCTTGGCCTGCTCGGCGCCCACCCGGACCATCTGCCCCAGCGATCCGCCGACCTCCGCCACGCTGCGGTCGAGACGCTGGCTGAACACGCGCAGCTCCTCGGTCACCCGGGTGAAGCCGGGCACCCGCACCAGGCTCCGGCGGGCCGCGAACATCGCGTTGAGCGCGATGGTGTAGACCTGCCGGCTCGCCTCGACGACGGCCTTGATCGCCTCGTTCAGGCGCACCACGCGCAGCAGCTCGGCGTCGCGCCGCATCCGGTTCATGCGTTGAGCCTTGTCGCGGGCACCATCAGCTCGGGGATGGCCAGCACCCGCTCGAGCGCCAGCAGCGCGGTGAAATCCTCCTCACGGCGCAGCATGCCGCCGATGTAGTCGGCCGGGATGCTGGTGCCGAAGGCCGGGGCGGGCTCGATGTCCGCCCCCTCGACGTCCACTACCTCGTTCACCATGTCGACCACGATACCGAGGTCGAGGCTGAACTCGCCCTCCCGCGCCTCGATCACGAGGATGCAGGTGCGCTTGCCGACCGGTGCCGGCTCAAGGCCCAGGCGGCGGGCGAGGCTGATGACCGGCACCACGTCCCCGCGCAGGTTCAGCACCCCGCTGATGGTGTCCGGGGTCAGCGGCACGGCGGTCAGGGCGCGATACTCGATGATCTCCTTGATCGCGCCGATCTCGATGCCGAAGCGCTCGCCACCGAGGGTGAAGGCCAGGATCTTGTGCTGCCCGGCCCAGCGGCGGAATCCATTCCTGGATTCCGCCCCGCGGGTGTCGCTTTGCGACCCAGCGCCGTTCCCTACGGCGTTGTTCCCGGCGATCTTGCCGGCCGTGCCGGCGGCCACTTGCATTGTGTTCTGCATGACGTGTTCCTCAGGCGACCTGCCCCAGGCCCTCCGACTCGGGGCACGGCGCATCGAATCCCGCCAGCGCGGCCAGGTTGTTGCCGCGCAGCAGGGCATCCCCGCGCAGCAGCACCACCAGTCTCTCCCCGACC
Source organism: Pseudomonadota bacterium (assembly GCA_049322715.1). Taxonomy (GTDB): domain Bacteria; phylum Pseudomonadota; class Gammaproteobacteria; order Halothiobacillales; family Halothiobacillaceae; genus Thiofaba. The sequence goes on from JBMOQP010000010.1 coordinate 118,286, forward strand.
TTGGCCACGCCGTCGATGGCCTGGACGCTCTCCTCGCCGCCGAAGTTCGGCGCCGGCTCGATGGCCTCCTGCACGATGTCCGCGACCTCGCGCACCGCCTCGACGATGAAGCCGACCTCGACCAGACGATCACCCTGCTGCACCTCCATCACGATGATGCAGGCACGTCCCTCGAGACTGGTCTCGGCCCCGCCGAACAGCAGGGCGACGTCCACCACCGGCATCACCTTGCCGCGGATGTTGATCACGCCGCGATGCGCGCGGGGCAGGCCGGGCAGCGGAGTGATCTCGCCGACCTCGAGGATCTCCTTCACCTTGAGGATGGGCAGGCCGTACAGCCTGCCCCCGACCAGGAAGGTCAGGTACTTGCCGCCGACGGCCACCGCAGTCATGCGGCCCCCTTCTCGGACGCGAAGCTGGCGTTAGCCCACGGCTCGAAGTCGTCCTCGTGGGCATGGTGGTGGCGGAGGTCATGGCCGCGACCGTGGACCTGCGGCTTGAGGCGCGCCACCGCCCGGCGCGCGGAACCGTGGCCGTGCTCCGAACCGTGCGACTCGTCCAGCTTGAAGAACGCCATCGTCTGCTGCAGCTGAACCGCCTGCGCGCTCATCTCCTCCGCCGTCGCCGCCAGCTCCTCCGACGACGACGCGCTCTGCTGCGACACCTTGTCCAGCTGCTCCACCGCCACCGTCACCTGGCTCACCCCGGTCGACTGCTCCACCGAGGCCGCCGCGATCTCCTGCACCAGCTCCGCCGTGCGCTGGATCGCCGGCACCACCTCGTTGATCAGCGTCCCGGCCCGCTCCGCCACCTTCACGCTGTTGCCCGCAAGGTCGGAGATCTCCTGCGCCGAGGTCTGGCTGCGCTCCGCCAGCTTGCGAACCTCGTCCGCCACCACCGCGAAGCCCTTGCCGTGCTCGCCGGCGCGCGCCGCCTCGATCGCGGCGTTCAGCGCCAGAAGGTTGGTCTTGTACGCAATGTCCTCGATGATGCTGATGCGGTCCGCGATCTGCTTCATCGCCGCCACGGTGTCGGTCACGGCGCTGCCGCCCTCGCTCGCCTGGCGCGAGGCGTCCGTCGCGATCCGGTCCGTCGCCTGCGCGTTCTCCGTGTTCTGGCTGATCGAGGCGCTCATCTGCTCCAGCGACGCGCTCGTCTCTTCCACGCTCGCCGCCTGCTCGCTCGCGCCCTGGCTCAGGCTCTGCGCCGTGTCGCTCACCTGGCCCGCCGCCCCAGTCAGGGCCTCCGCCGCGCTGTTCACCTCGCCAATCACCTGCTTCAGGCGTTCCACCATCGCCGCCTGCGCCGCGATCAGCTGTCCCACCTCGTCGCGCGAGTTCGACTCGATCCGCACCGTAAGATCACCCTCCGCAAGACGGTGGGTCACCCCGACCGCGCGGCTCAGCGGACCGGTGATGCCGCGGGTGATCCAGAAGGCGATCAGCACGCCAAGGACCAGCGCGGTCGCGGTGATGCCGATCAGCACGGTGCGGCCCTGCTCGTAGGTCTCGGTCGTCTCCACGCCGGTCTTCTCGAACAGGCCGCCCTGGAACTTGATCAGCTCGTTGACCGCATCGAAATAAGGGCGCTGGAGACCACGCAACTCGCCGAACAGCATCGCGGTGGCCTCGTCACGGCGCCCCTCGGCCACCAGCGCCAGGAAGCGGTCTTGGGCCACGATGTACTTCGCGCGGGCATCCTTGAGTGCGTTGAGCCTGGCCATCCCCTGCTCGCTCTTGATCGTCTCCTCGAGCTTGGCCACGCGCTCCACGATGACCTTGCGGGCCTCCATGATGCGCTCGCGCTCGGCCGCCACCTCGTCCTGGCTGTCCGCGAGCAGCATGTTGCGCATGGCGCGCGCGATGAGGTTGACGCTGTCGATGATGTCGTTCGCCCACACGGCCTTGGGCCAGCGATCCTGCACCAGCAGGTCCGCCGAGTGGTTGAGCGACTGCATGCGGGTGATGCCGATGAAGGCGGTGATGGCCATCAGCAGGATGACGACGCCGAAGCCCAGTCCCAGGCGCGTGCCAATCTTCATGTTCTTGAACATTGCTGTTACTCCGGTTCGCAAATTCAAACGGTGATTCGGGAGGTGTCGATCTCGGTGAGGCGCGGCTTGCTCCGCTGCGCGGCCACCTCGACCAGGCTGGGCACGTCGAGGATCATGGAGACCTCGCCGCTGCCGAGGATGGTGGCGCCGCTGACGCCACGCAGGCGCTCGAAGATCTTGCCCAGCGGCTTGATGACGGTCTGGAACTCGCCCATCAGCTCGTCCACCACAAGGCCGGCCTTGTGGCCGCCGTAATGGACGACGACGACGTTCTCGCGCGGGGCGGGGCGCCCGTCGCCGTGGAACAGCTCGCGCAGGCGCACGAACGGCAGCACCTCGCCGCGCAGGTTGAGGTAGTGGCGGGAGCGGCTCTGGGCACGGTCGCCCTCCGGCAGCTCGATGCACTCCATGACCATGTCGAGGGGGATGACGTAGGCCGCGTCGCTCACGCGCACCAGGAAGCCGTCGATGATGCCGAGGGTGAGCGGCAGGCGGATGCTGACCGTGGTCCCCTCTCCGGGACGGCTGTCGATGTCCACCGCACCACGGAGGGCCTCGATGTTCTTCTTCACCACGTCCATGCCCACGCCGCGGCCGGACAGGTTGGTGACCTGGTCGGCGGTGGAGAAGCCGGGCTCGAAGATCAGGCGGTAGGCTTCCTGGTCGGTGAGGGCGGCGTTAGGCGCGAGCAGGCCCTTGGCGATGGCCTTGGCGATGATCTTGTCGCGGTTGAGCCCGCCGCCGTCGTCGGCAACCTCGATCACGATGCTGCCGGCGTCGTGGTAGGCGTTCAGGCGCAGGGTGCCGTGCGCGGGCTTGCCCAGCGGCAGGCGGCGATCGGCCGGCTCGATGCCATGATCCATGGCGTTGCGCACCAGGTGCATCAGCGGATCGCCGATCTTCTCGACCACGGTCTTGTCCAGCTCGGTGTCCGCGCCCTGGATCTCCAGGCGGATGTCCTTGCCGAGGTCCTGGCTCACGTCGCGCACCACGCGGCGGAAGCGGGCGAAGGTCTCGCCGATCGGAACCATGCGCAGGCGCAGGGCGCTGTCGCGGATCTCCTCCACCAGGCGGGACATCACCGACATGGACTCGACCAGGGCCTCGTCGTCGAAGCGCTGGGTGATCAGGTGGCTGCTGGCGCTGGCGATGACCAGTTCGCCGACCAGGTTGATCAGCTCGTCCAGCTTGGCGGCATCGATGCGCACGCTGCGGGCGGCGCTGGCCGCCTGCTTGCCGACGCCATCAGAGGATCCCGCGGCGAGCTCAAGGGGCTCATCCTGGCCTCGCCCCCCTCGGCCATCCATGGCCTCGGCCCCGCTTACGCGGGGAGAGGCGCTCGGCTCATCGACGGGGGGCGCGGCCACCGCGACGACTTCGGGCGCGTCCCCGGCCGCTTCATCGTCCAGCGGGGCGAGCGAGACCGTGGTTTCCTCGCGGATGAAGTCGAACGCCCCCTCGATCTCCTCGACCGGCCTGTCGCTCGCGAGGGTCAGGGTCACGTCCAGGTAGCAGCTCTCGGCGTCCATCTCCGCCAGGCGCGGCAAGCGCGCGGCCGAGGTCCACACGTCGCTGATCTCGCCGAGCTGGGCGAGGTGGCGCAGCACCGAGGCCGGATCCATGCCGTGGCGCAGCATGTCCTCGCCGAAGCCGAGTCCCACGCGCCAGCGGCGGATGCCGACCATCCCTGGTCGGCCCCCTTTGGGCAAGTCCCGATTTGTTGATCCTTCCCCTCCGACCCTTCCGGCATCCATGCCGGAAGCCCCTTCGGGGTACGGCCGTCGGGAGCCCGACAAATCGGTGGCGCCCGCCTGCTCCGCTTGCGCGGCGGCGGGGCGGGTGGCGCAGGCGCCGCCGTCGAGATAGCCACCCAGCCGCTGGATCAGGACCTGGCCGGCGGCGATGCAGGTCGCCCGGCCGTCCTCGTCCCCTCCCTGCGCGCGGCCGATGAGGGTGATCATGTGGTCGCGGCAGCCCAGCAGCAACGCGATCAGCGCGTCGTCCACCCGCACCTCGCCGTCACGCACCCGGTCGAGGACGCTCTCCGCGACGTGGGTGAAGGCCACCACCTCGTCGAAGCCGAACAGGCCGGCGGACCCCTTGATGGTGTGGGCCGCGCGGAACACCGCGTTGATAAGGTCAGAGTCATCGGGGCGCTGCTCGAGTTCGAGCAGGGCATGCTCCATCTCCGCGAGCAGCTCGGCGCTCTCGGTCATGAAGGTCTCGATCGCCTGGTCCATGTTCATGCAACGAGCTCCAGGTGGATGTCCTCGGGCGGAATGGCGTAGAGGGCGAGCAGGTCGCGCACGCTGTCGCTGATGGCGGACACGCGGAACGGCTTGCTGGCGTGGAGGGCCTCCGCCTTGACGGCCAGGACCAGCTGCAGGCCAGCGGTATCCATCTCCGCCACGGCGGAGAGATCCAGGTCGATGGCCGGGAGGAGGGCGAACTGCTCCATCAGGCTCTCGCGCAGGGCGGCCGCCTGGTAGATCGTCACTTCGCCGTCGAGGCGGATGCCTGCCCTGGGCTCGGTCGAGGGAGACTGGGTATGCATGGCAAGGGACTCGCTCAGGGCAGGATCAGCTTGGAGACGGCCTGCAGCATCTGCTCGGGCTTGAACGGCTTGACCACCCAGGCCTTCACGCCGGCCGCCTTGCCCTTCTCCATCATGTCGGAGCCGGCCTCGGTGGTGAGCATGATGATCGGAGTGAACTTGTAGGCCGCGTTCTGCTTGATCGCCTGCACCATGCTGATGCCGTCCATGTTCGGCATGTTCACGTCGCTGATGATGAGGTGGACCTTGCGGCCGTCGAGCTTGGCCAGGCCGTCGCGGCCGTCGCAGCCTTCGATGACCTCGTAGCCGGCGCCGGTCAGCGCGATCTTGACCGCCGTGCGCAGGGAGGCGGAGTCGTCCACGATGAGAATGGTCTTTGCCATGGCAATTCCTCTTAAAAGAACGTGATCTCGCCGGCGGACGCGGCGCTCGTGGCCGCCGCCCCCCCGCGGTGGTTGAAACGCTCCTCCTCGGTGGTGTACCGCCGCTCGATCTCGGCCAGGATGGCCTCCGGATCGATGGCGTCACCGCCGTCCAGCTGCGCGCGCAGGTAGTCCAGCGACTCCACGGCATGCTGGAGGATCTGGCTCATGCGGTCCTGGAACTGGAGGGAGACGAGGATGTCCTGGATCTCGAGGCGCATCAGCTGGCTTTCCTCGCGCAGCACGGAGGAGGACCGGGACAACCCTTCGGCCATGCCCTGCAGGCGCTCGAGCACCTCGTGGATGGTGGTCTCGGAGCCGGCCAGGACGCTGGCCTCCTGCTCCGAGGCCTGCTCGGCCATGCGCAAGGCCTGGTTCATGGCCTCGGAGATCTCGTCCACCTTGTGGCTGATCCGCCCGCCCGCCTCGTGGGACTGCAGCGAGAGGGCGCGCACCTCGTTGGCCACCACGGCGAAGCCGCGCCCCATCTCCCCGGCCCGGGCCGCCTCGATGGAGGCGTTGAGGGCGAGCAGGTTGGTCTGCGAGGCGATGGAGCTGACCTCGGAGGACATGCTCTTGAGGTCCTTGGCATAGGCATGCAGCCCCCGGATCGTCTCCAGCATCTGCTCGCGCACGCGCACGGAGTCGCCGAGGCTGCCGATGACGGCCTCGAGGCGGTCGCCGCTCTCCCGGTAGGCACGGTGCACCGCCTCACCTTCTGCCTCCCCGCCCCCCGACGCATCCAGGGTGGTGCCAATGCGGCTGACCAGGGCGGCAAAGCGCTCGGACATGGCGATCATCGCCTCCTCGGCCTGGCTACGCGCCGTCTCGATCTGCCGCTCGATGATGGGCAGGGCAGCCTGCATGCTGGCCGTCAGGCGCTGCTGGTACTCGCGTGCCCGCTCGAGTTCGTCGGGCATGGTTTCCGGTAGGGTCATGGGGGCCTCATCCTTCATCCGGCCTCCGGCCAGCCAGCCGGAGGCCACGCATGCCACGAACACACCGCCCGCCAGCAGGAGGCCGGGCACCTCGACGCCGGCCACCAGGACGGCGGCGGCCGACCCCGCAAGGCCAAGTAGGGCCGGGACCAACAACAGCCGCGGGGCGAATCGACGCTCGGACATGCGAAAAGCACTCTCAGGAACAATCGGACGGGCGGATTATCCGAGTACGAACGTGAGGTAAATATCCGGGAAACGACGAACTTGCCTGTCATGAAAGACACGACAGGGGGTAGGGCATGGCCTCAGGGCGAGGCCACGGAGGAGACGAATGTTTGCGGGACGCCTCTCCCGGAAGAAGAGCAACCGAGCGGCGCGAGCCTCAGCCCGCGAGGCCGTGCTCGACGACGTAGCGGGCGATCTCGGCGTTGGCCTTGAGGCCAAGCTTCCTGAGGATGCGCATGCGGTGGGTGCTGACGGTGGTGGTGCTGATGGACAGGGCCTCGGCGATCGCCGCGGGGGCCTGCCCCCCGGCGATCATGAGCATGATCTCGAGTTCGCGCGCGGAGAGGCGGGCATGCGGGGGGCCCTCGTCGCCATCGAACTGACTGTCGAGCAGACGCTCGGCGAGGGAGACGGGGATGTAGCGGCGGCCGCGCGCGATCGTGCGCACCGCCTCCAGCACCTCCTCCGGATCGGCCTGCTTGCTGAGGTAGCCGCTCGCCCCAAGGCGCATGGCCTGGACGCCATAGGTATCCTCGGGATGCATGCTGTAGATCAGCACCGGAAGCTTCGGCTGCAGCTGGCGGATCATGCGCAGAGCGTGCAGGCCGGGGCGGCCGGGCAGGTTGATGTCGAGGATCACCAAGTCCACCCCGCCCTCGCGGACGCGCGCCACCGCCTCGGCCTCGGAGGCGGCCTCCAGCACCGCGCTGACACGCGGCTCCATGCCCAGCAGTCCCTTGATGCCGCTGCGCAAGAGGGCATGGTCATCGACGATCAGTACCCGCATGGCTCCGCCCCTACCTCTCCGATGCTTCCCACCCCGCAAAGGGGATGTCCACCCGCACACATGTTCCCTGGGCCCCGGACGAAACCCTCACCTGCCCACCGACGAGACGGGCGCGCTCCTGCATGCCGCGCACCCCCGTGGAGAGCGGGTCCTCCAGCCTGCCGGCCGCGATGCCGCGCCCATTGTCGCAGACCGAACCCAGGAGGCATCCATCCGCGCAGCGGATCTCCACCCGCACCTCGCTCGCACCGGAATGGCGGAGGACATTGGTCAGCGCCTCCTGGACGATGCGGAACGCCGCGGTAGCCACCCGCTCGTCCAAGGGTACATCCTCGCAATCGCCGTCGAAAAGGCAACGGATCCCCGTGCGCCTGCCACACTCCTCGATATGGCTTTGCAGGGCGGGGATCAGCCCCAGCTCGTCGAGCAGCTTCGGCCGCAGGTCCTGGGCGATGCTGCGCACCGTGCCGATGGTCTGGTCCACCGCCCGCCGAAGGCCCGCAAGCTGCTCCAGGACCTCCGCGCCGGCAGCTTGTTCTTCCAGCCGGCGGCGCAGCAGGTAAAGGTCCATCTTCAGCGCGGTGAGGGAGGAACCCAGTTCGTCGTGCACCTCGTGCGCGATGCGGCGCCGCTCCTCCTCGCGCGCCTCCTGCAGGCGCGCGGCCAGGGCCTGCATCTGCGCCCTCGACTGGCTCAGCGCCTGCTCGCCGAGCTTGGTTGCGGTGACGTTCAGCATGACGCCGTCCAGCACCACCTCGCGCTCGTCATGCCTGTCCACGGTGGCGCGGATGTTGATCCACTTGACCTCCTCGTCCGGAGGAAGGTGGAGACGGCCGGTCCAGTTGAGCACCCCGCCTTCGCGCTGGCAGCGGCGGACCTCGCCAAAGAGGCCCGCCTTCTCGTTCAGGTTCAGCAGCCCGATGAAGGGCGAGGCATCCGCAAGCAGGGTCTGGGGGCTGACAAACAGCAACTGGCGAACCCCCTCGCTGACATAGGCGAAGGACAGCCTGCCGTCGGTGTCGAACGACATCCGGAACACGGCACCGGGTATGTGCTGGGTGATGGCGCTCAGCTGTGCCTCCCGCTCGCGCAGGCGCCGCAGTGCCGCCGTGCGCTCCGCCTGCAGCTGGGCCTTGCCGAGGGCGCGCCGAATGGCCGGGGCCAGGCGCAGGAGGTTCGACTTGAGCACATAGTCGAACGCCCCCGCATTCATCGCCTCTGCGGCATCCTCCTCGCCGATGTGGCCGGAAACGATGAGGAAGGGCATGTGAGGCATGATGCCGTGGACGATGCGGAGGACGGCCATGGCATCGAAATCGGCGACGTGATGCTCGGCGATGACCACGTCCCAGAGGCTTTCCCCCAAGGCGGCACGCAGGCCCACGAGCGAGTCCACCCGCCGCCACTCCAGCTTCATGCCCGCCGCGGCCAGATGGTCGACCAGGGCCTGGGCATCATCATCCGAGCTGTCGACCAGCAGGACCCGGATCAGATCATCCTTGAGGGGAAACCACATGCTGCCTCGTGCGCTCCAACATGAGACGAAAGGGGCATGATAATGCAGTCCCTGCGGACCCGTTATTTCCGCCCGCCCGGAAACGAAAAAGGCCCGCCGATGGCGAGCCTTGATCGATGAATGCCGTGGTGGCCAGGGAGGGAATCGAACCCCCGACACGGGGATTTTCAATCCCCTGCTCTACCAACTGAGCTACCTGGCCGTTTGGAGGCGCACATTAAAGCCTCGCCGCGAGGCGGCGTCAAGATTTTTATCACCGCGTTTCCGCCACGCGCAAGCTCATTGTATGCTTCCTCCATCATCAGCCTGTAATGAAGACCATGAGCCAGACCTCGCGCCAAGCGATCGTTAGCCGGGATACCCTGGAGACCCGCGTGCGCGTAAGCATCGACCTCGACGGCACCGGCCGCGGCGAGTTCCGCACCGGCGTGCCTTTCCTCGAGCACATGCTGGACCAGATCGCGCGTCACGGCATGTTCGACCTGACCGTGGAATGCGACGGCGACCTGCATATCGATGACCACCACACGGTGGAGGATATTGGCATCACCCTCGGCATGGCGCTGGCGCAGGCGGTGGGCGACAAGCGCGGCATCCGCCGCTACGGCCATGCCTACGTGCCGCTGGACGAGGCGCTCTCGCGCGTGGTGATCGACCTGTCCGGCCGCCCGGGCCTGGTGTTCGAGTGCGACTTCACCCGCGCCACCATCGGCCGATTCGAGACCCAGCTGGTTCAGGAGTTCTTCCAGGGCTTCGTCAACCACGCGCGGGCGACGCTGCACGTCGACAACCTGCGCGGCGTGAATGCCCACCACCAGGCCGAGACCATCTTCAAGGCCTTCGGCCGCGCCCTGCGCGTGGCCTGCGAGGCGGATCCGCGCCTGGGCGATGCGCTGCCGTCCACCAAGGGCGCCCTGTAATGAGCAAGCCGATGGGCGTTGTAGCGGTCGTCGACTACGGCATGGGCAACCTGCGCTCGGTCGCCAAGGCGATCGAACACGTCGCGCCGGCCGGCATGGGCGTGCGGGTCACCAGCGACCCCCGCGAACTGGCTGCCGCCGACCGCATCGTCTTCCCCGGCCAGGGCGCGGCACGCGACTGCATGCTGGAGCTGGACCGGCGCGGCCTGCGCCCGGCCCTGCTGGAAGCCGCCCGCGCCAAGCCCTTCCTCGGCATCTGCATGGGCATGCAGGTGCTGATGGAGCGCAGCGAGGAGAACGGCGGCACCGCCTGCCTGGGCATGTACTCCGGCGAGGTGCGCTTCTTCGGCCATGACCTGAAGGATGCCAGCGGCGCGAAGCTGAAGATTCCGCACATGGGCTGGAACCAGGTGTGGCAGGCCCGCGCCCACCCGATCTGGGACGGCATCCCCGACGGCGAGCGCTTCTATTTCGTGCATAGCTACCACGTGGTGCCGCAGGACCCGCTCCTCGCCATCGGCACCACCGACTACGGCCCACGCTTCGTCTCCGCCATCGCGCGCGACAACGTGGCCGCCGTGCAGTTTCACCCGGAGAAGAGCGCCGAGGCGGGCCTGTCCCTGCTGCGCAACTTCCTCCACTGGAATCCCTGAACCGCCCGAGGACCCGAGACGTCATGTTGCTGATTCCCGCCATCGACCTGAAGGAAGGCCAGTGTGTGCGCCTGCGCCAGGGGCGCATGGAGGACGACACCGTCTTTTCCAGCGATCCGGTGGCCGTGGCCGCCCGCTGGGTCGAGGCCGGCGCGCGCCGCCTGCACCTGGTCGACCTGGACGGCGCCTTCGCGGGCAAGCCGAAGAACCGTGAGGTGATCCGCGCGATCGCCGCGGCCTTCCCCGACCTGCCGATCCAGGTCGGCGGCGGCATCCGCGACGAGGCGACCGTGGAGGCCTACCTCGATGCAGGCGTGAAGTACGCCATCATCGGCACCAAGGCGGTCACCACCCCTGGCTTCATCAGCGACCTGTGCGTGTCCTTCCCCGGACACATCATCGTCGGCCTGGATGCGAAGGACGGCAAGGTGGCGACCGAAGGCTGGTCCAAGCTGTCGCACCATGACGTGATCGACATGGCCCGCCATTTCGAGCGCGACGGCGTGGAGGCGATCATCTACACCGACATCAGCCGCGACGGCATGATGCAGGGCGTCAACATTGAGGCCACCGTGCGCCTGGCGCAGGCGGTGCGCATCCCGGTCATCGCCTCCGGCGGCGTGACATCGATGACCGACATCGAGCGCCTGTGCGCCGTGGCCGACGAAGGCGTGGCCGGCGTGGTCATCGGCCGCGCCCTCTATGAGGGCGGCCTCGATCTCGCCCAGGCCCAGGCCTACGCCGACCAGCACTGCCCCGACTGAGGCAATGGACGAATCGAGGTCGCGCGACGATTTCTCCGCCAACCGTGACGTGCACGCCACGGAGCTGGAGGCGCGTTTCCTCGAACTGGTGGAAAAGTCGGGCCTGTCACTCGACCAGCGCGGCATGAGCCGCCCCGTGAGTTGCCAGGGCCGGCGCGCGAGCGGTGGGGCCAGCATCACCCTTGCTGCCATCCCGGGCACCCCTGGCGAACTCACGCTGGTGACCGGACACCCCCTCGAGCAAGGCTGCCGCATCATCCTCGAGCGCAGCGACCGGCAGGACAAGGATCGCTTCGTCGAGGGGGTCATTCAGCACAGCCGCCGCGGCGGCCGGCCGAACGACGATGACAGCGTCTTTGTTTCCATCCTGAAAATCACCCACGGTAACTTCTAGTGCTCGCGAAGCGCATCATCCCCTGCCTGGACGTAGCCGAAGGGCGCGTCGTCAAGGGCGTCCAGTTCCTCGGCCTGCGCGATGCCGGCGACCCGGTCGAAATCGCCCGCCGCTACGACGCCGAGGGCGCCGACGAGCTGACCTTCCTCGACATCTCCGCCAGCCACGAAGGGCGAGAGACCATGCTCCACGTGGTCGAGCAGGTGGCCGAGCAGGTCTTCATCCCGCTCACCGTCGGCGGCGGCATCCGCACCGTCGAGGACGTGCGCCGCCTGCTCAACGCGGGCGCGGACAAGGTCTCGATCAACACCGCCGCCGTCACCAACCCGGATTTCGTGCGCGAGGCCAGCGACAAGGTCGGCAGCCAGTGCATCGTGGTCGCCATCGACGCCAAGCGCGTCTCTGGCCCGAGTGAGCCGCTGCGCTGGGAGATATTCACCCACGGCGGGCGCAAGGCGACCGGTCTGGACGCCATCGCCTGGGCGCGCAAGATGGTCGATTACGGCGCCGGCGAGCTGCTGGTCACCAGCATGGACCGCGACGGCACCCGCGCTGGCTTCGACCTTGAGCTGATGCGCGCCATCAGCGAGGCGGTCGAGGTTCCGGTGATCGCCTCCGGCGGAGTCGGCAACCTCGACCACCTGACCGCCGGCGTGCTCGAAGGCAAGGCCGATGCGGTGCTGGCCGCCAGCATCTTCCACTTCGGCGAGTACAGCGTGCACCAGGCCAAGGAGCACATGGCCGAGGCCGGCATCGAGGTGCGACTGTGACCTACCTCGACCAGATCAAGTGGACGCCGGACGGGCTGGTGCCGGTCATCGCCCAGGACTTTGATACCGGCCGCATCCTGATGTTCGCCTGGATGAACCGCGAGGCCCTCGCGAGGACCGTCGAGCTGGGCGAGGCCGTGTACTGGTCGCGCTCGCGCAACAAGCTGTGGCACAAGGGCGAAAGCTCCGGGCACGTGCAGAAGGTGCGCGAGATCCGCCTGGACTGCGATGGCGACGTTCTCCTGCTCGAGATCGAGCAGATGGGTGGCATCGCCTGCCACACCGGCCGAGAGAGCTGCTTCTACTCCCGCCTCGAGGGCGGCGAGTGGGTGCCGGTCGACCCGGTGCTGAAGAACCCCGCAGAGATCTACGGCCAATGAAGAACGATATCCTGGACGAGCTGCACGCGGTGCTTGAGTCGCGCAAGCAGGCGGCGCCGGAGACCTCCTACGTCGCCAGCCTGTACGCCAAGGGCCGACCAACCATCGCCAAAAAGGTCGGCGAGGAGGCGGCGGAGACCATCATCGCCGCCATCCAGGGCGACCGCGACCAACTGGTGTACGAGACCGCCGACCTGTGGTTCCACAGCATGGTGCTGCTGGCCGAGGCCGGCATCCCGCCGCAGGCCGTGCTGGACGAGCTGGCCCGCCGCTTCGGCCTCTCCGGCCACGCGGAGAAGGCGGCGCGGGCCAAATCCTGATATGTTTTACCCACTGTGACGGCCTGACCGGCCCCTACCCCACATTCACTAGGAGTCATCCCATGGGCGCATTTAGCATCTGGCATCTTCTGATCGTCCTGCTGATCGTCGTTCTGCTGTTCGGCACCAAGCGTCTGCGCACCATCGGCGCCGACATGGGCAATGCGATCAAGAGCTTCCGTTCCGCCGTCAAGGACGAGAACAAGGAAGAGGAAGGCAAGACCGAAACCACCCAGACCGCGCAGAACCTGCCCCCGCAGGGCGGCCAGGCCCAGGCCCAAGGCCAGCAGCAGGGCCGCGTGATCGAGGGTGAGGCCACCCGCGACACCCACAAGTCCTGATCGACGGGAATAGGGGCCCGTCTGCCGCGCGCAGGCGGGGCCTCTTTCACGAGCAGCCAGCATGTTCGATCTCAGTTTCTGGGAGATCGCGGTCATCGCGGTCGTGGCCGTCATCGTCGTCGGCCCCGAGCGGTTGCCCGCGCTCGCCTACAAGGCGGGCCAGTGGGTGACCAAGGTGCGCCGCTTCGTCTCCAACGCCAAGGCGGAGATGGAGAGCGAATTCAACACCGCCGACCTGCGCAAGCTGCTCAGCGCCCAGGAGGAGGAAATGCAGCGGCTGCGCCGCCTGGTGGAGGACACCCGCCAGGAGGTCGAGCAGGAGGGCAAGCGCCTGACCGAGGCGCTGGAGCACACCGCGGACACGACGGCCGACGCGACCAAGCCCGCCCCGCCAACCGCCGCCCCCGCAAGCCAGGACAGCCCGCTCGCCTCACGCACGCTGGAGGACGAGATGCAGGCCCTCAGCCAGGAGCTGGGTGAGACCCTGCATCGCCCGAGCTTCGGCGGTGACACCACGCCCGCACCATCCGGCACCAAGCAAGCATGACGGACAAGAACGCCAACATCCCCGACTCCGGCCTGTCGGAGGGCATGAAGGGGTTCATCGCGCACCTGATCGAGTTGCGCGACCGCCTGTTGCGCTCCGTGCTGGCCATCGTCGTGCTCATGGTGATGCTGTTCCCCTGGGCCAGCGAGCTGTTCCATGCCTTTGCCACGCCGGTGCTGAACAGCCTGCCGGAAGGCCAGAGCATGATCGCAACCGGCGCGATCTCGCCATTCTTCATCCCGCTGAAGCTGGCTGCGCTGGCCGCCGTCTTCATCGCCATGCCCTACCTGCTGTACCAGCTGTGGGCCTTCATCGCCCCCGGCCTGTACCAGCACGAACGCAGGCTCGCGATGCCGCTGCTTGTCTCCAGTTCGGCGCTGTTCTACATCGGCGCGGGCTTCGCCTACTTCATCGTCATCCCGGCGGTGTTCCACTTCATGGGCATGTTCGCACCGGAAGGGGTGTCGTTCATGCCGGACATTGGCAGCTACCTCGACTTCTCGATCACGCTGTTCTTCACCTTCGGCCTGGCCTTCGAAGTGCCGGTGGCGGTCGTCCTGCTGAGCGTGATCGGCGTCGTCACCCCCGACCAGCTGGCCGAGAAGCGCCGCTACGCGATCCTGGTGGCCTTCATCATCGGCGCCATCTTCACCCCGCCGGACATTCTCTCCCAGTTCATGCTCGCCATCCCCGTATGGCTGCTGTACGAGCTGGGCATCCTTGTCGCGCGCATGATGCTGCGCGACAAGGCCAAGCGCGCCAAGGGAGAAGAGGCCGAGGCACAGGGCCTGCTGCCAGCCGCGGGCGCCGCCGCGGTCCTCCCGGCGGCAGCCGGTGGCGACGACCAGCCACCCGCCCCCGAGGGTGAAGCCGCCTTCCGCCCGCTCACCCACGACGAGATGGAAGACGAGCTGGCACGCGCCGAGGAGGAGGAGCGCCGACTCAGTCAGGGCGAAAGCAAGCCCCAAGACCTGGGCGAGAATCCGGCCGGGCACCAGGATGATGAGGAGCCCGAGGCCACCCCGCCGCATCTGCGCGATGACCGCAACACCTCGTTGCAGGACCTGGACCGCAAGGACTGAGGACCTCCCGGCATCAAGGCGACCCGCTCCATGGGTCGCCTTTTTTCTGTGCCTGCTCGCCCTGTCCGCCGGTGCCGAGCCGTTGCGCAATACCCTCGCCGGCACAACCTCCCCCTACCTCGCCATGCATGCGGACGATCCCGTGGCCTGGCAGACCTGGTCATCAGACACTCTCGGGTGCGCCCGGTCCGAGGGACGCCTGATCCTCGTCTCCAGCGGCTTCTTCGCCTGCCACTGGTGTCACGTCCTGCAGCAGGAGAGCTTCCGCGACCCGGCGTTCGCCCGCCTGCTCAACGCCGCCTTCATGCCCATCAAGGTCGACCGCGAGGCGGAGCCCGCGCTGGACGCCGAGCTGCGCCGGGCCATGCAGGCAGTCAGCGGGCGCGCCGGCTGGCCACTCAACCTGGTCCTCACCCCCGACGGCGACCCGCTGTACGGCTTCGTCTATGCACCGCGCCCCGAGCTCATGGCCCGCCTGCAACGCCTGCGGGACCTGTGGCAGGCGAAACCCGATCGCCTGCGGACGCTCGCCCGGACCGCGAGCGACGAACTGCGACCGATGCCCGCCCCATCCAGCCCCATGCCCCCCGCCGAGGCTCGCGCCCTGCTGCGCGAGGCGCTGCTGGCCGAGGCCGACCCGCTCGCCGGCGGCTTCGGGCACGGCGCCAAGTTCCCGCATGCCCCGCGGCTGCTGGCCATGCTGCGCCTCATCGAGCAGCAGCGCGACGACGGACTGGAGGGCCTGCTACTGGCCACGCTCGAAGCCATGGCCCGCGGCGGCCTGCGCGACCAGCTCGGCGGCGGCTTCTTCCGCTACACCATCGATCCAGACTGGCAGCTTCCCCATTTCGAGCAGATGCTGATCGACCAAGTCCTGCTGGCCCGCGTTTACCTGCGGGCCGGACGTCTGTTCGGACGGTCGGACCTGGGCGCGGTCGGACACGAACTCATCCAGGTGATCCTGCGCGACTTTTCCCGTCCCGAGGGCGGCTTCGTCGCCGCCATCTCGGCCCTGGACCCCATGGGCGTGGAGGGCGGCGGCTACCTGTGGACCGAAGAGGCGCTCGCTGCGGTGCTGGACGGCCCACTGCTGGATGCCGCCAGACGCTGGACATGGGTCGGGCATGAGACATGGGGGCCAGGACGCCTGCCGCTGCGCCCCGGCGGTGGAGCCCTCGACCGACAAGCCATAGCCCGCCTGCTCGCGACACGACCGCGACCAGCGCACCCGCGCGACGAACAGGCGCCATTCGCCGCCAACGGCCAGCTGCTCGCGACCCTGGCCGAGGCCTGCCAACAGGGGCTCGCCCCTGCCTGCGACGCCGCCGTGGCGCAGGCCCGGCATCTACGGCGCCTTCCCCTCCAGTCCATCGAAGAGCTGCAGGCTGCCGTGAGCCTGGCCGGGGGGGTGGCGCGCTGGGGCCAGGCGCAGGGCAGCGAGGACGACCTGGCCCGCGCTCGTGCCCTCCTCCGGGCTGCCGCGCAGGACTTTGGCGGAGAGCATGGCTGGCAGCTCAGTCGCCGTCCGCTGCCCCCGTGGAGCGGACGCACGGTCGAACTGGCCGATGACGAATACCCCTCCGCCAGCGCGCAGTGGACGGAACTGGCCGACGAGCTTGGAGTCGAGCCCGTCCAGCCGGGCGGCATCGGCATTGGCATCGAAGCCAGGCGTGCGCCCCTCCAGCACGCCACAGCCCTCGCCCGGATGGCCACCGCGCCACCACGGCAGCGCGAATGAGGCGACTTGCCCCTGATCGGGATGCGCCCTTTCTGTTATAGTGAAGCGTTTGATTTCATTGACCTGATAGCCGCCCCCGCACCGCAATGTCCAGCTCATCCATCGCCCCCCGCCGCCCCGTCATCCTCGTCATCCTCGACGGCGTCGGCGTCAACCCGAGCCGCGAAAACAACGCCGTCGCCCTCGCGCGCACTCCCCGGCTCGACGGTTTCTTCGCCAGCCATCCGCACACCGTGATCGAGGCCTCCGGCCGCGCCTGCGGCCTGCCGGACGGGCAGATGGGCAACTCCGAGGTAGGCCACCTGACCCTCGGCTGCGGCGACATCCACCGCCAGGATCTGGTACGCATCGACGATGCGATTGCCGACGGCAGCTTCTTCGAGGTTCCGGCGCTGGTGATGGCGGCGCAGAAATCGGCCAAGAACAACCGCCCCCTGCACCTGGTCGGCCTGGTCTCCGATGGGGGCGTACACAGCCACGTCAACCACCTGCTCGCGCTCATCCGACTTGCCAAGGAGCAGGGCGCGCGCCCGCTGGTGCATATGTTCACCGACGGCCGCGACACCGCGCCGAAGAACGCCATCAACTACCTGACCGAAGTCGAGGCCGCACTGGCCGACGCTGGCGGCGCCATCGCCACCCTCTGCGGCCGCTACTACGCCATGGACCGCGACCAGCGCTGGGAGCGCACCTTCAAGGCCTGGGACGCGATCGTGCACGGCCACGGCAAGCGCGCCCAGAGCGCACGCGCGGCGATCGAGGAGAGCTATGCCGCCGGCCAGACCGACGAGTTCATCGAGCCGATCGTGCTCGAGAGCTGGGAGGCCCCGCACGGCGACACCGATGGCCTGATCTTCTTCAATTTCCGCAACGATCGCCCGCGCCAGCTGGCCGAGGCGCTCGGCCAGAAGGGCTTCACCGGCTTCGACCGCTTCGAGTTCGATCCGCTCACCGTCACTTGTCTGACCGAGTACGATCCGCGCTTCCTGTCTCCAATCGGCTTCCCGCCGGAGCGCCCGGGCGTGACCCTGGCCGAGGTCATCAGCCAGGCCGGCTACAAGCAGTTTCATTGCGCAGAGACCGAGAAGTACGCGCACGTCACCTTCTTCTTCAACGGCGGCAAGGAGCAGCCTTTCGCCGGTGAGGACCGCGTGATGGTGCCCTCGCCCAAGGTCGCCACCTACGACCTCAAGCCGGACATGAGCGCCGCCGAGGTTGCCGACGCGACCATCGCCGCCATCCAGAAGAACGAGTACGCCTTCATCCTGGTCAACTTCGCCAACGGCGACATGGTCGGCCACACCGCCATCCGCGAGGCCGTGATCGCCGCCGTCGAGGCGGTCGACACCCATGCGGGCCGCGTAGTGGACGCCGCCGTCGAGGCCGGCTACAGCGTCATCGTCACCGCCGACCACGGCAACTGCGACGAGATGGTCGACCCGATCACCCGCGAACCGCACACCCAGCACACCATCTACCCCGTGCCCTGCATCATCATCGACGAGCAACCCTGGCGCCTGCGCACCGGCGGCGGCATCGCCAACATCGCCGCCACCGTGCTCGAACTGATGGGCCTGCCGGCGCCGAAGAAGATGAAGGGCTCGCTGCTGCTCGGACCGGTACAGCGGCCGAACTGACCTTTCGGTAACAGGGCCGCGCCGGACGCCGACAGAAAAGCCCGCCAGGCATCGCGCCTCGGCGGGCTTTGTTTTTTCCGCGGCGCGGGCAACAAAAAAGGGAGCCGGCGGCTCCCTTCTTCTTGTCCACGGGGGCGATCAATGCCGCCCCGTCAGGCCATAGCCTTACAGCGAGGCGATGTAAGCGCTCAGGTCGGCGATGTCGCCATCCGACAGACCGGCGGCGTTCGGCGCCATCATCGCGCTGTTCGGGCCGACGGTCTCACCCGCACGGTACTTCTTCAGCTTGGCCGCCAGGTCGGTTGCAGACTGGCCGGCCACCTTCGGGAACATGCCCTGGCCTTCGCCGTTCATGCCATGGCAGGACGCGCAGGCAGCGAACTTGGTCTTGCCAGCAGCCACGTCACCCGCAGCGGCTGCGGCCGGGGCAGGAGCAGCGGCGGCCGGGGCGGCAGCGGCGCCACCGAAGGCGGCGATGTGCGCGGCCAGGTTGGCGATGTCGGCGTCAGACAGGCTGGCCGCATTCGGCGCCATCATGGAGGTCATCGGGCCGACCTGCTCGCCGGCGCGATACTTCTTCAGCTTGCCCTCGGCGTCCGAGGCGGACAGGCCGGCGAGCTTCGGGAAGGCGCCGGAACCCTCGCCGTTCGCGCCGTGACAGGCCGCGCAGGTGGCGTACTTGGCCGCGCCAGCGGCGGCATCGCCGGCTGCAGCAACTGCGGCAGGAGCAGCGGCGGGCGCGGCAGCCGCCGGAGCTTCGGCGGTCGGGGTTGCCGGTGCGGCCGGAGCCGTCGCAACCTCACCCTTGGTGCTTCCACGCTCGATCGTGTTCATCAGCGACTTCGCCATGTAACCGACCACGATCAGCAGGAGCACCGCGCCAAGGGCGGTGACGACCTTGGCCATCGAATCCACTTTCACGTCATGCTGGGCCACGAAAAAATCCTCGTTGTTTTGGAAAACCCGCGAAGTGGCGCGTCGGGCGCCATTTCCCTTAAAAAATAATTATAGGCCCACCGCATCCGGGCGGGACAATAAAAAAATGGACGGGTCGATTAGACAGGGGGTATTCTTTTGCACCCTGCGCGCCCGTAGCTCAGCTGGATAGAGCGCTGCCCTCCGGAGGCAGAGGTCTGGGGTTCGAATCCCTACGGGCGCGCCACTTCTGACGGGCTTTCTCCCTTCCGCAGCTTCAGCCTGTGACGGATCTGTGCCAGATCTGTGCCGAGCACTCCATCGCCCCCCTCGCCCATAAGGTCACTTTTGACCTCTACCCTCAATTTGCATCCGTAGCGTCCACGCGCTCGAAAAGATCCCCAACCTGACAGTCGAACAGCTCGCAGAGTTTGTCGATAGCGTCCAAATCAACCCGCGTCGCCGTCTCATTGTAGAGAAGTGTGATCGTGTTCCTGTGCAGCCCGGTCTCTCGAGCCACATCGGCAATCTTCAACTTCCTCTGCCCCATCAGTGTCGACAAATGGCACTTGATCATTTCTTCACTCAAAAAGCACAAATTTCATGCAGGGCGACATTTTTGCTTGCTAGATGCCTTTTTACCCGCTAATCTGTCATTCAGGATGGCAAAACAGCCTCCTGACTGACGAACCTACATGCAGGGTAACAAAGGAGACCTAGTCATGTCCTTCACCTATTTGACCACCGACGAGCTCTCGAAGCGCATCAAGCACAACCCCCGCACCATCCGTAACGTCCTTAAGGACAGCGTGCTCTTCGAGGGGCGTCACTACGTCCGTCCCTTCGGTGGCCGCAAGACCAAGCGCCCGGCTCATACGAACAGATCAGCTCTGATGGTCACCTGATTCGCCCTTTTCCATCTCCATGAGCCACGCCCTGAACATGTCGTCCTCGATGCGCGGCTCGGCGTGCCCCACCCTGCCGACCAGGCTCAGGCGAGCGCCCTCAAGTCTGCGAAGAGCGGTCTGGACACGCGGGACATCCACCGGACTGCCCAACCGCTCACTCATCTCCTCAAGGCTTTCCTCCGAATAAAGAGGCTTCTCCAGCAGGATTTGACGGAGAACCAGGCGCTCCAGCGGTGAAAGCTCCTCAAGAAGCGCTGGATAGCCAGCCTGATCGACAATGCCGCTCCAGACGAACCGATCAGCCTCTTCGGGGGACTCTTGAGCCAGGATGCAGCGCTCAAGAAGGGAGCGCAGGTACAGCGGGCTTTGTCCACGCCGACGGTACAGGTCGAGAACCTCACGCACCGGCCATTCGCCACCGGTGATCTCGTGAAACCGCTCCGCGAAGTGCTGGACCAGCTCGGCTCCAAGATTGGGAAATTCAACGCGCGAGGAAAACTGGAAGAAGGGCGCCTTCGTGCGTCCGAACAGGGCCGTCAAGCCGCCTTGGGACGAGCCGGTGAACACGCTCCAGACCTCCCCGCGGCTGCGATCAAGCAGAGATCGCAGCTTGGCAGTGAAGTTCTCGAAGGATCGACGGGAAGCCAGGTGCTGGATTTCGTCGATCACCAGCAGCCCCTTCCCATCGGCCAGACGCTTGAACTGGTCGAAAAGCTCTTCAAGCATGATGTCTGGGCCATGCTCGAACTCGACACCTGCCCCGGCCCCATCCGCACCGGCCCGCAGCTCGATCTTTTTCAGGCGCCGGCGAGGCATGAACATCCTGGCGCGCACACGGCGGAGCAGTCCTGCATCACCAATCGACTCGGCCAGCGCCGAGGCGATGACACCCTCGGGATGATCCTTGTCCGACCACAGGTCGCAGTAGGCGACCAGATAGCCACGCTCCCGCGCCTCGGGAATCAGGTCGAACTGGAGAAATTGCGTCTTGCCCTTGCGTCGAGGAGCAAAGATCGTGGATGCATAGTTCAGGCCACGCTCAAAACCATCCAGGATCTGAGTGGCCAGAGCCGGGCGAGGGAAGTGCAAGGCATCACGTTGACGATCCATGGTTAGCACCACGCTTTGAAGAATTGCTAATTAGCTGTTGTGTCTCGGATGATTCGCTAATTGGTCATCGGCGTGGTTTACTTCTGGCCCGAGAGGTCATGCGGGAGCTGAAGCGATGCATCTGAGGCTGCACAAGAACGCGACCACGACACCACGAA